>NZ_CP019332.1:723144-1323144 GCF_002163855.1 Winogradskyella sp. PC-19 | reverse complement strand
AAAACAACGGTTACGCAATGGGAACAAGTGTTGAAAGAACAGCAAACCATACAGATATTTGGAAGCTTGGTTTAGGTTATGAAATGCCATGTGGACCAGTGGATGGAATGAACCCAATTAAAGTGGCAGAGGCTTTTGACGAGGCAATTTCTCGTGCAAGAAGTGGCGGAGGACCAACTTTTCTAGAAGTTAAAACATACCGTTACAGAGGTCACTCAATGTCAGATGCACAACATTACAGAACTAAAGATGAGGTTAATGAATACAAAAAAATTGACCCGATTACACAAGTAAAAGATATTATTCTAGAAAAGAAGTACGCTACTCAAGATGATATAAAAGTTATCGATAAGCGTGTTAAGGATTTAGTTTCTGAATGTGAAAAATTCGCAGAAGAATCGCCTTATCCAGAAAAAAGTGTCATGTACGATGCAGTATATGAGCAAGAAGATTATCCTTTTATAGACCATAAAATCAAGTAAGCTATGGCAGAAGTAATTAATATGCCGCGATTGAGCGATACCATGGAAGAAGGTACAGTTGCAACATGGCTAAAACAAGTAGGTGATAAAGTAGAAGAAGGTGATATTTTAGCAGAAATTGAAACCGATAAAGCTACAATGGAGTTTGAATCTTTTAATGAAGGAACTTTATTGCATATAGGAATTCAAGAAGGTGAAACTGCAAAAGTAGATTCACTTTTAGCTATAATTGGTGATGAGGGTGAAGATATTTCAGGTCTATTGAATGGAAGTACTTTTGAATCTTCAGGGAATTCTAAAGAAGAAGATAGTACATCTAGTAAAACTGAAGAGTCTACTAAAGAAGCTTCAAATACTGAAATCCCAGAAGGTGTAACTGTAGTAACAATGCCAAGACTTTCAGATACAATGGAAGAAGGAACAGTCGCAACTTGGTTAAAACAAGTTGGTGACAACGTTGAAGAAGGTGATATTTTGGCCGAGATTGAAACAGACAAAGCAACAATGGAGTTTGAGTCTTTCAATGCAGGTACATTATTACATGTAGGTTTACAAGAAGGTGATTCTGCAAAAGTAGATGCATTATTAGCAATTATTGGTCCTGCAGGAACAGATGTTTCTGGTGTTGCTAATAACTTTACAGTTGGAGCACCAGCAAAAGAAGAAGCGCTTAAAGAAACTAAGAAAGAATTAAAAGCTGAAGCTCCTAAAAAAGATACACCGAAGCAAGAAGTTCCTAAAGCATCAGATTCAAATTCGAACTCAGGAGAAAGAATTTTCGTTTCGCCTTTAGCCAAAAAAATGGCTGAAGAAAAAGGTATTAAATTAAATCAAGTAAAAGGTACCGGAGAAAATGGACGTATCGTAAAACGCGATATTGAAAACTTTACGCCAGCATCGGCCGCGACATCGTCTGCACCAGTGGCTAAATTTGTACCAACAGGTCAAGAAGATTTTGATGAGGTTGCAAACAGTAACATGCGTAAAGCAATTGCAAAGAACTTAGCTAAGTCTAAATTCTCAGCGCCACATTACTATTTAAATGTAGAGTTTGATATGGATAATGCTATTGCATTCCGTGTACAATACAACTCTATTCCAGATACTAAGATTTCTTTCAATGATATGATTGTTAAGGCTTGTGCATTGGCATTACGTCAGCATCCACAAGTTAATTCTCAGTGGTTTGATGACAAAATGCGTATGAATAATCATGTGCATATTGGTGTCGCTGTAGCTGTGCCAGATGGATTAGTTGTGCCAGTTGTACGTTTTGCAAATGAGCAAAGCTTACCTCAAATTGGTGCGGCAGTTAGAGATTACGCTGGTAGAGCAAGAAATAAGAAGTTAACTCTTGACGAAATGGAAGGTAGTACATTTACTATATCTAACTTAGGTATGTTTGGTATTGAGAGTTTTACATCTATCATAAATCAACCTAATTCAGCTATTTTATCAGTTGGTGCTATCGTAGCAAAACCAGTTGTCAAGAATGGTCAAGTCGTTGCAGGAAATACAATGAAATTGACTTTAGCTTGTGACCACAGAACAGTAGATGGAGCAACTGGAGCTCAATTTTTACAAACATTAAAAGGGTATATCGAAAACCCTGTGACCATGTTAGTTTAATTTTCAGCGTTTATGTTTAGAGCTTGGTAAAAACCACGGTGTGGATCTAGGATTTACATATTTTTATCAATCTCAAGAAAAACAGTTCTCAGGAGCGTTTGCTGTTGGATTATCTTTTCCAAATAGACTAATATCAAAAGAAAACAAAGAATAGACCTGATTTGAATTTATTTTGAATCAGGTTTTTTTATCTTTAAGAATTAAATAAATCATCATGAAAAAATATACAGTTTTAGTTTTCTTATCTCTAATTATTACTTCTTGTGTTTTTAAGACAAAAGGAAAAGATGGTGTTGACGGAGAAAAAGGAGAAGATTCTAAGTCAATAACCATTACATCGGATGAAGTTAAAGATATTGTTACGTATTTAGCTTCGGATGAGTTAAAAGGACGAAACACAGGAACTGAAGGTATTAACGAAGCGGCTACGTATATTCAAAAACAACTAGAGTCATATGGAGTAAAACCATATTTTAAAAGCTATAGAGATGACTTCAAATTTAAATCCAGAGCAGAAGATAGTATTAGTGGATATAATGTTGTTGGATACATAGAAGGAAATGATGATAATCTAAAAAATGAATTTATTGTTATTGGTGCCCATTATGATCATATTGGTTTTGGTAAAGCAGTGGAAAATGACTCTATAGCAAATGGTGCAAATGATAACGCAACAGGAACATCTGCAGTAATGACTATAGCAAAATATTTTGCCGCTAAAAAAAGCAATAAAAGAAGCGTCATTTTTGCACTGTTTTCTGCTGAAGAAATGGGATTACGTGGATCTGCTCACTTAGCAAAAAAACTAAAAAACGAAGATATTGACTTATATACGATGATTAATTTTGAAATGCTCGGTGTACCATTTAAAGATAGAGATTATGAAGTGTTTTTAACTGGTTACGATAAGTCAAATTTTGCTTCAAAATTCAATCAATATCAAGGGAGTAATATCATTGGGTTTTCTGAAGTTTCAAAGCAATATAGTCTATTTAGACGTTCAGATAATTATGCATTTTTTCAAGAGTTTAATGTGCCAAGTCATACAATTTCTTCTTGTGATTTAACAAATTTTGACTATTACCACAAAGTAGGTGATGAGACTCAAATAATGAATTTTCAATTTATGAGCAGTGTTATTAATAAGATGATTCCTGGAATAGAAAAAATGATTAACACACCTACAAAAGAAATAAATCTAAATGCAGAGTAAACACATAATAGTCACAGGAACAAGTCGAGGTATTGGTTTTGAATTGGTTCAACTTTTTGCAAAACAAGGACATAAGGTTTTAGCATTATCTAGAAACGATAAGCCTATTACTAATCTTAATTTAGATGGCGTTACATCCTTTGCTTTTGATTTACAAAATGAAGATGATTATATAAAAATTGAAATGTTTATTTCAAAAGAATGGAAACATGTAGATGTTTTAATAAATAATGCTGGAGTATTATTAAATAAGCCTTTTGCTGAAACAACATTTAAGGATTTTGCAAAAGTATATGAGATTAACGTTTTTGGGGTTTCCGAAATGACAAGAATTGTGTTACCATTTATGAAGAGTAATGGACACGTATTGACAATTAGTTCGATGGGTGGCATCCAAGGTAGTATGAAGTTTCCGGGATTAGCAGCATACAGTTCTAGTAAAGGCGCAGTAATTACGCTAACCGAACTTTTAGCTGAAGAATATAAAGAAACAGGTCCACAGTTTAATATTCTTGCTTTGGGAGCTGTGCAAACCGAAATGTTAGAAGAAGCGTTTCCTGGATATCAAGCACCAACAACAGCTTTAGAAATGGCAGAATATATTTTTGATTTTTCATTAAATGGAAATAAATATTATAACGGTAAAGTGCTTCAGGTTTCTAACTCTACACCGTAATTTTTTTTCGTTTCAATATTCCTACATTACCTTAGTGCTTTATCGTTAAAATCTGAATTTTAGCGCATGTAAGTGTTAATGAATAAGCTATGTTAACAAATTATTAAGAGAATTTTTATATTAGCAAAAAAGAAGAATATGCTAAGAAAATTACTCGCAAATTACACACTGCTTTCAATAATTTTGAGTTTTTCAATCGAGACCCTTTCAGCCCAAACTTTCAATCGTGTAGAAGATATTGTCGGACTTGGGGTTTTAGAAGAAAACAATGGTGTTGCGGTTGCTGATTATGATGGCGACAACGATTTAGATATTTTTGTAGTCGCTAAGGCGCCAGATGATGAAAATTCTCCAAAAACATTAAGTCGATTATTTAGAAATAATAATGATGGTTCTTTTACTGACGTCACAGATATAGCAGGTTTAACAGATTTATTACTTCCTGGGGAAGCAGGAGCTGATTTTGCTGGATTAGATGGTCAAAAAAGTGGGGCATCATGGGGTGACTACAATAATGATGGACACCCAGATTTGTTTTTAACTTATTCTTTTAAGGTGCAGCTGTTTAGAAATTTAGGCAATGGAACTTTTGCTGATTTTTCAGGTATAGCTGGTTTTGACGACCTTAATACTTGTAGAAATATGGGTGCTACTTGGTTTGACTATGATAATGATGGTTTTCTGGATATTTATATAAATGACTGGAGCGAGTGTGGAAGCAATCAACTTTATAAAAATAATGGTGATAATACATTTACTGATGTGACAACATCTTCAGGTATTGAAGCGCCAATGGGTTCTAATTTGGCAAGTTACACAGCTTTGCCATTTGATTTTAATTCTGATGGATTTATAGATTTGATTTCTACGCATCACCTAAATGCAGCTAATGATTTATTCATTAATAATGCAGGGATGACATTTTCAAATCAAGCGTCGACTTATGGAGTTAATACTTCTTCTGGTGAGACTGGAATTACAATAGGAGACTACAATAATGATGGTTTCTTTGATGTATTTGTAACTGGTGTTGATGGTAATGCATTATATACAAATGATGGTGATAATACGTTTACCGAAAATTCTGCGATATTAGGTTTAGGTAACACACAATGGTCTAAAGGAACTCGTTTCTCTGATTTTGACTTAGATGGTGATGAAGATTTATTTATAGCTAATGGTTTTGAAGAAGCAATGCGAAGCACGGAACCAAATTTTTATTTCAAAAACTTACATGCTGAAGGAATGAATACATTCGAAGATGCGTCAGCAACTTTAGGTTTAAATACGCAAACAGTTAGTGTTGAAGCTGTAGATTTCGATTATGATAATGATGGAGATATTGATTTGTTTATTACAAACAGTAATCAGACTTCATTTTTATATGAAAATACTTTATTGAATTATGATGATGTAACTTCTGCAAAAAATTATTTTAAATTACAATTAGAAGGCACAACATCAAATAGGGATGCTATTGGTACAATCATAAAATTGACAACATCTTCAGAAACAATAATTAGATATCATTCTGGTGTTGGGTTTTTGGGTCAGAGTTTACAGGCTATTCACTTTGGTTTAGATGATGAAACGAGTATTACTTCAATAGAAATCACTTGGCCCTCTGGTTTGGTAGAAACGTATAATAGTAGCAATAGTGCACTTGTTGTAAACGCGACTTTTAAAGCTGTAGAAGGTGATTCAATTACAAATTTAAACATCTTGCCTAGTCAAAAAGTTTATGGCTGTACAGATTCAATTTCATGTAATTATAACCCATTAGCAACCTTAGATGACGGCAATTGTACATATCTACAATCACAAAGTATAGTAGGTAATATTGATGCTGGGTATTATAGTACAGAAACATATTCTTATTCAATATCCGCTGGTTCAACTGCAGATTGGCATGTTGAAGGTGGAGAATTATTAAGTGGTCAAGGCACAAATACAATAACGGTATTATGGGAGATTGAGCCTCAAGGAACAATTTCTGTGACAGAAATGGATAGTAATTGCTCAAGTTTAACAGAGACAATAAACATTACACTTTCAGCAAATAATTTACCTTCAAATGTTTCAATATCCCGATTATGGAATGAGGCATTACTTAGTGCCATTCGTGGAGATTTTGCGCGTCCAACAGTTCATGCTCGCAACTTATTTCATACCAGTGTTGCTATGTTTGATATTTGGGCTTTATATAACAGTGATAAAGCTACACCATATCTTATTGGAGATACAGTCCATGGATTTTCGAGTACATTGGAAGACTTTACGCCTCAAGAATCAGATGATGAATCTACAAAAAAGGCGATAAGTTATGCCATGTATAGATTATTGTCTTATCGTTTTCAAAATTCTCCAGGAGCGCAGGCAAACCAAGACCGCATAGATTTATTAATGAGTAGTCTAGGCTATGATACATCTCTTACCTCACTACTTTATAATACAGGAGATGCAGCTAGTCTAGGTAATTTTGTTGCTCAGACAATTATAGATTACGGTTTGCAAGATGGTTCAAGAGAAGTTACAGGATTTGATAATGACTATTATGAACCAATTAATCAAGCCTATAATTTAGAGATTAGTAATAATCCGCCAATGGTAGACCCGAACAGATGGCAGCCGTTAGGATTAGACACTTTTATAGATCAAGGTGGTAATGTCGTTGAAGGTAATGTGCCAGAATTTTTAAGTCCAGAATGGGGAAATGTTAATGGTTTTGCTTTAAAGGAAGAAGACGTTACTGTATTTAATAGAGATGGAGATGACTATCGTGTTTTTCATAATCCGATAACTCCTCCCCAAATTAACACGACAATCGAAGACATAGAAAGCGAGCAATACAAATGGGGTTTTTCTATGGTGTCTGTTTGGCAATCACATATGGATCCATCAGATGGTGTTATGATTGATATTTCGCCAGGAGCTATCGGTAATACTGATATTGCTAACTTTCCAACAAGTGCAGTAGATTACCCTTCTTTTTATAATTTTACAGATGGAGGTGATATTGGTACAGGTCATTCTATGAATCCTGTAACTTCTGCTGCTTACGAAAATAATACTGTACCTCGAGCAGATTATGCAAGAGTTTTAGCTGAATTTTGGGCTGATGGTCCAGATTCTGAAACACCTCCAGGACATTGGTTTACAATATTAAATTATGTAAATGACCATCCTCTATTTGAAAAGCGTTTTCAAGGTCAAGGTGAAATTTTGGAAGCACTAGAATGGGATGTTAAAGCGTATTTTATTCTTGGTGGTGCAATGCACGATTCTGCTATTTCAGCTTGGAGTGTAAAAGGGTGGTACGATTATGTAAGACCAATATCTGCAATCCGTTACATGGGAGCAGAACAAGGACAAAGTAGTGACCCAATGTTGCCAAATTATAGCGTCTCTGGTTTTAAACTAATTCCAGGATATATCGAATTAGTTGAAGCAGGTGATCCTTTAGAAGGCTTTTTTGGTCAACACATTGATAAAATAAAACTATACACTTGGAAAGGTCATGATTTTATTAATGACCCAACAACTGATACCGCAGGTGTTGGTTGGATTTTGGCAGAAGATTGGTATCCATATCAACGACCGACATTTGTTACACCACCTTTTGCAGGATATGTGTCTGGTCACTCAACTTTTTCTAGAGCAGCTTCAGAGATTTTAACTAAGCTTACTGGAGATCCTTTTTTTCCAGGAGGAATAGGAGAGTTTATAGCTAAAAAAGACGAGTTTTTAGTCTTTGAAAAAGGACCTTCTCAAGACATAGTCTTACAATGGGCTACCTATAGAGATGCATCAGATCAAACAAGCTTATCACGTATTTGGGGTGGAATTCATCCGCCAGCGGATGATATTCCTGGAAGATTTATCGGCCAACAAGTTGCTGATGATACATTTGATTTTGCTATACCTTATTTCCAAGCAAACTTAAGTTCTGATGATGTTGACATTACTAAACAAAAGATTTATCCAAATCCAACAAGTAACCAACAGTTTTTTATTACCCAAACATCAAGTGAGGATGTGATAAATGTCTTTGATATTAGAGGTCGTAAAATTGATTTTACTCAAAAAGATTTTAATCCTGATAATGGAATTACTAGTATAAAGCTAAAAAATGCCTCATCAGGTTTATATTTACTTCGAGTGAATAGTAGATCTACTATGGTAGTTGTTAATAGATAGAAATTAGCCTAACTCAATGCAAAAAACACTTTTTGATTATATCCCTCAACAGGCAATACCATTAATTCAAGATTTAATTAGTAATGATAATCTATCTATTAAAGTCAAAAAAGAGCGTAAAACAAGGCATGGTGATTACCGAAAGTTACCAAACGGCCAACATCAGATTACAGTAAACTCTAATCTTAACTTGTATAGGTTTTTAGTGACATTGATTCATGAGATAGCTCACTTAGAGGCATATCAAAAACATGGTCGTTTTATAAAACCTCACGGTAAAGAGTGGAAACAGAGCTTTCAGCATTTAATGTTACCCTTTTTAAATCCGAAAATATTTCCAAAAGACTTACTGCCGTTATTAGCAAAACATTTTAAAAATCCAAAGGCTTCTAGTGATACAGACATCCATTTGGCATTGGCGTTAAAACAATATGATGAAGACAATGATAAAACTTATATCTTCGAAATAGAAGAAGGTGTAACATTTAAGCTTTATAATGGACGTATATTTAAGAAAGGCGCAAAGCGTAGAAAACGTTATGAGTGCTTAGAAATAGGTTCAGGTAAGTTATATTTGTTTAATCCAAATGCTGAAGTGGAATTATTAGATAATTAAAATTCAGAAGTACAGGTCAAAACTAATTTTCATGAAGAACAAGAATTATTATGCAATTTTAATGGCTGGTGGAGTCGGTTCCCGATTTTGGCCTGTCAGTACACAGGATTTTCCAAAGCAGTTTCACGATATGCTAGGAACTGGAGATACACTGATTCAAAAAACTTTTAATCGTTTAGCAAAGCTTATTCCAGAAGAAAATATTTTCATTCTAACAAATGAGCGTTATAATGATTTTGTCTTTGAACAATTACCAAACGTTACAAAGCGTCAAGTAGTTTTAGAACCTGCGATGCGTAATACAGCACCGTGTATTTTATATGCATCTTTAAAAATTCAGAAAGAGAATCCAGATGCAGTTATGATTGTCGCTCCAAGCGATCATTGGATAGAGGATGAAGCTTCATTTACTGATAACGTTCAGCAAGCTTTTGATTATTGCTCAGATAATAAAGCATTAATGACTTTGGGAATAACTCCTACCTTTCCAAATACAGGATATGGATATATAGAATATGACAAAGATTCTAAATCAAATATTAAGTCAGTTAATCAATTTCGTGAAAAACCAGATTATCAAACTGCGAAATCGTTTTTGAGTCAAGGTAATTTTTTGTGGAATGCAGGTATTTTCATGTGGAGCGTTAAAACTGTAGTTGAAACATTTGAAAATAATCAACCTAAATTATTTCAACTATTTAAAACAGGAATACCTGTCTATAATACTGAATTTGAAGATGATTTCATTAGGGATAATTATGAGAAGGCAGAAAATATTTCTGTAGATTATGCCATCATGGAAAAGAGTAAAAATGTTTATGTTATTCCAGCAACTTTCGATTGGAATGATTTAGGTACTTGGGGAAGTCTTTATGATAAACTTGATAAAGACACTTCGGATAATGCTATAGTTAATGCAAAGACTTTGACAGAAGATGCTTCAGGTAATATGATACGAACTAAAAACGACAAAGTTGTCGTTATAGACGGACTTAAGGATTACATAATTGTAGATAAAGATGAAGTTTTACTTATCTTTCCTAAAACTAAAGAGCAAGACATAAAAAAAGTTTTACAGGCAGTTAAGGATAAGTTTGGAGAACAATATGGATAATTATGAGTGAAGAGAATAAATTCAATTTTTCTGATGAAGAAAATAAACAAATCGACAAAGACAAATCTGTAAAAGAAAAAAAAGAAGCCGTAAGGCAAGACGCGAAAGGACTTTTTGCAAGTGTTTCCGGTTTTCTGAGTGAGTTACTAGATTTTAGAGATGATACCGATAGAGATGCAACTGTAGCCGCTATAAAAGCAGATATTTCTTTTAAAGGTGCAACAGCTTGGATTTTAGTTTGTTCAATAATGGTGGCTTCTGTAGGGTTAAATGCTAACTCAACAGCTGTTGTTATTGGAGCGATGTTAATTTCGCCTTTAATGGGACCAATCTTAGGTATTGGTATGTCCATAGCTATCAATGATATTGACACTTTGAAAAAGTCATTAATAAACTTAGCAATCATGATTGTGTTAAGTTTGTTAACGGCCTTTTTATTCTTTAAGTTTTTTCCAACAGCAGACCTTGGAAATAACGAAATATTTGCAAGGACAAAGCCAGATATAAGAGATGTCTTAATTGCATTCTTTGGTGGTTTAGCACTTATTATAGCAAGAACTAAAAAAGGTACTATAGCATCAGTTATTTTTGGTGTAGCTATTGCTACTGCTTTAATGCCGCCTCTTTGTGTAGCAGGATACGGCTTAGCAAATGATTGGCCAGCGTTCGTAGGAGCTATGTATTTATTTACTATCAATACCATATTTATTGCATTGGCAACATTTTTGGTTTTAAAAATACTACGCTTTCCAATGATTAAATATGCGAATTCAAAAAAGAGAAAGCGCATATCTCAATTAGCTTCTTTAGTAGCCATACTTGTAATGATTTGGCCAATGATAAAGTTTATTGATTTTATAAAAGAGACTCGTATGGAAAATGATTATGAGGCATTTATGAAAAACGAAGTAGAGTCTAATATTGATTTGTGGCTACAGAGACCAATACCGGATTATGATAATAAGACTTTGACTCTTTATTTTAATGGAGAAATAGCTTTAGCTACAGAAACAGATTTACGAAATGAGCTGAAAAATTATGAATACATAAGTGACTGGAGTTTAGATATTATTGGTAATAAAAATAGGAGTATAGATAAAATTTCAGATGCTTACGATAGAGCCATCACCGACCTAGATGAAAAAGACAATATTATATCTGGCTTACAAAAAGAAATAGTAGAACTTAAGGAAAATATCACTGGGCTAAACCAACAACTAGAGTCAAATAATAGAGAAGACTTCCCATTTTCTACGTTAGCTAAAGACGCCAAAATTAGATTTATAGACTTAGAATATTTTAGTTATGGTAAAATGTTAGAATCAAAAGATTTTATAAAAATAGATACTTTGAATGTTGCTAACATAGCTTGGAAAGCTACGCTAAGTGATAGTCTTGTATTGGTAAAAGAAAAAGAATTATACTCTTGGTTAAAACAAGTTTTGAAGACAGATAAAATAAGGGTTAAACGCGATTAGCTTATTGATTCTCTTCAATATACATCTTTCTTACTTTTTTGAATAAATTAGAAGAGTAAACAAAGTCTGTAACTGCTTTATTTTCTGTTCTAAAAATTGTCTCTTTAGAGCCTTCCCATTCTTTAAGTCCATCTTTTAGGAAAACAATTTTTTCACCAATTTCCATAACAGAATTCATGTCATGAGAGTTAATCACAGTTGTCATTTGGTATTCATCTGTGATTTCTTGAATAAGGTTATCAATAACAATAGCAGTTCTAGGGTCAAGTCCAGAATTTGGTTCGTCACAAAATAAGTATTTTGGATTATTGACTATTGCACGTGCAATTGCTACTCGCTTTTGCATACCACCAGAAGCCTCACTAGGCATTTTGTTATGTGCATCAGGAAGATTTACTCGTTTTAGAACAAAATTCACACGATCTTCCATCTCACTTTTACTTTGTTTTGTAAACATCCTAAGCGGAAACATAACATTTTCTGCTATAGTCATAGAATCAAACAACGCGCTTCCCTGAAATACCATACCTATTTGAGCTCGTAAATCACGCTTTTCATTTGGTGTCAAATCTTTCATGATTCGCCCTTCATAGGCAATTGTTCCTTCTTCGTATTCAAAAAGACCAAGTAAGCACTTAAGAAAAACCGTTTTACCAGAACCACTCTGACCAATAATAAGATTAGTTTTCCCTTTCTCAAAACTAGTACTAATACCCTTTAGGATATGTGCTTCTCCAAACGACTTATGTAAATCTTTAACTTCTATCATTAGCCTAAAAGTAAACTGGTTAAAAAGTAATTTGCTAAAATGATAACAACACTGGTCCAAACAAATGATGTTGTACTTGCTTTACCAACTTCAAGAGCACCACCTTTCATATAATAGCCATAAAAAGAAGGTATTGTTGCCAATAAAAAAGCAAACACAAGCGTCTTTAAAAAAGCATATATAATATGAAAAGGTATAAAATCGGTTTGAATACCTTCAATATAATCTTCAAGCGTACCGTAACCACCATAAACACATGCAGCTAATCCACCTAAAACACCCAAAAACATAGCAATTGATATAATAAAAGGATAGAGTGAAAGTGCAATAAATTTTGGGAATACTAAATAATTTAAGGCGTTTATACCCATAACTTCGAGTGCGTCTATTTGTTCAGTTACTCGCATAGTTCCAATGCTAGATGTTATGAAAGATCCAACCTTACCTGCCATAATTATAGATATAAATGTTGGTGCAAATTCTAGTATTATTGATTGTCTAGTCGCAAAGCCAACTAGATATTTTGGAATCAAAGGATTTGATATATTTAGTGATGTTTGTATGGCGACAACACCACCAACAAAAAATGAAATAAAAGCAACTATACCTAAGGAGTTGATAATTAAGTCATCAATATCTTTAAGGATTAATGTACGCATTACAGACCATTTGGTAGGTTTGCGAAACATATCTTTAATCATTAAAAAGTAAACACCAATATTGTGTAGGTATTTCATATAGTCATTTATTGACGCTAAATTATGAAAAACTATGCGTTAATTAATGATTTATTAAATTAACATCGGTTATAATATTCTATTTTTGCACCTCAATTGTTATTCAATTACCATATGAAACAAATCGCTTTAATATACTCTGTATGTTTTGTGTTATTATCTTGTAATGCTCAAGACAGTGTAGTTCAAAATCAAAGACTAATAACATCTCAATCCAAAAACCCTAAGTTAGTTGTAGGTATAGTAGTAGATCAAATGAGATATGACTACTTAACACGTTTTGATTCTAAATTTGGAGAAGGTGGTTTTAAGCGTATGATTAGAGAAGGTTATAACTGTAAAAATAATCATTTTAATTATGTGCCTACATATACTGGTCCAGGTCATGCTTCAGTTTTTACAGGTACGACTCCAAAATATCATGGTATTATTTCGAATAATTGGTACAATAAAGTAGATAAAAAAACAGTCTATTGTGCAGGCGACGAGGATGTAAAATCAATAGGTACAGATGCAGATGCAGGTCAAATGTCACCACATAGAATGTTAACGACGAGTTTTGCAGACGAGAATAGATTATTTACTCAAATGCGAGGTAAAACAATTGGTATTGCTATTAAAGATAGAGGTGCTATCTTGCCAGCAGGCCATACAGCTGACGGTGCATATTGGTTTCATGGTAAGGATGAAGGTGTTTGGATTACAAGCTCTTTTTACAGAAACGATTTGCCTAAATGGGTAAATGATTTTAATGATTCTAATACGGCAGAGTCTTATTTTAAAATTTGGGACACACTTTATGATATAGATGCATATATAGAAAGTGGCAGTGATGATAATAATTTTGAAGCTGGTTTCAAAGGAAAAGAAAAAGCAACTTTCCCATACGATTTATCAAAATTAAAAGACGAAAATGATGGTTTTGATATTTTGAAAGCTACAGCATATGGAAATAGTTTAACCACAGATTTTGCAATTGCTGCAATAAAAGGCGAAGCTTTAGGAAAGGATAATATCACAGACGTATTAACCTTAAGTTATTCTTCTACTGATTATGTCGGTCATAATTTTGGTGTTAACTCAAAAGAAATAGAAGATACATACGTAAGATTAGATAAAGATTTAGAACGTTTTTTTGAATTTTTAGACTCTGAAGTAGGCGTAAGTGAGTATACCGTTTTTTTAACTGCTGACCACGGCGCAGTTGAAGTGCCAGCATATTTACAGTCAGTAAAAATACCAGCAGGATACTTAGATTTCAATGCTAGAAAGAAAAAATTCACTGCTTTTTTAGAAGAAAAATACGGAACAAAAGACGTTGTTGAGAATGTAAGTAATAATCAGATTTTCTTTAACAAAGCAAAGTTGAAAGAGCTTAATTTCAATCTTCATCAGGTAGAACAAGATTTGGTTGATGAGCAGATTAGTTATCCTAATATTTCAAAGGTTTATACAGCAACAACGATGAACTCAACACAATTTACTTCGGGAATAGAAATGTTATTGCAAAATGGATTTAATCAAAAGCGTTCTGGAGATGTAATCGTGGTTAATGATATTGCTCATATTCCTTACGGTAGAACAGGTTCTACTCATGGTAGTGGACTTAACTATGATACTCATGTACCGTTACTATTTTTCGGAAAAGGTATTAAGAATGGTGAAACATTAGAAAAAACCGTGATTCCTGATATCGCACCTACAATGTCAGCATTATTGGGGATTAGTTTCCCTAATGGCGCGACAGGAAAACCTTTAGGTTTTGTGTTGGATTAAAATAGCTTACTAAATATTCCTTTCCAGCGTAACTTTCTGATAAACTTACCTTGGTCTTCGTTTACTAAATGTTCAGTTTTATTAAGCTTTGCTTTGAAGTAACCTGACATTTGATTTGCGAATTCGCTTATTTTTCTTTTTTTGAAAGCCATTTTCAATGCAGAAATAGTTGTTATTACTATTCCATTTCTAAGCTTATACATGGCCTCACCTTGTAGGTGCTTTGAAGCTTTATTATAGCTTTCTCCAGTAGGTTTTAGATGCTTAACTTTTAAACTTTCAATAGTAAGTATTTCCCAATTGTAATATTTAGCTAAAAGCTCATCTACTGTATCCCATCCCATAGATGGTTTTAATTTTCCAATTTGAATAAAACAAGCTTTTCGATAGGCTTTTAAGGCACCACGTATATGATCTTTATTAGTTAAGCTTTCAATTGTCCAATTTCCATTTTGCTCAATATAACAATAGCCAGCAGCCATGCCAAGTTTATCATTTTCTTTAAATTGAATTGATAATTTTTCAAGGTAATCTATCGGGAAAATTAAATCTGCATCAAACTTGCATATTATATCATAATTTTCGTCAAGTGTATTATAACCTTTGTAGAAAGCATTAATAATTTTAGTGCCTGGTAGATGTAGGTCTGAAGATTGATTATTTACTAGAGTTAACCATTCGTATTTATCTACAAATTTTTCTACAATGGTTTGTGTATTGTCGGTTGAGTTGTCATTAACTATAACAACTTTTTTTGGTAATAGGGTTTGGTTTGCTAGCGATTCTATAGTTAGGGTAATAGAATCATCTTCATTATGAGCAGGAATGACAATGTAAAATTTCAAACTATTTGTTTATTATTTCAAATCTAAACAAACCGATTTTAAATCTTGGATTTAGTCTTTGGTATTTTTTATGCGTTCTGCATAAACGATATAATAACGAGGTGTAAACCAACGAAGAATTGGTCTAATGCCTATTTTTTTTGTTGGATGAGTCCATTTTTTCGAATCTATAATTTTCCAACCGGCTTTTTCTAAAAGCCAATCGAATTGCCAATCTTCAAATTCATGAAAATGTCTATCCCACATATCTGTTTTACTTCTGTAAGCAGGAGAAAACCATAGTCTAAGAGGTATACTAGCAACAAGTTTATTCGCTTTGATTGATTTTAATACAGTTAGAGGAGATAGTAAATGTTCAAATATCTCAAATGCAGTTACTACACTAGCGTCAGAATCTTCAATTGTAGAAGTATCAATATCCAAATCTTCTCCTTTAGTGTTCTCGACCTTATAATTATGGTCTTTCATTACTTTGGTAAATGGATTCTCAATACCTAAATCCAGAATTGATTCAGAAGTAGAAATATGTGATTCTAAAAATTGAAGTGTATGTTTATAACGCTTATGCGGGAATTTTTTATACATATAAACAAATTCAATTTAATACCTGTAAACAATAGCATTAATGTGCATGCCAGCACCTACACTAGCAAAAATAATGACATCACCTTTATTAATTTTGTGATTATCTAGTTCGTTATTCCTAATTAAATCAAATAAAGTTGGTACAGTTGCTACTGAGCTATTCCCTAATTTGTGAATGCTCATAGGCATAACATCTTCTGGAGCTTTTGCTTTGTATAACCTGTAAAAGCGTTTTATAATCGCTTCATCCATTTTTTCATTTGCTTGATGAATCAATACTTTCTTAACTTCAGAGATATCGATGCCACTTTTATCCAAACAGTTTTTCATAGCTTGGGCTACATTGGTTAATGCAAACTCATAAATTTTACGACCATGCATTTTTATGTAGCGTGTGTCAGATTCTATATTTTTGTTATTCGATTTTCCGAAAAATAAATAGTAAGCTTCATCATATGTGAAAGAAGCAGTTTCATGAGCTAAAATTCCATCTTCGCCTTCTATTGCTTCTATAATACTAGCGCCAGCACCATCTGAATAAATCATTGAGTCTCTATCATGTTTATCTACTACTCGTGACAAGGTTTCACTACCTATAACTAAACAACGCTTAGCCATACCAGCTTTAATATAAGCTTGAGCTTGTATTACACCTTCGACCCAACCTGGACAGCCAAATAAAATATCATAGGCTACACATTTTGGATTTTTGATACGTAAGCGGTGTTTTACTCTAGCTGCTAAACATGGTAAAATATCACTTTGTACAGTATTGTGTTTTACGTCTCCAAAATTGTGAGCACAGATTATGTAGTCAATAGTTTCCATGTCTATATCAGCATCGTCAATAGCTTTTTGTGCAGCTAAAAAAGCAAGGTCTGATGAGGTTAATTGATTGTCTGCATAACGACGTTCATCAATACCAGTAATAGCTTTAAATTTCTCTACAATAACTTCGTTTGGATAATCAATTGAAGAACCATCTGCATTTAAAAACTCGTGATTATGAAAATCTTCATTCCTCTCAATGCTTTTTGGAATAAAACTTCCAGTGCCTGTTATTTTTATAGCCATTTTTTATTTTTTTGGTATAACTAATTTACTAAGCTAATTAATAAAATGAATTCTCAGTCTTTTAGCCCTAAAAACCTCTTATTTTTTTGATATTCTTAGTTTTCATTTGTTTTTGTGAATAAACCATAAAAAAAGCATCCATTTCTGGATGCTTTTTTAAATTCATTTATAAGTAATTATGCTTCTACATAATCTTCAATAGGTGCACAGCTACAGATTAAGTTTCTGTCACCATAAGCTTCATTAACTCGTCTTACAGTTGGCCAAAACTTATTGTCTGCAACAAACTCTAATGGAAATGCAGCTTTCTCTCTTGTGTATGGAAATAACCATTCGTCAGAAGTTAGCATTGTCATAGTGTGTGGCGCATTTTTAAGTACGTTATCTGGTTCGTCTTCAGAAACTTCATCTACTTCTTTTCTTATTGAAATCATGGCGTCACAGAAGCGATCCATTTCTGCTTTGTTTTCACTTTCAGTTGGTTCAATCATCATAGTGCCTGCAACCGGGAATGACACTGTTGGCGCATGAAAACCGTAATCCATTAATCGTTTCGCGATATCAACAACTTCAATACCTTTTTCTTTAAATGCACGGCAATCGATAATCATTTCATGTGCTGCACGTCCGTTTTCGCCTACATACAAAGTTGGGTAATAACCTTCTAAACGTTCTTTGATGTAGTTGGCGTTTAAAATGGCTACTTCTGTAGCTTCTCTTAACCCTTTTGCACCTAACATTTTGATATAGCCATAAGAAATAATACAAGCTAACGCAGAACCAAAAGGCGCAGCAGAAATCGCTGATATAGATTGGTGTCCACCAGTTTTAATAATTGCGTTTCCTGGTAAAAATGGTACTAGTTGCTCAGCAACACAGATTGGGCCAACACCTGGTCCACCACCACCATGAGGAATTGCAAATGTTTTATGCAAATTAAGGTGACATACGTCTGCACCAATATTTCCTGGATTTGTAACACCAACTTGTGCATTCATATTCGCGCCATCCATATAAACTTGACCACCATTATCGTGAATGATTTTAGTGATTTCTTTAATCTCTGATTCGTAAACGCCATGTGTGGATGGATAAGTTACCATTAACGCCGAAAGATTATCTTTATGTAATTCAGCTTTTTCTCGTAAATCATCTACATCAATATTTCCATTGTCTGATGCTTTAGTTACAACGACTTTCATTCCTGCCATAACCGCACTCGCTGGATTTGTACCATGAGCAGATGATGGAATTAGACAAATGTTTCTGTGACTATCACCACGAGATTCATGATAAGCTCTAATAACCATTAAACCAGCAAATTCTCCTTGAGCACCAGAATTTGGTTGTAGAGATGTGGCAGAAAAACCTGTGATTTCAGTAAGTTGGTTTTCTAACGCGTTTAGCATTACTTTATAACCAGCAGCTTGATATACTGGCGCAAATGGGTGCATATTTCCCCAGTTGCTCCAACTAAGAGGCAACATCTCTGAAGCTGCATTTAGCTTCATTGTACAAGACCCTAATGAAATCATTGAGTGGTTCAATGCTAAATCTTTGCGCTCTAAACGCTTTATATATCGCATTAATTCCGTTTCGGAATGATATTTATTGAACACATCAAAAGTTAAAAACTCTGTCGTACGCTTTAAGCTATCTGGAATGGTTTCTGTTTCAGAAACTTCAGAGATTTGTGCTGTTTTATTTCCACTAACGACTTCAAATATTTCAATGATTTGATTTAAATCAGTTACAGTAGTTGTTTCATTGATTGCTATTGTAACTGTATTTGTATCTGGGTAGTGAAAGTTGACTTCTCTTTTTTCAGCTTCATACTTTGTTTTAACAGCATCTGCTTTAATCTGAAGTGTGTCAAAATAATGAGAGTTAACTTGCTCTAATCCTAAATCTGCTAAAGCATTAGCTAAAGTCGATGCAGAATTCTTAACCTTATTTGCAATAAATTCTAGACCTTTTGGTCCATGGTAAACGGCATACATTCCAGCCATTACAGCTAATAAAACTTGCGCTGTACATATGTTAGATGTTGCTTTATCTCTTTTAATATGTTGCTCTCGCGTTTGGAGCGCCATACGTAATGCACGATTTTCATCCAAATCCTTAGTTACACCAATGATACGACCAGGAACATCACGTTTGTATTTTTCTTTTGTTGCAAAATAAGCTGCGTGTGGTCCACCATAACCCATTGGGATTCCAAAACGTTGTGTTGTACCAACGACAACATCTGCTCCAAATTTTCCAGGAGCTTCAAGTTTTACTAGACTTAATATATCTGCTGCTACAGCAACTTTTACACCAAAGCTATTTGCATTTTTTATAAAACTTTTGATATCCGTGATATGCCCATTTTTACCTGGATACTGTAATAATGCACCAAAGTATTCTTCAGAAAGATGAAACTCTGCCTCATTACCAACGACAAGCTCAATACCAATGGGTATAGCACGTGTTTCTAGTAAATCTATTGTTTGTGGTAATACTAAATCAGATACAAAGAATTTATTAACACCTGCTTTTTTCTGAGCACGTTCTCTGACTGCAAATAATAAACTCATTGCTTCGGCAGCAGCAGTACTCTCGTCTAAAAGAGATGCATTTGCCATTTCCATACCTGTCAAATCAATTACCATGGTTTGGTAATTAAGAAGCGCTTCTAATCGGCCTTGGGCGATTTCAGCTTGGTAAGGCGTGTAAGCTGTATACCAACCTGGATTTTCTAAAATATTACGTTGTATAACTGCAGGTAAATTTGCTGGGTGATATCCTAAACCGATGTAAGATTTAAAAACTTTATTAAGTTTTGAAAGCTCTGAAATATGATTTAAATATTCCTGCTCGCTCATAGCTGCCTCAAGATCTAAGTCTTTTTTAAGACGAATATCTGCTGGTACAGTTTCAGAAACTAACTGTTCAATACTTGTTACACCAATGGTGTTTAACATGGCTTTTTGCTCTTGTGGGCTTGGGCCAATGTGTCGTAATGCAAAAGATGTTGTATCCATTCTCTTTAAGTAGCTTTTTTTGATATGCAAAAATACGGAATATGCACTTTTTTTTAGTTAACGAATACTAAAGTTTTTAACTGATATGATACGTTATTAACACTTTAGTTATTTTTACATAGTGAAGGTGTTAAAATCTATTTTTAATTTTTATTTAAACAGTAGTATTCATGTAGCATTAGCAGTGTATGCAATGACTTGGATTACACTTGTTCAGTTTGACTTACCATATAGTAAAAACGTACTTTATTTTATATTTTTTGCATCAATTTCGGGTTATAATTTTGTGAAATATTTTGGGTTAGCTAAGTTTCATCATCGAAGCTTGGCAAATTGGCTAAAGATTATCCAAGTTTTTTCGGCTATCGCTTTTCTTTTGATGGGGTATTATTTTTTTCAGCTCAACAGTAATGTTTGGATTTTGATAGTGGTACTCGGGCTAATTACTTTTTTGTACGCTATACCTTTGATTCCAAAGAAATATTTGTTTGATGATCAGCAAAACCTAAGAGAAGTTGGTGGCGCAAAAGTTTATATTATAGCACTTGTTTGGAGTTTAGTTACTGTCTTAATTCCTGTATTGAATACTTATGTCGAAATATCTGCAGATGTCTTTATTACTGTTTTACAGCGATTTTGTTTTGTAATAGTTTTAATGTTGCCCTTTGAGATTAGGGATTTAAAATATGATAGCTTAAAGTTAGCTACTATTCCTCAAAAAATTGGCACAAAAAAAACCAAAATTATAGGTTTACTATTATTGTTGGTTTTTCTGTTTTTAGAATTTTTGAAAGTTAAAAATGATTATAGTTCTATAATATCAACTCTAATAATTACTTTATTGACACTAATGCTTTTAGTCCTTTCTTCTGAAAAGCAGTCTAAATATTATAGTGCTTTTTTGGTTGAAGCAATACCTATTGTTTGGTTATTAATTTTATTGTTGTTTTCCTAGTTCTGCTTCAAAAGCTTGTTGCAATTTATTTTTCGCTGAATCATCTAATGTTTCTACTTTAGGATTCTTAATTAACTTAGTTAATTTAGTGTTTTTGGCAGTGTATTTTCTACACGCTCTACAGTACATTAAATGGATGGTTAATATCACCTTTTCCATAAATGTAGCTTCTTTATACTGATTTTTGTCACAAATGTGATTTGCTTCGTGACATTCTAATTTTAGTTTACTCATAATATTAAAACCAATTTTCTTCCATGCAACTAGCCATAGCAGTTCTTGCTCTATGTATAATTACCCAAAGGTTAGACGCAGTAATATCCATTTCATTACAAATGGCTTCCGTTTCGTAATTCAATAAAGTTTTCATCTTAAAAACTCTACCCTGTTTTTTAGGGAGTTTGTCTAAACAATTATGAATAGCAACTCCTAATTCGGTGTTTTCGATAGTGTCTTCAGCTGTTTTGTCAAATGGGTCAGCTACACGTTCTTCTAACCAATCGCCTTCAGTTTCAGAATCACTATTATAAGACATGCGCACTTCTGCTTTGCCTTTATTAGAATTTATTTTGCGGTAATGGTCGATGATTTTTCGTTTTAATATAGCAATCAACCAAGTGCGTTCACTTGCTTCTCCTTTGAAGTTAGCCATAGATTTTAAGCCAGCTAAAAAAGTTTCTTGGACCAAGTCTTGCGCTATTTCTCTATCACTAACACGAGTAATTGTGTAGTTAAATAAATAGTCAGAATAGCGTTTAATCCAATCGTTAGGGTTTATTTTATGTTCTGCCATTATTTAGGACCTATTTTCTGACTATAAAAATAGTTTAAAAAAATGACAATAAAGTTGCTTAATATTTAATGAATTTATGGCATCATTAATAGTGTTGTATTTAAATTCAAATCCATTTTTCAAAAGTTTTTCTGGAATAACATTCCTGCTCTTTAAAACCAATTCTGCTTCAGTGCCGATCAGTTTTGCTCCAATTTTTAAAAGCCATTTAGGTTGTGAAATCCCAAAAGGGAATTTAAGAACTTTCCTTATAGTTTGCATCAACGTTTTGTTATCTGTCGGTTTTGGCGAAACAATATTAAAAATACCTTCTTGATTTTCAGACATTAAAAAATCGATTGCACGTGCAAAGTCCAATTCATGTATCCAGCTAACTTTTTGTTTGCCGTGTCCTTGTTTTCCACCAAGTCCAAATTTAACCAAGCGTTTTAATGGAATAAAAGCACCACCATTTTTACCTAAGACTATTGATGTTCTTAAAACTATCTTCCTTGTTTTTGGATTTGTGATAGTTATGAAAGCTTCTTCCCAAGATTTGGCAATATTCATTGAGAAGTCATCACCAATGTCACCATTTTCTTCCGTCATTTCTTTTGTATACGAGTCTTGGTATATTGTAGATGTCGATGAGTTAAGCCAAAATTTAGGAGGATTTTCACAAAGATTGATTGCTAAACCCAAAATATTGGTAGAGTCTATGCGTGAATTGTAAATCTCTTTTTTATTAACCTCAGTATATTTACAATCTACAGACCTTCCAGCAAGATTAATTATAGCCTCTGTATTTTCTAAGTGTTTTGTCCAATTGCCAAGTTCTTTTCCGTTCCATAGAATATGATTTTTGGCCTTTGGCTTTCTAGACAATATTTTTATGTCGTATCCTTTTTTGGAAAAATAGTTTTCTAGGATTTTACCTAGAAAACCATTTCCGCCAGCGATGATTATTTTTTTCATCTTATAAAACTTTTGTGGTTCTTATAACTTGTCTTGATTTTTTTCTTCCTCTGAAGAATAAAAAGAGATTGAAAAATAACATTACTCCCAGATATATTGTGAAACCACCAATCTTCTTGCTCAATATTTCCATCAGAGTTTGGTTGCTTATGTCATAATTATGGTTGTAACCATATATTTTCATGATGTACAAAGCAAATCCAATGTTTATAAGATAGAAACCAATTTCAAATAGTTTATTAGTAGCTATTGCTATGTCTTCCTTCCCTTTAAAAATATCTATCATAAAGAGCTTACCATTTTTAAAAAGCATTTTTGATATGTAAATGGTTAAACTAATAACGATAGGTAAATAAATAATGTAGCCGATAATAATTTTTGAATTTTCCATAATTTATTGATTTAAGAGTTTAGATTTATTTAAATACTTCAGCCAGAATATATTGTTGTAATGCATAAAGGCTAAAAGCAGTATTATTTTTCCTAATGTATACGATAGTGTATTTATAAGTTGAAAAACAGAATCAACTCGTTCCCAGTAGGCAATTGTTATTATAGCGTATCCGATGTTGGTTAAATAATACCCAATGAGAAGTAAGTTGTTAATGCTTTTTACTAGCTCTTTGTTGTCTAAAAGATTTAGTAAAAAAACTTCACCATTTTTATAAAATAGCCAGCCAATTTTTATCATTACAAAACAAATGATTGGTAAGTAGATAAAATATGTGATGATGTTATAATTCATTTTGGTGTTTGATTTTATAGGAGATACTTAAATGTATAAGTGCTAAAATGAAACCGCATAAAAACCACATTGTCATTATACCTAATTCCATATCTCTAATATTGTTCATTACGATAGTTGTTATTATTAAAGTAATTAGGCTAACTAGATAAAAGTTTAATCTTTTTTTACTAGCTTTTTTAAGCTTATCTCTATTTGTGTTATACTTAAAAGTGATACCTAATTGATATAGACCCAGAATAGGTAGCGCAAACATGGCGCCCCAAAACGTTAGTGAAATCCCTAGTAGTACTAGTGTCATCAATTTATTATCTCTGTAGTAGCTTTTCATAATTCTATATTTTTAATCTTATTTAGAATATAGAAGAAGTAAGTAGCAATGCTCATTGGTAGAATGATTATGCCAAAAATCATTATAAATGAATCGTTAAAACCTTTCCAGTCAAACAACCAACAAACACCATATATAATTGCAATAAGCCAATAGAGGTATAATTGTTCTTTTATTTTCTGATTAAATTTTTTCCAGTATAAAAACAATATCAATGCACTTATAACTTGTAGAACTCCTAAAACTATTTGTGAGTATAAGCCTAAGAATAGTGTTATGTATAATAACAGAGTTGTGTAAAATGTGAATTTGTTTAGGTAGTAAATAATTTTCATAATTTCTAATATTTTAAACTTTCAGAAAATATTGAAAGTTAGATTTAAAAAAATATATTCTTATTTCAGTAGTTTAAAAACTGATTTTGTTAACCAGTTCCGTTTCTGGTCCATTAATTTATTAATCATTGCATCGGCATCTTTGGTTAGGTTATGCAATGCTTTTGTTTGTTTAATTAATTCTTTAGTTTTTTCTGTACCATCATCTTTTATTGATGAGACTTCGTCAAGAACTTTTATAACAGGTTTGATTTCTCTACGACTACGTTCCTTAGCAATAACTCTAGCTAATTCTTGCACATCTTTTTCAGTAGTAAAAAATTCCTTGCGTTCACCAGAAACTAATACTTTGGTAACAATACCCCAATCCATTAATTGGCGTAAATTCATACTCGTATTTCCACGAGAGATTTTTAACTCCTCCATTATGTCTTCCATCGACAAAGGTTTGGTGGATATAAAAAGTAAAGCTTGTATCTGGGCCATCGCTTTATTGATACCCCAAAGTGTACCTAAACTTCCCCAGGTACTTATGAACTTTTCTTTTGCTTCTTTGTATTCCATAGTACAAATATACAATAATTTTTAAACTTTCAATAATTATTGAAAGTTTGTTTTTCAATTCCTTTTTATAAATTAGAGCATTAATAGTTGTAAATCTATGATTTCTACATTAAAAGAGTATTGTAAAAAAAGTATATATGCAGTCGTTTGTTTGTTGATTTTTGGCTGTAAATCTACTGCACCGTTAGTAACTCCAAATCTAAATTCTGACGCTCCGAAGGATATTTTAATATTTATTGATGGAACAGCAAATACACCCAAGGACAATACAAATATTAACAAATTGCGATTACTTGCTAAACAAAGTGATAGTTTAGATTCTTTTTACACAGTTGGTGTTGGAGGAGGAAAAGATTTCAAGATTTCAGGCATGGCATTTGGTGTTGGTGTCAAAAGAGATGTTGTTGAGGCTTATGACTTTTTGATGAAACGCTACAAAAAACAACGAGGCGATAGAATTCATTTATTTGGCTTTAGCAGAGGTGCTTTTACTTGTCAGGTTCTAACAGATTTTATTTATACCGCTGGTATGATTAAATTAGAAAAGCATGTAGATAGTGTTAAGCAAATGCGTCTTATAAAAAAAATATAC
Source organism: Winogradskyella sp. PC-19 (assembly GCF_002163855.1). Classification (NCBI taxonomy): domain Bacteria; kingdom Pseudomonadati; phylum Bacteroidota; class Flavobacteriia; order Flavobacteriales; family Flavobacteriaceae; genus Winogradskyella; species Winogradskyella sp. PC-19. The sequence goes on along the minus strand of NZ_CP019332.1, from coordinate 1,297,658 downwards.
ACTGCTTATCGACAAAACAGAACACATACCGAAAGGCAACGTAATGTAGGAAAGGTTATAAAAAAATGGGAGCTTAAAAATAATCAAACAATTACAAGAATGCCTAAAGTCGATATTGAGGTTTTAGGTCTATTTGATAATGTCGAGGCTTTAGCTGCACCAGATTATAAAGAAAAATTTTGCAACCCTAATAACAGTCATCTTAACCAATATGTAAATGTTAATAAAGTTTTTCATGCTGTTGCACTTGATGATAATAGAGCACAAATATTTACACCGATTTTATCAAGTTGTAATAATATAAAGTTAAGACGAAATAAAACCTTAGATGATGTTGTAAAAGAGGTTTGGTTTTCTGGAGCTCATAGCGATGTTGGTGGTGGATATACCGATAGTCCAGAAATATCTTATGTGTCATTAAATTGGATGATAATGAGTTAAAGACTTATAATCTGTTTAATGATTCTCCTGTTACTGAGAATCACATTAATGCAAAAATCCATGATTCTGAAGATAATTTTTTAGGCTTTTTCTATAGGAGAAGAAATCGTGATATACCTTTATACCTTATTGAAAATGGAGAGAATTACAATAATGGTAAGATAAATATCCATAGTTCTGTTATAAAACGACTAGATCAAGGCATATTACCCACATTTAAGAAAATGAAAAAAGACCCACTAGATTGGTTTGATAAAGCACCGTTTAAAAAGTGTTTTGATTCAATAGGTAATAGAAGAGTCTATAAAGAACCTTGTGATGTTATTAAAGTGGTGGATTAAATTATTTTATCAATCCAGCTCGTCTAAGTAAAGCTTCGGGTTTAGGTTCTTGACCTCTAAAACGTTTGTATAATAACATTGGGTTTTCAGTACCACCTTGAGATAGTACAAATGTTTTAAATTTATTTGCAACCGTTTTATTAAAAATACCTTCTTCTTTAAAATATTCAAAAGCATCAGCATCTAAAACTTCTGCCCATTTGTAACTATAATATCCTGACGAATAACCACCTTGAAAAATGTGTGCAAACGCTGTACTCATACAACTTTCTTTTACTTCTGGATACAAATTTGTTCCTGCAAAAGCTTTGGTTTCAAAATCTTTTACAGATTTAATGTCTTGCGGTGATTCATTACCATGCCAAGCCATATCTAGCATTCCAAAACTTAATTGACGAAGTGTCTGCATACCTTCATGAAAGGTAGATGATGCTTTTATTTTTTCTATTAAATCCATTGGAATAATCTCTCCAGTCTTGTAATGTGTTGCAAACAATTTTAATGTTTCTTCTTCGTAACACCAATTTTCTAAAATCTGACTTGGTAATTCTACAAAATCCCAATATACGTTAGTGCCAGATAGACTTGGATATGTTGTATTTGCTAACATACCATGAAGTGCGTGTCCAAACTCGTGAAACAAGGTAGTGACTTCATTAAATGTAAGTAACGAAGGTTTTGTAGGAGTAGGTTTGGTAAAGTTGCATACTATTGATATATGTGGACGATGATTACGGCCATCTTTAATCATTTGTGGCTTAAAAGAAGTCATCCAAGCGCCATTACGCTTGCCAGATCTTGGAAAGAAATCTGCATAAAAAATAGAAACTAAATCACCAGAATCGTCAATAACTTTGTAAGTCAAGACATCTTCATGGTATTTATCAATTGTATCAATTTCTTCGAATTGTAATCCAAATAATTTCTGCGCCACAGTAAATGCACCATTGATTACATTTTCTAGCTTGAAATATGGTTTTAATTGCTCATCATCTAAACTGAATAATTTTTGCTTTAGTTTTTCTGAATAATATCCCGAATCCCATTTTTGCAACTGGTCAATATCATTGATTTCTTTAGCAAAATCTTCGAGATTTTTGAATTCGTTTTTTGCAGCAGGTTTTGCTTTTTCTAGTAATTCGTTAAGGAAATTCTGTACATTATTTGGTGTTTCTGCCATGCGCTCTTCCAAAACAAAATGAGCATGTGTTTTGTAGCCTAATAATTTTGCGCGTTCATTTCTGAGGTTTGCGATTTTTAGTACAATATCTTGATTATCTAAATTATCTCCCTTAAAGCCTTTGCTCCCAAAAGCTTTAGATAACTTTTTTCTTAATTCGCGATTATCTGCATACGTCATAAAAGGGATGTAACTTGGGTAATCTAATGTGATTAACCAACCATCTTTTCCTTTGCTTTCTGCTAATTGTTTTGCTGCTTCTTTAGCGCTGTCAGGCAAACCAGAAAGGTCAGCTTCATTAGTATGAAGCATTTCAAACTTATTCGTTTCTGCTAAAATATGTTCACCAAATTTTAATTTTAATTGACTTAACTCTTTATCTATCTCACGGAGTTTATCTTTTTTATTATCTGCTAGGTTTGCACCGTTTCTTGAAAAGCTTTTGTATTTCTTATCAAGAAGTGTTTCCTGTTCAGTAGTTAGCTCCAAACCAGTTTTAGAATCGTAAACAGTTTTTACACGTTTAAATAAATCCTCGTTTAATGTAATATCATTACTGAACTCGGATAGTAATGGAGAAACCTCTTGTGCTGTTTTTTGAATAGCATCATTTGTTTCTGCAGAATTAAGATTAAAAAATATACTCGAAAGTCTATCCAATTCTTCACCTGAATAATCCAAAGCTTCAATTGTATTTTCAAAACTTGGTGCTTCAGAGTTTTTTACAATCGCATCGATTTCTGCTTTAGCTTTTTTTATAGCTGTTTTAAATGCAGGTAAGAAGTCTTCATTTTTTATTTCAGAAAATGGAGCCGTATTGTATGAGGTATTGAAGGGTTTATTTAGGATACTCATAAATTTATATTTGTTGTCTGGAGTAAAAGGAATCTTATTTTAAATCTTTAGCAGAATCAATGACTTTGGCCTTTAAGCCTTCTTTGTAAACTTTTACTTTGTCCAAAACACAATTGTCTGCAGTTCCTAATATCTGGGCCGCTAAAATACCAGCATTTTTCGCTCCATTTAGAGCAACTGTTGCGACTGGCACGCCACCAGGCATTTGTAAAATAGATAAAACAGAATCCCAGCCATCAATAGAATTGCTACTTTTAACAGGAACACCAATTACAGGTAATGGTGATAATGAGGCTACCATACCGGGTAAATGGGCTGCGCCACCAGCGCCTGCAATAATGACTTTGATGTCTCGGTTATGTGCGTTTTTACTGAAATCAAATAATTTTTCTGGTGTACGATGTGCAGAAACAATATCTACTTCGACCTCAATATCAAAACCTTTTAAAATATCTATGGCGTCTTGCATTACTGGCAAATCGCTTTTGCTTCCCATGATTACGGCTACTTTACTCATAATTATTTACTTATAACTTGTATGGTTTCTTTTACTTCTTGAGCAATTGCTCTAGCTTGATTTATATCATTGTCAATAATAGTTACGTGTCCCATTTTTCGGAAAGGACGTGTTTGTTTCTTTCCATAAATATGAGGCGTTACACCATCCATAGCCATTATTTTTTCAATGTTTTTGTAGAGGACATTTCCTGAATGATTTTCTGCACCTACAAGATTAACCATAACGCTTGCTACTTTACTTTCTGTTTTACCTAGCGGTAAATTTAAAATGGCTCTCAATTGCTGTTCAAATTGGCAAGTAAAACTTCCTTCGATACTGTAATGTCCAGAATTATGAGGTCTTGGTGCGACTTCATTAACTAATACCTTGTCGTCTTTAGTTAAAAACATTTCTACAGCCAAAAGCCCAACATGTTTATAGGCGTCTGCAACTTTTAAAGCTAAATCTTCTGCTTTTTTTGTGATGTTATCTGGCAATCTTGCTGGGCACAAAACGTACTCTACTTGGTTGGCTTCGGGATGAAATTCCATTTCTACCGTAGGATATGTTTTTATCTCTCCGTTTTCATTTCTTGCAACAATTACTGCTAATTCGTTTTTAAAGGGAATTAAAGCTTCGGCAATACATTCTGTATTTGGTAAATCTTTTAAGTCCGAAATATTTCGGATGACTTTTACACCTTGACCATCATACCCAAATCGTGCACTTTTCCAAACAAACGGAATTGATAATCCACCGTTTTCAATAGCATCTTCAATTTCCGAAGCATAAGCAAATCGAGAAAATGGTGCTGTGGGAATGTTATTATCAGTGTAAAATAATTTCTGTGTGGCTTTATTTTGTATTGTTCTTAAAGTCTTCGAAGACGGAAATACTTTTTTTCCTTCATTTTCTAAAGTCTCTAATGCATCAACATTTACGTTTTCAATTTCAAAAGTCAATACATCTACACTACGCCCAAATTTTAAAACTGTATCGTAATCTAGAATATCGCCAGTTACAAATTCGTCACAAGCTAACCTTGAAGGTGCGTTTTTGTTGGAGTCAATGACCTTTGTGGCAATATCAAATTTTCGAGTTGCGTAGAGCATCATTTTGCCCAATTGTCCGCCACCTAAAATACCAAGTTTAAAATCTGAAGAAAAGTAGTTCATGTCCTGATTATGAAGCTTTGAAAATTTTAAACAAAAATACATTATAATAAGAGAACTCTAGTAAATCGTAAATCAAAAATCGTCATTCGTCAATCAAATGATTATCTTTGCCTTTTTAAAATTAGAACATGCTAGTTAAGCTACAGGATTTATATTTCAAACCATTTATTTCAGAAGAGAAAATACAAGCTACTGTTCAACAAATGGTCGATGCTATTGCAGAAGACTTAAAGGACGAAATGCCCATTTTTGTTGGTATTCTTAACGGCTCTTTCATGTTTGTAAGTGATTTTGTAAAAAAGTATCCTCATCCTTGCGAGGTCACTTTTATAAAATTAGCATCTTATGATGGTGTTAAGTCTACTGAAGATATTCAGCGTTTAATAGGTTTGACTCAAGATTTAACTGACAGAACAGTAGTGATTCTTGAAGATATTATCGATTCTGGTAACACGCTTGAAGAAGTGCACCGCATTTTTAAAAACGAAAACGTAAAGCAACTCATTATTGCTACGTTATTTTATAAGCCAGAAGCTTACAAAAAAGACTTTAAATTACACTATGTTGGTTTAGATATTCCTAATAAATTTATTGTTGGCTACGGCTTGGATTATAATGGGTTAGGACGTGATTTACCAGCAGTATATCAACTAAAAACTACACAACACATGATTAACATTGTATTATTTGGACCTCCAGGAGCAGGCAAAGGTACACAGGCAAATTTTTTGAAAGACAAATACAATCTAGTACATATTTCTACAGGAGATGTGTTTAGATATAACATAAAAAATGAAACTGCTTTAGGAACTTTAGCTAAGTCTTACATGGACAAAGGCGAATTAGTTCCTGATGAGGTTACTATAGATATGCTTAATGCTGAAGTAGAAAAAAATGCAGATGCTAATGGTTTTATTTTTGACGGTTTTCCTAGAACAAATGCGCAGGCCGAAGCTTTAGACGTGTTAATGAACTCTAAAGATTCTCAAATTAACGCCATGGTTGCTCTAGAAGTTGAAGACGAAGTCTTGGTTGGACGTTTATTAGAACGAGGAAAAACAAGTGGACGTGCAGATGATGCTGATGAAGGTATTATACGTAACCGTATTAAAGAATACTACAACAAAACAGCAATATTAAAAGACTATTATTCAGCTCAAGAAAAGTATTTTGGTGTTGATGGTGTTGGTAGTATTGAAGAAATTACAGAACGGTTAAGCGAGGTTTTAGATAGACTTTAATCGAATCGCTATATCACTTTGAGCGCAGTCGAAAGGTCTTAAAACTCTGCGTAATATAAATTAAAGATTACCGCTTTCGCGGCAAGAAAACATGACTGAAGGAAACTTTGTAGACTACGTAAAAATGCACGTATCTTCTGGAAACGGAGGAAAAGGCTCTGCACATTTACACCGCGAAAAATATATTCAAAAAGGTGGTCCAGATGGTGGTGATGGTGGTCGTGGAGGTCACGTCATTGTTAGAGGTAATCCTAATCTTTGGACGCTTTTACACCTTAAATTTAAAAGGCATATAAGAGCTGGTCATGGTTCTCACGGTAGTTCTGGTAGAAGTACTGGTGCTGATGGAGAAGATATGTATCTTGATGTACCACTTGGAACAGTAATCAGAGATACAGAAACAAATGATATTCTTTTTGAAATCACTGAAGAAGGAGAAGAAAAGATTGTTGCTGAAGGTGGAAAAGGTGGTCGTGGAAACTGGCATTTTAAAAGCTCTACTAACCAAACACCTCGTTATGCACAACCAGGTATTCCTCTAGAAGAAAGACATATTACTCTTGAACTTAAAGTTTTAGCAGACGTTGGTTTAGTAGGTTTTCCAAATGCTGGTAAATCAACCTTATTGTCTGTAATGACTTCAGCAAAACCCAAGATTGCAGATTATGAGTTCACAACGTTAAAGCCAAATCTCGGTATTGTAGAGTATCGTGATTTTAAATCCTTTGTAATGGCAGATATTCCTGGTATTATCGAAGGTGCTGCAGAAGGAAAAGGTCTTGGCTATTATTTTTTAAGACACATTGAGCGAAATTCAATATTACTATTTTTAGTACCTGCAGATGCAGATGATATTGCTAAACAGTACGAGGTTTTGTTAGATGAGTTGAGACGCTACAATCCGGAAATGCTAGATAAAGAACGTTTTCTTTTAGTATCTAAATCTGATTTGTTAGATGATGAGTTAAAGGCTGAACTTAAAGTCGAACTCGATAAAGGTTTGAATATTGATTATATGTTTATGTCATCTGTTGCACACCAAGGTATTCAAGAATTAAAAGATAAACTTTGGAAAATTCTAAATGAGTAACTTTTTACGGAATAGTTAAAATTTTAAACCCAGTTTCAATTTTTAGTATCTTTAAAATAAAAAGATGAAACTGTTAAAATTCCTTTCAATACTGTTGTTATTTACCTCTTGTGGTGCTTTTGTAGATTATGATTACGAAAAGGGCACTGACTTCACGAAATACAAAACTTATAATTATTACTCAGATTTAAAATCTGGATTCAATCCGTTAGACGAGAAACGTCTTTTTCGTGCTTTAGACGCCAAACTAAAATCTATGGGGTTTGAAAAATCTGAAACACCAAGTTTTAATATAGATATTCAATCTGCTGAAGTGACTTCTAACTCAAATAGTAATGTTGGTGTTGGTATTGGAGGTACAGGTCGTAATGTTGGTGGTGGCGTAACTATTGGTATCCCTGTTGGTCAAAATAGAACTATGCGAGAAATTAGTATCGAATTTGTAGACGATTCTAAAAATGGTGTGTTTTGGCAAGCCATTACAACCATTTCTAATTATGGAAACACGCCAGAAAAACGAGAAGAAAGCTTCGCTAAGCTTATAGAAAAAGTACTAAGTAAGTATCCTCCAAAAAAGTAGTATTCCTTGTCTTTCGTTAAGGTGTTGTTAAGTCCTCTGATAAATTGATTCTTTCAGTTTACATTTATGTAAACTAAATTCTCAATCAATGAAACATTCAAAACTTATTTTTAGTATTCTTTTCGTTTGTCTTTTTGCAATTTCGAATGCACAAATGGAGGTAAAGCCACCAAGAGGTTACTCTAACGATATTGGTAATATGGTATCTATGTTAGATGGATTAAAGGCTAGAGTAGAACGCATTGTAAAAAACATGGATCAAACATCCACCGATTTTTTATTGGACGAAAATGCCAATACACCTGGCGCTATGATTTATCATCTAGCAGCAACAGAAGCATATTACCAAGTCTATACTTTTGAAGGTCGAGCATTTAATAAAGAAGAGGAAGAAAAATGGGGAACTGCTTTAAGTCTAGGAGATAAGGCAAGGTCAGAATTTAAAGGAAAACCGATAAAGTATTACCTAGATATATTTGACGAGGTTAGAAAGAAAACCAAAAAACTTTTAAAGGAAAAAGATGATGAATGGTTTGCAGAAAAAAATGGAGGAATGACAAATCATTGGGCATGGTTTCATGTTATGGAGCATCAAGCAAATCATATGGGACAATTAGCGATGATAAGTAAACGTGTTAAGTAAAAAAAAGAGGCTTTCAAAGCCTCTTTTTTATACCATTATTTTATATAATCTTAGTTTAATAGAGCTTCGTATTTGTCTTTATAACCGTATAGTACAGCAATATTAAGAATTAATAGTACTGCAGCTCCAGCTATACCTGCAGGGTCTAAAACTGCATGAAATAATACAGCATTTACAGAAATACTCATTAGTATTAAAGTTAATAATGCACCATATTTGTTAAGTAGTAAAGCTAATCCAGCGACAATTTCTACAACACCAACTAGTGTCATTGTTTTAGCGCTTGTTAGTGCTCCAAAATAAGCACCAGCATCGGCACTTAATTCTGGCATTGGTAAAAACCCAGCAAATTTATTCACTCCAAAAACTAGGACAAAAACACCCAGTAAGATTCGTAAAATCATAAAGACTTTTGAATTCATAATTATAAAATTTTATTAGTTAGTATTCTGTAAGGTACTAAATTATTTTTTTGACCTCACTCGAATTTTGTCGTTTCAACAACCTTAAACTAACAAACTACTAATTTATTTTAACTCGAATTCCTTCAGAATGACTGCTAAATTCAGGTGCGTACATGGACTGAATCGTTGTAATACCATTACTCATATCACCAGCATTATTAACTCTCAAATCGTATTCAAAAACATAAATACCTTTTGGTAAATAGTCTATAAAGAAATTGGTTGCAGCATCTTTTGTACTTTCATAATAACCCAATCCATCTTGCCATTTGTATTGCGATAATACGTTTATGGGTTCAAAACCTGCAGCGCGCATATCTTTTAGGTGTAAGAATTCCATATCACGGTCACTTCTTAATTCTATCCGAACTTTTACCAAATCACCAACCTTTAGATTTGTGTTTTCTGTAATTTCAGAAATTTCTTCTCCAGTATCTGTGTTAGTTTTTAAGAATAGCTTTTTCTCTAGTTTTAATGGTGTTTCTGCAGAAGTAATTTTATCTAAATCTTCAAAATATTGCCAGTATAATGCACCCCAAGCGATACCTTCTCCTTTTTTAGATAATGTAACTTTTGCTTGTTCTGGTTTTATACTTTTTCCATTCCATGAGGTTTTATAATAACCAGTACCAGCTTCAACTTTTACATTTTCTAATTTTGAAGGAGAAATGACCTTGTCACCAACTGTTACATCAACAGCTTCACTAACATCAAGCCATTCGCTACCTTGAAGTAATAATGCATAAACAGCTTCGGCAGTTGCTTTGGTTGTTTCCCATTTGTTGGTTTGCTTATTTTTAAGCAACCAGATTTTAAGATTGTCAACGGTTTCTAGATTCTTCACTTCGTTCTGAATAACAGAACCAACTTCAGAGAATGCTTCAATTAGCAATGCCTGTGTTTCAATAGGTGCTTGATGCCAATACCAAGATGCTGTGTTAGCTTTCCAATACATGCCTAATTCATCTGAAGTAACACTATTTTCTTTTAAAGACTTAAGGATTTTACTAGATGTTTTACTATCATTATTTCTATGCATTATCAACGCCATTAGTCCTTTTGCATAAAGCGAACGACTTAACCAATATTTTTGGATTTGCCCTTTGTAGTAATCCATGATTTTGTTGACTTCGTTTGAAACTTTAATTTCTGGATAAAAACTACGAACGTATAAATAATGCATTTGTGTGTAAGACAAGTGGTCTTTGTCTAGGTCTATTTTTGAATTATATTTCTTAAGGTTTTTATACTCTTTTACAAATTCTTTATCTAAATATTGAATGGCTTTTTCAATCATAGATTCTTCACTATTGTTCTGAATGACACCTAGTTTATTTAGATGCCCAAAACCAGAAACAATATGCTGTGTAATGTATCTGTTGTCGCGTCCGCCATCAAACCAAGGCCAAGCACCAGAATTATGCTGATTGTTTTTTAATTTGCGAATAGATGATTGTAACTCGCTGTTCATTTTGTTTAAATCGAATAGTAAAGCAATTCGTTTTTTCTGCTCAGATTCAGATTTTGCATCTCGTAGCCAAGGCGTTTCTTCAATTAAAAGAGATTTTAGCTCTTGGTTCTTTTCCAAGTTAGACAGTAACGCATCTGTTGACGCGTCGGACTGAGCTTGTCGAAGTCTCCATTGGTTAAAAACAGCTTCAATCTTTGGGTTAGACTTAGTAATATGTTGTGCCAAAGCATTTGCATAGTAGCGACTAAATGTTTGCTCATTACACTCATAAGGATACTCCATTAAATAGGGTAACGCTTGTACTGCATACCAAGCTGGATTAGATGTAATCTCTAAAGTTAACTTATGGTTTTTTAAAGTTGTTGAGGTATTGTCCTTAAGTTTATCTAGACTAAACGTCTTCGTTTGATTAGAACGTACCCACATTGGTAAAGTCTCAGTAACTAACATTCTGTTGGTCAAAACAGGTAAGACGTTTTGCTCACCATCGCTAAAATCTTCGGATTGGGCAATGACTTTGTATTGTACAGCTTGTAGGTTATCAGGTATGTTTAATGTCCAACTAGCTTGTGTGTTGCCTTTTGCATCAACAGAGAAACTTTTGGTTGCTGAGATATTTGAATCGACCAATTGCTGAGATATTTCTTTTCCAGTAATAACATCCTCCAATACTAATTGAACTTGTCCAGTTATTAATTTGTCAGTAAGATTAGCAATTTTAGTACTAATAACAATTTCATCGCTTTGACGCAAAAAGCGAGGCGCATTTGGTGTAACCATTAATTCTTTTTGAGTTACAGCTTCAAATTGGGAAACAGTGCTTTCTAAAGTTTTTGTATGTGCGAGTAACTGTAATTTCCATTTAGTTAAAGCTTCTGGTGCTTTAAAATTAAAACTGACATTACCATCTTTGTCTGTTTGTAACTGCGGAAGGAAGAATGCTGTTTCTTGTAGGTTTTTGCGGATTTGTACTGTTGCTTTGTTTGGATTTATATTTGAACCTGGTACTGAATCATCTACCGTAACCTCCAATCCTGGAGCTTGACCAGATAAAGTTTGAACAAAACCTGCATTTGGTCTGTCTTCAAGCATTTCAGCTTCAACTCTAACGCTACTTACAGATGACTTTGCTTTTGTGGTTGTTGCATAACCTGTAATTACAACTTCATCCAATGTGCCTAAATCTTCAGCTAAAACAACATTGAGGAAATTGTCTCTATTAATCTTATGAGAAATAGATTTCATTCCAAGAAAAGAAAAATTAAGAGTTTGTCCAGTTTTAGCTTTTAAAGAAAATCTGCCATCAAAATCACTTTGAGTTCCCTTTGATGTGCCATCAATTATAATATTTACACCAGGTAAAGCATCTCCGTAAAAATCGGTAACAATGCCCTTGATAGAGTCATTTTTTATTGAACTAAGATAAGAACCAGTTATTTTAGAATTCTTTTCATTAATCTGTCTTCTATAAGTCAAACGTGATAAACGTTCATTCCCAAAATAAAACCCAAACCAATCCAAACTATCAAAACCTTGATAAGGATAACTTGGGATACTTTCAAAACTATTGTTACGTCTAAAGTTTGAGATGCCAAAACTTTGATTGCTATTTTTATAAAATCTAACACTGTAATTTGGTCTGTAAATTGGATTAAAACTCCAGCTATGTGGTTTAAATTCGTCTAAAGATGCATCATACATACTTGCTAAAACTTCAGCTGCAACTTTATCACCTTTTGGTCCTTTCATTTTAAACTGCCAAGTTTCATCTTGTCCTGGTTGTAGTTTATCCCTAAACGTACTTGTTTGGATTTCTAAATCAGTTTTAGGATAAGGTACATTTATAGTGATTGAGCCAGCTTTAAAATCATTAAAAGCAGAAAAACTGTAATGCACAACAAAGCCACCAATATCAGATTTGTCAATTGGTAATTCTATAGTTTTTTTAGAATTATTGAGTTGATGTATTTTGGTTTCAATAAGTTTTCCATCTTTTTCAATTTCTATGGTAACGTTAACTCCTTTTGCGGAACTTCCAAAAGTTAAAACAGCAGTTTCTCCAGAATTATATTCTGTTTTATCTAAGCTAATATCAAATAATTTATAGTCTGCTAAAGTTTTGTCTGCGTCGCTAAATAGATAAGTATAAGCTTGGTCTTTTACAGTTTGACCGAATTTATCTTTGCTTTCTAAAACGATTATATAAGTGCCAGAACCCCATTTTTTTATGCGTTTTAAGACTATAGATTTAGACTTTTCGGTATCGAAATTAGTCTCAAAAACAGCTTTGCCTTTTTTCCAATTTTGAACATTTACTTCATCATCATACGACCAATGTGGGAATTTTGTTTTAAAATCATTTTCGCTCAATAGCTTATAATCGGGAGCTTGCCAAGGTCTGTTTCGCAATACATAATCTGGAGCGTTGAGTTTAAAGATTTTTAGACTTCCTTTTGCTGGTACAAATTCTCCATTAAGGTTAGATGTTGTAATACTTAACTCCGTTTCTTTTTCAGACTTATCGATACGCTGCGGTGCGCCGATATTTGCTGTAAGTGCATGGTAACCCACACGAACTGTTGTTGAAGCACTTCGTGTTTCGCCATTAATATCAGTCACATCTGCGGTGATTTCATAATTAAAAACAGGCAGATTTTCTTTAGAAACACTTTCATCAGGTAGTGCTTTAAAAGTGATTTCAAATTCACCTTTAGCGTTTGTTTTTAACTCCCCAAAAGTAATTTCTTGGGCTTCGGAATTGTAGCTGTTTCGACCCCAATAATACCAACGCGGCATGCGCACTTGACGCTTAACACGGTAAACAACTTGGGCATCTGTAATATTACTTCCTGCAAAAGCGATGGCATTACCTTTTACGGTGACACTATCGTTAACTTTAAAGGTTTCTGTAACTGGAATAAAATTGGTTTCAAACTTAGGACGTTTGTATTCTTCTACTGAAAAATATTCGGTAGATGTGCCCATTATATTCGAGGTTGTTTTTATATAGTAATTACCTGTCAATCCACCATTTGGTAAGATAAATTCCCCACTAAAAGAACCGTATTCGTTAGTCGTGAATTCCAATTCACTCAATTGCTGTCCATTAACATCATGCAATGTTGCTGTAATTTTTTCTTCAGAAGCAACAATTGTTGGGTTTTTAAATTCAGTTTTAGTAGAAATACCTTTGAAGTAAACCGTCTGGCCTGGTCTATAAATACTGCGGTCCGTTAGGATAAAAGTTCTGTAATTAGTGTCTGTATTTTTGGTTCTTTTATAAAACCTATTGATATAAGATTTTCCAAAAACTCCTGTTTCATTTGCATTTGAAACGATAGCATATACATTATTATATCGGTTATTATTTTTCTTAAAATAGAACTTTCCATACTGGTCGGTAGTAAATTTTTTACTGAGTTCTCTGTCGTAATTTCGGTTTGTTCTATACTTTAATTCAATTTTAGCATTAGCAATAGGTTTGCCATTATTTCTATCAATGATTTGATATATGATGTGTTCATTTTCTTGTGCTTCTACCATGGCCATATCGGTTACTTGGATATCCGTTGTTGCAAAGACAGACGTGTTGGTTTTTGCAACCACTATATAAAGTCCATTTTCTAGATTTGGAAGCACCAATTCGGTACTGTGATTTTGATAATCATCCTCGTTTTTAAGAGGACTTGAAAACGTTTTATGCGTTTGTAATTTTGAGATGAATTTTTGTTTTTCATCAGCTCGATAGATGCGATTGAATCTTTTTAGTTGTTTGAGACTGACTTTGAAAATATCAAAATCGAGCTTTTCAAGGTTTTTGTAATTGACCTGGATTAATGCTGGTTGGTCAATAGGTAAGTAGCGCTCTGTTTTTAAGCTTAGGTTGGGCTGATATATGCGCTTGATTAATATCTCACATTTTTGTGCACCATTACTTTTAGGGAATTTAGAAATTGTTTCTTCACAAATAGATAGTGCTTCTTTGTTCTTCCAGCGTAATGCTTCAGAATCGGTTTCAGCATTCGGATTGTAGTTTGTAGCTTGGTTTACAAGTTCGCTAGCTATCTCAAAACTATATAAAGCAGATACAGCATTATTTTTAATGGCATTTAATTCTGATTGGTACGTTTTTATGATTTCCGTTTCAGGATTACCGAAAGTAGCATTCTGTTTTACAAAATTTAAACGCTCGATATTTGCAGATACAAAAGCTTTAGACGTTTTATCTTTTTGATGAAATCTTAAAAGGTTTTGGTAGATTTTTAAGGCATTCAGCTGTAGGTTAACAGAATCTTTTGATGTTATTTCTAAACTCAAAAAATTAGCATTTACATCACTATATTTAATGTCATCAATATTGAATTTGTAGGCAGGCTTTGCTATGGCATTTTCACTAGTTTTGTAAAAATCTAAAGCGTTTTGACTCAAAAAGTCAAATAGTGTAGGTCTATAGTCTTTAGAGTTTTTTACGGTATTTAAGATTAGGTCATACTTATCCAGAGGCTCTTGTTGTAACAGCAGTCCATTTTGTAATGAGCGTTCGAAAAACGTATGGATTTCTTTAAAAAGTGTTGTTAAATCCCATGTTCTAAAATCATCACTTGCTTTTTGTTCTGTTTTTGAACGGTTGTAAAATTTATAACGATTCTGTTTAAAATATTGCCAATATATATTTGCAAGTAAATTTTCTAATAAACGTTGTGTAACAATATCGTTAGATTCAATTTCAGATTTAAAATTACTTACAATCTTTAATTGCGAATCTTCTTCCAAGATTTGCAAATATTTACTTTGGTATAATAATGCTTTTATTTTCTGAACCGTATTTTCATCGCCTTTGGCTCGTGTAAAGATTTTGTCCACTAATTCTGAGGCAGATTTACTTAAGCCATCATTCTCTAGTTTTTGAACGTCTTTCCACTGTGTGTCATAGTAGTTAGATTGAGCATAAGAAAAAGAAGCAAAACAGACGAGCATAAATATTGAGATAAAGTATTTCATGATTTTAAAATTTTCAGCAAAATACCTTCAAAAGGTATTCCAAAAAACACAGTATTGGTAACTGAGCCATTTGGGTGAGTGAAGTTAGTAATTTTAAAAGTGAAAAAACTGTAAGCAATCTAAAATTAGAACGTCCGTTTTATAGATACAAGTCGTATTTTTGTTTGAGTTATGAGATTATATATTCTTTTGTTATTTATTCCGTTTTTGCTTTTAGGTCAGGCACCAAAAGAGCAAGCTGTTATCCTTATAAATAAAAAGCAGTATCAAAATGCAGAAGTTTTAATGCAGAAATATGTAAAAAGTAATACTTCTGATAAAAAAGCTATTGAACTTTTGGGAGATGCCTATGGCCATCAAAAAAAATGGGATAATGCCATAGAACAGTATAAAAAGTTGACTAAACTAGAGAGCAACAATGCCAATTATCATTATAAATATGGTGGTGCTTTAGGAATGAAAGCCTTGAGTGTTAGTAAGATTAAGGCTTTAGGAATTATTGGCGATGTTAAAAAAGCTTTTTTAAAAGCTGCAGAATTTGACCCAAAGCATATAGATACCCGCTGGGCTTTAGTAGAGCTGTATATGTCTTTGCCTGGAATTATAGGTGGAAGCAAAAAGGAGTCATTAAAATACGCTAATGAGCTCGAAGTATTATCAAAGGTTGATGGTTATTTGGCAAAGGGTTATATCTACGAATATGATGACGAACCAGAATTAGCAGAAAAATATTATAAGAAGGCCGTAGTTGTTGGAGGTTCGGTTAATTGTTTTGAAAAATTAGCCAATCTTTATGAGTCTAATAATCAACCTGAAAAAGCCATTAAAACTATTGAGGCTTCCCAAGAGAAGCACAATAGAAATGCACTACATTATCAATTAGGTAAAGTCTCTGCAGACTATAATGTGCAATTAGATAAAGGAGAACGTTGCCTACATGAATATATTAAAAACTATACCGCGGCTGATGGTGTGCCAAAAGAATGGGCTTATTACAGATTAGCTCAAATATATAAGCACAAAAAAGATAAGCAAAAGGCGTTAGTCTATATCGATAAAGCCCTAACTATCCGTTCAGATTTTAATCAAGCGCTTAAAGAAAAGGCTGTAATCACAGGAGAATAAACTTTTTTTCATCTTATTAAGAGTTTTCTAAGCTGTTGAATGATAGCTAAATATTTGTTAATTACTTTAAAAATGATAGTAATACTATTACTTTCGCAATCAAAATAATTAATAATGAAAAATTTACTTTCAAGCATTAAGATTTCTGTGCCAGAAAAAATCTTTCTAAAAGACCCTGAGTCTTCAGATTTAGGTAAACGAATCATTGGTAATAGTATCGTTTTAATAGATGATATTGGCTTTGATAATTTCACATTTAAAAAACTTGGAACTAAAATCGGTTCTAACGAGAGTTCGATTTATAGATACTTTGAAAGTAAGCACAAGCTATTATTATATCTGACATCTTGGTATTGGGCTTGGATAGAGTATCAGTTAGTTTTCTCTACAATGAACCTATCAAATTCGGAGGAGAAGCTAAAAAAAGCAATAGAAATTGTTACTAGAACCATAAAAGAGGATAATAATTTTTCACACATTAATGAGGTTGTTCTTAATAGAATAATCATTAATGAAAATTCTAAAGCATACTTGACTAAAGAAGTTGACACAGAAAATAAAGATGGTTATTTCGTGGTGTATAAAAGACTTGTTCATCGACTTGGCGATATGATTTTGGAAATAAGCCCTAACTATAAATTTGCTTTAAGCACGTCTAGTACAATAATAGAAGGTGCATTACATCAACATTTTTTAAAAGAGCACTTTACGTCAATAACAGATTGTAATAATAAAGTAACACCAACTAGCTTTTTTCAAGAGTTAGCTATAAACGCTATAAAAAATAAATAATGACAAGTATTAAAAAAATTATGACGCCTTGGCAACGCTTGGTTGGACTATTAAAATTAGAGCGTAAGGCAATAAAGCAGATATTGTATTATGCTATTTTTTCGGGTTTAGTTGCTTTGACATTGCCTTTAGGAATTCAGGCTATTATTAACCTAATTCAAGGGGCACAAGTAAGTACATCGTGGTTAGTACTCGTTATATTAGTAACATTGGGTGTGTCATTTGTGGGTGTTCTTCAGTTAATGCAAATGAGAATTATCGAAACAATACAGCAGCGTATTTTTACTAGAGCCTCTTTTGAGTTTACATATCGTTTCCCTAAGATAAAGATGGAAGAATTACGAAATTATTATCCACCAGAATTGGCCAATCGTTTTTTTGATACGCTTACGATACAAAAAGGTCTGTCTAAAATTTTGGTCGATGTGCCAGCGGCAGTATTACAGATTTTGTTTGCTCTGATCTTATTATCATTCTACCATCCTTTTTTTATTGCTTTCGGTATATTATTACTGATTCTTATTTACGTAGTTTTTAAGTATACAGCTCAAAAAGGAATGCAAACAAGTCTTTTAGAGTCTAAACACAAGTATAGAGTTGCACATTGGATTCAAGAAGTGGCAAGAGTCGTTGTTAGTTTTAAGTTATCAGGTAAAACTAGCCTGGCTTTAAATAAAAATGACGAGTTAGTAGATGGTTATCTGCAGGCGAGGGAAAGTCACTTTAAAATTCTAGTCATCCAATTTATTCAAATGATAGGATTCAAGGTATTGGTTACTGGTGGTTTATTAATTATTGGAGGTCTACTAGTATTAAATCAAGAAATGAATATTGGACAGTTTGTTGCTGCAGAGATTATAATCCTTCTGGTCATTGCTTCTGTAGAGAAATTAATCTTAGGATTAGAGCCATTTTACGACGTATTAACGTCTTTAGAAAAAATGGGGCAAGTTGTAGATAAGCAAATCGAAAGCCAAACTGGGAGCAAGCCAAATTTTGAAAATGAATTTAATTTACAATTAGATAAGGTCACTTATGCCGTACCATCACGAGAGCAAAATATTTTGACGGATGTATCACTGAACATTCAGTCTAAAAGTAGAATTTTAATCAAAGGAGAAAGTGGCTCAGGAAAGTCGACTTTGTTAAGATTGCTATCAGGTATTATTGAACCTTTAAAGGGAATGGTTTATGTCAATGATACTAATATTAAGAATATTAATTTAAACTATTACAGATCTCATTTAGGGCTATCATTAGCAGATGAATCCCCATTTGAAGGTACAATCAGAGAAAACATCACTTTTGGTAATACAGATGTTAACGAGGAGGATTTGTTATTAGCGGCTAAAAAAGTTGGTTTAACATCTTTTATTAAAGAAAGTCCAGATGGTTTAGACACCATGCTTTATCCAGAAGGAAAAAGAACGTCTTTCACAGTTGTAAAGCGTATTGTTTTGGCCAGAGCAATTGTAGGTAAACCAAAACTATTAATTCTAGAAGATCCATTAGAGCATTTTGAACCGGATGAAATATCAGATATTATAAAATTTTTATCTGATGCTTCAAATCCATGGGCATTAATAGTAGTCAGTACAAATAACAAATGGGCATCGAATTGCACTCAGGTTATTACATTAAAAGATGGTAAAATTATTTAAACTAAAGACATGCTTAATATATCAAATAATCAGTTACATAAATCTGTAGATATTTCAGGTTCTAAGTCGGGTCAGCGCGTTTTTCATACATATTATTACAAGTATTTTAATCGTTTTTTGGGAGCTTTTGCTATCATTGGAATCATAGTGTTATTTCTACCTTGGACTCAAAATATTTCGGGTAGAGGTAGTGTTACAAGTCTTACACCAGAGCAACGTCCACAAACAATTCAATCTCCAATTCCGGGTAGTATTGAGCAGTGGTTTGTTAGAGAAGGTGACTTTATAAAAAAAGGTGATACTATAATGAAAATTGCTGAGGTTAAAAGCGAATACTTTGATCCAGATTTAGTAAAACGAACAGAGCAACAAAGGGATGCAAAAGCCTTTGCTGTAAAATCTTATGCCGGAAAAGCAGATGCCCAAGATGCACGTATTGGTGCTTTAATAAGAGAGCGAAGCTTGAAATTAGAAATTGCAGAAAATAAAATTTTACAAGCGTCTCTTAAAGTAGAGTCTGACAGTATAGATTTGGAAGCAGCAGAAACTAATTTGCGTATTGCCAAGATAAAGTATATGCGAGCAGACTCATTGTTTCAAGAAGGTTTTACTGCCCGAAGAAAAGTTGAAGATGAAGCTGTAAAGCTCCAATCAACTAAATCTAAAGAGATTTCTCAAAGAGCTAAGTTGTTGGCTAGTAGAAACGAAGTCATTAATGCAAAAATTGAGATTTCAAAAATTAAGGCAGAGTACGTCGATAAAATTTCAAAAGCAGAAAGTGAAAAACTATCTGCGAAATCAAGCCAGTTTGATACAGAAGCACAAGTAACAAAACTGGATAATGCGGTATCTAATTACAGCATAAGAAACGACTTGCAATACATAACAGCACCTTATGATGGTTATATACAAACGGCATTAAGAGGTGGAATTGGTCAGACTTTTAAAGAAGGAGAAGAACTTGTGGGTATCATACCAAAAAATGTAGACTTAGCCGTTGAAACTTTTATAGATCCTATTGATTTGCCATTAATCCATAAAGGCGAAAAAGTCCGTGTACAGTTCGACGGTTGGCCAGCAATTGTATTTAGTGGTTGGCCAAATGTATCTTACGGAACTTACGGTGCAGAAGTGGTAGCTGTAGAGCGTTTTATTACCAAACGGAACGGAAAGTTTAGAATATTATTAAAGCCTGACCCAGAAAGTCCAGCATGGCCAGAAGAGGTGCGACCAGGTTCTGGAGTATATACAATGGCATTATTGGAAGATGTGCCAATTTGGTTTGAGCTTTGGAGACAGCTCAATGGTTTTCCACCAAATTATTATCAACCATCAGAGGTTGCAAACGCCAAAAAGAAATAATAGATGAAAAAGATATTTTCAATCATTTTTATTGCTTTTGCATGGTTCGGTTTTGCGCAAGTAGATAGCTTGTCTAATGTATTGCGGTTTGATGAATATTTAGGCTATGTCAAGAAATTTCATCCTATTGTAAAACAAGCCAATCTCGTCATTGACGAGAGTCAGGCAAAATTATTAAAATCCAGAGGTGCATTTGACCCAAAAATTGACGTCGATTACGACCGAAAAAAGTTTAAAGGCACAGAGTATTTTGATAAACTCAACGGAACTTTCAAAATACCAACTTGGTTTGGTGTGGAGCTGAAAGCCTCTTTTGAAGAAAATACAGGTGATTTTTTAAATCCTGAAGCTTTTGTACCAGAAGATGGTTTGTATTCTGCAGGAGTCTCGGTTCCTGTTTTAAGAGGTTTACTTATTAATGATAGAATGGCATCCCTTAAACAAGCCAAATTGTTTAGAGAACAAGCCAAAGCCGATAGAGATATTTATGTCAACAATATATTATTTGAAGCGTCAAAAGTATATTTCAAATGGTTAAAATCTTATAATGAGTTAAAGCTCTTCGAAAATTTTCTTGTTAATGCAGAGCAGCGTTACCGTGGTATTGTTCGTGGCGTAGAATTAGGAGAAAATGCTCAAATTGATGCTACAGAAGCTCGTATAGCTTTTAATAGTAGAAAGCTGAGTTTGGAGCAATCACGCGTTAAAATGATGAAAGCATCATTAGAATTGTCGACTTTTTTGTGGTTAGAAAATAATATTCCTGTAGAGTTGCAACCTAATGTTGTGCCAGATATAGAGACAGAGCCAATAGTTGATGCAACATTTAATCTAGACCAATTACGAAATCAAGATGTGGTAATTGATCAGCATCCAAAAATTCAATCTTTAGATTTTAAGCGTCAAAGTTTAAATGTCGAAAGACGCCTGAAAGCAAACATGTTGTTGCCGCGTGTAGATTTGGAATATAATTTCTTGACTGAAACTCCTGATATTGGACGTTCGTTCAATACTCAAGAGTATAAAGGTGGTGTAAATGTTAGTATGCCGTTATTTTTAAGAAAAGAGCGTGGTGATTTGAAACTGGCTAAGATTAAGTTAAGTGATACCGAATTTGAAATTAATGCGACTCGCGTTAACCTTCAGAACAAGATTAATGGTCTAAAGCAAGAGTTGGATTCATATGTTACTCAAAACGAAATTACGGTCGAGATGGTCTCTGATTATCAGTTGATGCTTAGAGCAGAAGAACGCAAATTTCAATTAGGAGAAAGTTCTCTTTTCTTAGTTAACTCTCGTGAGTCAAAACTTATCGAAGGACAACTTAAAGCTATTGAAATTCAGAATAAATTTTTTAATACCAAAGCAAAGTTATTTAATAGTTTGGCGGTCAATCCAGAGCTTTAATACTTAGATTATATTTAATAAGGTCTATATTCAGCAGTCTCAAGTCTATAAATTATATTTGCGTTATGAATGTACATTTTATCGCCATTGGTGGTGCAGCAATGCACAATTTAGCTTTAGCGCTTCATAACAAAGGATACAACGTCTCAGGAAGTGACGATACTATTTTTGACCCTTCAAAATCGCGGTTAGACGCTAAAGGTTTACTGCCTGAAAGTTTCGGTTGGTTTCCTGAAAAAATCACTTCAAGTTTAGACGCTATAGTTTTGGGTATGCATGCCAAAGCCGATAATCCTGAGCTATTAAAAGCGCAAGAATTAGGTCTCAAAATTTACAGTTATCCAGAATTTTTATACGAGCAATCCAAAAATAAAACACGTGTTGTTATTGGTGGAAGCCATGGAAAAACGACTATTACATCTATGATTTTGCATGTGATGCATTACCATGATCGCGATGTGGATTATATGGTTGGTGCACAGCTCGAAGGATTTGATGTTATGGTAAAACTTACCGAGCACAATGATTTTATAGTCCTTGAAGGCGATGAGTATTTAAGTTCGCCAATAGATAGACGCCCAAAATTTCATTTATACAAACCTAATATTGCCTTAATAAGTGGTATTGCTTGGGACCATATTAATGTGTTTCCAACGTATGAAAACTATGTAGAGCAGTTTAGCATTTTTGTGGACTCTATTGTACGTGGCGGAAGTATTAATTATAACGAAGAAGATGCTGAAGTAAAGCGTGTTGTCGAAGCCTCAGAAAATCAAATACGTAAATTACCTTACCAAACACCAGAATATTCCGTAGAAAATGGTGAAACTTTATTAGACACACCAGAAGGACCAATGCCAATTGAAGTTTTTGGAGCTCACAACCTCAATAATTTAGCTGGTGCCAAATGGATTTGCCAACACATGGGTATTGATGAAGATGATTTTTACGAAGCCATTTCTACCTTTACAGGTGCCAGCAAACGTTTAGAAAAAATAGCCGAATCTAGTACATCTGTCGCATATAAAGATTTTGCACATTCGCCAAGTAAAGTAAAAGCGACCACTGAAGCTGTTAAGCAGCAATATAAAGACAAGGAGTTATTGGCATGTTTAGAATTACATACCTATAGTAGCCTTAATGCGGAGTTTTTAAAGGAATATAAAGGTGCATTAGACGCAGCAGATAAAGCCGTAGTGTTTTATTCACCACATGCGGTAGAGATAAAAAAACTAGAAGAAGTCACTCATGAGCAAATCGCTAATGCTTTTGAGCGAGACGATTTAATAATCTACACCAATCCACAAGATTTTAAAGACTTTTTATTCTCACAGAATTTTGAAAACAAAGCATTGCTCTTAATGAGCTCTGGAAATTATGGTGGCTTGGATTTTAATGAGGTGAAAAATCTGCTTTAGGAGATTTCGTTATCTCTAGATAAATTCAGTTTTAATTGATTTTATCGATTGATAACGAAGGTCGTATTTTTTAATTAGACAGCCAACCATTTTCAATTCATCCTCTTTAAGATTGTAAGTCCATAAAAAATCAATCAAGAGGTAATAAAGTTAAGGATAGAAATAGAGTATTGGTTATCATATGCAATAACACAGGATATTTTAATCCAAAAGCTACTCTTGTGTATCCTGCGATGGTTGCACTAAATAATTGTGGAAGTGTTAATATTGGCAGTAATAAAAGATTAGTTAGATTCAACTCAAAATTAAAGATATGTAGCCAAGCAAAACTGATACATGATGCATAATAAATAAGTCTAAAATGTTTTTTCCAAAATTGCTCCAAGATTTGTCTTATAGAACTTCTATTGGATAATACAAAAGCAATTAGTAAAATAATTACAGCGACTATGATTCTGTACCAAAACGTATCATCTACCAAAGATAATCGACTTTTATAAACGGCTTTAGTCATTATATAATAGGTAAATGTTCCAGAGGTTAAGGCAAAATTAATTGGACTAAATTTTAACGATAATCTAAAAGTGATTTCTTCAAATATGGGTAGGATAATGCCACCAACTAAAAGCAAGGCTAGTGGGCCAAATCTATCGGACATACTAACCGATGTCAGATTCTCAGGCTCATAGATAAGCTGCAATAGTGACGCAACTGTTATGCTAAAAATTATCTTTATAAAAAAGAGACCAATAGTGTCATATATTTTTTGAGCGGTACTTTTTTCTATGGATGATTTATCTATAGGACGTCTTACAAAATTTGCTAAATCTATTAATAGAGACTTGTAGTATTTTGGTTTTATTAATGGACATGGAACTATCATTTTATTATTATTTCAAATAATTTAGGCTCTAATTAGCTTTAAGTACTATCTAGAGCCTCGATTTTTTGTTTAGTTGGTTTGTGTTATTGCTTCATTCCAAACTCCAGTCTTGGCAGTTTCTTCTGCATATTCTGAAAATGCTTTTGCTTTTCTACCTAAAACACGTTCAATATCATTTACCACTATTTGATTATTAGGATTGGTTAAAACGTGACTGAACAAATACTCAATCAACCAAACGACATCATCTGGTATTTGCATTTGTTTCATCCCATCTACATACTGCTCTAGTGTAATATTATAAAAGTTCAAATTTCTGTTGCTCGTTTTTGAAATGATGTCAATAATATCTTTAAATGTGATTAATTCTGGGCCTGTTACCTCAATGATTTCACCATTATAAGAATCATCAAGTAAAACGGTAACGGCAACTTCAGCAATATCATTAGCATCTACAAATGGAATTAAAACATCAGACATTGGTAATGCTACTTCTCCTGATAGAATAGGTTCTAAAAAGAAACTTTCACTCCAGTTTTGGTTAAACCAAGAGGCTCTTACAATGGTGTAATCCAAACCAGAATGCATCACAATTTCTTCACAAGCTTCTGCTTCGGTTTCTCCTTTTCCAGAAAGCAATACCATTTTTTTAACACCTAATTCTTTAGCTAAATATGTTAAACTCTCAATAGCTTCTTTTGCTCCAGGAACAGCTAAGTCAGGATAGTAAGTGACATACATTTTTTTAATACCATTTAAGGCTTTTACCCAAGTATCTTTATTATCCCAATCAAAGCCTGGTGATGCATTTCTTGAACCTATTCTAGGTTCAATACCTTTATTTTGTAATTGTTCTACTACTCGGCGACCAGTCTTGCCAGTTCCTCCGATAACTAAAATGTTTGTTTTCATAATGAATTGTTTTAAAATGATTTTTTAATAAATATTGATATAAGTAATAGGGTAAATGAAACTATACTTGATATGGTTCTTATACTGTGATATTGATTCCAAGCACTTTCATAATAGGTTCTAAAATCCTTCAGCTCTATTAAGTTAAGCTTGGTAATATTTAATGCTTCTAGTTCATTGTTTAAGGGAACATTCCCAAAAGCGGTAATTCCAAAAGTGCCGATTAGATATATTATTGTTGAAGCTAGAACTAACCAAAACACAGGCTTGTTGTTAAACTGAAGACAAGTTGTAAATGCTAATGCGATTAAACTTCCTAAAAACACAATAAAGAATACTGGATTTAAAATTTCTCTATTAATGCTTTGCATGGTTTCTATATAGGTAAGGTTACCTACTTTTTTTGTTCCTAAGATGACTGAGACGGACCAAGCAAAGAAAAAACCTGTGGAAAGAGCATTCAATATTACCGTTATAAAAAACACAATAGTTTTCATGCTTTGATTTTTTTATTGGTTAGATGATTCCCGAAATACATTATTATTAGGAAGAGTTCAATTGCAATAGCATAAAATTTTGGGTCAGTAAAAAATTCTAAATGATTAATCTCAATCGGAATTAAGAATATAGGAACCGTGATACAAGCGTCTAGAATTGTAATTACTACTATGGAAATTATAGCTAAAACATAAGGTTTTAGGTAACTCTTTTTATAGAATAAATACGTACCTAAACATGCACTAGGTATTAATGCAAAAGCTAATACAATGTTTGCTTGTAAATCTAGATTATCAATTATCGGAATGTAAAAGGATAGAAGAAAAGAGCAAACGCCAAGAAACCAAATCAAAATGGAACTTAGAATACTGAACACAAATTTATTAATCATAATTATTGTTTTTAAATTATGATACAAATCTATTGCAGCTGTTTTCCAGCCACTTATTCAAAAAGAATTATGATTTATTCGAAAAGAATTCTATACCTGGCTGGGTCTATAGCCAAACTTTTTTTCAAAAGCGTTAGAGAAAGAGCCAAGACTATCGTATCCTACAGCCCAAGCAGCCTCTTGAATTGTTTTTTGTTCGTTTTTAATTAAACTATAGGCTTTCTTTAAGCGTTCGTTTTGTAGGTATTTAAAAACAGGAACTCCAAATTGTGCTTTAAATTCTATTTTAAGTTTATTGGTATTGGTTCCGATTTTGTTGGCCAACTCTGTTAAGGAAGGTGGGTTTTCTAAATCCGATAGCAAAATTTCTTGAGCAAAGTTGATTTTTTCTAATTGCGAATTATCAAGTTTTGTGTTTTGTTGTTTTGCCAATTGTCCAAAATAATGAGAAAGTAAAGCGGTGATATGACTTTTATAAAACATCATTTTAATTTTGCCCTCATAAGTATTGCTAAAGAATTGCTCTACTAACTGAAACATTTCTGGACTCATATTAAATACTGGACCTTCAACATAATGATCTTTTGGGTGTACTAATTGATTTAAGAATTGTTCTAAAAACTGTCCTTCACCATTAGGTAGTTTATCTATATTTCTAATAGTTGTAGCTATTACCAAACATTGCAGTGGCTTTAGCATAGAAACGTGATGTTCAAACTCCACTTTATCATCAGCATAAAATGATAGAATCATACCTTTTGTATGCTGGAATTCTTTTGTTTGACCATCAAATTTTACGTTGAGGCCAACATCACCAGCGCCATAAAAAGCTATTGCAATTACAGGTTCGTCAAAAAAACATGAATCTATTAAGTTGTTATTGGAAGAAGCTTCTTCCAATAAGATTGTATAGTCATTTATATCTATAATTTCTCGATTCACCTTTATAGATTGTTTTATTCGATTTTAATTATTGCTAGCCGTAATGATATAAGTCACTTTTTAATATGATTTAATCGGTCTATAACGAAGTTCAGTTTTTTTATTGAGAAAATCAAGTCTTACTGATGCTCAACCTTTTCAATCATTTCGCGAAATAGATTTAGTAAAAAAGGTAATTTTTTAATATCTCCAGCGGCAGTAAATTTTTGGTTTTCAATTTTTACGCCGTACCAATCTTGTTTGCCATTTTCGTTAAGTATCCATTTAACCTCAAGCTTTGCGATAGATGTCTTGGAAATATCAATCTCGACTTCCCAACCTGGATTATCAATATTGGTGATTTGTATAATTTCATTCTTTTCCCAAGAGCCGTCGCAATTATTCGCAAACCAATCTTGTATCCAATCTATAATATCCATATTAAATATCTGCTACAAATTCTTTAAATACGGCTTTATGGCGTTCTAAATCCATGTTGCCAGAAAGCGCCACACGCGCAATGTAATCTTTGTCCCCTTCTTTAGTTGTACCTTGTGTTGAGGTTGCTGGTATTGTCCAATAACACCCTTTTAATTGACCGTAGCTTACACAATATTTACTTTCCTCAGGAATTTTGGTAATCATCAAATTAATGAGCTTGTGATTTAGTTGTCTTTTGTAAGCTTCTCGTTCTTCGTCAGTATTTCCTTTTGTTGGTAAGTCTAACGAAAAAACAGAAGGCGTAAATCCTCGCTCTGCTAGTTCTTCACTGACAAAATTAATTTTAGCATCTGGAAGATTTTCTTCTATAAAAGATACAAAATCTCGTGTGTTTTTATAAGCGTCTACAATACGTTGATTCATCGACGGCATTTGCTCGGCTAACATTTGATATTGAAAATCCGTTGCTTCATTATCACAAATCGATAGGTGAATCGCAATTTTTTCCATTAGGCTTTCTGAATTAGAATTTCCAACGCAATAGCCAGCAGTACATTTTCCGCCACTAGGGAATTTTGAGCCGCTTGCATAAGATATCGCTTTACCTGTGGAAAGTATTTCGCCTTCAGCTAAAAACTGAATATTTGGACAAAATGTTTGGTCTAAAATAAAAACAGGTTCAATAGCAATAGCTCCAGACAGTGTTGTTCTTTCTTTAGTTAAGGTAGATTTTAATTCTTCTAAATCTGGGACTTCAACTCTTGGATTTGTTGGTATTTCGGCAATGATGTACGGAATTGCATCTTGTTTCGCAATATTGTCTAAAACGGTTTTTAGACTACTGACCATATCATTATCGCCATCTACTTCTAAGTCTACAATAGCAACATTTTCGTTGCAAGCAGCGACGCGTCTTGCTTGGTCATTTGTACCGCCATAACAGTTTGTAGGGACAATAAACTTAATTGCTTTATTCGGATGATTTTGTTGCGCATCATCAATTAATCCCATCATGATAGCGTATTGCACGGATAATCCGCTTGAGCCTACTAACGGATTTCCGTCTGTACCTGTAATTGTCTGGATAGCTTTTAAAACACTAGTCTTGTTTTTATCACGATTACTGTCTTGATTTGTAATAATTGTACCTTCAACAAGATGCTTTAAAGCAGTTAATGTGTCATGAGGTGTCATGGCTATACTTTCGCGTCGCCTTACATGCTGAATTTCTGAAACGTAATCGCTATTTTCTTGCTTATGGATACTTAATATACTCCCTAAATTTTCATACAGATTTATTTGAAAATCAATAGTAGGATTCAAATGTTTTGTTGTAATTCTATGGTCTTGAGAAACAAAAATCAGACTACCATCAAACTCAGTTATTGCTTCTGGGCTTTCGACTTGTTTTAGTTCAAAACTATAACCGTAAACAGTTTTAAGAAGCTCATCATTAAACTCACGTGGTAATGCATTTGAATACGTGATTAGTGTTTTTTTATTTTCCAGCAGATTCTTTCTTAATATGGCTTGAATAGGCATTGTTTGAGAAGAAAAACTAATAACCTGTTTTGATGCTATACTATAAGCTTTAGCAATTGCCCATTCTAAAATTGAAGACAAAGGATGCCCAAGTCTTATATAATCGTATGCTGTTGGCAAATTGTTTAGCGCTACTACACCTGAATTATTTGATTGATATAATTTCTCAAATTCAGTGCTAAACTCTGTTTTTGCTAATGCTTCATTGTAAATATCTAATCGGTGAGTCGTTAGATTCAGCCAATCTGAAGGCATATTTTTTAGAACAGCTTTAATATATTTATGGGTGTTTTGGTCTTGCATAATTTCCACTTTATATGGTTTTCAAAGATATAATATTAGATGTTTTTAATCTTTATGTAATGCTGCTATTTTGTCGCAGAGAAATATAATAAATTACTGTTATGTTTTCTTAAATGAAATGGGTTTTCTAGGTAGCTAATTATAGTTGTATATTTAAGTCTAACTTTAAATTCTTTCAATATGAAAAAACTAATATTAATAACAGTGTTATTTGTGTCCATGAGTTTTTCAGGGAATGCCCAAGATGCTATGATTGGTGAAGTAAAACTATTTGCTGGTAATTTTGCACCACGAGGATGGGCATTGTGTGAAGGGCAATTATTGTCCATATCATCAAACTCTGCTTTGTTTTCTATCTTAGGAACAACTTACGGAGGTGACGGTCGTACAACATTTGCTTTGCCAGATTTACGAGGACGAACACCAATCGCTCCAGGAACAGGACCAGGGCTTCCGACTAGCAGGCTAGGAGATCGAAGAGGAAATACTTCAGTTAGTAAAGGAGACGATGCTAAAACCTTACCAACATTGAGTCTTAATTATATAATAGCTCTCCAAGGTATTTATCCGTCAAGGAGTTAAATTTAAAATACTAAAAAAGTAACGATAAGTTGCTTTTTTAGTATTCAAACACTTTATCCAAAAACTGTTTTATGCTTTCTTGATTGGTTTTAATCAATTCTTGTCTAGCAGCTTTGATATCTCTTGGTTTCTTGTCTTGTGACAATTTAAATTTCCCTTCCCAATTTGTGATTTCAATTTCAAACATTTCGATATAATCTAAATTTCTATCTAGCCTCGGATTATCTGGCTCTAAAACATATTTGTGGTCTGGTGTTTCCAGAAATTCTGTCATTGTAATTAACGACTGTTTCAATGCAGCTTTGCTTTTTATAGCTTTAACTTTTCCTTTGAGGTGTACTTTGATATAATTCCATGTTGGTAACTGAGTTGTACTATAAATGCTTGGTGATATGTAACATTCAGGGCCAGAAAAAATAATAGTTACATCGTTATTATCTTTTAATAATTCGGCTTGTGGATTATAAATGTCAATATGGCCAATAAGTTTGTTGTCTTCATAAACTAGAGGTAAATGCGTTATGTAAGGTTCATTGTTACTAACTGAAATAACGGTTGCTAAAGGGTAAGTTTTGATGACCTCAATCATATGATTGATGTCATCATCTTGGTGTTTTTTTGGAGGATAATTCATTAAACTCCGAATTGTCTTAAGTGATGGTCAAGGTGTTTATATTGCATCTTTCCCCATTGGTCTTTAGTAAGTTTTCCAAATGCAGGATGAGGTTGCCAATCATTTCGCTTTTGCTGCATGTTTAAATCAGATAAAAGCCTTAGGATTTTTGTTTTTTCTT
Organism: Winogradskyella sp. PC-19; assembly: GCF_002163855.1. Classification (NCBI taxonomy): domain Bacteria; kingdom Pseudomonadati; phylum Bacteroidota; class Flavobacteriia; order Flavobacteriales; family Flavobacteriaceae; genus Winogradskyella; species Winogradskyella sp. PC-19. The sequence goes on along the minus strand of NZ_CP019332.1, from coordinate 1,267,645 downwards.
CTTCAAAATCTTTCTCTTCGGTTATTTTAAAGCCAGGTGCTGTCGGCATATTTTTCTTCCAAAGTTTATCACTATACATCGATTTTTTAAATAGTAAATTAATAAGCCAGTTAGGTTTTACACCATAATCTTCATTCTCTAAAATTATATTAAGCGGCATCTGACAATGATTTAGCATTTGTCCAGCATTCATCTTACCCCATTTTGGTTGAGATTTCGGGTCGATGTTGTTTAGTCGAGTTGTAATCTCTTCATAAACATTGTCTTCAAAAAAGGATTTCATATTTGTTTGATTTTAATTGATATTGAAATTTACAATTTTTTATCTTTAGAGCATGTCAGAAAATTTAAATTCATTTTCTATTAAGAACTGGTCACAAGACGACCAACCTAGAGAAAAACTTCGCGATAAAGGTAAATCAGCTTTAAGTGACGCTGAACTTGTAGCCATTCTGATTGGTTCAGGAAATAGAGAGGAAAGTGCTGTAGATTTATGTAAGCGTATTTTAGCAAGTGTTGATAATAATCTCAATGCCTTGGGTAAAGTATCATTAAAGCAATTAATGGATTTCAAAGGTATTGGAGAAGCAAAAGCCATAACTATTGCTGCATCATTAGAGTTAGGGAGACGCCGAAAATTAGAAGGTGCTGTAAAACTAGAACAAATAACTAGCAGTCGTGATGTTTATGATATTATGCAACCCGTTTTGGGAGAATTGTCTCATGAAGAATTCTGGATTCTGTATTTAAATAATTCAAATAAAATTTTGCAAAAACAGCAATTAAGTAAGGGTGGAATTACTGGTACTTTGGTAGATGTTCGCTTGGTCTTAAAGCAAGCATTAGAGGTCGGAGCTACTGCTTTAATATTATGTCATAATCATCCTTCAGGGACGTTAAAAGCTAGTCAAGCCGATATAGATATTACAAAAAAACTAAAAGTAGCAGCTTTAAGTTTAGATATAAAAGTCTTAGATCATATAATTGTAACCGAAAAAGCATATTTTAGTTTTGCTGATGAAAATATACTCTAATTAATGCTTCTAGTCTACACACATAAAATCACACCTAGATTAACCTATACATTTAAGCATTTGTGTAAAAGAATATTAGGTTTAGAGGTGTCTTTTACTTCAAAAATTGAAGATTTTATAGCCCACGATTCTATTAAAATGTCTTATGCAAAACAGCCCTTAAGCAAAGAGATTTTTGTGCAAAGTCACAGTTTGCTTTTTGAGCAAGGTCTTTCGGATATTGACATTACTGTCAACGACTGGGAAGACACCAAAGGATTTTTTGCAGCAGGAGACAGGAGCGATTTACCTTACGATATTTTTGCTGCATCTTTTTATTTACTAAGTCGTTACGAAGAATATTTACCTCATGTAAAAGACGATTTTGGTCGTTTTTTGGCTTCAGAAAGTTTGGCATATACTGAGAATTTTCTGCAAGAACCTATTGTAGATATTTGGGCTTATAAGCTAAAAGTAGTTTTGCAAGAGCGTTTTCCTGAATATGATTTTCCAGAGCGTCAATATAAAATTGAACCGGTTATAGATGTACCATGTGCCTACAAGTACAGTTATAAAGGTTTATTACGAACTATTGGTGGTATTTTTGGAGATATATTCAGGCTAAAATTCCGTCAATTCTATGAACGGATTTCAGTATTATTAGGTCTAAAGAGAGACCCTTTTGATACTTTTGGTTGGCTTATTAATAGACAAAAGAGTACGTCTTTTAAGTTTACTGTTTTCTTTTTAATTGGTGCATATTCGACATTCGATAAAAATATTAGTATTAATAAAAAGCAATTTGTTGCACTAATAAAATCTGTTGGTGATTATTGTAATATTGGGCTAAAAGCTTCTTATTTTTCTTTAGATAATTTAGATATTTTAAAAAAAGAAAAACAGAAAATGGAGGTCGTAACGAATGTCAATCTTATGGCAATTCGCAATTCACATTCTAAACTTAATTTGCCATCGACTTACAGAAACGCTGTTGAGTTAGAAATCCCTCAAGAGCATACAATGGGTTATATTAATGTTTTAGGTTTTAGAGCAGGAACTTGTACGCCTTTTCAATTTTATGACTTAGACTATGAGGTTCAAACACCTTTACAGATTCATTCTTATCACTGTATGGATTTTGCTTTGTTAAAACAGGAATCCCAACTAGATAAACAGCAAACTTTAGAGCGTTTTATTAATGCTATAAAAAAAGTAGATGGAACTTTTAGTCCAGTTTTTCATAATTATTCATTGAGTAATGATGAAACTTGGAGCGGTTTTAAAACACTTTTTAATCAAATTTTAAATTCGATAGATGCATAAAAAAATACAGCACATTTTTTTTGATCTAGACCATACTTTATGGGATTTTGATAAAAATTCAGGATTGACTTTCGGTAAAATTTTTAAGATACATGATGTAGATGTGGCTTTAGAAGATTTTTTAAATGTTTATGAGCCTATAAATTTCAAATACTGGAAGCTATATCGGGAAGAACAAGTGACTAAGCAAGAACTAAGGTATGGTCGTCTCAAAGAGGCTTTTAATGAAATTAACATGAGTGTATCAGATCAATTAATTGATAATCTTTCGGAAGATTATATTACGTATCTATCAACTTTTAATCATGTCTTTGATGGGGCTCACGATGTCTTAGATTATTTAAATGGAAAGTACGAATTACATATAATAACTAACGGTTTCGAAGAAGCGCAAGAAAAAAAGATGAAGGCTTCTAATCTTAAAGAATATTTTAATACGGTAACCAACTCTGAAATGGTAGGCGTAAAAAAACCAAATCCTAAGATTTTCAATTTTGCCATGGATTTAGCTAATGCTAAGCCAGAGCAAAGTGTAATGATTGGCGATAGTCTTGAAGCTGATATTAGAGGAGCCATTGGTGTAGGTATGGAAGCATTATATTTTGATTATAAAAATTCTGATTATAATGAAAACTACCATCGAATTACACAACTGAGTACACTTAAAGATTTATTCTAGCTCCATATTTTAATAAAACAAAAGTTATATTTACAAGATAAAAATAGAGTAATGTTTCAGAGATTAATTTTTAGTGTTTTAGTTTTATTAATTGGATTAAGCGCATTTTCGCAGAATGATTTAAATGATTATAAGTATGTGGTCGTGCCTCTACAATTTGATTTTGTAAAAGGGAAAGATAAGTATAGGGTTAATTCTCTAACAAGATATTTATTTAACTCTAACGGATTTAAAGCTGTTTTTGATGAAGAAGAATTGCCAAAGGACTTATTCAATAATCGTTGTCTAGCCATGTATGCAGATGTTGTAAAAGCATCTGGTGTTTTTTCTACCAAACTACAAATAGAGCTTAAAGATTGCTATGGAAACCAAATATTTATGTCAAGTATTGGTAAGACTAAGGAAAAAGATTTAAAAAAAGCCTATCCTATAGCCATAAGGAAAGCATTTGAAAGTGTAAAGTTTTTGGATTATAAGTATAATCCAAATTCTGAAGGTGCCTTAAAAAACAAGCAGCAATCTACAGTTGCATCAAAAGTTGAAAATGTTGATACAGATGCTGAAGCCGAAAAAGCAACAGCAGAAGTTGAGCGTTTAAAAAAAGAAGTTGAAGAATTAAAAAAACATAAAGCGCTCGAAAAAGCTAAGCAAGAAGCAGAAGCCAAAGCACAATTAGAGCTTAAAAGAAAAACTGAAGAAGAAAAAAATAAATTAGAGAATGAGCAACGTAAAAGATTAGAATTAGAGAAATCTAAATCTATAACAGACTCAGATTTACTTTATGCACAACCAACAGACAAAGGATTTCAGCTTGTAGATATTACTCCAAAAGTTGTTATGGTAATTTTAAAAACTGCAGCACCAAACGTATTTACTGTAAAAGGTAAAAATGCTATTGTTTTTAAAGAAGGTGATACTTGGTTTTATTCTGAAAACGATACTAAAAAGCCACTAAATATTAAGTTTTAGTATCCGTATTTTTCTTTCCAAAGTTGTTTTAAATATTGCCTTTGGGCATTTTCTCTGGCATTATTCCCTGGTGAGTATAGTTGTGTATTTCTAATTTCTTTAGGTAAAAATTCTTGTTTTGCAAAGTTGTTTTCATATTTATGAGAGTATTTGTAAGCATCTCCGTAACCAATCTCTTTCATCAATTTTGTTGGCGCATTTCTCAAAGCTAGTGGTACAGATAAATCTCCTGTTTCTTTGACCAATTGTTGCGCTTTACCAATAGCTTCATAAGCAGCATTGCTTTTTGGAGAACTTGCTAAATAAGTCACGCATTGACTAAGTATTATGCGTGATTCTGGGTTTCCAATTACCGATACTGCTTGGAATGTATTGTTCGCAATTACTAAGGCTGTTGGATTTGCATTACCAATATCTTCACTTGATAAAATAAGAAGTCTTCTTGCAATAAACTTTACATCTTCGCCACCTTCAATCATACGCGCTAAATAATATACAGCAGCATTTGGGTCACTGCCTCTAATGGATTTTATAAATGCTGAGATGATATCATAGTGCTGTTCACCAGTTTTGTCGTATCTAGCTGTATTGGTTTGGACTTGCTTTAAAACAGCCTCGTTTGTAATCGTAATTTTATTCTCACTGTAAGACGTAACGATAAGTTCAAAAATATTGAGCAATTTCCGAGCATCACCACCTGATAATCTTAATAAAGCCTCAGTTTCTTTGAGTTTTATTTTCTTTTTAGATAGCAATTCGTCTTCCGTCATGGCGCGATTCAATAATGCTTCTAAATTGTCTTTACTAAAGGAGTTTAAAATATAAACTTGACAACGAGAGAGTAGTGCGGCAATCACCTCAAAACTGGGATTCTCTGTTGTAGCACCAATCAGCGTTACCCAACCTTTTTCGACAGCTTCTAATAAAGAATCTTGTTGCGATTTACTAAATCGGTGAATTTCATCAATAAATAAAATTGGATTTTTAGCAGTAAACAAGCCACCACTTTTCTTGGCCTTATCAATAACTTCTCTTATATCTTTAACACCAGAATTTATTGCACTTAACTTAAAAAATGGACGTTCGGATTCATTAGCTATAATATTTGCTAAAGTAGTTTTGCCAATACCCGGTGGACCCCATAAAATTAAAGAAGGAATAACACCACTTTTTATCTGTTGAAAAAGCGCACCATCTTTTCCAACCAAATGTGTCTGGCTAATGTAATCGTTAAGAGTTTTAGGACGAAGCCGTTCTGCTAGTGGGATATTCATAGGTTAAAATTACAAAATCAGAGTGACAATATTTCATATAAACGTTAGTTGGCTAGAAATTTGACAACTAACTTGTAAATTTGTTTATGAGTCAACAACAATTCAAATATTCTAACTCTGTAATAGTCTATCCATTATTATTGGTTTTTTCTATTTGGTTGGTGTTTTGGTATCAGGTACGAATAGATTCTGGTATCAGGCATTTTGGTATATATCCTCAAAAAATCGAAGGCCTTTTGGGTATTCTAACAAGCCCATTTTTGCATTCTGATTTAAGTCATTTATATAATAATTCCATTCCGTTATTAATGTTATCAATGGCGCTCTTTTATTTTTATAAAAAAATAGCTTGGCGCGTTCTGTTTTTTGGTGTTTTAGTCACGGGATTGCTAACATGGTTTATAGGAAAAACTGGGAATCATATAGGTGCAAGTGGTGTTATTTATATGCTTGTTAGTTTTATCTTTTTCAAAGGTATTTTTGCTAAGTATTATAGGTTAATTGCACTATCGCTTATTATAGTTTTTTTGTATGGTAGTATGATTTGGTATGTATTTCCAATAAAAGATGGTATGTCTTGGGAAGGACACTTGGGTGGATTAATTACAGGTTTTGTTTTTGCTCTAATATTTAGAAGCAGAATTGCTAAGCCAGAAAAATACCTTTGGGAAACTGAAACTTATGATGAAGAAGATGACCCATTTATGAAGCATTTTGATGAAAACGGAAACTTTATCGAATTTGAGCCTGAAGTTGAATTAGATTCTGAACAAAAACTTCAAAAACGTAAAATTGAAATAAAATATATATTCAAAAATAAAGAAGAAGAGTAATTGCCTAGATTACTGTCTCTGTCTAACAGCTTCATATAAAAATGCGCCACAAGCTACAGAAACATTCAAAGATTCTATTTCACCTAGTATAGGGAGTTTGGCTTGTTCGTCTGAAGCTTTTAATACAGAAGGATTAATGCCTCGTCCTTCTGAACCCATAATAATTGCACAAGGCTCATTCAAAGAAACATCGTAAATAAAATTTTTAGCTTTTTCAGTTGCTGCTATAACTTTAATACCTGAGGCTTGCATATGAAAAACAGCATCCTTTATGTGGTCTACTTTACAAATAGGGATTTTAAAAACAGCACCTGCACTAGTTTTAATTGCATCTCCATTTATCGGTGCACCTCCTTTTTTCTGGATTATAATTCCTGAAACGCCTGTGCATTCAGCCGTTCTAACTATAGCACCAAAGTTACGAACGTCACTTAATTGGTCAAGTAAAAGAAATAAAGGCGTTACTCCAGATTCAATAGTGTTAATCACTAAATCTTCAATATCATGAAATGCCACTGGCGAAATCTGTGCAACTGCGCCTTGATGATTTCCTTTTGATAAACGATTTAATTTTTCTACGGGTACATAGGATGCATTTACTCTAGCTTGACGAATAACTTGCTCTAACTCCTGAAATAATTCACCTCGCATTCCTTTTTGAAGGAAAATTTTATCGATTTGCTCTCCGGAATTTATAGCTTCAATGATAGCGCGTAATCCAAAAATTGTAGTCTCGTTTTTCATGCCGCTAAGGTATAAAAAAACCACCTTTTTAAGGTGGTTTCTATTTCGTAAATTATATTTTATTGCTTTAGTATTTTTTTGCTTACAGTATTACCATTACTATATATTTTCAGGAAATAAACACCTCTTTCTAAATTGGTAAGATTTATTCTTTGAGAGTTTCTTTTTTCAACAATTTTGCTTCCTGAAATGTTATAAATTTCAACTTTATCTATGGACATTGTTGATTCTATATTTATAAAATCTTGAGTTGGATTTGGGTATATAGAAGTTGTAGATAATACAACATCATCGTCACTAAGGGCAAGCAAACAAGAAGATATATCAGGATTAATTTCTATAGGGTCGCTTGGTGTCAAATCTTTTCCATCAAAGCCAGCAAAGCTTTCGCTGTATTTTGTAGCCCTAAATGATCCATTTGAGAATGAACTTGGGTCAGTGCCTTGCGTTTGTGGTGTGCCATCTATTACATTGATAGGGATGAAATATTCCCAAAGTATAGTGTCTGAAGGGTTTACTTCAAAAATCCTTCCTTTTGTGCCCTCCATAATTAGTGTATTGCCATTTGAAAGTCTCTGTGCGCCGCTAATAATTGACGAATAAAAATCACCTGGAACAGGAGCAGTGTATGTGTAATCTGGTGTTAATGGTCCATAAGGTAATAATGGGTCACTCGTATAAACACCTGGATTATCAATTGGTGGATTCAAAACTAATACTTCAGAGAATGATGGTGTTCTACCATTTCCGTTATTAAAAACAATTAGTTTACCATTATCTGAAACACTATTTCTTATAAATTGAGGAAAGTGCTGACCAAAAAGTTTTCTGTCTGCAGGAGTACCTCTTTTATAGGCTTCAGGATTTCCCCATCGGTATAAAAAATCTCCACCCTTTCCGTAAGTTCCTCCAGCACCTGTCGCAGCTTCAGCCGTTGTAGTTGAGTGGTCTATAATGTAAATCTCACTTACATTTCGACTGCTAATTACAATTTGATTTAAAGTCTCATCATATTGAATAGAGTTAAAATGTAACCAATTTGCTGAATCACTTCCGCTTGAAGTGTAATTAATATCTAACAAGTTTGGATTATCTTCAACTACTCCAAAATTATCTAAAGACATGTCAAAATCTTGAATTAAATGATCTTTAACATTCCACTCCCAAACTACAGTTGCTCCTGATGCACCTACGGGAGTAACTTCGATAATTTGTTCATTGTATAGGCTTGTGCTAGATAGGTTTGCAGGATCTCTACCAGCTTGATGAGCTTCTGCTTCAGGCATCAATTCTGCAGCTAAAATCAATATGTTTCCATTAGGCATTGGGTATATGTCATGATGCTGTCTCTGTGTAGGTGTATCAATGAAATATTGCCAAGTCAAATTTCCATCCCAATCGTATTTTTCTATTACACCTCCTTGTCCTCCAATAGGAACATTATTTGAAGTTGTTTTTCCAGCACGAAGAATACTACCATCATCTAATAAATAAACTGCATTTCCTGGAGGAAAAGTACTTGTCCAAGAATTAATAAGTTCTCCACAGTTATTTATTAAATATGTCCCAGTATTAATCGTAAATAGAGTGAAGCCTTCAGTTACGTTTGGATTAATTGATGTTGTACCAATCGTGTTTTGCGAATTTGTAGTAACTATAGAGAATAATAGTAAAAAACAGAGTAAAATTCTTTTCATAATATCAATAAGTTAATTGCATTTTTTTTGCAAACCTAATGATTTATTTGCATTTTATTATTTTTTTAACTGTATTCGGAAAGAATTGATGTATTAAAATGTAGCTGTTAAACTTACATGAATTTTAGAATCCGATAATTTAAAAGGTATATTCTCTGTTTTTCCGCTAGAATAATTGAGTTTAAATAAACCTGCTTTAGTCAATAATCCAAGTCCAATACCAAATCCAAAAAGTTTATTTTTAGTATTGGTAATTTCATTTTCAAAATATGCAGCATCAAATACAGAATGTACATATATGGTATTGCTTAATCTATACCTATATTCAGTATTAATGACTCCATATAAATTAGCAACTAAACTGTTTTCTTCAAACCCTCTAATGGAGTTTATTCCTCCAAAACGATATAATTCATTATCTAAATAATTATCCGAGCTTAATGATGCACCAGTAAGCCTCAGGAAAAAACTATTTCTATCATTTAAGTTGAAGATTTTATAGGCTTCTAACGTAAATGCATTTTGTTTTTGTTCATTACCATCTTGAGTTCTGTTTCCAAAATTAGTGTTGATATCAAACCAGAAATTTATGGGAAACAATAAATCATAAAATTGCGGCTTCACATAGTTATAGCCAACCTGATAGTAATTAGAGGTGTAATCATTAAGAAATATAGTATTGGAACCTAACAAATCACTGGAAACAGAGCCTTTGATACCTGCACTTATTCTATGGTTAGCATTAATTTGATAATTTAATCGTACCTGTTGTGTCGTTGTAGAAAATGTGGAATCTTTTCTAAATATATTTAATCCAACATCAAGACCAATCGGAGAGCCAAATAAATATGGTGCATTAAGTTTTACATCAAATGTTTGTTGGTCGATTTCATCACTTTTGTAAAACAAGCTTAAGGTCTCACCAAAGTTTAGATTATTGATTAGGCGCAAATCTATATAACCATCAAAATCGATACGATTAGTGTTTTCATTAGTACCAAAACCAAGATACCCATCAAAATTATTACTCTTAGTTTTTTCAGTATATAAATAAAGAGTAGTGGAGTCGTTGGTAAACAAAACTTCTGGAGATTTTAGCTCTTTAGCAAATCTTAAGTTTTGAAGCTTTTCTGTTTTTGACTTAATACCCTCAAGACTGAAAGATTGCCCAGGTTTTAGTTTTAGAAAACGCTTGATAAATGATTTCGGAAATTTCTCATAACCTTTGACAATGATTTTATCTATTCTTCTTTTTTGATTGGTTTCAATATTTAAGTTAGCAGAAATTAAATCTTTATTTTCTTTTCTGATATTTTGCAATTTTAAAATTGAAAATGGGTCACCTTGTTCGGCTATTCTTTTATTAAGTAAATCTAAGGTAGTCTCCAAATTTTTAATGTCTACTTCAAAGTAATTAAGATTAATGTTTACTTCTGAAAATTTCAGTAATTCAATATCAAATTCAGGATTAAATAATACGCGAATACGATTTAGTTTTTGTCCTATATATATAGACGCATTAAAAGTGGTGTCATTCTGTTTTCTTAATTCATTAATTTTTGTGTCAATGAAACCAAGTCTAATCAGTTTATCCTTTAATGTATAAACTTCTGTTTCAAGAGATAAAAAGTTTGGGAATTGTTTTGTATAGCCAACAGAATCTATTTTTTTTGTGGCAACTTTAGATTCGCCAGTTACATTTAAGAGTATGTTCTGAGCAAAAGTTAGTGACGTAAAGCATGGCAATACAATCATCAGGGCAAAAAACAACTGTTTATTCATAATTAATTTAGGCGAAAATTATAGTAAGACAACGTAAAAATACATCTAAATGTATAGTCAAAGAATCATTATTAAAATTTCTTTGTAAAATTAATTGTCAACTATTTGAATTATAAAGATATATTTCTACCTTTGCAGCCCTCTAAAGAGAGGTTAACAAAAATTTATATAGAAATATATGCCAACAATTTCACAATTAGTACGAAAAGGAAGAGCCAAAATAACCAAGAAGAGTAAATCGGCTGCTTTAGATTCGTGTCCTCAAAGACGTGGTGTGTGTACTCGTGTTTATACAACGACACCTAAGAAACCAAACTCAGCAATGAGAAAGGTAGCTAGGGTTCGTTTAACAAACGGAAACGAAGTAAATGCATACATCGGTGGAGAAGGTCACAATTTACAAGAGCACTCGATAGTATTGGTTAGAGGTGGAAGGGTAAAAGATTTGCCAGGTGTTAGATATCACATCGTTCGTGGTGCATTAGATACAGCAGGTGTTGCTGGTCGCACACAACGTAGATCTAAGTATGGTGCAAAACGCCCTAAGAAGTAATTTTAAAACTTTAAGAAGAAGACATGAGAAAAAGAGCAGCAAAAAAGAGACCGCTTTTACCGGACCCAAAATTTAATGATCAGTTAGTAACACGTTTTGTTAACATGATGATGTGGGATGGTAAGAAGTCTGTAGCTTTTAAAGTATTCTATGATGCAATTGATATTGTTGAAGAGAAAAAAAATGATGACGAAAAAACAGCACTAGAAGTATGGAAAGATGCACTTTCTAACGTTATGCCTCACGTAGAAGTACGTAGTCGTAGAGTTGGTGGAGCAACATTCCAAATACCAATGCAAATTCGTCCAGACCGTAAAGTTTCTACAGCGATGAAATGGTTAATTAGCTATTCTCGTAAAAGAAACGAAAAATCTATGGCACAACGTTTAGCATCAGAAGTATTAGCTGCTGCTAAAGAAGAAGGTGCAGCCGTTAAGAAAAGAGTGGATACTCATAAAATGGCTGAAGCAAACAAAGCATTCTCTCACTTTAGATTTTAATTAGAAATGGCAAGAGATTTAAAATTCACAAGAAATATAGGTATTGCTGCACATATTGATGCAGGAAAAACTACTACTACAGAACGTATTCTTTATTATACAGGTGTTTCTCATAAAATTGGTGAAGTACATGATGGTGCTGCAACAATGGACTGGATGGAGCAAGAGCAGGAAAGAGGTATTACAATTACTTCTGCGGCTACGACTTGTACATGGCAGTTTCCAATTGAAAATGGAGAGCCAACGCCAGAAACTAAAGGATATCACTTCAATATTATTGACACACCTGGTCACGTTGATTTTACTGTTGAGGTAAATCGCTCTTTACGTGTATTAGATGGTTTAGTATTCTTATTTAGTGCAGTTGATGGTGTAGAGCCACAATCTGAAACTAACTGGAGACTAGCTGATAACTACAAAGTGCCAAGAATCGGTTTCGTAAATAAAATGGACCGTCAGGGATCTAACTTTTTAGGTGTTTGTCAACAGGTTAAAGATATGTTGAAGTCTAACGCTGTGCCAATTGTTTTAAACATTGGTGATGAGATAGATTTTAAAGGTATTATTGATTTAGTAAAAAACAGAGCTATCGTATGGCATGATGAAACTCAAGGGGCAACTTTTGATGTTATCGAAATTCCAGAAGAGCTTAAAGAAGAAGCAAGAAAATACAGAGCTTTACTTATCGAAGAAGTTGCATCCTATGATGAAAACTTATTAGAGAAGTTTATGGAAGATGAAGATTCTATTACAGAAGACGAAGTGCATGCTGCACTTAGAGCTGCTGTAATGGATATGGCAATCATTCCTATGATTTGTGGTTCTGCTTTTAAAAATAAAGGTGTACAATTCTTATTAGATGCAGTATGTCGCTACTTACCTTCTCCAACTGATAAGGAAGGTATCGTAGGTGTTAACCCAGATACTGAACAAGAAGAGATTCGTAAGCCAGATGTTAAGGAGCCATTCGCTGCTTTAGCATTTAAAATTGCAACTGATCCTTTCGTAGGTCGCTTAGCATTCTTTAGAGCGTATTCCGGTCGTTTAGATGCAGGTTCTTATGTGTTGAATAATCGTTCAGGTAAAAAAGAACGTATTTCTCGTATCTACCAAATGCACGCTAACAAACAAAATGCTATTGACTTTATCGAAGCTGGTGATATTGGAGCTGCTGTTGGATTTAAATCTATAAAAACAGGAGATACATTAACAGCAGAGAAGCATCCTATAGTTTTAGAATCTATGGACTTCCCTGATCCAGTAATTGGTATCGCGGTTGAGCCTAAGACTAAGGCAGATGTTGATAAATTAGGGATGGGCTTAGCTAAATTAGCTGAGGAAGATCCAACATTTACTGTGCGTTCTGACGAAGCTTCAGGCCAGACTATTATTTCTGGTATGGGTGAGTTACACTTAGATGTAATTGTAGATCGTCTTAAGAGAGAATTTAAAGTTGAGGTTAACCAAGGTCAACCACAAGTTGAATATAAAGAGGCTATTACAGCTTCAGCAGACCATAGAGAAGTTTATAAGAAACAATCTGGTGGTCGTGGTAAATTCGCAGATATCGTATTTACTATTGAGCCTGCAGACGAAGGTCAAATAGGTCTTCAGTTCGAATCTATTATTAAAGGTGGTAATGTTCCTAAAGAATTCATCCCTTCAATTGAAAAAGGATTCAAAATGGCAATGGTTAATGGACCGTTAGCTGGTTTCGAAGTAGATGCTATGAAAATTACTTTAAAAGATGGTTCTTATCACGATGTGGATTCAGATCAACTATCTTTTGAATTAGCTGCTAAGTTAGGTTTTAAAAATGTTGCAAAAGCTGCAAAAGCTGTGATTATGGAGCCTATTATGAAGCTAGAAGTTATTACTCCAGAAGAAAATATGGGTGATATCGTAGGTGATTTAAATAGAAGAAGAGGTCAAGTTAGTGATATGGGAGATAGAGCTGGTGCTAAAACTGTAAAAGCTACTGTACCATTATCTGAAATGTTTGGTTACGTTACGACGTTAAGAACTTTGTCTTCAGGTAGAGCAACATCAACAATGGAATTTTCACACTATGCTGAGACTCCGAAGAATATTTCAGAGGAAGTAATTGCAGCAGCTAAAGGCGTAGAAGCTTAAAACTAAATAGAAAATGAGTCAAAAAATTAGAATAAAATTAAAGTCTTACGATCACAATTTAGTTGACAAGTCTGCTGATAAGATTGTAAAAACAGTAAAGAGTACAGGTGCTGTTGTAACAGGTCCAATTCCTTTACCAACACACAAGAAAATTTTCACTGTATTACGTTCACCACACGTAAACAAGAAGTCGAGAGAACAATTTCAATTAAGCTCTTACAAGAGATTATTAGATATTTACTCTTCATCTTCTAAGACGATTGATGCCTTAATGAAACTTGAATTACCAAGTGGAGTTGAAGTAGAAATCAAAGTATAATTTGAACTAAACATGTCCTGAGCTGCGAGCAAAGGAAAAACGGAAAAAAATACAATTCAAGGCTGAAACGTATTTTCAGCCTTGAGTTTTAAACAAGAATTAATAATTAAATAATAATAAATATGTCTGGGTTAATTGGAAAAAAAATCGGTATGACCAGCATCTTCGATGAAAATGGAAAAAACATTCCATGTACAGTAATCGAAGCTGGACCATGTATCGTTACCCAAGTCAGAACTGAAGAAGTGGACGGTTATAGTGCACTACAATTAGGTTTCGATGACGCGACAGAAAAAAGCGCTACTAAAGCAGACTTAGGTCATGCTAAAAAAGCGGGTACTTCTGTAAAGCGCAAAGTTGCTGAGTTCAAAGGTTTTGATGCGGAGTACAAGTTAGGTGATGCTATCACTGTAGAGCACTTTATCGAAGGAGAGTTTGTGGATATCGCAGGAACTTCAAAAGGTAAAGGTTTTCAAGGTGTAGTAAAACGTCACAATTTTGCTGGTGTAGGTCAAGCGACACACGGTCAGCATAACCGTTTAAGAGCTCCTGGTTCTATTGGTGCTGCTTCTTATCCTGCGAGAGTATTCAAAGGAATGAAAATGGCAGGAAGAATGGGTGGAGACACAGTAAAAGTTCAAAATTTAAGAGTTTACAAAGTAGTTCCTGAAAAGAACTTACTAGTAGTTAAAGGTTGTGTCCCAGGACACAAAAACTCTTACGTAATTATTCAGAAGTAATGAAGGTATCAGTTTTAGATATAAAAGGAAAAGATACGGGTAGAAAAGCTGAGCTTTCTAAAGGCGTATTCGCTATTGAACCAAACAATCACGCTGTATATTTAGACGTTAAGCAATACTTGGCTAATCAAAGACAAGGAACGCACAAGGCTAAAGAAAGAGCAGAGATTACAGGAAGTACACGTAAGATTAAAAAACAAAAAGGAACAGGTACTGCACGTGCTGGTTCTATTAAGTCTGGTGTATTTAAAGGTGGTGGACGTATGTTCGGACCAAGACCAAGAAATTACGGGTTTAAACTTAACAAAAATGTTAAGCGTTTAGCTCGTAAATCTGCACTAAGTATCAAGGCAAATCAAGATTCAATCGTTGTGTTAGAGGACTTTAGTTTCGAAACACCACAAACAAAGAATTTTGTTAATGTATTGAAAGCCTTAGAGGTAGAAAACAAAAAAACACTGTTTGTGTTGGGTGACTCAAATAATAATGTATATTTGTCGTCGCGCAATTTAAAACGCTCTGAAGTTATAACTAGCTCAGAATTAAGCACTTATAAAATTATGAACGCTAATAAAGTTGTTCTTTTAGAAGGTGCCTTAGAAGGAATTGAAACGAATTTAAGTAAATAGAAAACGATGAGTATCTTAATAAAACCGATAATCACTGAAAAAGCAACTATGCAAAGCGAGGTGCTTAATGCATATGCATTTCAGGTGAATACAAAGGCGAACAAGGTAGAAATCAAAAAAGCAGTTGAGGCTGCTTATGGAGTTTCTGTTGAAAAAGTTCGTACAATAAATGTCCGTCCAGATCGCAAGACTAAGTTTACAAAAACTGGTGTGCAACATGGTAAAACAAATGCTGTTAAAAAAGCAATTGTACAACTGGCGGAAGGTGAAACAATAGATTTATACGCTAACATGTAATTAGACATCAATGTCAGTAAGAAAATTAAAACCGATTACATCAGCCCAGCGATTTAGAGTAGTTAATGGATTTGACGCCATTACTACTGATAAGCCGGAGAAAAGCTTGCTTGCTCCGAAAAAAAGGTCTGGTGGTAGAAACAGTCAAGGAAAAATGACCATGCGCTATATTGGTGGTGGTCACAAGAAAAAGTATCGTATTATCGATTTCAAACGTAACAAAACTGGAGTTCCAGCAGAAGTTAAGACAATCGAGTATGATCCAAACAGAACAGCATTTATTGCTTTACTTAATTACCAGGATGGTGAGAAACGTTATGTTATCGCTCAAAATGGTTTACAAGTAGGTCAAAAAATAGTATCTGGTGAAACTGGTATAGCTCCTGAAATAGGTAATGCAATGCCATTAAGTGAAATACCTTTAGGTACAATTATCTCTTGTATAGAGTTACGTCCTGGTCAAGGTGCTGTGATGGCCCGTAGTGCTGGTGCATTTGCTCAGTTAATGGCAAGAGATGGTAAATTTGCTACTGTCAAATTACCATCTGGTGAAACAAGAATGATTCTTGCGAACTGTATGGCTACTATAGGTGTTATTTCTAATTCAGATCACCAATTATTGGTATCAGGTAAAGCTGGTAGAAGTAGATGGTTAGGAAGACGTCCAAGAACAAGACCAGTAGTAATGAATCCAGTTGATCACCCAATGGGTGGTGGTGAAGGTAAATCTTCAGGAGGTCACCCAAGATCAAGAAATGGTATTCCTGCTAAAGGTTATAGAACACGTTCTAAGACCAAAGCGAGTAATAAGTACATTGTAGAACGTAGAAAGAAATAATTAAGAAAGTAGTATGGCACGTTCATTAAAAAAAGGACCTTACATCCATTATAAGTTAGAAAAGAAAGTTGCTGAAAATGTAGCTTCAAACAAGAAGACAGTTATCAAAACTTGGTCTAGAGCATCTATGATTTCTCCAGATTTCGTTGGTCAAACAATAGCTGTTCATAATGGAAGACAATTTGTTCCAGTATATGTTACTGAGAATATGGTAGGTCATAAGTTAGGAGAATTTTCACCAACAAGATCATTCCGTGGTCACGCAGGTGCAAAAAATAAAGGTAAAAAATAAGAATCATGGGAAGTCGTAAAAAACAAATGGCAGACGCCATTAAGGCAGAGAAAAAGCAAGTTGCTTTTGCTAAGCTAAATAACTGTCCTACATCACCACGTAAAATGCGTTTAGTAGCGGATTTAGTTAGAGGTAAAAAGGCAGAGCAAGCTCTTCAGATTCTTAGATTTAGCCCAAAAGAGGCATCACGTCGTCTAGAGAAGTTGTTATTATCTGCAATCGCTAATTGGCAAGCTAAAAACGAAGACGCTGATATTGAGGAAGCTAATTTATTTGTAAAAGAAATTAGAGTAGATGGTGGTACAATGTTAAAAAGACTACGTCCAGCACCTCAAGGTAGAGCACATAGAATAAGAAAAAGATCTAACCACGTAACAGTTGTGGTAGATTCATTAAATAAAACACAAAGCTAAGATAGAGATATGGGACAAAAGACAAATCCAATCGGAAATCGTTTAGGTATTATCAGAGGATGGGAATCTAACTGGTACGGTGGTAATGACTATGGAGACAAGTTAGCCGAAGACGATAAGATTAGAAAGTATGTTCACGCTCGTTTATCGAAAGCAAGTGTGTCAAGAGTAATAATTGAGCGTACGCTTAAACTTGTAACCGTTACTATCACTACTGCAAGACCTGGTATTATTATCGGAAAAGGTGGTCAAGAGGTAGACAAGTTAAAAGAAGAGCTTAAGAAAATTACTGGAAAAGAAGTTCAATTGAACATCTTTGAAATCAAGAGACCTGAGTTAGATGCGTATCTAGTAGGAGCTTCTGTTGCCCGTCAGATTGAAAGTAGAATTTCATACAGACGTGCAATCAAGATGGCTATTGCTGCGGCAATGCGTATGAATGCTGAAGGAATCAAAATCCAAATTAGTGGTCGTTTGAATGGTGCTGAAATGGCACGTTCTGAACACTACAAAGAAGGACGTATCCCTTTATCTACTTTTAGAGCAGATATCGATTACGCTTTAGTTGAAGCACATACTACTTATGGTAGATTAGGTGTTAAAGTTTGGATTATGAAAGGTGAAGTATATGGAAAAAGAGAACTTTCTCCATTAGTTGGCCTATCTAAACAAAAAGGAAAAGGTGGACGTGGTGGAAACAAGAAAGGTGGAAACCAACGTCGTAGAAAGTAATTTTTTAAAGTAAACAAGGAAAATGTTACAGCCTAAAAGAACAAAATTTCGTAAGCAGCAAAAAGGACGTATGAAAGGAAATGCGGGAAGAGGTCATTTGTTATCAAATGGTACTTTCGGTATTAAAGCCCTAGACTCAACGTTCATTACTGCACGTCAAATAGAAGCAGCACGTATTGCAGCTACTCGTTACATGAAAAGAGAAGGGTCGTTATGGATTAAAATATTTCCAGACAAGCCTATCACAAAGAAACCTCTTGAAGTACGTATGGGTAAAGGTAAAGGTGCCGTTGAATATTGGGCAGCAGTTGTAAAACCAGGTCGTGTTTTATTTGAAATAAGTGGAGTGCCATTAGAAACAGCTCAAGAAGCATTACGTCTAGCAGCACAAAAACTTCCAGTTAAAACTAAGTTTATAATAGCTAGAGATTACGAAGCTTAATAAAAAGTATTATGAAGCAATCAGAAATTAAAAAGCTATCGACAGCTGAGTTACAAGAGAAACTTGGTGAGACAAAAAAGAGTTATACAGACCTGAAAATGGCACATGCTATATCTCCTTTAGAGAATCCTATCCAGTTACGTAACGTAAGACGTGTCGTAGCTCGTATAGCAACAGAGTTAACTAATAGACAAGACTAATTGTATTCTGCTGAAAGATGGAAAAAAGAAATTTAAGAAAAGAACGTATAGGAGTAGTGACTAGCAACAAAATGCAAAAGTCAATAGTAGTTGCCGAAGTAAAAAAGGTAAAACACCCTATGTATGGAAAATTCGTTTTGAAAACAAAGAAATATGTTGCTCATGACGAAACAAACGACTGCAATATCGGAGATACTGTAAAGATCATGGAAACACGACCTATGAGTAAATCTAAATGTTGGAGATTAGTAGAAATAATTGAAAGAGCGAAGTAATTATGGTACAACAAGAATCAAGATTAAAAGTAGCTGACAACACAGGAGCAAAGGAAGTATTAACTATCCGTGTTCTTGGAGGTACAAAAAGACGTTACGCATCAGTTGGTGATAAAATAGTAGTTTCTGTAAAAGCTGCGACACCAAATGGTAGTATCAAAAAAGGAGCTGTTTCTACAGCTGTTGTTGTACGTACTGCAAAAGAGGTTAGACGTCCTGATGGATCTTACATCCGTTTTGATGATAACGCATGTGTGCTTTTAAACCCAACGGGTGAAATGAGAGGAACACGTGTTTTTGGACCAGTAGCAAGAGAGCTTCGTGATAAACAATTCATGAAAATTGTATCATTAGCACCAGAAGTGCTTTAATACATTAAGAAAAATGACAAAGCTTAAAATAAAAACTGGAGATACTGTAAAAGTAATTGCTGGAGACCACAAAGGCTCAGAAGGTAAAGTACTTAAAGTATTGATAGAAAAGAACAAAGCCATCGTAGAAGGTGTGAACATGGTAAAGAAACACACTAAACCAAGTGCACAGAGTCCTCAAGGTGGTATCGTAGAGAAAGAAGCAGCTATCCACGTGTCAAATTTATCTTTATTAACAGGTAAAGGAGAAACTACAAGAGTAGGTTACAAAATGGATGGTGATAATAAAGTGAGATTTTCTAAAAAATCTAATGAAGTAATTTAGTTATGGCTTACGTTGCAAGATTAAAACAAGAGTACAAGGACAAAGTTGTTCCTGCTCTTACAGAAGAATTTGGTTACAAGAATGTAATGCAAGTACCTAAGCTTACTAAGATAGTAATATCTAGAGGTGTTGGTGCTGCTGTAGCAGATAAGAAATTAGTTGATCACGCTGTTGATGAATTAACAAAAATATCTGGTCAGAAAGCTATACATACTTTATCAAAGAAGGATGTCGCTTCATTTAAGTTACGTAAAGGTATGCCAATTGGTGCTATGGTAACTTTAAGAGGAGAGCAAATGTTCGAATTTTTAGATCGTTTAATCACTTCCGCATTACCACGTGTTAGAGATTTTAACGGTATCAAAGCTACTGGTTTTGATGGTCGTGGAAACTATAACTTAGGTGTTGTAGAGCAAATTATCTTCCCAGAAATTGATATTGATAAAATCAACAGAATTTCGGGTATGGATATCACATTTGTAACTACAGCTGATACTGATAAAGAAGCAAAATCACTTTTAACAGAACTAGGATTACCTTTTAAAAAGAACTAATTATGGCAAAAGAATCAATGAAAGCCCGCGAGGTAAAGCGCGCAAAAACGGTTGCTAAATATGCTGCTAAACGTAAAGCTTTAAAAGAAGCTGGAGATTACGAAGCATTACAAAAGTTACCAAAAAACGCTTCGCCAATCCGTCAACATAATCGTTGTAAACTTACAGGTAGACCAAAAGGTTATATGAGACAATTTGGTATCTCTCGTGTTATGTTTAGAGAAATGGCTAATCAAGGCTTAATCCCAGGTGTCAAAAAGGCAAGCTGGTAATTATAAAGAATTATAAATTGGTTTCAGGTTTGGTGTAGAAAGGTTCTACAACCAAAAACCGATTCCGCAAATTAATAACTATGTATTCAGATCCAATAGCGGATTATCTTACGCGAGTTAGAAATGCAGTAAAAGCCAACCACAGAGTGGTTGAAATACCAGCATCTAATTTAAAGAAAGAAATGACTAAAATATTATTCGACCAAGGATATATTTTAAGTTACAAATTTGATGACTCAACTGTACAAGGGACAATTAAGATTGCTCTTAAGTACAATAAAGACACAAAAGAGTCTGTTATCAAAAAAATTCAAAGAATCAGTACACCAGGTTTACGTAAGTATGCTGGCGCTAACGAAATGCCAAGAATCTTAAATGGTTTAGGTATTGCAATTGTTTCTACTTCTCATGGAGTTATGACAGGTAAACAAGCGCAGAGAGAAAACGTTGGTGGCGAAGTATTATGTTACGTTTACTAAAAATCAGGAAGATATGTCAAGAATAGGTAAAAATCCAGTTTCAATTCCTGAAGGTGTAACAGTAGAAGTTAAAGATGGTGTAATTACTGCAAAAGGTAAATTAGGCGAATTAACTCAAGAGTACACAGGTGTTGATATTAAAATAGAAGATGCTACTATTACATTAGAGCGTCAGTCTGAAAAGAAAGAAGTCAAATCAAAACATGGTTTGTATAGAGCCTTAATCGCTAACATGATTGAGGGTGTGTCTAAAGGATGGACTAAAGAATTAGAATTGGTAGGTGTAGGTTATAGAGCATCAAACCAAGGACAAAAATTAGACTTAGCTTTAGGTTTTTCACACAATATAATTTTGGATATTGCTCCAGAAGTTAAAGTAGAAACAATTTCTGAAAAAGGTAAAAATCCAATAGTTAAGTTAACGTCGCACGACAAGCAATTAGTTGGTCAAGTAGCAGCTAAAATTCGCGGATTCCGTAAGCCAGAACCATATAAAGGTAAAGGTGTTAAGTTTGTTGGTGAAGAAATAAGAAGAAAAGCAGGTAAATCAGCTTAATAGTAAGGTTATGGCATTAACAAAGAACGAAAGAAGACAAAGAATAAAAAACAGAATACGTAAGATTGTATCTGGTACTGAAGCTAGACCAAGATTATCTGTTTTTAGAAGTAATAAAGAAATTTATGCTCAAATCGTAGATGACGTGACTGGTAAAACTATCGCTGCTGCATCTTCAAGAGATAAAGACGTAAGTGGTACAAAAGGTAATAAAACCGAAGTTGCTGCTTTAGTTGGTAAGGCAATTGCTGAAAAAGCATTAAAAGCTGGTGTTGAGACTATTTCTTTTGATAGAGGTGGATACTTATACCACGGTAGAGTAAAATCATTAGCAGAAGGTGCTAGAGAAGCAGGACTTAAATTTTAAGACATTATGTATCAAAAATATAAAAACGCAGAGCTTGTAAAACCAGGAGGTTTAGATTTAAAAGACCGTTTGGTAGGCGTACAACGTGTTACTAAAGTAACTAAAGGTGGTAGAGCATTTGGTTTTTCTGCTATCGTAGTAGTTGGTGATGAGGCTGGTGTTGTAGGACATGGTTTAGGGAAATCTAAAGACGTTGCTACAGCAATAGCTAAAGCCGTAGAAGATGCTAAGAAAAACTTAGTTAAGATTCCTATCATAAAAGGAACATTGCCACACGAACAAAAAGGTAAATTTGGCGGAGCTAGAGTAAATATTATTCCAGCTGCTCCTGGTACCGGTGTTATTGCTGGTGGTGCTG
The DNA here is from genome assembly GCF_002163855.1 of Winogradskyella sp. PC-19. Lineage (NCBI taxonomy): Bacteria > Pseudomonadati > Bacteroidota > Flavobacteriia > Flavobacteriales > Flavobacteriaceae > Winogradskyella > Winogradskyella sp. PC-19. Next base: position 1,245,686 of record NZ_CP019332.1, on the reverse strand, counting down.
TAAGAACAGTTCTTGAAGCCGTAGGTGTACATGATGTATTATCTAAGTCTCAAGGATCATCTAACCCTCATAACGTAGTAAAAGCTACCTTTGATGCTTTATTGCAACTAAGGGATGCTGGTGCAATCGCTAAGGAAAGAGGTATTTCACTTGAAAAAGTATTTAACGGATAATCATTAGGACAAGATGGCAAAGATTAAAGTAAAGAAAGTTAAGAGCGCAATTAACCGTACAAAAAGACAAAAGTTAACATTAGAAGCTTTAGGTCTTAAAAAAATCGGTCAAGTTGTAGAGCACGATGCCACACCAAACATCCTTGGTATGGTTAAGAAAGTAGAACATTTAGTTTCTGTAGAAGAAGCTTAAAAAATATAACTTAACAATGGATTTAAGTAATTTAAAACCTGCAGAAGGTTCAGTAAAAAAACAAGGAAAGCGCATTGGTCGTGGTCAAGGTTCTGGAAAAGGTGGTACCGCTACACGTGGTCACAAAGGAGCAAAGTCACGTTCTGGTTATTCTAAAAAATTAGGATTTGAAGGTGGTCAAATGCCATTACAACGACGTGTACCTAAATTTGGTTTTACTAACATTAACAGAGTAGAGTATCAAGGTGTAAACTTGGATACATTACAAGAATTGGTGGAAGCAAAGAAGATTAAAGATACTGTAGATTTTGATACGCTTGTAGAATTAAGATTAGCTGGTAAAAATGAGCTGGTTAAAATTTTAGGTAGAGGCGAATTAAAATCAAAATTAACAGTTAAAGCTCATAAATTTACTGCGTCGGCAAAAGCTGCTATTGAAGCTGCTGGTGGTGAAGCTGTAACTTTATAAGATATTTAGAATGAAGATAATAGATACATTAAAAAACGTCTGGAAAATTACAGAGCTTAAGGATAGAATAATATTAACTCTTGGGTTATTATTGGTATATCGTTTTGGTGCTCAAGTAGTTTTGCCTGGTATTGATGCAACTCAGTTGGGTGGAATTCAAGAAACTACAGGTAGTGGTATTCTTGGTTTATTAAATGCCTTTACAGGTGGTGCTTTTGCTAACGCATCAGTATTTGCCTTAGGTATTATGCCTTACATATCGGCTTCGATTGTAGTTCAGTTAATGGGAATTGCTATTCCTTATTTACAGAAATTACAGAAAGAAGGAGAGAGTGGTCGTAAGAAGATTAATCAAATCACACGTTGGTTAACAATTGCTATTTGTTTAGTTCAGGCGCCAGGTTACTTAGTAAGTTTGCCAAGTTTAGGTATTCCTTCTAGTGCCTTCTTATTAGGTACAGGTGGTTTATTCTACTTCTCTTCAATAGTAATACTAGTTACAGGTTGTATTTTTGCGATGTGGTTGGGTGAGAAGATTACTGACAAAGGTATTGGTAATGGTATATCATTATTAATTATGGTAGGTATTATTGCTACATTACCGCAATCATTCTTATTAAACTCAGCATCTAGATTAGAAGGAAACGGTGGTTTCATGTTAATATTAATTGAGATTGTAATTTGGTTCTTAATCATATTAGCTTCAATATTATTAGTAATGGCTGTGCGTAAAATACAAGTGCAATATGCTCGAAGAACTGCTACTGGTGGTTTTGAGAAAAATGTATTTGGTTCTCGTCAGTTTTTACCATTGAAATTAAATGCTTCAGGTGTAATGCCAATAATCTTTGCACAAGCAATTATGTTTGTACCTGGATTGATAGGTAGATCTTCTTGGTTGGAAGGAACTGATGCAGGTCAGTGGATGCAAGCTAATTTTTCTGATATCTTCGGATTTTGGTACAACTTAGTATTTGCACTTTTAATTATTGTATTTACATATTTTTATACTGCTATTACTGTTCCTACGAACAAAATGGCAGATGATTTAAAACGTAGTGGTGGTTTTATTCCTGGCATTCGTCCAGGAAGCGAAACTTCAGAATATTTAGACAAAATCATGTCTCAAATTACCTTACCGGGTTCTATTTTCTTAGCGCTTATTGCTGTGTTCCCAGCATTTGTAGTAAAGTTAATTGGTGTACAACAAGGTTGGGCATTGTTCTTCGGTGGAACATCACTATTAATTATGGTTGGAGTTGCAATAGACACTATGCAACAAATAAATTCTTATTTGTTGAACAAGCACTATGACGGGTTGATGAAATCAGGTAAAAATAGAAAAGCAGTAGCTCAATAATATTTATACGATGGCAAAACAAGCAGCAATAGAGCAAGACGGTACAATTATAGAGGCATTATCAAACGCAATGTTCCGTGTAGAATTAGAAAACGGTCATATTGTAACAGCACACATATCTGGTAAGATGCGTATGCATTACATTAAGTTATTGCCGGGTGACAAAGTAAAATTAGAAATGAGTCCTTATGATTTAACTAAGGCTCGTATAACTTACAGATACTAATATTAGTATTTAAAAATCAAAACAGATGAAAGTAAGAGCATCAGTTAAAAAAAGAAGTGCCGATTGCAAATTGGTACGTAGAAAAGGAAGACTTTACGTAATTAACAAAAAGAATCCTAGATTCAAACAAAGACAAGGGTAGTTATGGCAAGAATTGCAGGTGTAGACATACCAAAACAAAAAAGAGGAGTTATCTCTTTAACTTATATCTACGGAGTAGGTAGAAGTCGTGCAAAAGAAATTTTAGCAACTGCTAAAGTTGATGAAAGCACTAAAGTACAAGATTGGACAGATGACCAAATCGGAGCAATCCGTGAAGCTGTAGGAACTTTCAAGATTGAAGGCGAATTACGTTCAGAAACTCAATTAAACATTAAACGTTTAATGGATATCGGATGTTACAGAGGAATCCGTCATAGAGCAGGTCTTCCATTAAGAGGACAACGTACTAAGAACAACTCTCGTACAAGAAAAGGAAGAAGAAAAACAGTTGCTAACAAAAAGAAAGTAACTAAATAAAAATAGTCTTTAGTCTATAGACGTTGGAAGGAATCTGTTCGAAATTATAAAAGGTTTAGGATTCTAGCGACTATTCACTATTAACTAAAAACTAATAAATATGGCAAAGTCAAGTACAAAAAAACGTAAAGTAATAGTTGATGCTATTGGAGAAGCGCACATAACTGCATCTTTTAACAACATCATTGTTTCTTTAACAAATAAAAAAGGTGACGTAATTTCTTGGTCATCAGCTGGTAAAATGGGTTTTAGAGGTTCTAAAAAGAACACACCTTACGCTGCTCAATTAGCTGCAGAAGATGCTGCTGGAGTTGCAAAAGAAGCTGGATTAAAGAAAGTAAAAGTGTATGTAAAAGGCCCTGGTAATGGTAGAGAATCTGCTATCAGATCTATACACAACGCAGGAATTGAAGTATCAGAAATTATTGATGTTACTCCTTTACCGCACAACGGTTGTCGTCCACCAAAAAGACGTAGAGTATAATCTGATATTAATATCAGGTTTGACTATATAATAAGACAAATTTTATCATTATAAACTAATATCGATACTAGCGTATTGTTATTAGTTTATTTTGTGTAAATTTGCAAACTGAAAAATTATAAACAAGTATCAACGAAAGGCAAACGATTTAGAAGGATAAGCATAAGACCTTAATTCTAAAATCACTTTCAAAACAAATTAAAAATGGCAAGATATACTGGTCCTAAAACTAAAATAGCTCGAAAATTTGGTCAAGCTATCTTCGGAGATGACAAAGCCTTCGAAAAAAGAAATTATCCTCCAGGGCAACACGGAAACAACCGTCGTCGTGGAAAAAAATCTGAATATGCAATCCAATTAATGGAGAAGCAAAAAGCTAAATACACCTATGGTATTTTAGAAAAGCAATTCAGAAACATGTTCAAAAGAGCAACTGCAGCACAAGGTATTACAGGTGAAGTATTATTACAATTATGTGAATCTCGTTTAGATAACGTTGTTTTCAGAATGGGTATTGCTCCGACACGTAGTGGTGCACGTCAGTTAGTATCACATAGACACATTACAGTTAATGGTGAAAAGGTAAACATTCCTTCTTACCAATTAAAAGCTGGAGACGTTGTTGGTGTTAGAGAAAAATCTAAATCTTTAGAAGCAATTACTAATTCATTAGCTAATTCTAGCAATGTTTACGAATGGATTACTTGGAACAACGATACTAAATCTGGTACTTATGTTTCTGTACCTGCACGTATCCAAATTCCTGAGCAAATCAACGAACAGTTTATCGTTGAACTTTACTCTAAATAAGAAATAAATTAATCATATTGGTGTTTGGCCAAAGGGTTTGTTAGAATTCTTCAAACTTATAAACCGCGCAACCAAGCAACAATCAAAACGAAGAAAATATGGCAATATTAAATTTTCAGAAGCCCGATAAAGTAATCATGATAGATTCTAATGAATTCGAAGGTAAATTCGAGTTCAGACCATTAGAGCCTGGTTATGGTTTAACAGTAGGTAATGCATTAAGACGTGTATTATTATCTTCTTTAGAAGGTTTTGCAATCACTTCTGTTCGTATTGAAGGAGTAGATCACGAGTTTTCTACAATTTCTGGTGTAGTAGAAGATGTAACTGAAATGATTTTGAACTTAAAGCAAGTTAACTTTAAGCGTCAAATTGATGAAGTAGATAACGAAACTGTTACAATTTCTATTTCAGGTCAAGAGCAAATTACAGCAGGAGATTTCCAAAAGTTTATCTCTGGATTCCAAGTATTAAATACAGATTTAGTTATCTGTAACCTAGATCCAAAAGTTAACATTAACATGGAAATTACAATTGAAAAAGGTAGAGGTTATGTGCCAGCAGAAGAAAACAAAAAAGCTTCAGCCCCAATAGGTACAATTTTTACAGATTCAATTTACACACCAATAAAAAATGTGAAATACGGAATCGAAAATTTCCGTGTTGAGCAAAAAACGGATTACGAAAAATTAGTTTTCGAAATTCAAACTGACGGATCAATTCATCCAAAAGATGCATTGACTGAAGCAGCAAAAATATTAATTCATCACTTCATGTTATTCTCTGATGAGCGTATCACTTTAGAAGCTGATGAAATTGCACAGACTGAAACTTATGATGAAGAGTCACTTCACATGAGACAACTATTAAAAACTAAGTTAGTTGATATGGATCTTTCTGTACGTGCGCTTAACTGCTTAAAAGCTGCAGAAGTAGATACCCTAGGAGACTTAGTATCTTTCAACAAAAACGATTTAATGAAATTCAGAAACTTTGGTAAGAAGTCTTTAACTGAGCTAGAAGAACTAGTAAACGTTAAAGGTCTTAACTTCGGAATGGATTTAAGTAAATACAAGTTAGATAAAGACTAACACAAATTTTAATAATCATATTTTGCTCCTCAAAAAAGAGTTTGGTAGCAAGATGATAAAACAAAAGTCATGAGACACGGAAAAAAATTCAATCACTTAGGTCGTAAGACTGCTCACAGAAAAGCAATGTTAGCTAATATGGCTTGTTCTTTAATCGAACACAAACGTATTAACACAACAGTAGCAAAAGCTAAAGCTTTGAAACAGTTTGTTGAGCCAATGATTACTAAGTCTAAAACAGATACAACACACAACAGACGTATTGTATTTTCTAAACTTAGACAAAAAGAAGCTGTAACTGAATTATTTAGAGACGTTGCTGCTAAAATTGGTGAACGTCCTGGAGGTTATACTCGTATTATCAAATTAGGAAACAGACTTGGTGATAACGCTGATATGGCAATGATTGAGTTAGTAGACTATAACGAGATATACAATGCAGATAAAGCTGCTAAGAAAACGACTCGTAGAAGTAGAAGAGGTGGAAAAAAAGCTGTTGCCACACCACCAGTAGATACTAAAGCTACTAACGAAGAAGAATAAATGTTAATAAGCATTAATAAATATAAAGGATAGACTGTTTCAGTTTATCCTTTTTTTTTGGAATTTTGTACAACCAAGGTTTTTTAAAAAGAAACTAAAAACAACAACACAGCAAATGAAATACAAACAAAGAAAAAAAGCGCTTATACTCTTAGCTGACGGTACTATTTTTCATGGTAAGTCTATTGGTAAAGAAGGTACTGCATTTGGAGAAGTTTGTTTCAATACAGGAACAACTGGTTATCAAGAAATCTTTACTGACCCATCATATTTTGGACAATTGATGGTAACTACTAATGCTCATATTGGAAATTACGGAACAAAAGACAGTGAAGTCGAATCAGACTCAGTCAAAATTGCTGGATTAATTTGTAAAAATTTCAGTTTTGAATATTCAAGACCTGGAGCCGATAGATCTCTAGAAGACTTTTTTGATAAAAATAATACATTAGCCATATCTCATGTAGATACTCGAGCTTTAGTTAGCTATATAAGAGACAATGGTGCAATGAATGCTGTTATTTCTACTGATGTTAATAATATTGAAAGTTTAAAAAAGAAATTAGCAGAACAACCGAGTATGAATGGTTTGGAGTTAGCTTCAAAAGTATCTACTAAAGAGCCTTACTTCTACGGAGATGAAAATGCAACTTATAAAATAGCGGCATTAGATATAGGTATTAAAAAGAATATCCTACGTAATTTAGCGCAACGAGATGCTTACATTAAAGTGTTTCCTTATAATTCTAAGTTTGAGGATTTAGAAGCATTTAATCCAGATGGATATTTCTTGTCTAATGGTCCTGGCGATCCAGAGCCATTAGTTGAAGCGCAAGAAGTGGCTAAACAAATTATAGCAAAAGATAAACCTCTATTTGGTATTTGCTTAGGCCATCAAGTTATAGCTTTAGCCAACGGAATCTCTACATACAAAATGCATAATGGTCACAGAGGTATAAATCACCCAGTAAAAAACCTGTTAACAGGAAAAGGAGAAATCACGTCTCAAAACCACGGATTTGCTATTAATAGAGAAGAAACGGAAGCCAATTCTAACATCGAAATTACGCACGTGCATCTTAACGATGATACTGTAGCAGGAATTCGAATAAAAGATAAAAACTGTTTTTCTGTACAATACCATCCAGAAGCAAGTCCTGGACCAAACGACTCAACATATTTGTTTGATGAGTTTATAGGTAACTTGAAAAAATAATTATTAAATAAATGGCAACAAAACATAAGTTTCGTTGCCATTTTTTAGTTCCGAAAACATTTGCGTAATTATTAATCGCAATACTGACTTTTGTCACTAATACAGTATGTTTTTTTCGTAATTTTACAATAATATATAAAGATTCATGACGACTTAAGTCATTTTTTGAAGATTCCAATAATTTAAAAAGTATAAAATGAGCATTATAATTAATATTCACGCAAGACAAATATTAGATAGTAGAGGTAACCCAACTGTAGAAGTAGATGTAGTTACAGAAAACGGTGTTATGGGACGAGCAGCTGTGCCTTCTGGTGCTTCAACTGGTGAGCACGAAGCGGTTGAACTTCGTGATGGCGGTGACACTTACATGGGTAAAGGCGTATTAAAAGCTGTAGGGAATGTCAATGCAATAATTGCTCAAGAGTTATTAGGTGTTTCTGTTTTTGAACAAAATGCTATTGACAAGCTAATGATAGATTTAGATGGTACACCGAATAAATCAAAATTAGGTGCTAACGCTATTTTAGGTGTGTCTCTTGCAGTTGCAAAAGCAGCGGCAAACGAGTTAGCAATGCCATTATATAGATATGTTGGTGGGGTTTCAGCTAATACATTGCCAGTGCCAATGATGAACATTATCAACGGTGGTTCTCACTCAGATGCACCAATCGCTTTCCAAGAGTTTATGGTTATGCCAGTAAAAGCAAAAAACTTTACACACGCAATGCAGATGGGAACTGAGATTTTCCATAATCTTAAAAAAGTATTGCATGACAGAAATCTAAGCACAGCAGTAGGTGATGAAGGTGGTTTTGCGCCAAACTTAGCAGGAGGAACTGAAGATGCCTTAGAAACAATTGCAAAAGCTGTAGCTAATGCTGGTTACAATCTAGGTGATGATGTAATGATTGCTCTAGATTGTGCTGCTGCAGAATTCTATAAAGATGGTAAATACGATTATACAATTTTTGAAGGCGAATCAGGAAAAGTAAGAACAAGTCAAGAGCAAGCAGATTACTTAGCAGAATTGGCATCAAAATACCCTATCATATCTATCGAAGATGGTATGGACGAAAACGATTGGGAAGGTTGGAAATATCTAACCGATAAGATTGGTGATAAAGTTCAGTTAGTTGGTGACGATTTGTTTGTAACTAATGTAGAGCGTTTAGGTAGAGGTATTTCTGAAGGTATTGCCAATTCAATTTTAATAAAAGTCAATCAAATAGGTACATTAACTGAAACAATATCTGCAGTTAACATGGCACATAATGCAGGTTATACGTCTGTAATGTCACATCGTTCTGGTGAAACTGAGGACAATACTATTGCAGATTTAGCAGTAGCATTAAATACTGGCCAGATTAAAACAGGTTCTGCATCACGTAGTGACCGTATGGCAAAATACAACCAGTTATTACGTATCGAAGAAGAATTAGGAGAAGTAGCTTATTTTCCTCAGCAAAATGCCTTTAAGATAAGTTAATTAGAACATTTAATATTAATTAAGAGCAGCATTACATATGCTGCTTTTTTTGTGGTATCATTAAATTTGTAAGTAAAATCTGTAAATACGCTTCAAAAACAGTTTTTAATCGTTAAAAAAACACACTTAATCGGTAAAAAATCATGTTTTTACTTGATTTTTTTACAAATAGTATTAGTTTTACAAAGAATTAAAGAAGCCCCAATTTCTTTATAATCATTTAATTAACCTACTATGAAACAAACTTTACTATTAATCGTATCGAGCTTTTTGATGCTTTCACTTTTCGGTCAAGCTCAATCTAGTGTTTGGCAAGAACAACAAGAGTCTCAACTTTCTAGCAGAACTAAAAGCTTAAACAGAGTTATAATACCTAATGTTTACAAAGTATTTGCTTTGGATTTGAATAGGCTTACTGATGCTATTAGTTCAGCACCTAATCGTATTTCGAATAGTATGAGAGGTTCTGATATCATCACTCAATTTCCTAATCCAGACGGTGCAATAGAAAGCTATAGGATTCAAAAAACAGATGTTATGCATCCAGATTTAGCTTCAAAGTATCCAGCTATTTCAACATACTATGGACAAAGTATCTCTAACCCATTAAATAAAATTTATTTTACAATAACATCTCAAGGATTTAGGGGTGTCATTACAGGACAAAAAACAGTTTATATTGACCCTTATGCTAAAGGTGATACTTCAAATTACCTAGTGTATAACAGATTTGATTATACAAGAAGCACTTCTGACAATTGGAGATGTTATGCAGATGATGTTCAAAATGAAGTTGAAGAAAATTTTGATACAAGTCAAATTGAACGAAATGTTCAAGATGGAGTTTTAAGAAGATATGAAATAGCAATTGCTTGTACTTCTGAATATACAGCTTACCACAATGATGGTAACGCAGGTAACGGTAATGCAAAAGCGGATGCTCTTGCAGCTATGGTAATTACAGTGGCAAGAGTTAACTCTGTTTATGAGCGAGATTTTGCGGTAACTTTTCAATTGGTACCAGACAATGATTTATTGATCTACGAAAATGGATTTTCGGTAGGAGGCGACCCAGAACCTTACGATAATTATAGTGGAGGTCAAATGATAGGCGTAAACACATCTAATATTACTGGATTAATTGGAGCTGGAGCTTATGATATCGGACACGTGTTTTCTACAGGTGGTGGTGGAATTGCAGGGACAAGTCCATGCTCAACATCTAATAAAGGTCGAGGCGTAACAGGTATTGTAACACCAGAGTTCGATCCTTTTGATATTGATTATGTCTCGCACGAGATTGGTCACCAATATGGTGCTGGTCATACGTATTATAATGCTTGCTTTGGTTCTAAAGTTAGTGATGATTACGAGCCAGGTAGTGCATCTACAATTATGGGATACGCTGGTATTTGTGCACCAAACGTTCAGGATAATAGTGATGGGTATTTTCATGCAAGAAGTATTGTACAGATGTCATCATCTATTCTAGCTGATGCTTGTGAAACAGAAATATCTATTTCTAATATAGAGCCAACGGCTAATGCAGGTTCTAATTATACAATACCATTTTCTACACCTTTTATATTAGATGGAAGCAGTTCTTCAGATCCTAATGGAGCAGATGTATTAACTTATAATTGGGAGCAGTACGATAATGACGGTACTTATGCTCAGCCACCATTATCTACAAATGCAGGTGGACCAGTATTTAGAACAAATTTTCCGGTTACAGACCCAACAAGAACGTTTCCAAATTTAGAAGCTGTTATTAATAATACAACACCAACTTGGGAAGTTTTACCAAGTGTAGCTCGTCAATTAGACTTTAGACTTACTGTAAGAGACAATGCAGTTGCTGGAGGTCAAACAGATCACGACAATACTGTTATCACAGTTTCTGGTTCAGCTGGACCGTTCTTAGTATCATCCCCAAATACTGGTGGTGAAATTTGGTACACTGGAGCAACAGAAACTATTACATGGAATGTAAATAGTACAAACACGTTATCTCCAAACGTAAACATATTATTATCTACTGATGGCGGATATACATATCCAGTAACCTTAGCATCCAATGTTACCAATGATGGTTCGCAAAATATAACTGTGCCTAACAATATTGGTACAACAAACAGAATTAAAATTGAGGCAGCTAGTAATATATTCTTTGATTTATCTAATGCAGATTTTGAAATCAAAGCAGGAACCTTTGAGTTAGCATCAGCAAATCCAACAGTGTCTGTATGTCAGCCTTCTGACGCTATATTTAATTTAGATTATACACCAGCTCCAGGCTTTACAGAAAATGTAGATTTAACAGTTATTGGAGCTCCAGCAGGAACTTCTGCAACACTATCTACAACAACTATAAACTCAGCTGGGAGCTTTTCACTTACAATTTCTAATACAGGAGCAATTACTGCTGGTAATTATCCGATTACTATTCAAGGTGAAGGACAAACAACATCAGCTACTGAAACTTTCGATGTATTATTAAATGTATTTGATAACACCATTGGTAATGTCAATCTTATAAGTCCTACAAATGGTGCAAGAAATCAATCTGCAAATCAACTATTAAGCTGGGATGCATTAAGTAGTGCTTCACAATATGATATAGAAATATCGACAACACCAGATTTTGCTGTATTGGCTGAATCTGCGACAGTGATTAATGCTACTGAGTACCAAACCACGTCTCTTTCTGCTGGTACAGTTTACTATTGGAGAGTTAGACCAGAAAACACGTGTTTAGTAGGTAGTTTTGGTGAAATATTTGTATTTCAAACTGCTAATGATGTATGTATAACTTATGATAATGAATATTATGAAGATAATGATGACGAGTGGGAAACATTTTCAAATAATGCGGTAAGTGCTCGAGTAGATGTGCCAGATGATATTATAGTTAATGATGTTACATTTTACATGAATGCGACCCATTCAGATGTGGGTGATATAAAGATGCAATTTAGTTCACCTGCTGGTTTATTTGCAGAGGTTTATAATAGAGACTGTTCTTCAGGAAGTAATTTCGATGTTACTTTTACTGATGCAGGTTCTTCATTATCCTGCTCAGGAACACCAAGAGTTAGTGGTAATGTTTTACCTAGTCAAGCTTTTTCTAGATTTGATGGTACCAACGGACAAGGAACTTGGGTCTTATTAGCGACAGATAGAGAGTCAGATTCTCAAGGCGGAACTTTTAATGCATTTAGCGTTACTATTTGTGGTGAGTTACAAATTGTAAATGATGTTACTATCGTCAACAAAGTCGATATGGGATTAAATCAAGGTGCTTCTACAGCGATAAGCTTATTGGAGTTGCAAGTAGAACAACCTGGAGCAGCTAATAACGATTTAACTTATACCATTACGCAATTACCGGCTAACGGAACGTTGTTTAATAATGGCGTAGCAGTTAACATTGGAGATACTTTTACACAAACAACTATAGCTAATAATCAATTGTCTTATACACATGATGGTTCAAGCACTCCAGCAGATAGCTTTAAGTTTTCTGTAGAAGGAAATGATAGTGCTATTTTGGGTGGACAAGAATTTAGTTTTAATGTTGTTTTAGGCTTAGACGAATTAGACACTAACAACTTTAATTTATATCCTAATCCAAATAAAGGAGATTTTAATATTGCTTTTGGAAGAAATTTCAATGATATTAACGTGCAGTTATTTGATATAAGAGGAATAGAAATTCTTAACAAAGACTACACAACAAATAGTAATACGATTACAGTCTCAACGAATAATATTTCTGACGGTTTATATATCGTTAGAATCAAAGCAGACCAATTTACGGTCGATAAAAAAATAGTAATAAAGCGATAGATTTATTTATCGTTTTAAAAAGCTGAAATCTAGAAATGGATTTCAGCTTTTTTTGTGGTTTAAATTTTGTTAAAACCGTTATAAATAGACGCACGAAATCGATGTAGATTTCGTAATTTTGTAACCCTTTTAAAATTCAATAAAAAATCACAAGTATATATGTCAGATAAAGCGATATTAGAGATTGATGGACAGAAATATGAGTTTCCATTAATTACAGGAACAGAGAATGAAGTTGCTATAGATGTTAAAGCGCTCCGAGGAAGCACAAAAGGTGTTATTACACTTGACCCTGGTTATAAAAATACCGGAAGCTGCGAGAGTGCCATTACATTTTTAGATGGCGAAAAAGGAATCCTGAGATATCGTGGCTATTCTATTGAAGAATTAGCTGAAAAAGCAGACTTCTTAGAAGTGGCTTTTTTGTTGATTTTTGGTGAGTTACCAAACAAAGAACAATTAGATAAATTTCATGCAGATATCAAATCGCATTCAGTTGTAGATGACGATATCAAAAAAATCATTGACGCGTTTCCAAAGTCTGCACATCCAATGGGTGTGTTATCATCTTTGACAAGTGCCTTAACAGCATTTAATCCATCTTCTGTAGATGTAGATTCTGAAGAAGAAATGTACAATGCTATTGTGCGTATTTTAGGTAAGTTTCCAGTATTGGTAGCTTGGACGATGCGTAAAAAGCAAGGGTTACCACTAGATTATGGAGATGATAACTTGGGCTATGTAGAAAATGTATTGAAGATGATGTTCAAAAATCCTAACAAGGATTATGAGCAAAATGAAGTTTTAGTTAATGCTCTAGACAAATTATTAATCTTACATGCAGACCACGAGCAAAACTGTTCGACATCTACAGTAAGAATTACTGGGTCATCACACGCTGGACTTTTTGTTTCTCTAGCAGCAGGTATTTCTGCACTTTGGGGACCATTACATGGTGGTGCTAACCAAGCTGTATTAGAAATGCTTGAAGCTATCAAAGAAGATGGTGGAGATACTAAGAAGTACATGGCTAAGGCAAAAGATAAAAGTGACCCTTTCCGTTTAATGGGCTTTGGTCACCGTGTTTATAAAAACTTTGACCCAAGAGCAAAAATCATTAAGGTTGCTGCCGATGAGGTATTGTCTGATTTAGGTGTCGAAGACCCAATCTTAGATATCGCTAAAGGTTTAGAAAAAGAAGCTTTAGAAGACCAGTATTTTGTAGACCGTAAATTATATCCAAACGTAGACTTCTACTCTGGGATTATTTACCGTGCTATGGGTATACCTGTAGAAATGTTTACAGTAATGTTTGCATTAGGTCGTTTACCAGGTTGGATTGCACAGTGGAAAGAAATGCGCATGCGCAAAGAGCCAATCGGTCGCCCACGTCAATTATACACGGGCGAAACATTAAGACCATTTGCACCAATAGAAAAAAGATAAAAGCACTAAAAGCTTCATAAGAAATTATGAAGCTTTTTTCTGTTACCACAAAACACCCTTTTCCTCTACATGAAACTTCATATACAAAACGAAACTTCTCGATTAAGAGCTGTCATTTTAGGCACTGCCAAAAGCAATGGTCCAACGCCAAAACCCGAAGATTGCTACGACCCAAAAAGTAAGCAACACGTTTTAGCTGGTACCTATCCTAAAGAAGAAGATATGATTGCCGAAATGGAAGCTGTTGCTGCCGTTTTAGAGAAGTACGATGTCACAGTATATCGTCCTGAAGTTTTAGAAGATTACAACCAAATTTTTGCTCGTGATATCTCTTTTGTTATTGAAGACAAAATTATCATCGCTAATATTTTGCCAGACCGTAAGCGCGAAGTAGAAGCGACAGAGTATGTTTGGAGTACAGTAGAAAAAAAGAACCGTATCATCTTACCAGACGAGTGTCATATCGAAGGTGGCGACGTTATGCCTTGGAACGATTATATTTTTATCGGTACATACTCAGGTGACGATTACCCAGATTATATTACGGCGCGTACTAATGTCCAAGCCGTAAAAGCATTACAAGATTTATTTCCACATAAAAAAGTAAAGGCTTTTGAATTGCGAAAGTCTAACACTGACCCAAAAGAAAACGCACTGCATTTAGACTGCTGTTTTCAACCGATAGGTAAGGACAAAGCTATTATCCATAAAAATGGTTTTTTAGTTGAAGAAGAATACCAATGGCTAGTCGATTATTTTGGTAAAGACAATGTATTTGAAATTACCAAAGACGAAATGTATGATATGAATAGTAACATCTTTTCCATATCGGAAGATGTGATTATCTCCGAGCAAAACTTTACACGTTTAAATACGTGGTTACGCGAACAAGGTTTTACTGTTGAAGAAGTCCCATATGCCGAGATTGCCAAACAAGAAGGTTTACTACGTTGTAGTACGATGCCTTTGATTAGGGATTAAACTTTGGATTTTCGTTTAACGTCCACTGTGTATGGCGAGTGAGGCGTGCCTCACGAGAAGCCATAATCGCGCCTCATTTGTTATACATACAGTTGTGTGTAGTTTCGTGAGGAGTTCTCGTAGACTTGACTAAATATACAATAAAATTGGGAGGCGAGATTAACAGTGGACGTTGGTGAGTAATTAGTAGAAAGGGAGCGTTTGCAAAACGCGATTCTACGTGCCGCAGGCAATTACTCACCAACGTTAAGATAAATTCAGTTTTAATTGACTTTATCGATTGTTAAACGAAGTTCGTTAAAACAAATGATAATTCTATCCGTATAAATACGGATATTTTAATTTAACTATTTTACAAAGTTCGGCCAGCGTTTCATGTAAGTCACAAATTTTTCACTTAAGCCTTCCTTGTGTAAGTAGTTAGTATTTACAGGTGTTTCGGTAGGTTCAAAATTTGGATTAGCCATTACTTTTTTAGGAAAGTCGTGGTGTAAAATGGCAGAACGACCTATAGATACAAAATCTACACCAGCGTCTAAGACATCAGATACGTCCTTGCCGGTATTGATTTTTCCTGCAACGGTCCATTTCACATCTTTATAGTCTATATCTGCAAAATGTTGGAGTAGGCTTTTGTTTTGGTGTTGCGTTTCCTCAGGTTGTTTAAACACATCCCAAAGTGAGATGTCTAAAAAGTCAATATCGTGGTCGTTTATCAATTGTGTACAAACTGTTTTTACTTCACTCAGTTGCATACCAAAACGCTCAGGAGACAAACGTACGCCTAATAAAAAGTCTTTGCCGCAAGTGACTCTGATACCATCGACAATTTCAAATAATAAGCGTACACGATTTTCTAAATTACCGCCATATTGGTCGTCTCGTTTATTAATATCGGCACTCAAAAATTGCGTTAATATATAACCGTGCGCACCGTGGACTTCGACACCATCATAACCACTTTTTTGTGCGCGTACAGCTGCTGTAATAAAGTCGTCTCGTAATTGATAAACTTCATCTAACGATAAGCCACGTGCATTGTGCTTTTCGATAGGTGATGGGCAGACAGGTTGCTCGCCAATTAAATCTTCGGGCGTTCGCATACCTGCATGGTGTAATTGTATCACCGCCAAACTATCGTGTGCTTTAATGCCTTTTACCAAACGTTGGTGACCTTCGATTTGAGAGTCGTCATAAATACCTAATTGTCCAGGGAAACCTTTGCCTATAAATTGCACATGCGATGCACAGGTCATGGTTAGACCAAAACCACCTTTGGCACGCATCGTTAACCAATTGTATTCTTCGTCAGATAGCTTGCCATCTTCATGACTTTGGGTATTGGTCATAGGTGCTAGCATAAAACGGTTAGTCATTTGCGCTCCATTTTTAAAACGCAATGGTGCATTTGGTAATGCCATAGTAAGTGAAAATTAAGGGTTATTTACCGTATAAAAAGTAACGGTTTACCAAGTCTATATATTGACGTTTGGCTTCGTCTTCGGAGATGTCTTGTACTTGAAAAAGTGCGTTGGTCTTAAAAGCATTAATGATTTGCTTTTTACTGCTTGGTCTACCGTAGTTATTGGTAGCCTTTTTGTAATAAGCGTATAGGCGTAATAAAAAATCCGCAGGAAATGGGTCTGTGTGATCATTTACCCGTTTTACGGCAGTATCAAATTCTTTATCTAAATCCGTCTGACTCATTTATTTCATTTCTGCAATCACAGACTCACCACCTTTTACTTTTTGGTTAAGTGCAACTTTAATATCTGAGTTTAAAGGTAAAAATAAATCTACTCTCGAACCAAATTTTATAAATCCAGAGTCATCGCCTTGTTTTGCCATAACATCAACTTTAGCATAATTGACAATTCGTTTTGCTAATGCACCAGCAATCTGTCTGTATAAAACTTTTCCAAAACCTTCATTTTCTACAACGACTGTAGTACGCTCATTTTCTTCACTAGCTTTTGGATGCCAAGCGACTAAATATTTACCTGGATGGTATTTGCTAAATGATACCTTTCCAGATATTGGATATCGCGTCACATGCACATTTATAGGAGACATAAATACCGAAACCTGAATACGTTTGTCATTAAAAACTTCTTTTTCAAAAACTTCTTCGATAACAACTACTTTTCCGTCAACAGGCGATAAGGCTTGTTTTTCGTTAGCATGAGTGTTTCGTTTTGGGTTTCTAAAGAATTGAAGGATTAATATAAAGAATGCTAAAACCAAAAGCATTAGGGTTTTTCGCAACCATTCTAAATGCACAAAATAGTCTATTGCAAATATGGAAGCAACGACTATAAATAGCGTGATGAGTATAATTTTGTGGCCTTCTTTATGAAACATAACTTAAAATTCTTAGAAATAAATATATAAATGGTGCTGCAAAGATAATACTATCTAGTCGGTCTAACAGTCCTCCATGACCAGGCATTATCACGCCACTATCTTTTACTTGCGCTTGACGTTTGAATTTAGATTCGATTAAATCTCCAAGAGTACCAAAAACACTGACTATTATTGCTAAAATAAGCCAACTTGTAAATCCAAGCGTGCCTATATACACTGAAATAAAATAACTTGAAACGCATGCAAAAAATAATCCTCCTAAGAAACCTTCAACAGTTTTTTTAGGAGATATGCTCGGAAATAACTTTTGCTTTCCAAAATTCTTCCCCACCAAATAGGCAAAACTATCATTAATCCATACCAGAATAAAACTTCCTAAGAGTAAAAATGGTGTAAATGAATTAAGATAATTTGCAATTAAGAACATAAACACAAATCCACTTGATAAATAAAAGGTCGTTGTAATATAGCGTTTAGACTCAAAAAGAGGAATCTTCTTTTCGGTTAATAAATCCTTAATCAGAAAGAGATTTACAAATATGGTGATTACTAATAGTATCTGTATAGCTTCGTTAGTTCCTGTATTAGAGTTATGAATCATACACCAATACCAAAACCCAAAATATAAAAAGGTGAAAATTGCAGATGTGATTACAAGTGCATTTAATTTTATAAGTTTATTAAATTCTGCTAGGGAAATAAGACCAAAAATATAGAGTACAATAAGTAGTGCATTTTCCCAATACATTGAAGCAATCAACAAAGTGACATAAAGAATGCCAGAGATAGCGCGCGTTAAAAGTTCCTTCATTTATAAGTCTTCTAAAAGTAATAAGTACAAATTTTTAGCACTACTTCCGTAGGTTAAGAAGTCTTTGTCTTCATTAGTTTTAAAGTGCTTTATAGTGGTGATATTGGTTGGGATTTTTGATTTATTATTGTTTTTTATACCTTTTAAACCTTCACCAATACTCTCTACGAGTTGACTAGTAGTGGCGTAAATAACAAAATTTTCAGGTAATTCTTTAAGCTTTTTTTCTGCAATTTGGTTTGAAGATATTAATAAAGAACCATCATCAGATATTAGATACTCACAAGTAGAGAAAAAATAGGTGCTTTCAGATGTCTTTTTTGTAGCTTTTAAATCAAAACCTTTGAATAATTCGCTTAATCTGTCGTCTAACAGAAAAACTTTTTTGTCATCCCAATCGTTTTCTGAAATAATGTTTTCTAGAGAGTTGTAGACTTCTTCGATATTCTCGCAGTATAAAAACTTACCGCCATTTGCTTTAAAATTAATTGTAAAGCGCTCATCAACAGGGAGTTTAATATCGGGCATGTATTTGCCTCGTTCTTCATTAGGAACTTTTTCTTCGGAACCAGGGGATTTTCCTCCAAAAATTTTTCTGAATAAACTCATTTAGAGATACGATTTAGGCGCATTTTTAGTCAATTACCCAAATATAAAAAAACTTAAACTAACTCTGGGCTAATTTAAGTTTTTTCGTTAAGTGAATCTATTTCTATTCTTCTTCCTCTGAAATAATTTCGGCCTTTTCAAAAGGACGTTTTCCGAATATTTTTTCAAGATTATCTTTAAAGATGACTTCTTTTTCTAAAAGAACTTCAGCTAATTCTGTTAACTTATCCTTGTTGTCTTCGAGTATTTTTATAGCACGTTGGTATTGCTCTTCTATAATACTCGATATTTCTTTATCAATAAGTACAGCTGTTTCTTCACTATATGGTTTTGTAAATCCACTTTGTTGACCTGAAGAATCATAATACGTAAGATTACCAACCTTATCACTTAATCCATATACGGTTACCATACCTCTTGCTTGTTTGGTCACTTTTTCTAAGTCACTAAGCGCACCTGTAGAGATTTTGTCGAAGATTACTTTTTCAGCAGCACGACCACCCATAGTTGCACACATTTCGTCTAGCATCTGTTCTGGTCTAACAATAAGTCTTTCTTCTGGTAAGTACCAAGCAGCACCTAAGGATTGACCTCTTGGTACAATTGTAACTTTGACAAGTGGTGCAGCATGTTCTAACATCCAACTCACTGTAGCATGACCAGCTTCATGAATAGCGATAGCTTTCTTTTCGTCTGGTGTAATAATTTTATTTTTCTTTTCTAGTCCACCAACAATTCTATCAACGGCGTCTAAAAAGTCTTGCTTGTTTACAGCTTTTTTACCTTTACGAGCAGCAATTAAAGCAGACTCATTACATACATTGGCAATATCTGCACCAGAAAAACCTGGTGTTTGTTTTGCTAAGAAATCAATATCTAGAGTTTCTTCTTTCTTTAAAGGACGTAAGTGAACTTCAAAAATCTCTTTACGTTCTCTGACGTCTGGTAAGTCTACATAAATCTGACGGTCAAAACGACCAGCACGCATTAATGCACTATCTAAAACATCAGCTCTGTTTGTTGCCGCAAGTACAATTACATTTGTGTTTGTGCCAAAACCATCCATTTCAGTAAGTAACTGATTTAAAGTGTTTTCGCGTTCATCGTTTGAGCCAGAGAAGTTATTTTTTCCTCTTGCACGACCTATGGCATCAATCTCATCAATAAAAATTATTGAAGGTGATTTTTCTTTTGCTTGTTTGAATAAATCTCTTACACGCGATGCTCCAACACCGACAAACATCTCTACAAAATCAGAACCTGATAACGAGAAGAAAGGCACTTTTGCTTCACCAGCAACTGCTTTTGCTAATAAAGTTTTACCTGTTCCTGGAGGCCCTACAAGTAATGCACCTTTGGGAATTTTTCCTCCTAAAGACGTATATTTTTCAGGGAATTTAAGGAAATCAACAATTTCTTGTACTTCCTCTTTAGCACCTTCATGACCTGCAACATCTTTAAAAGATGTTTTTGTATCTGTTTTTTCGTCAAATAGTTTTGCTTTGGATTTTCCGATGTTAAAAATCTGACCGCCAGCTCCGCCACCGCCACCAGAAGACATGCGTCTCATGATAAAAATCCAAACTCCTATAATTATGATAAATGGTAATAGAGATAATAAGAAATCACCAAAGGCATTGTTCTCAATATCAGCATTTCTAGAAGTTGATAAATTATTTTTAGTAATTATCTCATCAATTCTATCTTCAAAATTTCCTAAATCACCAAACTTTAGTGTGTAGTTAGGAACATTACCTGAAGGTAAAATTCCTTTAGACTGCGTGTCTTTATGAATGTCTTTTTTGATGGCTTCATCAGTTAAATAAACTCTCGCAGTTTTTGTGTTACTTATAATAACAACTTCTTTGACATCGCCTTGTTCTAGGTAATTTATAAATTCTGAAGTCTTAATTACCTTAGAGCTTTGAAAAGCGTTACCTCCAAATAACTGAAGTCCTAAAATAACCGCTATTACTATTCCGTAAATCCAATAAGGACTTACTTTAGGTTTTTTGTTTGAATTTTTATTGTCTTTTGCCATTCGTAGCGTTTCTTTTTAAATGCTTGTTTCTATTTGTGTCGTTTTTGCGTCTCCCCACAAACTTTCGATATCGTAATATTCTCTAATGTGTTTTTGAAAAACATGAACAACAACATTGACATAGTCCATTAAAATCCATTCGGCATTATCAGTACCTTCGATATGCCAAGGTTTGTCTTTTGTTGTTTTACTGACTTGTTTTTGTATGGAACTTACTATTGCGTTAACTTGTGTATTAGATGTACCTTCGCAAATAATAAAATAATCACAAACTGTATTTTCTATTTCTCTTAAATCTAAAAGTATAATTTCTTTTCCTTTAACGTCTTCGATACCACTTATTATCGTTGTAATTAGTTGATCGGCATTGCTATTTCTTTCCGTCATTAAAATGTTTTAAATTTATACAAAGTTATTACTTTTTTAGTTCTCGTTAACCCTAATTTTCATAAGAAAACCATAAAAATAATTGATGTATTATAATGTATATAATCAAACTTGATGCCATCGACTCGACCAATAGCTATCTAAAGACTATTTGTTTAAAAAAGACACCAAAAGACTTTACTGTGGTTGTGACTGAACAACAGACTAAAGGTCGTGGGCAAATGGGCACTAATTGGCAAGCCGAAGTGTCAAAAAACCTTACTTTTAGTGTGTTTAAGGATGTTTCTTTTTTAAAAGTATCGGAACAGTTTTACATCAGTATGGCCGTAGCTTTAGGAATTGCTAACGCTTTGAGAGAATTACAAATCCCTAAAATAAATATAAAATGGCCTAACGACATTTTGTCAGAACGCAAAAAAATAGCTGGTATTCTTATTGAAAATGTGGTAAAAAACAATAAGCTTGAAGGTACAATTATAGGCGTAGGACTTAATATTAATCAGAAATTTTTTCATGATTTACCCAATGCCTCTTCTATGTCTTTAATTACTGGTGTGGTCTATAACAAGGATGAAGTTTTTTATCATGTATTAAAACACATTCAATTGTATTTACAAAAATTAGAAAACGATTTCGAGTCACTCAAAAAAGAGTATGAAACTAAATTGTTTCGCATAAAAAAACCATCAACTTTTAAAACTTCCGACGACCAGATATTTTCAGGTTTTATAGAAGGTGTAACAGATGATGGTAAATTAAAATTACGTCTTGAAGATGATGTAAGAAAAACTTATGATCTAAAAGAACTGCAGTTGTTATACTAAACTGCTGTTGGCATATTTGTAGCCAGGGTTTCTAAAAATTTATTGATAGGACCTTTAATCATCATGGCCATCATAGCATTAAACTCACCAGAAAAATTTAGTTTAACGTCACTTTTATTAGCTTCAATTTCTGTGATATCAGCAGTTAAAGCAAAGTCTAGTTTACCACCAGCTGCACCTAAAACGATTTTGCTGTTTGGTGTAGCTTCTTTCTTTTTTAGAACGATTTCTGGCATTCCTTTTAATGCAAATAAAAATTTGTCAGTATCTAAGACTTCAAATTTGCTAATGTTTTCAGGCATTAGTTTTTCAAAATTTTTAACGTCTGACAAAAAATTAAATGTTTCTTCAGCAGATTTATCTAAAGTTACTTTTGGAGATTCTAAATTCATGTGTTTTTATTGTTGTTAATTTTAAACTGTTAAGTCAAAATAGTTTACTGAAAAAATTTTAGTCCTTAACTACATAACGTGTATTATCAATTAGCATTCCATTTACTTGGATTTGCATTCCAAAGTGCTAAAATGTCTTGCTGTTCTTGAGTGATATATCTTGTGTCTAAGGCTTGTTCTAGTAAACTTTCGTAATTTCCAAGCGTGTGTAAATCAATATTTGCATCACTAAAATTTTTGTCTGCAACGTCAAAACCATAAGAAAAAATTGCTACCATTCCTTTGATATTTACTTCAGCTTCTTTTAGTGCTTTTACAGCATTAAGACTACTTTTTCCGGTACTAATTAGGTCTTCAACGACAACAACAGTTTGTCCTTTTTCAATATAACCTTCGACTTGGTTTTGTCTTCCGTGCTTTTTGGCTTCGGGTCTAACATACACAAACGGAAGATTTAGATAATCAGCTACTAATGCTCCGATACCAATTGCTCCTGTTGCTACACCGGCTATCACATCTGGTTTTCCGTAGATATCCTCAATTTGTCTTGCTAATGTCTCTCTGACATAGTTTCTGATTTGTGGATAAGAAAGTACAATGCGATTATCACAGTATATAGGTGATTTCCAGCCTGAAGCCCACGTAAATGGGTCGTTTGGTTGCAATTTAATGGCATTGATTTGTAGTAATAATTCTGCAGTTTTTTTGGCGATGTCTTTGTTAAAAATCATGTTACAAAATTAATGAAATTAAAAGTGTGTCAAATTTTAATTTAAAATTAATTTTAATTCAAAATCTGTATTGTAAAAAAGAATACATTTACAATATCAAAACATAAGTCATTAGATTAATGCATACCATTTTTGTTGGAGATAAACCTATTTATTTAACTACCAAGATTGATAAAGAAACTGACTTTAAAGTTTATTTATTGAAATCTGTGGATTTAGCTAAAGTTATCAGAACGCTTAATCGGACCGATTTAAAAGCTGTTTATTTAGTCGGAAAAAAGGAAGAAAAACTTTTAAAAAACTTTTTAAAAAAACTACCAAATGTTATTGCTGGTGGCGGAAAAGTCTATAATGAAGAAGGAAAAATCCTTTTCATATACCGAAATAATAAATGGGATTTGCCAAAAGGTAAAGTTGAAGGCAAAGAAACTATCGAAGAAACTGCTATCCGTGAAGTCGAAGAAGAAACTAAAGTAAAAAATTTAAAGATTACTAAACCTTTACCGACTACATATCACATTTTTAAACGTCGAGGTCGATATCGCATTAAGATTACCTACTGGTTTGAAATGTCAACCAATTACAAAGGGAAATTAAAACCTCAAAAAAAAGAAGGTATTACCAAAACCAAATGGTTAGGTAAGAAAAAAGTAAAAAAAGCACTAGAGAATAGTTACGCTAATATAAAACTTTTGGTGTAATTTTTAATTTTAACACGCAACCTCTTTACAATTTCTGTATCTACAAATTAGAATAGGTCCAATAATGAAGAACAAATTAATTTTAATTCTTATTACCGTACTTCTTTTTTCATGTGATAAAGATGAATCTGAAGCCCAGTTGTTAGGTAGTTGGAGAATGGTTGCCAGATTAGCAGATCCAGGTGATGGAAGTGGAGTTTTTATGCCAGTAACAAGTGACCAAATCATCACTTTTAACGCTGATGGAACCATAACATCTAATGGTTCACTTTGTAATATTTTTGAGAATACATTAGAAAGTACATCAGGTACTTTTTCTGCTGAAAACATGTCCTTCACAACAGAAGACTGTGGTCTTCAGGATTTTGAGTATCAGTTTGAAATTGATGGTCAATTTTTAACCTACTTTGTAGTATGTATTGAGGCCTGTGGAGTTAGGTATCAAAAGATTTAATGCAATCTGTAAATCGGATATTGCATATGTGCTTTTTCGTAACTATTTGATTTTTTATGTAGCCAATCTAATTGTGCATACCAGTTGTTTGCAAAATCTTTATCGTAGCTTTTTTTGACATTAAATTCGATTTGTAATTTAGGATTAGCTTTTAATAATAATGAAGCTTTGTCTTCCCAAACGTAAGGCGAAAAGCCTTCTTTTTGCTGTAAAATAGTATCGAAAAAATTCCAATTGAAAAATGAGTCTGGCGCAGTTGGTTCGAGAGTTTCAAGTAGGTAACGCAAACCTTTTTGGTCTACGTTTACTAAATAATCACCTGTTGTAAAATTGAATTTTTCATTAGACGCTTTAACCTTAGTATTGTAGTGCAAATAATGCCCTTCGTATGGTGATGTACGCGATTTGTAATCCGAGATTCTATAAGATTCGACAGTAATTAAAGTGTCTTTCTTAAGTTGTGTCATTTCAATATTATTAAGCTTTAATCGGTCTATTACATGATGCATGCCTTGAGGAATAATATACCCTTTTGGTATTTTGATTGTATGCGTTGATTTGAAATAATTTTGATACTTAACTTCTTTCTCAAACGGTTTGTTACTGTAATACTTTAAGCGTTTTGCTCCAGTTAAATTACTTTCTATCATTTGGCCTTCAAAACCTTTAAAATTTAGTGTAGAAGATTTAGTCGTATCTATCTGCCAAGCTAAAGGATAATCGTTACCTACTGTCCAAGTACTAAACTGCTTTTTTCGTAAATCTGAAATCTTTTTACCTTGTGATTCTGTTATTTCGACCATGCTTTTCATGAGTTCATATGTGCCTTCAACCCTTTGTTTATATGGTTTTAGCATATGAGTTTCGACCATCATCCCTAAAGTGTTGAATAGTGTTGTATAGCCAGTTGAATATCTTGGTGAATCTTTAAATTGTGAAAATCCTGATTCTGGAGTACGGTTAAAGACATTGACATAAGGTGTAATATCCCAATCCTTGGCTTCGAGTTTTTCTTCTAATTGCGGCATCATTTCGGTGTGTAAGTACTTGCCTAATTCTCCTCCAAGTTTGTTATGCTGCGTAAATAAATGTGTCAAAGTGTATTGATAATCTGCACCATTGCTTACATGATTGTCAATAAAAACGTCTGGTTGTACCAAATGAAAAATCTTTGCAAACGTTTTTGCGTTTTTAGTATCTGTTTTTATAAAGTCTCGGTTAAGGTCGTAATTACGAGCATTACCTCTAAAACCATAAGCTTTTGGTCCATTTTGGTTTGTTCTTGTACCTGTATTTCGATTAAGGCTTCCACCAACATTGTAAATCGGAATGGTAACTAAGACAGTGTTCTTAGGAGCTTGAATTTTACCATTAACAAAATCTCTGAATAGCATCATAGTGGCGTCAATACCGTCAGATTCACCTGGATGAATGCCATTGTTTATGAGTAAAATTCTGTTGTCTTTTCTAAGTTTTTCAAAATCAAATCCGTTAGCATTTGGGTTTAACGTAACTATATGTAATGGTTTTCCGGAATCTGTTTCTCCAATAGCTTCGATAGATATTTCAGAATAATTATTTGCTAGTTCTTTATAGTAGGAAATCGTTTCTTGGTAAGTGGCGGTCTCTAATCCTTGACTTTTTTCAAAAACAGTAGTAAAATCAAAATCAGTAGATTTAGTGTTTTCTTTGCACGAAACGATTATTAATAATAGAAATAGAAGTTTTTTCATGGTGTATATTCTTGATTTTCAAACTTAGGCAATTTAGAGCAGAAAAACTTTTCCTTGCTTAAAATTCAGATTGTAAAAATGACTAATTTTGCATCACTTTATAAATTGTAATATGCAACAAACTACTGATACTATATTAATGATTCGTCCAGTTAATTTTAGGATGAACGAAGAAACGGCCGTCAATAATTACTTTCAAGAAGACTTAGACATCAAAAACGCTGAAATAAACAGTAAAGCTCAAGAAGAGTTTGATGTATTTGTAGAAAAGTTAAGAGCTGTTGGTATTAATGTAATTGTAGAAATTGATGATGAATTGATGGATACGCCAGATTCTGTTTTTCCAAATAATTGGGTCAGCTTTCATGGTAATGGGGATATTGCAATTTATCCAATGTTTGCAGAAAATAGACGTAAAGAAAGACGTGATGAAGTTTTTATTCGTCTTGAAAAAGAAGGCTTTAAAATCGAGAATATTATCGATTACACATCGGCAGAAGATGAAGGTGTCTTTTTAGAAGGTACTGGGAGTTTACTCTTAGACCGTGTTAATAGTAAAGCATATTGTGCCTTATCGCCTAGAGCTGATGAAGATTTGTTTATAGAATTTTGCGAAGATTTTGAGTATACGCCTGTTGTGTTTACAGCCAATCAAACAGTTGATGGTAAACGTTTAGCGATTTATCATACCAATGTTATGATGTGTTTAGCAGAAAACTTTGCAGTGATTTGTTTGGATACTATTGATGATAAAAAAGAGCGTAAAAATATTGTCAAAAACCTAAAACAAGACGGAAAAGAAATTATATCCATTACTGAAACTCAGATGCATCAATTTGCAGGAAATATGTTGCAACTTAGAGGAAAAGATAATCAGCGTTACTTGATAATGAGTCAAGCAGCATGTAATAGCTTGACTAAACAACAGATTGCAGCAATTGAAAAGCATTGTCCAATTATATCGAGTTCTCTTGAAACTATTGAAACTTGTGGTGGTGGTAGCGCACGTTGCATGATGGCAGAAGTGTTTTTGCCAAAAGTTTAATCTAGCTTATTAAAAATATAGCCTGCTTTTTCGGCACCCCAAACGTAATTCCCTTTTGCGTCAAATCCACGATCCCAGGAAATAATTTTATCTTCTAAAATTTCGACTTCGCTTCTAGCAAATGATGCACCTCGCATTGTGCTTATGCAAGTAGTATCTCCTGTTTTTCCTTGGTAGTGATTTTTACTTATACGTTTTAAAACAACTTCACATCCAGATTTTATGCTAATATCTTTTGGAGTAATAACGTCAAACGCTTTTGGCGTTTTCCATTTTCCTATCCATATCGAATCGGCAGTCGGTAAGTTGTATATCTCTGAAGTATAGGTGCTGTCAGTAAGTTTATTTAGTTTATAGATACGTTGTCTGTATGGCTTACTTTGCATACTATTTAAAGCTTGCTCAACATAAAGATAGTGCCCTTTACCTTCCCAGATTGAGTACATGTGCAATGAAATATTATAGTAAGTAGAATCTACTTGAGACTGTATTTCAGAATTGTATGAACCTTGCATTACCGCATATAATTCATCTAAATAGTTATTATCTGTGATTTTTGATGCTTCACGATTGTATTCTGATTTATCCTTACAAGAAAAACATAATGTAGCTACAACTAAAAGAATAGTAATTTTTTTCATTTTAAGGCTTGATTTAGTTAGCCTTAAATATACAGAGAATTTATTCAGAAAGTGCCGCTTTTGGTAACTCAATAAAGAATTTACTTCCTATGTTTGGAGTACTTTCAACCCAAATACGACCGTCGTTAAGTTCTACTAAATCTTTGCAAATCGTCAATCCTAATCCTGTACCTTTTTCATTTTCAGTACCAATAGTCGTAAAATTCTTTTTTGCATTGAAGAGTTTTTTCTGGTTGTCTTCTGATATTCCAATTCCAGTGTCTTCTACGCAAATTAAGACCTTTCCGTTATAATCTTGATTTGATACAGTAATAACATCACCTTTACCAGTAAACTTAACAGCATTGGTAATTAAATTCTGGATTACAATCTCTAGCATACTTCGATCAGCATAAACAAATTCACGACGAGATTCGTCTATAAGTATAATGCCTTTGTCGTTCACCTTTTTTTCTATTAACGACATTTTTATTTGAAAGACTTCTTGAATATTAAAAAGTTCTGGTTTTGGTTGCAGGTTTTGCATTTGTGACTTAGACCAGTTTAATAAATTGAATAGAAGTGAAGATGCGTTGTTTGCATTTTCGCTAAGTTCAGGGATGAGGTCATTAAACTCTTCCTTGCTAATTCCTCCATCTTTTAGTAAATCCAAAAATGCTTTGATAGAAGATATAGAATCTTTTAAGTCATGTGATACTATCGAAAACAACTTGTCTTTTACTTGATTAACTTCTTCAAGTTGAGCATTTTTAGTGATTAGTTTTTTATTCTCTTTAGAGAACTCCTTTTTCTCTTTACTGTCTTTTGAGCCTTTTAAGTAACTGAATATTAGTAAAGCCGTCATAAAAACTAAGCCAGCTATTAACCCATATACTAAGAGAATATCTTTTTTATCAGGTTTCGTTGCTGTTATATCAGAGTTTTCAGGTTTATTTATTTCCTCTTTTTGTATTAAAGGCGGAGTTATTATCTCTGGTTCTTCAGTTGTTTCAAATTCACTAGGTAAACTATCAGCTTTAGCTTTGTCTAGTTTTCTTTTTAACTGGTAATATTGGTTTTGCCAATTAAAAGCGTCTTCGTAAAACCCTCTAGTTGAGTCTAATTCTTTATTTAGTCTTAGGTTGTAAAGCAACTCATTATTATTTTCTAATTTCTTAGCTAGTTTAAATGCTTCAAATAATTGGTTTTCTGAAAGTTTTAATCTTTTGTTTTTGATGTTTAGCTCACCAAAAGCATTTAATGATCTTAAGATACCGAGATCGTCTTTCTGTCTTCTACTGAAAGCAAGACCTTCTCTTAAATATTCTGCAGCCTTATCTTTATCGTCAATTGATAAATAAGATTTACCTAAGCTTGTAGATACTTCGCTCTTTATGGCTTTATCCTTTTTCGGGTCCAGTAATGTAAGCATACGCTCGTAGCTGTCAATAGAACGTCTATGGTCTTCTTTTAAGGCGTATAACAATCCTAAATTTTTCAAGGAATTTTTCATCCCTTCCAAATCGTCAAGCTCTTCTCTAACACTTAATGCTTTTTTATTGTATTGTAATGCTTTATCTAGTTTATTAGTATTGTAATAAGCATCGGCAAGGTTATTATAAGCTTTGCTTAAGTCGTCTTTTAAATCCTTTTCCTCAAAAATTGAAATTGCTGACAAAGAGTTCTGAAGTCCTTTTTTATAATTACCTCTTTTTATCTCTATAACACCAAGATTATTATTCACTTTGGCAATACCTAGAGTATCTTTTAAAGTACTAAAATAATCTCTAGCGATTTCAAAATTAGCGACAGCATTGGATTGCTCACCTTGTGCATTATTTATAAGAGCTTTTATGTAATTAGACTCTGCAAGAGCTTTGTTATAATTGAGGGTTTTTGATATCTCAGTAGTTTGGTCGATATAAAGTAATGCTTTGCTGTAGTCTTTGACATCATATAATTCTTTGATAAGTAGAAGCGAAGTCTCCATTTTTGTGGAGTCTTGGTTTTGATAGGCCAGACGTACAGTCAGACTGTCTATCTTTGCGTTTTGAGCAAAGCTTAGTGCAGTGAACAGGCAGATGGCGTATAAAATAAATTGCTTCATAAAGCAGTGACTATAGAGCACAGATTTATATTGTGTTTTGGCCAACTTTCTGAGAGGGATAGGAAAGGTATATAATGTCTTAGGTATTTTTTAATACTTCAGACCTTCAATTAATAGCTGACCAAAAATCACTAAATGCTACTTAATTTACTAATTTTTAAGATTTAAAACCAAAAAATCAGACGAAGTGTCTGTTGAAAATTTCAAAAAAATAGACCAATCGACTAAAGGTAAAATTATTGGCAGAACTACACTTTCATCGATGAAATGCACTTTTTTATTATTATATTGATTACTAGTGGTTTACATCTTATTCGGTAATAAGCATTCGTTGAAGTCAATTCTATGATTGGTAAGTTTTATGAGATAATTGGTTATAAATTTTAGATCGCTATTACTTGCCTATATAATTTAATAAAAGATATATCTTTGCGGTTGTTTATGATTACAATAGGTAAGAATTAATTTTATATACAAATGAGTCTTCAAAATACACTAGAAATACATGTAAAAGCGGCAATAAAGTCATTGTTTAAAGCCGATTTATCTACAGTAGAATTTCAGGCTACTCGAAAAGAGTTTGCAGGAGATATTACTGTTGTGGTTTTTCCGATGCTACGTGTAGTCAAAGGCAATCCTGTTGTAATTGGCGAAAAAGTTGGTCAATACTTAGTTGATAATGTAGAACTAGTAAAAGCTTTTAACGTTGTTAAAGGATTTTTGAATGTCGAAATAAGTGACAAATATTATCTTGATTTTTTTCGAGGGATAACTGAAGATGAGACTTTTGGTAATGTCAATAAAAAAGAGGATAAAGCGGTAATGGTAGAATATTCTTCACCAAATACCAATAAACCACTTCATCTTGGTCATGTAAGAAATGTGCTTTTGGGATACAGTGTTGCCGAAATTTTAAAAGCCTCAGGTAAAAAAGTATACAAGACACAAATTATTAACGATAGAGGTATACATATTTGTAAAAGTATGTTGGCTTGGAAACGTTTTGGAGATGGAGAAACACCTGAATCCACTGGTTTAAAAGGTGACAAGCTTGTTGGTAATTATTATGTAAAGTTTGATAAAGAATACAAGAAAGAAATTGCAGAATTAGTCTCAGAAGGTCAGTCTGAAGATGATGCTAAAAAAAATGCACCAATTTTGTTAGAAGCTCAAGAAATGCTTCGTAAATGGGAAGCTGGTGACGAAGAAGTTGTAACGCTATGGAAAAAAATGAACCAATGGGTTTATGATGGTTTTGAAGTTACTTATAAAAATATTGGTGTAGACTTTGATGAATATTATTACGAAAGCCAAACCTATCTTTTAGGTAAAGAGTTTATTGCTGAAGGTTTGAAAACAGGTGTTTTTGAAAAAGACGAAGATGGTTCGGTTTGGTGTGACTTAACAGACGATGGATTAGACAGAAAAATCGTATTACGATCTGATGGTACCGCAGTTTACATGACTCAGGATATTGGTACTGCAATACAACGTATTAAAGATTACCCTGATGTAGGTGGTATGGTTTATACTGTAGGAAATGAACAAGACTATCATTTTAAAGTTCTGTTTTTGATACTCAAGAAACTAGGCTTTGGCTGGGCAAAAAACCTATTTCATTTAAGCTATGGAATGGTAGATTTACCAAGCGGTAAAATGAAGAGTAGAGAAGGAACCGTAGTCGATGCTGATGATTTAATAGAAGAAATGGCAACTACTGCCGAAGAGATTTCGAAAGAGTTGGGTAAACTAGAAGATTACTCTGAAACAGAAAAGAAAGAGCTCTACAAGACAATCGGTTTGGGTGCCTTAAAGTATTACATATTAAAAGTTGACCCAAAGAAACGAATTCTGTTTGACCCTAAAGAGTCTATAGACTTTCAGGGAAATACAGGTCCGTTTATACAGTATACTTATGCAAGAATACAGTCTATATTAAGAAAGTCTTCAAACTCTGATTTTGATACTAGAAAACTATCTTTGCATGAGAAAGAAAAGCAATTACTGAAGCAACTTGAGCAGTTTCCAATAGTTATACAGAATGCTGCTTTGCAACACAGTCCAGCTTTAATTGCTAACTATACTTATGACTTAGTAAAAGACTTTAACTCTTTCTATCAAAATGTATCTATTCTTGGTGCTGATACTGATAATGAAAAAGCGTTTAGAGTAAGCCTTTCAAGAAAAGTAGGTCTGACTATTAGAAATGCATTCAATGTACTTGGGATTGATGTTCCTGAGCGTATGTAGTTTTTAAAACTGCCCTTTGTATTTTAGAGCTTGTTTAATATGAGCAAGATGATGATTGCTATGCCAAGCATAGGTGCCAATAGTTTCTGCTAGTGTAAAACTTTTGCCATGTTCTGGATGAATAAAATTTCTTTTTAAATTTTCATCAGAAAAACTTCTTAATAGTATTCCAAGTTTTGCATGAACACCTTTCAAAATTTGTAAAGATGAATTTATATCATGATTATAATCAATTAGTTTTGCCCAGCGGTCTTCGTAGTAAGGTCTTATTGTTGGAGCATCCTCCGTTAATGCCAATTTAAATCGTATAAGACTGTTTATATGACTATCTGCACAATGATGAACAACTTGCTTTATGGTCCAGCCTTCTGGTCTATAATTGTAATTTAATTCTGCTTCGCTGAGGTTTATTGTTTCAGATTCAATAGAATTTGGAAATACTTCAATATCAGAAATCCAAGTATTAATTTGTGACTTTGTTATGTTATCAGGAGTTATAAATTCTCCAATTGGATATTTTAACTTTTCTAATTCTAATTCTAATGATTTCATTTTTATGATTTAGTCATAAAAATATGACTTTCAGATTGTAATAAAAACAAAAAGACCGCCTAAAAAGGCGGTCTTGAATAGAATTTACTAACTAATAAAATCTAAACTAAGCTTCAGATGTAGCTTGAGAAGCAACTGCTGCTCCATAAACTACTAAACCAAAGCCTATTTTGTTTACCGCATCACCAATGTTATAGATAACATCCATAGCTAAACCTCCAAACATACTTTCGTACCAACCTGGAGTACCTGCCATATATCCAATAGGATAAATTGCCCAGCCTACTAATACAAACCAACATAGTGTTTTGTGTGCTTTTAATACTGCGCCACCAGCTTTTAAAGCCAATTTTTTTGCTTCTCCAAACCAAATGTCGTAAACAATTACAAAATATGCTATACCAGAAATTAATCCCCATAACCAAGCACTATCTCTGTACACTGCTTCTCCTAAATATCCTGTGACAAGCATTACTACAGATAAAAAGATTAAACGCCACATTAGAGATTTTTTAGCTCCTGCAACTTTTAGAATAAGGTAAAATTCAACACACATTAACGGTACTGTTAACACCCAATCAACATATCTGAAAAACGTTGGAGATTCCATGTTAGAAGCCCAATAATCTCTCATGTACCAATAATGTACTGCAGCGATAAATGTAATTAGACCAGAAACTAGGATTGAAGTTCTCCATTTTCTATCAAAACTATTCATTGATAAAAAGAAAAAGGCCGAAGCCGCCATCATTGCCATACATCCAACAAAGAATGTAAAACCAACATAATCGTCCGTAGCTATTTTGCTTACGTCAGCGATTGCAAGTAATAAATTGTTCATAATTTTATTTAATTAGTTATTTTGTTTAAGTAAATTTACAAAATATTAAACATATAATGTTTAAAATTTTGTGAAAATTTTTACACAAAACATAATTTAAGAGCTATATTTTGTCAAATACTCATAATTTTAATATCGTTGTAACCTTTGCCTGTCTTTGGCTTGCGGTATATCTGTCGCCAGCGATTGAAGAGAATGTTGCTTGTTTTTTTATTTTTTCGGTAGGATTACTTCATGGTGCAAACGATATCAAAATCATAAAAAAAGTTTATAAGAAGTATAATTTAAGTTTTTATAAATCACTGATTTTATACATTCTAATAGTCCTTTTGGGTACAGCGATGTTTTATTTTGTTCCTTTTTTAACCCTTATTTTCTTTATTCTTATTAGTGGCTATCATTTTGGAGAACAGCATTTTCATGACATAGATTACCATAGTTACTTAATTAAAAAAATTGTGTTTGCTTCGTATGGCTGTGCAGTTATATTTCTTTTGTTGTACACAAATAGTAAAGAAAGTGCCGATGTTGTAAGACAGATAACTGAGGTAAAGCTGCCAGACGATTTTTTCAAATATGCACTAATAATAAGTTTATTAATATTTGGAGTCTCTTTTGCTATAGTTTGGAATAACATTAAAAACCCAATTGCGGAGCTTTTTTATCTATTGGTATTTTTTATTGTATTTAAAACAGCATCTTTGATTTGGGCGTTTGCAATTTACTTTGTGGTTTGGCATGCTTTACCATCGCTTATGGACCAGATAAAATACCTATCTAAAACTGTAGATAAAGTTTCAGTACTGGATTATATAAAATCTTCTTTTCTGTATTGGCTGGTTTCTGTTGTTAGTCTTTTTCTCTTTTTTGAATTCTTAATAAGTAACAATGATTCTTTTTATGCCTTTTTCTTTTCTTTTTTAGCGGCTATAACATTTCCTCATGTGATAGTGATGACTAAAATTTTTAAGCATTAAAATTTTAATCTAAAACTAAAATTGGGCGTTAAGCTAAGGGCAAACTCATCGTTTTGAATAATGGGGCCATTTGCGTCTCTTGAATAAAATCTATTAACGATGTTTCGTTTGTTTAGTACATTCCATATTGATGCACCTACTTCCGCATTGACACCTTCAGCAAATTCAAAACTATAGCGAGCAGAAATATCTGTTCTTATATAATCAGGTATACGTTTTGCATTCGGTGACTCATAGATAAGAACACCAGAATTTAATTGACTTACTGAAGGCTCAGTATAAGGTTTTCCTGTTCGCCAATTAACTCCTGCCGATAGCTTTAAATTTTCAATCTCGTAAGTTGTTGAAAAATTGACTATATGCCTTAAATCTAAATTATTAGGAAACGATTCATTATTATTTAAGTTATCAAATTCAAAATCATTCTTACTAAAAGTATAACTAAGCCAAGTTCCAAATTTTTTGAACTGCTTGTTTACCAAAATATCTATGCCGTAAATCGTATAACCTCCAGTAGCGTTCACCAATTGAAATTGGTTTTGAAACCCTTGGGACCTAGAGCTCAGACCAGTGACTTTTTTGGTATAACCTTCGGCACTAATAAGCCAGCCGCTCTTTTTATAGTTTAAACCTAAAGAGAATTGATTGCTTTTTACAACAGGTACATCATTTCCGTTAGCAAGTTGCCATCTTCTTTTTTCGATACCAAAAAAATCTTGCTGTAAATCTATGATTTGAGTTATAGATTGGTTTTTTGATTCCCCAGAAATTTCTAATCTAAAGTCATTTAAGAATCTTTGAGAAAAGACTAAGCGAGGCTCAAAAATTATATCATCAAGTTTGTCTATATAGTTTCCTCTTAAACCTATTCTAGCATATGTATTTTTTGAGTTTGAAGTAAATTGCGCTTCACCATAAACACCATGTGTCCCAATAACTTCTTTAACAAAATTTCTAAATTCAGGATTAGAAACGTCATCAAGATTTGAGACACTAATTTCGTTGAGTTGATACCCAAAATTTAAATTTAAGTTCTTATCAATTGTTTTATTGAAATCTATCCTTATCCCTAAATCAGAAACTTCATTTTCTTGAGTAATTTCTTGATTCGATAAATTGATGCTGTTGTTACCAATTAATCGATAATTAGAGTAGCTTAGTTGACCAGTCATTGAAATGGTATTTGACCAATTTTGTTCATAAACAATGTTTCCGGCAATACTCTGTTGACTCAGCTCACTTTCTGTGATAGGAGCTGTTAAATTATCTGCAACAACATTATAATCTAAACGGTTAAATATTGTTATTGCATTGACTCTTAGTTTAGAATTATCGTTAATGTCATATAAAAACTTAAGGCTAGTATCGTAGAAAAAGAAATTTTCATTTTGTTGTACTTGCGTTGTTGGAGTTTGGTATTCTCCAAGTTCTGAGTTATTAAAAATACGTTCAAGATAAGTGTCGTATGTAGGTGTTAAAAGGGCGTCAGTATATGAACGTCTTGCAGATAGTTGTAATTCAGTTTTTTTTGATAATTGAAATTTTGAAAACCCATCAATACTCAATAAGTTAAATCCTGCACCAGATTCAGATTTACGACCTATTTCATTAGAATTTTCGATACTTATTAAACTCGAAACACCAGAGCCATATTTTGCTTTTGTACCGTTTACAGTTACATTTACTTTGTCTGTTAAGTAAGGATTAAATGCAGATATAAGTCCAAAAAAATGCCCAGTTTGATACATCCTTGTGCCTTCATAAAGGATAAGGTTTTGGTCATTAGTTCCACCTCTAATATTTATATTTGATATGCGTTCATCGACACTTGTTATTCCTGGTAAAGTTTGAATGGTTTGTAAAATGTCAGGTTCGCTTAACCCAGGAAGTATACCAATTTTTTGAGGTGTAATTTCTACAGAACCATTTATAGTTTTTGCTAGACCCGTAGTTAAATAGTTTTGTACAACGACTTCATCTAGTTTTTGAAGGCTATATGTCTTTAATTTAGACTCAGTTTTTTGTTGCTCTACAGAAAAAAAACGTTCACTTAGTTTATTAAAAGTAAGTCCTGTTTTTTTTTCAAGAAATTTTATAATGTCTTCTAGATTTGAAAACTTGCTCTTATCAAATAATAAATCAATACCATTTACGGTCTTATCTGCAAAAGAAAATCTAATATCAAATTCTGTTTCTATCTGTTTTAAAATTTTGGCAAGTGGTTGCTTTTCATTTGTGGTTTGTGAAAAACCATGAAGCGAAACTCCTATTAAAAGGATTATCAATAAAGTTTTGAAACTATTCACTTTGTAAAACAACAACAGAATTGCTTTTGGTATAGGTTATACCTAAAGGTAAGGTTATTGATTTTAATGCTAAATCTATATCTGAATGTGTAAAACTACCAGTAAATAATTGATTGGTATCTACTTTACTAGCATCAACGCTTACGTTGTACTGACGCTCTAATTCGTTGATTATTAGTTGCAATGGTCTACTAGCAAAAGTACTTTCTTTGGCCAGCCAACTTGGCTTGTTATTGCTTTCTATTTCGTTTTTAATATTGCCATTGATAACTACAAATCTTTTTCCTGGCTTAAGTTTCAAAGATTCTGAATTATAATTTACAGCAACTAAACCTTCAAAACAAGTGACTTCAAAATAGTTTTGACGTTGTATGACATTAAACTCTGTCCCTAAAACAGTGACTTTTCCATCATCTGTAATGACGTCAAATTTTGAGCCTTTTGCAACTTTAAAAAAAGCTTCACCGTTAAGTGATACTTCTCGATTATCCGACCAAGATTTTTTGTTATATGATAAGGTAGATTGGGCATTTAGATTTACTGTAGAAGCATCAGGTAAACCAATAGATTTAGTTTGTGCAATATCTGTTTTTACTTCTGTATTTCGTGTTGATGTAAAATAAAAAGTAGCCAAACCAATAAGAAGAACAGCTGCAATTTTTAGCAAAGGCTTAAACCAATTATTATGACTTTTAGTTTTAAGTTTAGTTGATATAGATTTGTATTCTAAATCTACTGAATAATCTGGTGCTTTAAAACCTTCGGTAGATTTTGAAAGTTTGATTAAAGCATCATAATCTTCTAATCCTTCAAAAGCCTTTTGTTCTTTTGGATTAAGATTATGATCAAGCCATTTTTTTATGAGTTCGTCTCTATTCATTTTATGCATTCTAACTATATAACAGATAAGTAATAAAAACTCCTACCTATAATTCCTTAATATCTTCTCTTAATTTTTTTAGTGCTCCATAAATCCTTTTTTCAACAGCTTTTACAGATATGTCAAGTAACTCAGCTATTTCTTTAAAACGTTTACCTTCTACACGATTCATCAAAAATGCAACACGTTGGGCTTCTGTTAAATTTGCTAAAGCTTTTTGTAGCTTTTCATTATACTCTTTTTCCTCAAGTACAAATTCTGGCGATTCGTTAGTACTATGTTTTTGCGGTTTTTGTTGGTGTCTTAAAACTACTTTTTGGTGAGCAACAGCATTAAGCATCATGTTATTCGCCGTAGTAAACAAAAAACTCTTGGCTTTTTCAGGTGGTACTTTAGCACAATTATCCCAAAGTTTTATAAAAGCATCTTGGACTTTGTCTTTTGGATTCAGCAATTCGCCAAACTTATAATATAAAAAATCATGTAAGTTTTTTGAGTGCTTTCTGAACAGCGTTGAATAAACATGTTCTTCACAGCTATTCTGATGAATTTGTTTGGGCATAAAAATTTCTATTGCTGTAAATTTATAAAAATTAAAACTTAGGGTAGGAAAAAAGTAAACTCACCTGTTTTATAACAAATAACCAAAATCAATTATCATGAAAACCCAAATTAAATCCTACTTTTTATTATTCTTGATAACACTCTTTTTTGCCTCATGTCAAGACGAAGTTGTCCAACTTAATGAGCCAGATGCAGAAGAAGTTATTGTGGCTAATTCTGTATTATCTAACTTAATGCTTAGGACATCTGCAAATGCAGTTTCTGAAGATAATGTTATCGATAATACTAGTTGTTTTTCAGTTGCCTTACCTGTGACAGTAATCGTTGGTAATATTACAATTACTATAGAAAATCAAGAAGGTATTGATGAGTTAGAAGAGTTACTCGAAAACTTTGAAGACGAAATTCCTGAATTTGTTTTTCCAATAACTATCATCGATGCAGATTACACAGAAACAGTTATCGAAAACCAAGACCAACTTGAAGCTTTATTAGAAGATTGTATAGACGATGATGTTATAGAATGCGTAGATTTTGTTTACCCAATTTCCTTCTCAGTCCTAAATGCTGAATTTGTCATTATAGATACTGTAACTATAGAAGATAACGAAGCACTTTACGAATTTTTAGAGAATCTTGACAACGACGATGTAAACTTAGTATCACTAAATTTCCCAGTAACTTTAGTTTATGCAAACGGAGAAACGGTAGAGGTTAATTCTAACACAGAATTGTCTGATGCTATATCATCAGTAGAAGAAGATTGCGATGATGACGATTTTGAAAACTGTGATGTAGATGAAATAAGACAAACTTTAAAAGAATGTAAATGGGAGATTGAGATTTATACAAGTTTCCCTGAATTTGAAGGTTTTGAATTAGAATTTAATGAAGATTTTACTTTTGATATAATTATTGACGACAATCAAGTCCTTTCTGAAGGAAATACTTGGGAACTTATTGAAGACGGAGATTTAGTCTATTTAGTTTTATCAACCGATTTTGAAGATTTAGGTGGTAACTGGAAAGTTGTCGAATGTGAAGAGGATGAGTTTTATCTAACAAAAGATGATCAGTCTATGCTTATTGAGCAGTACTGTGAAACAGATTTAAACTGTTCAGCAGAAGATTTGTCAAATGATTTAGTAGAATGTTTCTGGTTTGCAGGTACAAGTCTTCTAAATAATCAAGACAATAAATTTGTATTTACAGAAGAAGGAATAGTTAAGATATATACCAATAATGAATTTATTGAAGTCGGAACTTGGAATATTAGTGTAGATGCAGATGTACTAACCTTAGTTTTAAACCTTACAGGCGATTATGAAGTACTCTCTGGAAATTGGGATGTAGTTGAGTGTAACGAAGGATTTTATGGTCTATCTAAAGATGATAATATACTTCATTTAGAACAAGAATGCTTTGATGACAACCCTTTTGAATGTTATCCGGAAGAAGGTGTAGAACTAGTTAAGTGCGATGATAACAATGATGGTTATGCTGAGTTTAATATCTATGAAGCTGTGCCTTCGTGTGATAATAGTGGAGCTCCAGTAATAATAACATTTCATACGACATTATCAGGTGCAGAAAATAATACAGATTTTTTAGGAAATGCAACCTCTTATACAAATACAACTAATCCACAGACAGTCTATGTTAGAGTTGCATTGATAAGCAACCAAGATGAGTACTTGAAATATCCTGTAGAGTTGGTTGTAGAGGATTGTAACAACCCAAATCCTTTTGAATGTTTCTCAAGCTTTGATGCTGTTATAGAATTATGTGATGAAGGTAATGACGGTTTTGAAACTTTTGATTTAACAATTGCGTTTGCAAATTGTACACCTTCTGCCGATGTGGTGACTTACCATACCAGTATAGCAGATGCTGATAGTAATTTAAACCCTATTGCAAACCCACAATCATATATAAATTCTACTGCGCCTCAAACGATTTATGTTAGAGTCGAAATTGACAATGATTTCGAAGTTTTTGAACTGTTATTAAAGTTAGAGGACTGTAGTAACAGTTCTTGTACAGAAGGCGATGTAGATGGTATTTTGATGAATTGTAAATGGAAAGTTACAGAGCTAAACGGAGATGATAACCTAATAACTTATCGTTTGGATTTTAATGACGGACAAGAGTTAATAATCACTAATACAGAGAATGATGATACGGTTACAAGTTTTTGGTCTACAGAAACAAATAACGATGGTGGTGTAGATGTAACTTTCGACGGAATTTCTGCACCAAATATTCAAGCTATTTCAGGTATTTGGACTGTTGTAGAGTGTACAGGAGAACAATTAATTTTCCATAGAGGTGATGATCAAATGACTTTAGATAAAATATGTGATTAAGAAAAATTATTCCGCTTACATTTTTTAGTTAGTAGTTGAAGAGAGTCGCTTTTATAGTGGCTCTTTTTATTTATATAAGTTGAAAATTGTCTATCTATCGACTTCGATTATCGCTTGTAAATTCTTAAATTTGCCACTTGTTATATAAGAAACGATAATATGTTTAATAATTTAAGTGATAAGTTAGATAAAGCCTTACATGTACTCAAAGGACATGGTAGCATTACAGAGGTAAATGTTGCTGAAACTTTAAAAGAAGTAAGACGTGCGCTTTTAGATGCCGATGTTAACTTTAAGATAGCCAAACAATTTACAAACACTGTTAAGGAAAAAGCACTAGGTCAAAACGTATTGACTACGCTTCAGCCAGGACAGTTAATGGTCAAAATTGTAAAGGACGAGTTAACCGAACTTATGGGTGGTGATGCCGAAGGTATTAACCTTTCTGGTAATCCATCTGTAATTTTAATGTCTGGTTTGCAAGGTTCTGGTAAAACAACATTTTCTGGAAAATTAGCAAACTACTTAAAAAATAAAAAAACAAAGAAACCACTTTTGGTTGCTTGTGATGTATATCGTCCAGCAGCGATTGACCAATTGCATGTCGTAGGTGAGCAGATTGGTGTCGAGGTTTTTAGTGATAGAGGTAATGACGATCCTGTTGCTATATCTAAAGCAGGTATTGCCCATGCAAAAGCTAATGGGCATAATGTAGTTATTATAGATACTGCTGGTCGTTTAGCTGTGGACGAAGCTATGATGACCGAAATTTCTAATATACATAAAGCTATTGAGCCACAAGAGACACTTTTTGTGGTGGACTCTATGACTGGTCAAGATGCAGTAAATACAGCAAAAGCTTTTAATGATATTTTAAATTTTGATGGGGTTATCCTAACAAAATTAGATGGTGATACACGTGGTGGTGCCGCAATTTCGATAAAATCTGTAGTTAATAAGCCTATTAAGTTTATTGGTACGGGCGAAAAGATGGAGGCTATTGATGTGTTCTATCCATCGCGTATGGCTGACAGAATTCTGGGAATGGGAGATGTTGTTTCTCTTGTTGAACGTGCTCAAGAGCAGTTCGATGAGCAAGAGGCAAGAAAACTTCAGAAGAAAATTGCTAAAAACCAATTTGGATTTGATGATTTCTTAAAACAGATTCAACAAATCAAGAAAA
This sequence comes from Winogradskyella sp. PC-19, assembly GCF_002163855.1. Classification (NCBI taxonomy): domain Bacteria; kingdom Pseudomonadati; phylum Bacteroidota; class Flavobacteriia; order Flavobacteriales; family Flavobacteriaceae; genus Winogradskyella; species Winogradskyella sp. PC-19. The sequence continues at coordinate 1,204,099 of NZ_CP019332.1, read as the reverse complement.
TGGGTAACATGAAGGATTTGGTTGGTATGATACCTGGTGCAGGAAAAATGATGAAGGATGTAGATATTGATGACGATGCTTTTAAAGGTATTGAAGCTATAATTCATTCAATGACGCCGACAGAACGTTCTAATCCTTCACTAATGAATGCTAGTCGTAAAAAGAGAATAGCTAAAGGTTCTGGAACATCTGTCCAAGAGGTTAATCAATTATTGAAGCAGTTTACGCAAATGAGCAAAATGATGAAAATGATGCAAGGTGGAGGCGGAAAGCGTATGATGCAAATGATGAAAAATATGCCACGCTAATAAATATAACAACACAACAACACAACCAACATGACAATCTTAGACGGAAGAAAAACCAGTAACGACATAAAAAACGAAATCAAGGCAGAAGTTGATAAAATGAAAGCCGATGGAGAAAAAGTGCCACATCTTGCAGCTGTTATTGTTGGTAACGATGGTGCGAGTTTAACTTATGTTGGTAGTAAGGTAAGAGCTTGTGAGCGTGTTGGTTTTGAATCTACAATGGTACGTATGTCTAATACTACTAGTGAGATTGAACTTTTGGATAAGATTGAGGAACTTAATGAAAATGATGATATCGACGGTTTTATCATTCAATTACCTTTACCACCTCAAATTAATACGCAAAAAGTATTAATGGCTGTAAATCCAGACAAAGATGTAGACGGTTTTCATCCAACAAACTTTGGAAAGATGGCATTAGACATGTCAACTTTTATTCCTGCAACTCCGTTTGGTATTTTAGAGTTATTAGATCGTTACGGAGTAGAAACTAAAGGAAAGCATACGGTTGTCATTGGTCGCTCTCATATTGTAGGTCGACCTATGAGTATTTTGATGGGGAGAAAAGGTTTTCCGGGGAACTCTACAGTGACATTAACTCACAGTCACACAAAAAACATAACGCAAATTACTTCTCAAGCAGATATTATTATCTCTGCTTTGGGTGTTCCTAAATTTTTAAAAGCCGAGATGGTAAAAGACGATGCTGTAATCATTGATGTTGGAATTACACGTGTACCTGATGACTCTGAAAAAGGCTATTACATTACTGGTGATGTCGATTTTGATAATGTCAGTAAAAAAGCAAGTTATATCACCCCAGTTCCTGGAGGTGTTGGTCCAATGACAATTGCCATGTTATTAAAAAATACACTTTTGGCAAGAGAGCAACATAGAAAAAATTAGTAATATTTTATGGGTATATTGATACTTTCTGTTGCATCTCTATCTGTTGCTATAGGAAGTCTTCAGCATGTTTTACCAATAGTTATTGCAACAATATTAACTATTTGGAGCATCAATTATTCAATAAAGAATTTAGATAAAGGTCAACAGCAAAAATTTATACATTTCTTCGCATGGTTTGTGTCATTATCAGTAATTAGCTTTCACCTTTATAGGATATGCTTAGATGTATATAATTTTAAGACCGATTTACCGCTGTACCTATGTAGTTTGTTGGCTTTACTAATTCCTGTCTTTACATACTATCGTAAATATTGGATGTTTGAAGTCTTGATTTTTTGGATTATCGGCGGTACATTACAAGCAGTTATCACTCCAGACATTACTACGGGATTTCCGAGCTTTGATTATTTTAGATATTGGATTGCACACCTAGGATTATTGACCATTATCTTTTATTTTATTTTTGTTTTTAAAATGAGACCCAAATTAAAAAGTGTTTTTAAATCATTTTTTGCACTTCAGGTTTATGTTATAATTATGGTAATCCTAAATTATCTTTTGGACGCCAATTATTTTTATTTAAATCAAAAACCTAAATCGGCAAGTCTATTGAATCATTTTGGTGATTGGCCATATTATATTATTGTTGCGCAATTGATAATAATTCCGATGTTTATTATTATTTACTTGCCGTTTCATTTTTCTAAAAGAAAAAAATCACTTAGCAAATAACTGACTCATATCTCTGAATGCCTTAAACTCTAAGGCATTGCCTGATGGGTCTTTGAAAAACATAGTGGCTTGTTCGCCAACTAAACCTTCAAATCTTATGTAAGGTTCAATTATAAATTCAATATTCTTAGTTTTTAACAATTCTGAAAATTCTTGAAATTTTTCCCAGGATAAAACAACACCAAAATGAGGCACAGGAACGTCTTTCCCATCAACTGAATTTGTTGGTACTTCTGTCAATTCTTGTTCTTTAAGATGAATTACCAATTGATGACCAAAAAAGTTATAATCTACCCAATGGTTGCTACTTCTGCCTTCTTCAAAATTTAAAATATTGGTATAAAAATTTCGGCATAAAGTCAAATCATGTACTGGAATTGCAAGGTGAAAAGGTGTTAATTGAGACATGTCTTTAGTTTAAAAATTTTCAATAAAAGTAACGATTAGGGTCTAACGTTATTCCAAATATCTAAATAAATTTTCCATTCATTATTGATTTTTTTCCAAATGATAATGTATTTCCCTTGCCAAGAGATTTCTTCCTTTTCTTTTGTAAGTGTCTTACCTTCATAGTACCCATAATCATAAGCAATATCATTTTCTATTTTAATCTCTGTTGGTGTCACTTTATGGTGAAGAATTTTCACACCTTCAGGAATGGTCCAATATGATTTTAAATCCGTTTTACCTTCTAAGATTTTTAAATTATTTGGGAAAATTTTCCCGTCATCAGTATACATGTTTACTAAGTCATTTATGTTACCACTCATGTAGGCTTTTGAAAATGCAGAAATATTGTCTTTGATGACTGTTAAGTCGGATTTTTCATCAGTTACTCGTTTACAATCTATTTTCCAAGTGGGAAAAGTTACTGTTTCAGTTTTGTCTACCCATTCGCCAATCCACTTGTAACCAGATGTACTAATATCATAAAAAGTAAGTCTAAAGAATCCGTCAGTTCCGTTTGGAGCTTTTTGTTCTTTGTAAAGTACTATGTTTCCATTCTCTTTTTTATTGCCTTCCCAGGTTGGTAACTTAGTAGTTGGTGATCCAGATGAATAGTAATGTACATACCATTTGCTACTATCAGCAATAAATTGTCGGATACTTCCTGAGTGTTTGCCGTCAGATTTTATGGTTTCGTCTTGTACAGCCATACCATTCATTATGTATTTCCATTCCCAAGTCATATCAATAGCTTCTGCCCAAGATTGGTCTGGATTACGTGAAGTAGATTTACAATTACATTTGCCAATTAATGGCTGAAAATCTCTTAATTCTTGAGGCGCTTCGGGGTTTGCCAATCCAAATGGATGCTCCTTAGAAGCAGAGTAATCAGTTTGGGAATAACTAATAGTGGATATTAGAAATACTGAGAGATAGAGATAAATTGGTTTCATGATTTTTAGTGATTGATTCCTTTAAATTTAGAAATCAAAAACCAAATCAAAACCTAATTAGGAATAAATTAACGTCTTTTTCGGCGTTGTATTCCTGAATTTTCATCATAATTTTTTTTCGATTCGCTAATTAACTCGCTAAGTGTTTTAAATTCTTCTTTGGTTAATTCGCGATATTCGCCAAGTGGTATATCGAGTTTTATATTCATGATGCGCACACGTTTTAATGTCTGTACATCGTAATTTAGATAGTCACACATACGACGGATTTGTCGATTCAAACCTTGAGTTAATATAATACTGAAGGTAAATTTATCAATCTTACGGACTTTGCAAGGTTTTGTGCGTTTTTCTAATTCGTCTATGTAAATTCCACCAGACATTCGCTCTACAAAGGTTTGAGAAATTGGTCTGTCAACAGTAACGATATATTCTTTCTCGTGATTGTTACTAGCGCGAAGAATCTTGTTAACTATATCACCATCATCAGTTAAAAGAATAAGACCTTCACTTGGCTTATCCAAACGTCCGATTGGGAAAATACGTTTTGGATAGTTAATGTAATCTATAATATTGTCTTTTTCAACACGTGTGTCAGTCGTACAAACAATACCCACAGGTTTATTAAATGCCAAATATGTAAAAGCCTCTTTACGACCACCAACTATTTCGCCATCAACTTTTACAACGTCTCCTTCGGCAACTTTTGTACCCATTTCGGGTACAATATCATTGATGGTTACACGACCAGCATCAATTAATCGGTCACCTTCACGACGCGAGCAGTAGCCAGCTTCGCTGAGGTATTTATTAAGTCTTGTTAGATTTTCGGACATGTTGCAAAAGTACGATAAAGATTAACCATTTATAAACTCAATTATCTTAGGCGTTATTGACTTATCTTTTAGTCCATGGCCAAAACCTTCAGTGGTTATTAATTTTGAGTTTTTATAGCGGTTAGCAAATAATAAAGCATCTTCATAAGGAATGATTTTATCCTTCTTATCATGTACGATTAAGCCTTTGAATTTAAAATCTTTTGAAAAATTAGCGGCCGAAAAATAATCTACTGATTGGCCAAAGCGCTCACTAACGATGTTGTCAAGACCCTTTGAGATACGTTTGTTATAACCCATCATTTGTTTATATCTCGAAAACACACCTGTAAAATGAGCTGGAGCTCCTAAAATCACTAGTTTTTCTATACTTGGTAAATCATGATTGTGCAAACAAAAAACACTAGCCATACCGCCAACAGAATGGCCAATAAGTATTTCAGGTTGAAATTTTTTGATAACGACACCTATAAATTCAGAATATAAAATGGCATTAAATTGGTTACCATCAGAGTTTCCGTGAGCAGGAGCATCAAGAGCAACAATATTATAGTCTTGTTCTTTTAAATCTTCTAATAAATATTCCCAGCGAGATGCATTACTTTCCCAACCATGTGCTAAAAGAATAGTCTTATTACGACCAGCCCATCTGTAGGTTTTGATATTTAAATTTTCAAAAGTCAAAGTCTCGACAACTGCTGAATCTATGACCGCTTCTTGTTGACTGATATAGTTGCCTTTTCTTGGCGTTGCAAATAATTTTAAAGCCTTGTTTGAAGCGTACTTTGAAGAAATGTAACTTGAGGCATTAAGTGCGTTTCCGATTGATTTTATTATAAAACTGCTCATTTTTGCTAATCTTCTCTATTAACCGCATCTATTGAAAAGGCTGGTAGGCAAATCGCTAAATACTCACAAGGTTCAGTAAAAGGATTGGAATATTGTAGGCGTGTATTTTTCTCAACTTTTATAGACTGTCCAGCCTCTAGAATTATTGTTTCGCCTTCAATAATAAATTGTTTTTTTCCTTTTATGATAAATGTATACTCGTCAAACTCTGGTGTTTGAAAAGGTTCTGACCAACCAGCTGGTGCTACCATATGAGCAATGCTAATTTCAGAATTTCCATCTGTGGCATTTCCAAAATGTTCTTTAATTACCTTACCATCAGTTGTAGGTACTACAAAAGGAGAATTTTGAATTTTATACTTTTTTGAATTTGACATGCAGAATACTATTAAAAATTTATAATGAATCTAGACACTTTTGCTGTATCAGAAATTTGGGTAGAATCAATCTCTTTTCCAAAGTCAAAGTTAGTGACTAATTCTTTTTTATCTATTATAAATGAAGCATCAATTTCTTCAACCCTTATTTTAATATCATCAATTAGATTATCAATTTCAGATATGGTGTAAGCTCTCATAATATCTTTATAAGTGCTCAAATTCGAAATACCTTTTTCTGTTTTGTACCTCGAATCTTTTAAGATTACAAAATCTAAGGTCGCTGTTGAGTCATGAGAATCTGTTGGATAAATACTTAGTAATTGATTTCCGTTTTTCTCGTAAATATCAATAAAATTAATACCACCGATAAAGCTATCGTCTTCTTTATAACTAAGTATTGAGTCGTTAGCAAAAATCTTTTTTAAATCTTTAACCTGAGTTGAATCGTTAATAAGTCCTATACTGTGTTTAGCGACTAGAAATGGTTTCTGACCTGTGCTTTCTCTTCGTTTTTACAGCTAAAAATAGAGAGCACAAAAATTAGTAAAACTAGAAATCGCATAAAATTTGTTTAGCGCATCATTTTTGTCAAAATCCCTAAAACACTTCTAATTACAGTTGGACTAGTCAATACTTTTAGTAAAGGATTTTGTCTTGAAGAACGCCTTCTTGTAGACGTTGATTTTCGTTTAGATTCTGCTTTTTTAAGTTTCGCTTTTTCTTCAGCTGCTTTTGCTTTGGCTTCCTCAGCTTCGGCTTGTTTTATTTTTTCCGTAAGCATTTCATAAGCGCTTTCACGGTCTATCTCTTTGTTATATTTTTTAGCTAATTCTGAATCAGATAAAAGTTTTCCTAATTCAGATTTTGTCAAAATATCCATGCGACTCATCGGTGCACGCATCATGGTTGCTGCCAAAGGTGTTGGCTTTCCTTTTTCATCTAATGCCGATACTAATGCTTCGCCAATTCCTAATGAAGTTAATACTTCTGCGGTATCATAATAATCGGTATCTGGATAATTTTGTGCCGTGAGTTTAATGGCTTTTCTATCCTTAGCAGTAAATGCACGTAATGCATGCTGGACTTTTAAACCTAATTGCCCCAATACTTCTTCTGGGACATCGGTAGGGTTTTGTGTTACAAAATAAAGACCAACACCTTTACTACGGATTAGCTTTACAATACTTTCTATCTGATTTAAAAGCGCATCAGAAGCTTCATTAAAAATTAAATGGGCTTCATCGATAAACATAATAAGTTCTGGTCTTCCGCTATCGCCTTGCTCAGGAAAAGTAGAATAAATTTCAGCCAATAAACTTAACATAAATGTCGAAAATAATTTTGGCTTATCCTGTATGTCTGTTAATCGAATTATATTAATATAGCCACGACCGTTTTCGTCAATACGTTGTAAATCTGATGTGTCAAATGAGGTTTCACCAAAGAATAGGTCACCACCTTGTTGCTCAATCTCAATAAGCTTTCTTAAGATAGCTCCTGTAGAGGCTGTGGAGATACGACCATAAGCTTCTTCAAATTCTTTTTTACCATCACCAGTGGCATATTGTAGAATTTTCTTAAAATCTTTAATATCTAAAAGTGGTAATTTATTATCATCACAATATTTAAAAATTACAGAAATAATACCTGCTTGTGTTTCAGTAACATCTAAAATTCTTGAAATTAATACAGGACCAAATTCGCTAATTGTAGCACGTAAACGAACACCATCTTGTTCGGATAATGTCATGACTTCTACAGGGAACTTTTTGGCATCAAATGGTAGTCCAATTTTTTTATGACGTTCATCAATTTTAGGATGACCAGGACTTGGTTGGGCTAATCCACTTAAATCTCCTTTAATATCCATTAGTAAAACAGGTACACCTTTTTCAGATAAATTTTCAGCCAAAACTTGGAGCGTTTTTGTTTTTCCTGTACCAGTAGCACCTGCGATTAGTCCATGACGATTCATAGTCTTTAGTGGTACTTTTACGTAAGCGTTAGTCATGGTTTCCCCATCAAGCATAGCTGCGCCAAGTGTAATTGATTCGCCTTTAAAAGTGTTTCCTTCTGTTATATGTTTAAAGAAAGTGTCTTTATCCTGCATTGTCTCAAAATTTGTATAAAAATAGTGTAATTTTAGTCAAGTTTAAAACTAGAATTTTATGTCTAAATATCTCTCAATAAGTTGTTTTTTGTTTGTAATATTTTTTCAGTCTTGTAATAATTCAAATTCTGAAATTATCTTTCATAAATCTCACGAGCCTACTCGTGCCAATGTGCCTTTTAGTGATGCGGTTGAAACAGGGAATCTTCTATTCTTAACAGGACAAATTGGTAAAGACCATAAAATAGGAAAATTAGTAACTGGTGGTGTTACAGCTGAGACGAAACAAGTTGTTCTAAATATTCAAGATGTGTTGAAACAGCATAATTTAACTTTAGATAATGTTGTAAAATGTACTGTTATATTAAAAGATATCAATGATTTTAAGGCTTTTAATACAGTCTATACACAATATTTTACTAAGAAGCCTGCGCGAACAACTTTCGCAGCTGGTGGTTTGGCAGGTGGAGCTAGTATCGAGATTGAGGTTGTTGCTGCTAAATACTAAAACATCAAAAGTGTTTTGTATTTAGTATTGTATCCCTTTTTACTTTACACTTAATAACTATCTTTGCAAGCTATGACGAGAAGAGAACGACAAGAATTGATAGATAAAGGCCAACTTTTGCCTTTAATGGAAGAGTTTTATACCATTCAAGGTGAAGGTTATCATAAAGGGACTGCAGCGTACTTTGTGCGTATTGGTGGTTGTGATGTTGGATGCCATTGGTGCGATGTCAAAGAAAGTTGGTTAGCAGAGTTACATCCGCCAACAGAAACTGAAAAGATTGTTGATAATGCAGTAAAATATAGCAATACAATTGTAGTAACTGGTGGAGAACCTTTAATGTGGGATATGAATCCATTGACTGAGCAATTAAAAGCTAAAGGTGTTCAAACGCATATTGAAACTTCTGGAGCGTACAAATTAAGCGGTCAATGGGACTGGATTTGTTTATCTCCAAAAAAGAATAAACTTCCAACCGAAGAAGTATATGCTGAGGCTCATGAACTAAAATGTATCATATATAATAAGGATGATTTTAGATTTGCTGAAGAGCAAGCTGAAAAAGTAAATGATAATTGTATTTTATATCTACAGCCAGAATGGAGTAAACGTGATAAAATGGTACCCCAAATTGTGGATTATGTCATGGCGAATCCTAAATGGAAAGTCTCATTGCAAACGCATAAATATTTGAATATTCCATAAAAAAAGCCTTGATTTCTCAAGGCTTTTTTTATGGAAATAAAGTTATTTTATTTTACAAAAGGAACTGCAACTCTGACTTTGTCCCAACCCATGTGTAAATGTACGCCATCATCAGAAGGTGCAAATGCCATAGAGAAAGCTTCTAAAGATTCTTCTCCCATTGTTACAGGTACTTTAATACTAGCTACGGTGTTATCTTTTTTATAGCCCGAAGAACCCCAATTGTTTAAGTCTGAGCTTACAATAAATTCCCACTCTTTTTCACCAGGAATAGTGAATATTGAGTATGTACCAGCTTTTAATGTTGTTCCATTAAGCTTCATATCAACATTCAATATAAGTTGTGTAGCTTCGTTTGCACCAGTTCTCCATACTTTTCCATATGGTGCTAAATCAGTACCAACAGTTCTCCCTTTTAGTTGAGGTCTACTATAATAAACTTTAGCTAATTGTTTAGTCCCACGACCAATAGAAGCAGCATCCATAGGACTCTTGTCTAAAGGTCTGAATTTTTGTGCATCAACATTGAATGATACTAGCATCATAAATGCAAAAGCGATAGTTGTAAATAATTTTGAATTTTTCATGAGTGAATTAAGTTTTATTGAATGTAAAAGTAGTTTGTAATTGAAACGATAAGTCGTAAAAAATTATTAAAATTTACATATTGATAGTAAAAAGGAGATTTAAAGTCAATAATTATATCAAATAAATGTTGATTATGTGTATTTTATTACAAAATGAAAGCAATAATAACTCATATGTTTAATAATTAAAACTTTAAAATCATATTTGCTTTATGATAATATTTAAAAATAAAAGTTATGTGCGGAATAGTATGCGCCTTTGATATAAAGCAAGATTCAGAAACCTTAAGACCACAGGTTTTAGAAATGGCAAAAAGTATTAGACACCGTGGTCCAGATTGGAGCGGAATTTATAGTAATAGCAAAGCTATAATGGCTCATGAACGTTTAGCAATTGTAGATCCAACTTCAGGTAAACAGCCTTTGTTTACTGATGATAAAAAATTGGTACTTGCAGCAAATGGAGAGATTTATAATCATAAGGAGTTGCGTAAGCAGTTTCCAGATTATAAGTTTCAGACAGAAAGCGATTGCGAAGTCATTTTAGCGCTTTACAAAGAAAAGGGTCATGATTTTGTTGACGAAATGAATGGTATTTTTGGATTTGCTATTTACGATACTGAAAAAGACGATTACTTTGTAGCACGTGATCATATGGGAATTATTCCTTTATACATAGGTTGGGATAGAAACGGAACATTTTTCGTGGCATCAGAACTAAAAGCTCTTGAAGGTATTTGTACAAAAATAGAACTATTTCCTCCGGGACATTACATGTCTAGTAAAGACGGTGAATTTGTAAAATGGTATAACCGTGATTGGACAGATTATGATGCCGTAAAAGAAAATGAAACTAGTATTGCAGATGTAAAACAAGCATTAGAAGATGCAGTACATAGACAATTAATGAGTGATGTCCCATATGGCGTATTGCTCTCAGGTGGATTAGATTCTTCAGTAACATCTGCAATTGCAAAAAAATATTCTAAAAGACGTGTCGAAGCTGATGATAAAGAGAAAGCTTGGTGGCCTCAATTGCATTCTTTTTCTGTTGGACTAGAAGGTTCACCAGACTTAGCAGCTGCAAAAAAAGTAGCGGATTATATAGGAACTGTTCATCACGAAATTAAGTTTACAATTCAGGAAGGTCTAGATGCTATAAAAGATGTTATTTATAATATCGAAACTTATGACATTACAACCATACGATCGTCTACGCCAATGTATTTAATGGCTAGAGTTATTAAGTCTATGGGAATTAAAATGGTGTTGTCCGGAGAAGGAGCAGATGAGATTTTTGGAGGCTACTTATATTTTCATAAAGCACCTGATGCTAAAGAGTTTCATGAAGAAACCGTTCGAAAATTAGATAAGTTGCATATGTACGATTGTCTTAGAGCTAACAAGAGTTTAGCAGCTTGGGGTATTGAAGGTCGTGTGCCTTTTTTAGATAAAGAATTTATGGACGTTGCTATGCGCATTAACCCAAAAGATAAAATGATTAACGGTGAGCGTATGGAAAAATGGGTAGTTCGTAAAGCTTTTGAAGATATGATTCCAGAAAGTGTAGCATGGAGACAGAAAGAACAATTTAGTGATGGCGTTGGTTATAGCTGGATTGATACATTAAAGGAATTAGTAGAAAGAGAGGTCACTGACGAGCAAATAGAAAATGCTGCATTCCGTTTTCCTATCAACACACCTTTAAATAAAGAAGAGTATTATTATCGTACTATTTTTGAAGGACATTTTCCTAGCGATGCAGCTGCACTAAGCGTTCCACAAGAAGCAAGTGTAGCTTGTAGTACAGCAACAGCTTTAGAATGGGATGAGGCTTTTAAAAATATGAATGACCCATCAGGTAGAGCTATAGCTAATGTCCATGATGAGGCGTATTAATCCAAAAAATTAGAAAATTGTAATAACAAAATCTCGCTTTTGCGGGATTTTTGTTTTTTAATAAATTTTGAGAATAAAAAATAATCTTTAAATCTAATTTAAAGTACTTTTTAGGCGATTTAAGACGCTTTTAAGTAATTAACAAATGTTGATAAATATGAGCTTATATCGATAAAAAGCTTTTAAAAGGCTTTATTTATTCTTATCTTTGATAGTACTCAAAAGAGGCGCAAATGCGTCTTTTTTTATGACATTAAATTAGACTAAAATTTATTTTAAATAATTATGAGCGAAGAAAAAAAAGAAAGCTTTAACGAACACGGTTATTCTGCAGATAGTATTCAGGCTTTAGAAGGAATGGAGCACGTACGTATGCGTCCTTCCATGTATATTGGTGATGTTGGAGTTAGAGGTTTACACCATCTAGTTTATGAGGTTGTAGATAACTCTATTGACGAGGCTTTAGCTGGTCATTGTGATAATATTACAGTGACAATAAATGAAGATAACTCTATTACTACAGAAGATGATGGTCGTGGTATTCCTGTAGGACTTCACAAAAAAGAAGGTGTATCTGCATTAGAAGTTGTAATGACTAAAATTGGTGCTGGTGGTAAATTCGATAAAGATTCATACAAAGTTTCTGGTGGTTTACACGGTGTTGGTGTAAGTTGTGTTAACGCTTTATCTGAGCATCTTAAAGCAACAGTATTTAGAGAAGGTAAAGTTTACGAACAAGAGTATGAACGTGGTAAAGCGATGTACCCTGTAAAAACTACTGGCGATACTGACAAAAGAGGAACAACAGTTACTTTTAAGCCCGATTCAACAATATTTACTCAAACTCTAGAATATAACTACGATACTTTGGCAAGTCGTATGCGAGAGTTAGCATATCTAAACAAAGGTATTACAGTTCATTTAGTAGATAAAAGAAGAACTAAAGAAGATGGTTCTTTTGAAGGAGAGACCTTTCATTCTAAAGAAGGTTTAAAGGAATTTATCACTTTCTTAGATGCTACACGTGAACCATTGATGAAAAATGTTATCGCATTTGAAGGTGAAAAAAATGGTGTGCCAGTAGAAGTAGCAATGATTTACAATACATCATATTCCGAAAATTTACACTCTTACGTAAATAATATTAATACACATGAAGGTGGTACACATTTATCAGGTTTTCGTCGTGGACTTACACACACATTAAAAAAATATGCTGATGGTTCAGGAATGTTAGATAAGTTAAAGTTTGATATTGCTGGAGATGATTTTCGTGAAGGGTTAACTGCTATAGTATCTGTAAAAGTTCAAGAACCTCAGTTTGAAGGTCAGACCAAAACAAAATTAGGTAACCGTGAAGTTTCTGCTGCTGTAAGTCAGTCGGTTTCAGAAATGTTGACGGATTATTTAGAAGAAAATCCAGACGATGCAAAAACCATTGTACAAAAAGTAATACTTGCGGCGCAAGCACGTCATGCGGCACAAAAAGCTCGTGAAATGGTGCAGCGTAAAACAGTTATGAGTATCGGAGGTTTACCTGGAAAACTATCAGATTGTTCTGAGCAAGACCCAGCTAAATGTGAAGTATTTTTAGTCGAGGGAGATTCAGCAGGTGGAACAGCAAAGCAGGGTCGTGATAGAGCATTTCAAGCGATTTTACCATTAAGAGGTAAAATTCTTAATGTTGAAAAAGCGATGCAGCATAAGGTTTTTGAAAACGAAGAAATCAAGAATATCTTTACAGCACTAGGAGTAACTATTGGTACTGAAGAAGATCCTCGTGCATTAAATCTTTCAAAATTGAGATATCATAAAGTTGTAATTATGTGTGATGCCGATATTGATGGTAGTCACATTGCTACTCTGATTTTAACGTTCTTCTTTAGATACATGAAAGAGTTGGTTGAAAATGGACATATATATATTGCAACACCGCCATTATATTTAGTTAAAAAGGGTGCTAAAAAGCAATATGCGTGGAGTGATGCAGAACGAGATGATATCGTTACTACTTTCGGAGATGGTTCAAAAATACAACGTTACAAAGGTCTAGGTGAGATGAATGCAGAGCAGCTTTGGGACACAACAATGAACCCTGAGTTTAGAACAATGCGATTAGTACAGATTGAAAATGGTGTTGAAGCAGACCGTATTTTCTCAATGCTTATGGGTGACGAAGTACCACCGCGTAGAGAGTTTATTGAGAAGAATGCTATTTATGCGAATATTGATGCATAGATTGTTTAGAATGTAATACTAAAAAAAGAGCTAACGAAACTTCGTTAGCTCTTTTTTTTGATTTCCTTAATTAGAATCCTAAACGAATTCTAGGTGTGCTCACACGTACATTGGTGCTAAAAGAACTTCGTCTTGGTTGTCTGTAGTAGTGTTCGTGGTACCCATAATAATAGTATCTCGCATGGCTATAATAAAATGACTATGATGACAATGGTCACTACAGTGACTATAATACTCTTCCTAAGCATCTGTTTTACCTTGCATGTATGCTTCGTAAGCTTCTCGGTCACGACGTTTTAAGTCCTTTTCATATTCTTTTTGGTCTTTCCAGAATTTCTTTTCTTCTTTTTTTTGTTTCTGCTTTAAAATTTTGCTCGTATTTAGCATCTTCTGCAGCTCTTTTTTCGTAATGCGAAGTTTTGTTTTTATCTAAACTGTCCTCCTGACCTAATGTTATAAAAGGTATAATGACAATAATTAGTGAAATTGCTTTTTTAATTTTTTCATGCTGATATAGTTTTATATTAAAAAAATGTGTTATCTATATACTTACGATAAAAATTAAAGAAAGGTTTTAAAACCAGATAATCTTTTTTTTCGTAAGTAGAAAAACCCATAAATCTATCAAAATGAAAAAACAAATTTATTCAATAGTATTAATACTATCTGTATTAACTGTAAAGGCTCAAAGTGATATCGATGCACTTTTAGCCGCAGGTGTCGAGGATGCCCAACGATTTGCCAATGACTACTTAGCGCCAGGCTCAGATGCCTTAATGTTTAGTATGAATGCCAATTGGTTTAACTCTGGAAAAGTCAAACCACTTTTAGGTTTCGAAGTATCTGTAGTCGCTAATGCATCTTTAGTAAATGATGACAGTAAAACATTTAGTTTAAACACAGCGGATTACAATAATGTGCAATTTGTACAAGGACCAAATGTTCAAAATGTGGCTACAGTTTTAGGAGATAATAATCCACCAATAATTGTAGAGTTAGAGTATGAGGACCCAATCTTTGGTAATCAGACCAGACAGATAGAATTACCAACTGGTATTGGTGATTCTAGCGCAAATTTAGTACCGTCAGCTTTTGTCCAAGGATCTTTAGGTTTAGGTAGTGGTTTGGAGTTAAAAGCTCGTTATGTGCCAAATATTAAGACAGATGACGTAGAAATCGGTATGTACGGTGCTGGTTTACAATTTGAAATCACAGAATGGTTACCAGGTGACAAGGTCTTACCAATTTCGATTTCAGGTCTAGTGGCTTATACCCATTTGGACGGCTCTTATGATTTAACGGACACATCAGGTATTGCAGGTGATAACCAGCGAGTCCAAAACGATACTAACACATGGTTATTTCAGGCTATAGCATCAACAAAATTTCCTGTAATTAATTTTTATGGCGGAATAGGTTACATTAAAGGTACTTCAGATTCTGATTTGTTGGGAGATTATACTGTGACAGAAGGTGCATTATCATCACAAACAATAACAGATCCTTTTTCAGTTTCGAGCGAAGTTTCTGCGCTTAGAGGTACTATTGGAACAAAATTAAAATTAGGATTTTTTAGACTCAATGCCGAGTATCATATTTCTGAATTCGATGCTTTTTCTGTAGGAATTAATTTTGGGTTTAGATAGAAAATTTGTTAAATAAAAATTAATTTTAGTCTTTAGACCCATAATACTAATGTATAAACACTGTAATTAATGCGCAATAACTTAACTTTGCAAATCAAATAAATTATCAACTAAAAATAACATACAAATGAAAGTTACTGTAGTAGGTGCAGGTGCCGTAGGTGCTAGTTGTGCCGAGTATATCGCAATTAAAAATTTTGCTTCTGAAGTTGTTTTACTGGACATTAAAGAAGGTTATGCCGAAGGTAAAGCCATGGATTTAATGCAAACAGCATCTTTAAATGGTTTTGATACAAAAATAACAGGAAGTACAAGCGACTATTCTAAAACTGCAAATAGCGACATTTGTGTAATTACTTCGGGTATTCCTCGTAAGCCAGGTATGACTCGTGAAGAATTAATTGGTATAAATGCTGGTATTGTAAAAACAGTCTCTGCAAGTTTAGTAGAACATTCTCCAAACACTATTATTATAGTCGTTAGTAATCCAATGGATACGATGACGTATTTAGTCCATAAAACTACAGATTTACCAAAGCATAGAATCATTGGTATGGGTGGCGCTTTAGACTCAGCACGTTTTAAGTATAGATTAGCTGAAGCTCTAGAAGCACCAATCAGTGATGTAGACGGAATGGTAATTGGTGGTCATAGCGATAAAGGTATGGTACCGCTTACATCTCATGCAACACGTAATTCTATCAAAGTTTCTGAATTTTTATCAGAAGAGCGTTTAGAGCAAGTTGCTGCAGATACCAAAGTTGGTGGAGCAACATTAACAGGCTTATTAGGTACATCAGCATGGTATGCGCCAGGTGCAGCGGTATCTGGTTTAGTACAAGCTATTGCATGCGACCAAAAGAAAATCTACCCATGTTCTACTTTATTAGATGGTGAGTATGGTTTAAACGATTTGTGTATTGGTGTACCAGTTGTTTTAGGTCGTAACGGTATCGAAAAAATTGTAGATGTATCTTTAAGTGATGCCGAAAAAGAACACATGAAAGCAAGTGCCGAAGGTGTTAAAAAGACTAATGGTCTTTTAGAATTATAAAAAAATTAATTTTATAAATATTAATTAAGCCTTATTGGTTACGCTAATAAGGCTTTTATTTTACAAACATTATGAAAAAGTTTTTATTATTTATCGTAGCTGTGGGATTGTCTTTAACAACGATTGCACAAGAAAAGTTTACAGAAGGTGAAATAACTATGAAGCAAACGATGTCTTCGTCTAACGAAGACGTTAATTCAATGTTGTCAGAAATTGGAGAGATGATAACAACAACTTATGTAGACGGAGCTAAAACAAGAACTGAATCTTCAAACCCAATGTCAGGTGATGTAACCGTTATTATTGATGCAGAATCTAATGAGTTATTACAACTTACGGATATGCCCGGATTAGGAAAAAAATACACGTCTCAAAAGGTCGAGGTTACTGAGGAAATGTTAAAAAACATCACTGTCACTGAAGGTAGCGAAACTAAGAATGTACTTGGCTATGACTTAAAACAATATATAATAACCATGAACCAAGATGGAGCAGAAATGACTATGGAGATGTTTATTACTGATAAAATTCAAGGCGTAAAAACACAGCAAACAGCTATGTTGGGAGAAAAAGTAGACGGTTATCCATTGTATATGGTTATAAAAATGAATCAGATGGGAGCAGAAATTGTTATTAAATCAGAGGTAACAAAGATGGAGGCAAAATCTATTGATGACAACAAGTTTAGTTTAACACCACCAGAAGGTTACACTAAAATGTAATACTAAATACTTGAATAATTCTATAATAAAGACTGCTCTAAAAGCAGTCTTTTTGTTTATATTTGGCGCATGCTAAAAAAATGGTACTTTTTAAGTTTTGTGTTAAGCCTCATTATGTTAGGCCTAGCTCAGCAGTACCAAAATCCTAAGGCCAACCAAGAAGTTGTAATTCAGTTTACAGACTCACAATTTTCTGAAGTTGAAACTAAGGATTCTTTAGCTTCTATTTCAAATTTTCTTGAAGAAATCGGAGCAAAAAGTATCTCGATTACTTCAAAAGAAAATGGATTTTTTCGAATTGCTTATCATAGCGATAAAGCAGTTAGTAATGTTAAAGAAATCCTTTCAAATAAAGTCGAAATAGCCTTTGACGATTCATCAGATTCGACAAAAAATAGTAGTAAAGATTATAGTCTTGATATCTTTCAGATTAAAAGTGGAAGTACTTCGTCATGGGATTTTGAAGGTCAACAAGTTTATACACTTAATATAAAGAGTGACCGCTCGTTTAATCCAGATGTGCTTAAGTTTCCTGTTTTAACTGAAACTTCTAAGACCTACTTTGATTTAAGAGTTGTATACAATGCTAATCAATTGATAGTATTTGTGTCAGATAATACATCTCATAATATTCCAGAGGTCAGAGCAGGACCACTAGCTTAATCAAAACATATTCAGTTTGATTTATTACTGAATTCCGACCGAGAATGTTTAATTCTCATTTCAATTAAATTTTTTATTACAAATTAATTATCGAAAGATTTTCGATATAAAATTAAAAACAATGCAAAACAAAGGATTAGTAAAGCTGTTTGCTGTACTATTTGGATTGGTAAGTATTTACCAATTATCATTTACGTTCAAAGCCAATCAGCTCGAAAAAGAAGCAAAGCAATTTGCACAAGCCAAATATGACAACAATAGTGATGTCAATGCTGGTGAATTACGTTACCTAGACTCACTTAACAATAAAGAGGTCTACAATGTTTTAGGTGTAAGTCAATTTACATACAGTGATGTTAAAGACAATGCCATGAATTTAGGTCTTGACCTTAAAGGTGGTATTAATGCTATTATTGAGATTTCTGTAAAAGATATCCTCAAAGGATTGGCAAACAATAGTAAAGACCCGATTTTTAACCAAGCTTTAGAAAATGCAGATGAATTACAAAAGGATTCTCAGGATTCTTACTTAGAGTCATTTTATACAGCGTTTGATGAAATTAAAGGTGAAACAAAATTAGCGTCTCCAGATATTTTTGCCAATCGTACATTAAGTGATGACATTACCTTCAATATGTCTGATGATGAAGTTAAAAGTGTCATTACAAGAAAAGTAGATGAGTCTATTGTCTCTGCTTTCGAAGTTTTACGTAATCGTATTGATGGTTTTGGAGTTACATCTCCAAACATTCAGCGTTTAGGTAATGGTGGTCGTATTTTAATCGAATTACCAGGCGCTAAAGACAAAAAGCGTGTTGTAGACATCATCACAAAAACTGCTCAATTACAGTTTTGGGAAACGTACACAACTCAAGATTTAGCAGGTTACTTATTACAGGTTAACCAACGTCTAATTGAAGCTCAAAAAGCAAATGAATCGACTTCTGAAGAGTCAGTTGAAGAAGCTGAAGCTGCTGAAGAAACAGATTCTACCTCTAGTCTTATTGAAGATTTGACTGGTCAGATAGAAAACGATTCTACTGCAGTACAAGAAAATACAAACCCACTAGGTATTCAAGGCTTAGGACAAGGTGGACCAGTAATAGGTTCTTTCTTGGCTAAAGACAAGGCTGAAGTTTTAAAAATGCTTGAAGCTAATCGTGATTTATTACCAGCAGAACAACGTTATGCGCGTTTTGCTTGGGGAAAACCAGCAGATAAAGATTCTGAATTTGTTGAATTATATGGACTTAAAGGCAATAGAGATAACGAACCAGAATTGAGCGGTGCAGTTATTACTGATGCAAGACAGGATTATGATCAATTAAATCGTCCTGCGGTTAGTATGCAAATGAATGCAAAAGGTGCAAAAACTTGGGAAGCTATGACCAAAGTAGCTTACGAAACGAGAGGAAATATAGCTATCGTTTTAGATAATATTGTTTACTCTGCGCCGGGTGTAAGTACAGGACCAATTGCAGGAGGAAACTCTCAAATTTCAGGTTCTTTTACTCTAGAAGAGGCTACCGATTTAGCTAATGTATTACGAGCTGGTAAGTTACCTGCATCTGCTGAAATAGTTCAAGCGGATGAGGTTGGACCATCTTTAGGTCAAGAAGCAATCGATTCTGGTATGATTTCGTTTGGTTTAGCTTTAGCTTTCGTATTACTTTGGATGATTTTTTATTACGGTAAAGCTGGAGGATTTGCAGACATCGCGTTATTATTCAACATTCTTTTAATCTTTGGTGTACTATCAGGATTAGGAGCTGTATTAACATTACCAGGTATTGCAGGTATTGTATTAACAATTGGTATTTCGGTTGATGCAAACGTACTTATTTTTGAGCGTATTCGAGAAGAGTTGGCTAAGGGTAAAGACCAGAAACTAGCTATTAAAGATGGTTTTGCTAACGCATTATCTTCAATCTTAGATGCAAATATAACAACAGGTTTAACAGCATTAATCTTATTTGTATTCGGTACAGGACCAATTAAAGGTTTTGCGACAACATTAATCATTGGTATTTTAACATCATTATTTACAGCAATATTTATCACAAGATTGCTAATCGATTGGTATTTAGGTCGTGGTGGAAAATTAAATTTCTCTACAGCATTAACTAAAGGTTTCTTACAGAACGTAAATATTAATTTCTTAGCAAAGCGTAAGATTGCTTATGTGATTTCAGGAATCTTAATAACTGCTGGTATTGCATCTTTATTTACAAATAACTTAGATCAAGGTATTGATTTTGTTGGTGGTAGAACTTACCAAGTACGTTTTGCACAATCAGTAAGTACAGAAGAAGTATCAAAAACGTTAAATGCAGCTGATGTCTTTGGGAGTGCCGAAGTAAAAACTATTGGTAATGATAATGAGTTAAAAATTTCTACTAAATATTTAGTAGAAGATAACTCTACTGAAGCTGATGAAAAAGTACAGTCTACATTATTTGAAGCATTAAAACCATATTTGCCAGACGGTATGTCTTACCAAGAATTCTTGGATGGCTCGGGTGATCAGAATATTGGAAAACGTTTGTCAAGTAAAGTAAGTCCAACTATTGCCGATGATATTAAAAAATCTTCATTCTGGGCAATATTAGGTTCTTTAGTAGTTGTATTCCTTTATATCTTAATTCGTTTTAAGAGATGGCAATTCTCTCTTGGAGCTGTTGCAGCAGTTTTCCATGATGTATTGATTGTATTAGGTATATTCTCAATTGCATGGAAATGGATGCCTTTTAGTATGGAAATCGATCAAGCATTTATTGCAGCAATCCTAACTGTAATTGGTTACTCGCTGAATGATACCGTGGTCGTTTTCGATAGAATTAGAGAGTTTTTAAACGAACATTCTGGATGGAGTTTAGGTAAAACGATTAATGCTTCTGTAAACAGTACATTAAGTAGAACATTAAATACATCGTTAACAACATTAGTGGTGTTATTAGCTATGTTTTTCTTAGGTGCAGATTCGTTAAGAGGATTCTTATTCGCTTTAATTGTTGGTGTATTAGTGGGTACATATTCATCGGTATTTATTGCAACACCAATTATGTATGATACTGCCAAAAAAGGTGATGCTGCAGAATCTTTAAAAAAGAAGGTAAAAGAAGAAGGTGAAGAATTGGCTTAATCTCCAATATCTTAAATAAAAAAGGCTGCCATTTGGCAGCCTTTTTTATTTGTCTTTTTTCTATTCACTTTCGCGCAAAAAAGTAATACTGTCTATTGAGAAGTCTTTGGGTCTATGATTACTGCCACTAAAATTTATAGCCATTTGCATTTGCAGATTACTACTCATTTTAAAAATTCCTCTTAGCCTACCAACTTCAATAGCTTTTTTTTTATCCCAGATAATAAAGTCTATTGTTGCTGGACTCTTTTTTGTATTAACTCTATACTTTAGTGCAGCGGTTATACCTTGATGATTATAGGATTTTCCTCCCATAATTTCACCGTCAAATTCAAAAGTTGCATAATTGTGTTTTGTTAAGGTCAAAAAGCCAATATCGCCTTTGTCTTTACCTTTCCACTTGCCTACATAAGATTTATCGGCACCAATAAAAGAAAATGAACAGAATAACAATAATGCACTAAGAAGTAGTGAGAAGCGCTTTGAAAATTTCATAATAGTGATATTGATTCTTAAATATAAAATTAAAAATTTGATTTAAGTAAACCATACACTTGGAACAAAATTAAAATATTAAAAATCCACCTTGTCACCAATTTGTAATTGCCAAGTGTCGGCTAGCCCAGCATTAATTTCTAATACAAATTTTGCAGCTGCATTTGAAGGGAGAGAAGTTTCGTCAAAAGGTTTTGCGTTTTTCTGAAAACTAACAATAGTACTGTCAGCAGAAATATATATGATATCAAGAGGAATACGTGTATTTTTCATGTAAAAGCTACGAGGCGCTTCATTTGGAAAAATGAATAACATCCCTTGATTATCTTCCATACTGTCACGATACATCAAACCAGTTTGGGTTTGATACTCATCATCTGCAATTTCGATATCTAATTCTTTTATAATAGAATCTTTTGAAGCTTCTATTAGTTGTAAAACACCTTCTTTTTTGAAAGTTATAGTAAGTGATTTTGACTCTTTTTTACTACTTGAATCTTTACAAGCAATAACACATAGAGTAAATACTAGTAGCAATAGTAGTCTTAGAAACTTACCAAAAACCATTAAGCTAACTTTGTCTTTGGTTTGTAAATAAACATAAAATACAGACCAATGATTATAAATGGAATGCTTAAGATTTGTCCATTATTCAAAACATTACCTATGGCGTTTGAAAGGTATTCGCCACTTTGAGGTTCCTTATAATATTCTACTACAAAACGAACAGACCAAAGTAACACTAAAAATAGCCCAAATAAAAATCCTTGTTGTTCAGATTTTTTGGTTTTCCAATAGAAATAAAATAGTATTAAAAACACAAAAATATAACAACCAGCTTCGTACAATTGAGCTGGGTGTCTTGGCACAGTTTCTCCAAGTTGTTTAAAAACAACACCAAAATCACTGCCAGTTTCTTTTCCAATTATTTCAGAGTTTATGAAATTTCCGATTCTAACAAATACAGCACCTAACGCCACTGGAACAACTACACGGTCTAATATCCATAAAACAGTTTTTTTTAAAACCTTTTTATTGTACAAGTACATAGAAATAATCATAGCAATGGCAGCACCATGACTTGCTAAGCCTTGAAATCCAGTAAACTCAAAACCGCCTTTAAATTTAAAAGGCAAAAATATACTGAAGAAATCATCAGTAATTAAGTCTGGTTGGTAAAAGATAACATGACCTAATCTAGCACCTAACATTATACCTAATACGGAGTAAATGAATAATGAGTCTAGCGATTCATCTGATTCGCCTTCGTTTTTATAGATTCGTTTGGTTATTAAAAACCCAAGAACAAATGCAACAATCCACATCACACTGTAAAAGTGAAGTTTAAAAAAACCTAAATCCAAAAATTTAATGGGATCCCAAACGATTTCTAAAGCGTGCATATATTGAGTGTTGTTTAAGTCGTAAATATAATATTTATTGTTATTCAGAAGGCGTTTGCGACTGAAGAATCTAAAGAATTAGAAAGATATAAATAAAGATTCTTTGCTATGCTCTGAATGACGATGTTTGAATATTAATCTTCTTTTGGTGGAACTGGGTCGAAACCCTTTCCGCCCCAAGGATGACAACTAAAAATTCGCTTAACAGCTAATCTACCACCTTTAAAAAAGCCATGAATTTCTAAGGCTTCCTTTGTGTATTGAGAACATGTGGGTTGATATCTACAACTAGCTGGAGTAAATGGAGAAATTAATTTCTGATACACCTTAATTAAAAATAAAAACGGGTATGTAAGAAATTTTTTGATAGCCTACTATTTTACAGAATATGTTGTGCCTTCTCGACCGTCTTTTAATTCAATACCAGCATCAGCCAACTCATCTCTGATTTGGTCAGAAAGAGCAAAGTCTTTATTAATTCGTGCTTCTTTTCTGAGTTTAATTAACAACTCTAGTGCAGCATTTAACTTTTCTGTCCCGCTATCTGAAGCTTCATTATTTGTTAAGCCCAGGATGTCAAAAGTAAACGTATTTACAGTTACTTTCAACTCTTCTAAATCTTCATTAGTTATTGTAGCTGAATTGTCATTAACCTGATTTATAAGTTTTGCAGCTTCAAATAAATGCGCGATTAAGATAGGTGTATTAAAATCATCATTCATTGCATCGTAGCACTTTTGCTTCCATGCAATAACATCAAATGAAGACGTATCGCTAGTATTTAGTTTATCAATATTACCAATAGCATCCATTAAACGATTAAAGCCTTTTTCTGCAGCTAATAATCCATCGTTAGTCAAATCTAAAATACTACGATAAGAAGCTTGCATCATAAAAAAGCGAATAACTCCTGGTGTAAAACCTTTTGTCATAATATCATTTTGACCCGAAAATAATTCAGCTGGATTGATATAGTTTCCTGAGGATTTACTCATACGTGCTCCGTTAAGCTCAAGCATGTTGGCATGCATCCAATACTTAACTGGTGCTTGACCTTTCGCAGCCTGGTTTTGTGCAATCTCACATTCGTGATGCGGAAATTTTAAGTCCATTCCGCCACCGTGAATATCAAAAAACTCACCTAAATATTTTGTGCTCATGGCAGTACACTCCAAATGCCATCCCGGAAATCCGTCACTCCAAGGACTTGGCCATCGCATAATGTGAGTGTCTTCAGCTTTTTTCCAAAGTGCAAAATCTTGAGGATTTTTTTTATCGCTTTGTCCGTCTAGAGTTCTGGTATTATGTATAAGGTCTTCTAATTTACGTTTGCTTAAAATTCCGTATTCGTTAGATTCGTTGTATTTGTGAACGTCAAAATATACAGAGCCATTTACAACATATGCAAAACCGTTTTCAATTATAGTTTCAATCAATTCAATCTGTTCAATGATATGACCAGTTGCAGTAGGCTCAATACTAGGTGGTAAAAAGTTTAATGTTTGCAATACGTTATGAAAATCTACAGTATAACGCTGTACAATTTCCATAGGTTCTATTTGCTCAATTCGTGCCTTTTTGGTGATTTTGTCTTCACCCAAGTCAGCATCATTTTCTAAATGACCAGCGTCTGTTATATTACGTACATAGCGTACTTTATAACCTAAGTGCTTAAAGTATCTAAAAATCATGTCAAATGACATAAAAGTTCGGACATTGCCCAAATGCACATTACTGTAAACCGTAGGTCCACAAACATACATACCAACATAGCCTTCGTTAATAGAAGTGAAATTTTCCTTTTCGCCCGAAAGCGAGTTATAGATTTTTATATTTTGATTTGTATATAAAGCCATTATGGAATGATTGATTTTTGTAAAATTAAAATACTTTTTCTGAACTTTTTGTAGGCTTAGAATTCAGTATCTAATTTAATATAATCTAAGAATTCGCGGCGTGTTTCTTTGGTTTTAAATTTTCCACCAAATTCTGAAGTAACAGTGCTACTAGCAACATCTTTGATGCCTCGTGAGTTTACACAAAGGTGCTTAGCATCAATAACACAAGCAACATCGTCTGTACCTAAAGCCTCCTGTAATTCTCTCACAATCTGAATAGTTAAACGCTCTTGTACTTGTGGGCGTTTTGCATAATAATCGACAATACGATTCATTTTGGATAATCCTATAACTGTTCCGTTTGAAATATAAGCCACATGCGCTTTGCCTACAATCGGTAATAAGTGATGCTCACAAGTCGAATATACTGTGATATTTTTTTCGACAAGCATTTCGCCGTATTTATACTTGTTGTCAAATGTTGATGCCTTAGGTTTATTATCCGGGTGTAAGCCACTAAAAATTTCGTTAACAAACATTTTTGCAACACGTTTTGGTGTGCCTTGAAGGCTATCGTCATTAAGATCCAATCCCAAGATTTCAAGGATATGTTTTACATCTGCTTTTATACTCTCAATTTTTTCAGAGTCACTTAACTCAAAAGCATCCTCTCTTAGAGGTGTGTCACTAGAAGTTCCTATATGGTCATCCCCTATAGCGTCTATATCAAAATCGTTATCTATTTTCATTTATATGATGTGTAAAATGATTATGCAAAGATAAGTAAATAATATAGTATAGTTAAGGTGGGAGTTTTATAAATATACTTGTTACATAAGTAAACACGTTATTATAACAAGAACTTAACAGAAATCAGTTTCTTGGCTAAGATTTTATTAATTTAGGTGACTCAAATTTTATACTCCAAATGTTCAAAAAACACATATACTTTTTACTGTTTTTAAGCTTTTCAATTTTGTCCTATGGACAGTTTAGTGTGCCAGGTGGAGTAACCTGTGATCAAGCAAGTCCAATTTGTTCTGATAATTCTGGTACTTATGTTTTTGAGAATAATATCGATAATTCTACTAATATTAATACACCAATAGGTTGTTTAGGTGATGCACCGAGGCCATCTTGGTTTTTTATGCAAGTAGATCAAACAGGAAATTTAGCTTTTACCATAAATCAGTGGGAAGATAATAATGGTGATGGCATTAATAACGATGGACCTGGAACAGGAATTGATGTGGATTTTATTGCTTGGGGACCTTTTTCTAATGACACAGGAAACTGTAATAATATAAACACGACTTGTCCAACTTGTCCTCAAGATAATTCTGGAACTACATACTACCAAAATGATTTAGACAATTCTAATATCGTTGATTGTAGTTATTCAGGTGCGCCAACCGAAACTCTAACTATAAATAACGCGCAATCAGGAGAGTTTTATTTAATACTCATTGCTAATTATGGAACTGGGCCAAATCAACCAGGTATACCAGGTTCTATCGAAATTGTTCAAACTAACCTAGGAGTTCCAGGTGGTGGATCTACAGACTGTAGCATTATAGATGTTAATGGTATATTGGGACCTGATCAAAATATTTGTGAATTATCTTCAACAACTTTAGATGCAAATCCAACTAGCGATCCTGATTTTGTAGATTATGCTTGGCAATACGATGATGGTACTGGTTTTGTACCAATACCTGGTACTGATGGTATGTCTTCTATTTCGGTTTCTAACTCTGGTCAATATCAAGTTACAATTACAGATAATTTGGGTAACTCAGATGACGATGTTATAGAAATTACTGTTACAGCTTTGCCAACAGTCAATCCCGTACAAAATCAGATAATTTGCGACACCAATAATGATGGCTTTTTTGATTTCAATTTTTCAACGTTAACTACAACTGTTGTAGGTGTTCAGATAGATGTTGAGGTAAGTTATCATAATTCCTTAAGTGATGCTGAAATGGATATGAATCCTATAACAGGATTATATCCTAATGCAACAGCATACACAGTAGAAACCATTTTTATAAGAGTAGAAAACACAAATAATACTGATTGTGCTAGTACGGGAAGTTTTGATATTAATGTCTTTAATACTCCAACTGCTAATGTTGTAGACGATCAATTAGTCTGTGATGACAATAACGATGGGTTTTGGGGTTTTGATTTAAACGCATTACGTACAACAGTTTTAGGTACACAACCTACTACAGACTATGCAGTAACATTTCACCCTACATTAGCAGATGCAGATGCGAATACTGCGGCGTTACCAAATACATATACTAATCAGATAGCCTATACTTCAGAAACAATTTTTGTGCGTATAGAGAATAATATTAATACAGATTGTTATGCAACAACTGATTTAGAAATCGATGTCTTTGATACACCAACAGCTGGAGTAGTAGCAGATCAATTAATTTGTGACAACGATAATGATGGTTTTTGGAATTTTGATTTTGATGCATTGCAGCCAGATGTTTTGGGCACACAGGCTATGGCTCAATATTCTATTACTTTTCATGAGAATCAAGTAGACGCCGATGCCGATGCGAATCCAATAGCTTCGCCTTACACTAATTTAATGGCCTATCAACAACAAACTATAGTGGCAAGAATTGAAAACGTAGATAATGCAAATTGTTATGCAACATCCGATTTTATAATAGATGTCTTTGATCAGCCAACACCTTCAACTTATACATACGGAGTTTGTGATGATAATGCAGATGGCGATGATACAAATGGGTTTGTTGATTTTCCGCTTGGACCTGCAGATATAGATACTTTTGTTCTTAATGGTCAAGACCCAATGCAGTTTACAGTAAGTTATCACTTAAATCAAGCCGATGCAGACAATGATTCTGGAGCGATTACCAACTTATACACTGATGATAGGCAAATTATTGCCAGAGTAGAGAATAATGATAACATATTATGTTATGAAACTATTGCTGTAGATTTAGAAGTCAATGCTTTACCGATTATTACAAATATGGTAAGTCTATTACAATGTGACACTGATACTGATGGTATTTCAGATTTTAATTTAACCGAATCTGAGGTTTTAATCTCTACTAACTCAGCTGCTGAAACATTTACATACCATATGTCTTTTGCAGAGGCCGATACAGGTAATAATCCAATTCCAAATATTACTGCTTATACGAATACTGACCCATCTTCAAATCCAGATATTTTATTTGTAAGAACAGAAAATGCAGATGGCTGTCATAGAGTTGCGCAATTAGATTTATTTGTATCCACAACTTCAATTCCTCCTGGATTTTTAATACCAACTTATCAAGAGTGTGATGATACAAGAGTAGATGCTAATATTACAGACGGAATCACGACTTTTGATTTTAGTGATGCAACACCTCAAATTGTTGGATTGTTTCCTCCAGGTCAAATAATTACGGTTACTTATTACGAAACAACTGCAGATGCATTGGCAGAAATTAATGCGATTCCAGACATATCAAATCATATAAATACAGCATCTCCGTTTAATCAAACAATTACTTACAGGATTGATAGTGATGTTGATAATTCTTGTTTAGGTATAGGTGAGTTTGAGCTCGAAACTATAAACCCAATGCCAAATCTTAATCCAGACCCAATTATTTTGTGTGATGATGTTACAGCAGGAGATTTGGTAGAAACTTTTGATTTGAGGCAACGAGAAGCCTTCATTTTTAATGGAGAAACTAATGTCTCTGCAACATATCATTTAGATTATGACGAAGCTGTTGCTGGAAGTAATGCCATTCCAACACCTTCAGCTTACAATAATACAAGCCCATCAGAGACTATATTTGTTAGAGTTACAAATACTGATAACTGTTTTGCAATTGTAGAGTTGGATATTGTGATAAATCCGCTTCCTGATGATAATGTCATGGTAACAGATTTCTTTGAGTGCGAAAACAACACGGATTTCTTTTTCGATTTTGACTTAGAAACAAAAACACCAGAAGTATTAAATGGACAAGACCCAATGCAGTTTACGGTTACATATCACGAAACCCAACTTGATGCAGATAATCTAACAAACCCATTAGCAAGTCCATACACAAATACAAGTAGTCCTCAACCTATCTTTGTTGCTATTACAAATAACACTACAGGTTGTTCCGTAAGTACCATAACATTTAATATCGAAATAAATGAAGGCGCAGAAGCTCTTGACGATTTATATGAAGAATGTGATGTTGTTAATGATAATGATGGGTTTACTCAGTTTGATTTAGCTTCAAGAAGCCCAATTATTCTAGATGGTCAAGACCCATTAGCATTTAGTATTAGTTATCACTTTAGTTTTGATGATGCGTTTAACGATGTTAATCCATTACCACTATTGTATGAAAATTTTGTGATTAACTCCCAAGTTATTTATGCTAGAGTAAGTAATGTTATAAGACCAGCAGAATGTTTTGCTATATCAGAGGTAACCTTACAAGTGAATTTACTTCCGATTTTTGATTTAGAAGACGAATATATTTTATGCCTTACAAGTAATAACGAAGCTGTAGTAGATGTACCACCAGTTTTAGATACAGAATTACCTGCTTCGGATTATAGTTTTGAATGGAGTTTAGACGGTGTCGTATTGCCGACAGAGACTGGTCCAACTTTAACTCCAACACAAGGCGGAATTTATGATGTTGTCGTAACAGATACCTCTACATCTACAGTGACTATGTGTCAAAATTTTGATTCTGCAGAAGTCATTGAGGGCGGAATACCAGATACATTTACAGTTGAGGTAACTTCTCAGGCTTTTAATGGTAATAATATGATTATTGCGATGGCAACAGGAAACAGTACTTATGAGTATAGCTTGGACAATGGCCCATGGCAATTAGATACTAATTTCGAAAATGTAACTGGTGGTCAGCATACGGTTTATGCCAGAGATATATTAGGCTGTGGAATAATTTCTGAAATAGTTACGGTAATTGATTACCCAAAATTCTTTACTCCAAACGGAGATGGTAATAATGATGCTTGGAATATAAAAGGTATTGATACGCAGCCTGCAGCAGTGATTTACATCTATGACCGTTATGGAAAACTACTAAAACAATTAAGCCCAACTAGCTCAGGTTGGGACGGAACATTTAATGGTAACAGAATGCCAAGTAGTGATTATTGGTTTACCCTTGAGTATTTCGAGCCAATAACAAACGAATCCAGAACATTTAGTGCACATTTTGCACTTAAACGATAACATATTTTAAAATTGATTTATAATTAAGAGCCTTTAAAGAAATTTAAAGGCTTTTTTTATTTAAAACTTAGGTTTTATTATCTGTTAATAGCTCTTATGTCAGAAAATCTGTCATAATAACGAGAACTTAGACAAAGTGCTGTGTAATTGTTAAAATTTTATTAAATTCCCTGACTATTTTAAGTATACGCTATGATTAAAAAAATATCTCTCGTGTTTTTTGTTTGTTTAGGACTAAGCCTTTTTGGACAATCACAAAAGCAAGCATTGCCACTAGCAAAATATAGTGATAATTTATCAGAGCCTTTAACGTCAAAAGAACGTGCTTTTATTGATGAGGTTTATGGAGACTATGCAGATAAATTGGTTTATAATAATCCGCAAAGACTCCTTTCGTTTAAAGATATACTTAGAAATAGAGTTGTTATCAAACGTTACGAAAAAAAGGATTTAAGCTCTTTAAAGAGATTATCGCAAGTGAAACTTGTTAAGTCAATAAACCCCGGCTTACAAAAAGATAATTCCTTTAACGTTGAGAGTTTTAACCCTTTGAAATATGGGTTTAATTTCTTTTCAAGAAAAAGAGCAGAGTATTATCGAGTTTATAATACGCAATATCTAATAACAATTTTACCACAGCATTAATATTCCCCTAACATGTTTAAAAAAATACTATTATTTACGTTTTTTGTCTTTTCTGTACAGGTTTTTAGTCAGGATTTATTAATGCAAGACGGTACATTTAATCAATGTATGGGTACATTTTTAGATTCTGGTGGTTCTTCGGGTAACTATTCAGGAAATGAAGATTTTACGATAACCATATGTCCCGATAACCCAGGAGATGCAATAAATATTAATTTTACCACATTTAGTTCTCAAGATGGTATTGATATACTTTCTATTTTTGATGGTACTGATGCTACTGCACCGCCACTTGGTATGTTTTCTGGAACGAGTAGTCCAGGTTTGGTCGAGCCAAGTGTAGCTAACACATCAGGTTGTTTGACTTTTGTTTGGACTACAAATGGTAGCGGTAATACAATAGGTTGGGCTGCTGATATTAGTTGTTTTACGCCTTGTCAAAATATTATCGCAAATGTTGATAGTACAATACCAGATTCAAGTGCTGCGAATGTTGTAGTTGCAGATGAAAATGAAGTTATAACATTTAATGGTAGCGGTACATTTTCTACAGGAGGTACAGGAGCTACCTATCTTTGGGATTTTGGTGATGGTAATACAGCCATGGGAGAATCTGTAACTCATGCCTACACAACTGCTGGTCTTTTTGTAGTGACATTAACAATAACAGATACGGCTGGTTGTACAAATACCAATAGTATTGATTTAACTGCGCAAATAGGCTCTACTAGCCCAGGTAATCCATCTGTAGATGCAGGTGCTGATATAGATATTCCTTGTACTGAAACATGTACGACATTAACAGCATCGTTTTTAGATATAGGGGATACAAGTACCTATACTGTAAATAGTATTCCTTTTGTGCCGCCTTTTTCTTTTAATGGTCTAACAAATTCTGTTAACACTAATATTGATGATCAATGGGATGATGTTGAAGATTTACCATTTGATTTTTGCTTTTTTGACGATATCGAGACACAATTTCAAGTAGGCTCTAATGGAGTCATCAGATTCGATGTTGATCCCGGAGATACTACTAATGATTTTAATCCAAGTAATTTACCACTACCTAATAACACAGACCCGGCTTTATCTGAGGTAAATGTTTTTACACCTTTACATGATATTGATCCATCAGTTGGTAACGGTAGTGACGAAATAGCTTGGGAAATCATAGGTACAGCACCAAACAGAGTTTTGGCAGTAAGTTTTTATAATGTACCAATGTGGAATTGTAATTCAGAGTTAGCTACTCATATGGCTGTTTTTTATGAGACAACAAACGTTATAGATATTTATGTTGAGAATGCACCATTTTGTGGTAGTTGGAACAATAATAAAGTTATAGGTATTCAAAACGATGCAGGTACAGAAGCTTTTGTACCACCAGGAAGAAATACTAACGAAGGCGGCGGATGGACTGCAACTGACGAAGCATGGCGTTTTACACCAGCTGGACCAAGTATTGTTGAATTTGCCTGGCTTGATGATATGGGTAATGTATTAAGTACAGATGCTAGTTTCGAGGTTTGTCCAACAGACGCTTCAACCACATATACTGCACAAGTTACCTATACTAACTGTAACGGAGATATTACAATAGTTACTGATGATGTTACTGTGACTACTAATAGTCCATTTACTGTAGATTTAGGTGCAGACGTTAACCAATGTGAAGGTGACGCGGATGTTGATTTAGACGCAACTACTGTAGGAGCTACATCTTACCAATGGTCTCTTAATGGGGTTGATTTAGTTGGTTAAACAAATCCAACTTTAACAGTAATGTCTCCAAACTCAGGAACATATTTAGTTACAGTTACTGATGCTGCGGGTTGTATAGATACAGATGACATACTAATTAATTACGCACCAATTCCTGTTGCTAATCCAGTAGATGATCAAATAATTTGTGATGATGACAACGATGGATTTTGGGATTTTGATTTTACAACCTTTAATGCTACTGTAATTGGAACTCAAACAGATGTTTCTGTAAGTTATCATAATACATTAGCTGATGCTCAAAACAATGCAAGCCCAATTATTGGTTTGTATACCAATATGAATGCCTTTACATCTGAAACTATTTTTATAAGAATAGAAAATAATTTTAATACAGATTGTTTTGATACAATCGATTTTGAAATTAATGTAATTGATTCAGATGTAGATGCAAGTTTTACTTTAACTCCAACTTGTGATGGAGGCACCGCAATCATAACTGGTGATACAGGAGGTACTTTTGCTTTCAATCCTGTACCTACTGATGGTGCAGTATTAGATACGACAACGGGAGAAGTTACAGGTGGAACTTCCGGTACAACATACACAGTAGAATATACTGTATCAGGTGTTTGTACTCAAACCTTAGCGCAAGATGTCACGGTAATTATTGCTGATGATGCAAGTTTTACAGTGACACCAACGTGTGATGGCGGTACAGTAACCATAACAGGACTTGCAGGAGGAACATTTGCATTTAATCCAGTCCCAACAGATGGCGCTGTTATTGACGCTGCTACTGGTGAAGTCACTGGAGGAACATTTGGTACAACATATACTATCGAGTATACGACATCAGGTACTTGCCCTTCAGTAAATACCGAAGATGTAACCGTATTAACTTTAGACGATTCTAGTTTTACGATGACAGCGACTTGTGATGGCGGTACAGCAACGATAACTGGAGATACAGGAGGAACATTTGTATTAAATCCCGTACCAACAGATGGCGCAGTAATTGATGCAGCTACTGGTGAAGTTACAAACGGAACATCAGCTGCAATCTATACCATAGAATATACAACAGCAGGTGCTTGTCAGGATACTTCAAGTCAAGATGTTACAGTACTTACCGCAGATGACCCGAGTTTTACAATGACGCCAACTTGTGATGGTGGTACAGCAACAATAACAGGTGATACAGGAGGAATATTTACATTAAATCCAGTTCCAACTGATGGTGCAGTTATAGACTCTGCAACTGGTGAAGTTACAGGTGGTACATCAGCTACAACATATACTATAGAATATACAACTGCAGGAACATGTCCACAAAGCTCAACCCAAGATGTTACGGTACTTACAGCGGATGACCCGAGTTTTACAATGACGCCAACATGTGATGGTGGTACTGCAACTGTAACAGGATTAGCTGGTGGAACTTTTACTTTCAATCCTACACCTACAGATGGCGCGGTAATAGATACTACAACAGGAGAAGTTACAGGAGGAACTTCTGGTACGACTTACACAATAGAATATACAACTGTAGGTACTTGTCCTCAGACTCTGGCACAAGATGTCACGGTAATTATTGCTGATGATGCAAGTTTTACAGTGACACCAACGTGTGATGGAGGTACAGTAACCATAACAGGACTTGCAGGAGGAACATTTGCATTTAATCCAGTCCCAACAGATGGCGCTGTTATTGACGCTGCTACTGGTGAAGTCACTGGAGGAACATTTGGTACAACGTATACTATCGAGTATACGACATCAGGTACTTGCCCTTCAGTAAATACCGAAGATGTAACCGTATTAACTTTAGACGATTCTAGTTTTACGATGACAGCGACTTGTGATGGTGGTACAGCAACGATAACTGGAGATGCAGGAGGAACATTTGTATTAAATCCTGTACCAACAGATGGCGCAGTAATTGATGCTGATACTGGCGAAGTTACAAACGGAACATCAGCTGCAACCTATACCATAGAATATACAACAGCAGGTTCTTGTCCGGATACTTCAAGTCAAGATGTTACAGTACTTACCGCAGATGACCCGAGTTTTACAATGACGCCAACTTGTGATGGTGGTACAGCAACAATAACAGGTGATACAGGAGGAATATTTACATTAAATCCAGTTCCAACTGATGGTGCAGTTATAGACTCTGCAACTGGTGAAGTTACAGGTGGTACATCAGCTACAACATATACTATAGAATATACAACTGCAGGAACATGTCCACAAAGCTCAACCCAAGATGTTACGGTGCTTACAGCGGATGACCCGAGTTTTACAATGACGCCAACATGTGATGGTGGTACTGCAACTGTAACAGGATTAGCTGGTGGAACTTTTACTTTCAATCCTACACCTACAGATGGCGCGGTAATAGATACTACAACAGGAGAAGTTACAGGAGGAACTTCTGGTACGACTTACACAATAGAATATACAACTGTAGGTACTTGTCCTCAGACTCTGGCACAAGATGTTACCGTAATTACTGCTGATGATGCAAGTTTTACAGTGACACCAACGTGTGATGGAGGTACAGTAACCATAACAGGACTTGCAGGAGGAACATTTGCATTTAATCCAGTCCCAACAGATGGCGCTGTTATTGACGCTGCTACTGGTGAAGTCACTGGAGGAACATTTGGTACAACGTATACTATCGAGTATACGACATCAGGTACTTGCCCTTCAGTAAATACCGAAGATGTAACCGTATTAACTTTAGACGATTCTAGTTTTACGATGACAGCGACTTGTGATGGTGGTACAGCAACGATAACTGGAGATGCAGGAGGAACATTTGTATTAAATCCTGTACCAACAGATGGCGCAGTAATTGATGCTGATACTGGCGAAGTTACAAACGGAACATCGGCTGCAACTTATACCATAGAATATACAACAGCAGGTGCTTGTCCAGACACTTCAAGTCAAGATGTTACAGTACTTACCGCAGATGACCCGAGTTTTACAATGACGCCAACTTGTGATGGTGGAACCGCAATAATAACAGGTGATATAGGAGGAATATTTACATTAAATCCAGTTCCAACTGATGGTGCAGTCATAGACTCTGCAACTGGTGAAGTTACAGGTGGTACATCAGCTACAACATATACTATAGAATATACAACTGCAGGAACATGTCCACAAAGCTCAACCCAAGATGTCACAGTAACTCAGGAAGATGATGCAAGCTTTACTGTAGCTCCAACTTGTGATGGAGGTTTAGCAACTATAACGGGATTAGCTGGCGGAACTTTTACTTTCAATCCTACACCTACAGATAGCGCAGTAATAGATGCTACAACAGGAGAAGTTACAGGCGGAACACCAGGTGCGGCTTATACAATTGAATACTCCGTTTCAGATGTTTGTCCTAATAGCAGTACTGTAACCTTCAATGCCAATCCATTACCAGATGATAGCGTTGTGGTCACAGATTTCTTAGAATGTGAAAACAACACGGACTTCTTATTTGAATTTGATTTAGAAAGTAAAGACGCTGAAATTTTAAATGGTCAAGAATCAACACTATTTACAGTGACTTATCACGATTCTCAAGCTGATGCAGATAATTTAGTGGATGCACTAGTAAGTCCATATGAAAATACGAGCAATCCTCAGCCAATTTTTGTAGCAATTACAAATAATATGACAGGCTGTTCAGTAAGTACACAATCTTTTAATATTGAAGTCTTGGACGGAGCATTTGCATTAGATGATTTTTATGAAGAATGCGATGTTGTTGGTGATAATGATGGCTCAACGCAGTTCGATTTAGAATCTCGAATCCCAAATATTATAGGAACTCAAGACCTAGCTGATATCAGTATTAGTTTTCATTTTTCTGAAGAGGATGCTTTAAATGATGAAGAACCTTTACCGTTACTATATGAAAACTTTGTGAACACAAATCCTCAAACAATTTATGCGAGAGTTAGTAGTAATATAAGGCCAGACGAGTGTTTTGAAATTGCTGAGGTTACACTTCAAACTAATTTATTACCAATATTCGATTTGGATGATACTTATACTTTATGTTTAAGTAGCAATGATGAAGCTGAAGTTCCGATTCCTCCTGTAATTGATACTGAGTTATCTGATGCAGATTACACTTTTGAATGGAGCTTTAATGGTGATGTACTTGCGACTGAAACTGGGTCAAGTTTAATTCCGACTCAAGGAGGAACTTACAGTGTTTTAGTTACTGATACAACAACTTCGACGGTAACAATGTGTACTAATTTTGACGAAACTGTTGTTGTTGAAGGTGGTATTCCTGATTCTTTAGATGTAGAGGTCGTATCTCAAACATTCACTGGTAATAATATGATTGTTGCCACTGCTACAGGAAATAGTGAATATGAATATAGTCTCGATAATGGACCTTGGGAACTAAGCGGAGAATTTGAAAACGTTACAGGTGGAGAACATTTAGTAGCTGTTAGAGATGTTTTAGGTTGTGGAATTTTATATGAAAATATAACAGTAATAGATTATCCTAAATTCTTTACGCCAAACGGGGATGGTAATAACGATACTTGGACTATTAGAGGAATCGACTCTCAACCAGCTGCAGTTATATATATTCACGACCGCTATGGAAAGTTATTAAAACAATTAAGTCCTACAAGTCCAGGTTGGGATGGAACATATAACGGTAACAATATGCCTAGCAGCGATTATTGGTTTACCCTAGAATATAATGAGCCAATTAATGACGAAAGACGAACGTTTACCGCACACTTTGCATTGAAGCGATAATTAGTAGTTATTAATAAAATCTAAAATAAAAAAAGCCTTTGAATTTCTTCAAAGGCTTTTTTATAGTATAAAACTTAAGTTTTTAGCTATTCATAGAAATTAAAAACTCTTCGTTGTTTTTAGTTTGTTTAAATCGGTCGTTAATAAACTCCATAGCTTCAACTGGGTTCATATCTGCTAGGTATTTGCGCATTACCCACATACGTTGTATTGTATTTGCATCTAATAATATGTCATCACGACGTGTGCTAGAAGATGTTAAGTCAATAGCAGGGAAAATACGACGGTTACTAATCTTACGATCTAACTGAAGTTCCATGTTACCAGTACCTTTAAATTCCTCAAAAATTACTTCATCCATTTTAGAGCCTGTTTCTGTCAATGCTGTAGCAATAATTGTAAGCGAACCACCATTTTCTATATTTCGTGCAGCACCAAAGAAACGCTTTGGTTTGTGTAGCGCGTTCGCATCTACACCACCAGATAATATTTTACCTGATGCTGGCTGTACGGAGTTATATGCTCTTGCTAAACGCGTTATAGAATCTAATAAAATAACCACATCGTGACCACATTCTACCAAACGCTTTGCTTTTTCTAATACAATATTTGCAATCTTTACATGCTCATGTGCTTCTTTATCAAAAGTAGAGGCAATGACTTCGCCGCGAACATTACGTTGCATATCAGTAACTTCTTCAGGACGTTCATCAATCAATAGAATCATTTGATACACTTCAGGATGATTAGCTGCAATTGCATTTGCAACATCCTTTAGTAACATCGTTTTACCCGTTTTAGGTTGCGATACAATCATACCACGTTGTCCTTTACCAATAGGTGCAAACAAATCCATAATACGAGTCGAAATTGTAGATTGCTTTTCAGCAATATTAAATTTCTCTTTCGGAAATAATGGTGTTAAATGTTCAAAAGCAACACGGTCTCTTACAACCTGCGGACTTTGTCCATTGATTTTACTAACCTTGATTAAAGGAAAATACTTTTCACCTTCTTTTGGAGGTCTTACTTGCCCTAAAACAGTATCACCGACTTTTAATCCAAACAAACGAATTTGTGATTGCGATACATAAATATCATCTGGTGAAGTTAGGTAGTTATAATCTGAGGATCTTAAAAAACCATAACCGTCTTGCATCACATCTAAGACACCTTCACTTTCGATAATTGCATCAAATTCAAAATCTGGCTCACGGTAACGATTTCTGTTATCCTTATTGCCATTGTTTTTATGATTATGATTTTTGTTATGATTTTTGTTACGATTGTTATTATCGTTTTTCTGATTCTGATTTTTATTTTGATTTTGATTACGACGGTTGTCATCCTTTTTTTGAGGTTGCTTATTGTCGTTTCTAGAATCTTTTGAATCCTTTAAATCTTTTGAGTGCTTTTGAGGCTTAGTATTAGAATTATCTTCAGCTTTTACATTAGAAGATTTATCCTCAAAATCCATTTTTTGTTGTTCTTTTTTCTCTTGTTGAGGTTTTTGAACACGTGCTCTTTTTTGGCGCTGTTGCGGTTGCTTTTGTTCAGTTTTTTCTTCAGAAGGTTTATTGTCTTCTTTGGTAACAGCTTTAACCGCAGCAGGATTTGCTGCTTGGTAATCTAGGATTTGATAAACCAAGTCTAGCTTTTTTAAAGAACGGTACTTTGGTACTTTTAGTTGTTTAGCAATCTCCTGTAATTCAGGTAGTTTTTTTGCTTTTAACTGTGAAATTTCAAACATTAATATGAGTGTATAGAATTATAATAATGGGTTTGATTATTTAAAATTTTCTAATGAAATACAATAAAAGAAAATGAGAAATTAAATCGGAAGAGGTGCTTTGCAACAATTTGATTGCTAAAGCACTACTGCAATAATACAATTTTTATTTAAAATTAGGTATATCATTTAAAAATAAACTGCTAATTTTGTGCTTTAATTATAAGAATAACAATGATTCAACGTATACAAACTCTCTATTTACTAATTGCTTTTGGGATTTCGGCAGGTTTGATTTTTGTATTTGATTTGTATACAGATATAAATCAGGGACTTGTGTTTGCCAAAGATAACTACTTGTATTTAGGCTTGTTTTTAGGTTCTGCATTGTTATCTTTGATATCGATATTTAGTTTTAAAAATAGAAAGTCTCAATTTGTTTTGGGACGACTTAATATAATATTAAACTTTATTTTACTAGGAGTGTTCGTGTATCAGTCTCTAAGTTTATCTGGAGAAACTTTGGTTTCTGAGAAAGGTATTGGGATGATTCTTCCTATTTTTTCTATCGTGTTTTTAGTCTTAGCAAATAAGGCAATAAAAAAGGACGAGGATCTTGTAAAATCTGTAGATAGATTACGATAAACACCTAAAATCTTAGTAGTATTAGTGCGAAAAACCTCGAAGTGAAAACTTCGAGGTTTTTATTTTCTTGGAAATTCAATGACTTCAAGATTATCAATCTTTTTACCGTCAATAGTAAATCTAAGCATGGTTCTAACTTTATGAAATCCATGTGTTCCAGCAGCTCCAGGATTCATGTGTAATAGATTAAGTTTTTTATCTGGCATTACTTTTAGAATATGAGAATGCCCGCAAATAAAAAGTCGTGGAGGATTTAGGAGTAACTCTTCTCTTACTCTAATATTATAATTTGGAGGGTAACCACCTATATGAGTTATCCACACGTCTACGTCCTCACACATAAAACGACTGTGTTCGGGATATTCTGCTCTAGCCTTTGCGTCGTCAATATTACCATAAACGGCTCTGAGTGGTCTTAATTCTTTAATGGCATCTGTCACTTTTAAATCTCCGATATCTCCTGCATGCCAGACTTCATCAGCTTGCTGTACATATTTTAGAATTTTCTTATCAATATGACTATGTGTGTCTGATAGAAGTAGAATTCTTTTCAAATCTTATCTTTAATTTTTAGTATTTCTTTAGCAGTAAAAACAGTTATCTTTGTTGCTTTTAAAAGCAAAAATAAAGGTTTTTGAGGTATTTTATTCAATTGTCATATAATGGAGGTGCTTATCATGGTTGGCAGATTCAGCCTAATGCAGTCACGGTTCAAGAGACTATTCAAGAGGCGCTATCAATAGTATTGAATATTCAGGTGAGTATCACAGGTGCAGGTCGTACCGACACAGGTGTTCATGCATCTCAGATGTTCGCACATTTTGATGTAGATAAAATTATTGATACTCAAAATCTAACATTTAAGCTTAACTCATTTTTACCAAAGGATATAGCCATTCAATCTATTTTTAGAGTTAATGACGATGCACATACGCGTTTTCATGCTGTAAAGCGTAGCTATGATTACAAAATTAGTTTGAAGAAAAACGTCTTTCTATTTGATTATTCACATTATATGCATCAGAATTTAGATGTACAAAAAATGAATGAAGCAGCTGATATCTTATTGGAGTATCAGGATTTTCAGTGTTTTTCAAAAAGTAATACTGATGTTAAGACTTATAATTGTAAGATTGAATATGCGCAGTGGAAACAAGACAATGATATGTTGATTTTTACTATAAGTGCAGATCGCTTTTTACGAAATATGGTTAGAGCTATTGTAGGTACATTAGTTACTATTGGTTTGGGGAAAGCAAAAGTTGAAGATATGCATCGTATTATAGCATCAAAAGATAGGAGTGAAGCTGGATTTTCAGTGCCTGCAAAAGGCTTATATTTGACTGAAGTTTTATATCCTGAATCCATACAAGCAAATAATAAATAGATACTGAAATAAATTCAGCATAAATGGCAGAAAACCAAAAAAAAATATTTGACATTAGTTTATTTAAACGCTTAATAGGTTATATAAAACCATATCGTTTGGTATTTATTTTGTCTTTAATCTGTGTCATAGGATTAGCTGTTTTTGGTGCCGCACGACCATATGTTTTAAAAGA
This sequence comes from Winogradskyella sp. PC-19, assembly GCF_002163855.1. Lineage (NCBI taxonomy): Bacteria > Pseudomonadati > Bacteroidota > Flavobacteriia > Flavobacteriales > Flavobacteriaceae > Winogradskyella > Winogradskyella sp. PC-19. Next base: position 1,163,309 of record NZ_CP019332.1, on the reverse strand, counting down.
AGCTATTGATGTAAACATAACACCAAGAGTGTATGATGGTTTTATGTTTTACGTAATGATAATGATTACCCTTTTGGTATTAGAGGTAGTGTGTCAATTACTTTTTATTTATTATGCTAGTTGGTTGGGTCAATCTGTTGTAAAAGATATTAGAGTAAAGTTATTTAAGCATATGCTTAAATTTAAAATGACTTACTATGATAAGTCTTCGGTAGGTGTTTTGATAACAAGAGCTGTAACTGACATGGAGCGTATTGCCGATATTTTTGGGCAAGGCTTATTTATGATTTTTAGTGATATACTAAAAATGGTTGTCGTAGCAGGCGTAATGCTTTACATTAATGCTAAGTTGAGTTTGATTGTTTTTGTAACCTTACCACTAATAGTTTTTGCTACTAAAATCTTTCAGCGTTATATGAAGCGTGCATTCGAAGATGTGCGTACCGAAGTCTCTAACCTTAATTCTTTTGTACAAGAACGCGTTACTGGTATGAAGATTCTTCAGCTTTTTACTAGAGAAAAGACTGAATACAAAAACTTTACAAAAATTAACGAGCGTCACAAAAAAGGATGGTTAAAAACCGTTTGGTATAACTCTATTTTCTTTCCAATAGCCGAATTTTTATCCTCTGTAACTTTAGCTACTATTATACTTGTTGGTGGTTATAATATAATTGGAGAGAACTCAATAACAACACTTGGACAACTCGTTTCCTTTACGATGTTTATTCCGATGTTATTTAGACCATTAAATCAAATCGCAAATAAGTTTAATACGCTTCAAATGGGTATGGTAGCCGCGGATCGTGTATTTAAAGTTTTGGATACTGAGTCTCAAATTAATGATAAAGGGCAATTAGAAGCAGCACATTTTAAGGGTGATTTGTCGTTTAAAGATGTTCGTTTTTCTTATGTCAAAGGCGAAGAGGTGCTTAAAAGCGTATCGCTAGATGTAAATTCTGGAGAAACAATAGCGATTGTTGGTGCCACTGGTGCAGGAAAATCTACTATCATTAACTTACTAAATCGTTTTTATGATATAGATTCTGGTGAAATTGCTGTAGATGGAACTAATATTGAAAAGTTTTCTTTAAACTCATTAAGAGAACAAATTGCTGTTGTTCTACAAGACGTTTTTCTATTTGCAGATACTATTCTAAATAATATTACACTAAATAATCCTAATATATCAGAAGCAGACGTTATTGCTGCAGCAAAAGCTATTGGTATTCATGATTTTATTTCTGGTCTACCAAATGGCTATCACTATAATGTAAAGGAACGTGGTGTGATGTTATCATCAGGGCAACGTCAATTAATTTCGTTTTTACGAGCTTATATGACCAATCCTAGTATTCTTATTTTAGACGAAGCAACTTCTTCTGTAGATTCGTATTCTGAGCAATTGATGCAAGATGCAACCGATAAAATAACAGAAGGTCGAACATCTATAATTATTGCACATCGTTTAGCAACTATTCAGCAAGCAGACAAAATTATAGTTATGGATGCTGGGCAAATTGTCGAAATTGGTAATCACAAAACACTTCTTGAAAAAGAAGATGGGTATTACCGTAATCTTTATGAAGTACAATTTTTGAAGGCAGAAGTTGTCTAATTGATAGAGTCTTTTACAGGAAGTTGACTCTCGTATATGGCTTTTTGAGATTCCATAAACTCAATAACTGCTGGATTATCTTTAAAAATCATAGCAAAAACAACACCAGCGATTATAAGTAATACCATTATCACAGCTAATATGCCTAAAAAGAATAATGTTCTTAAAATCATACCTGCTGCAGATATCTTGTAGATACGCTTGTAACAATATGCGAAAAAACCAACCTGGAAAAAGATTGAAAACAAGCCAAGTATTGTAGCATTTATGCCACAAACTAAACATACAATATTCAAAATTGAACTTATTAAAGAATATTGGGCAATAATGTACATTGCCATTACAATATGCTCAGTATAGTTATATTCTTTTCTATTGATAAAAACTAATCTGGAAAATAAAGCATAAACAGGGACAAAAAGTACCATAACTATAGAGTAATATTCACTCATTATAGACATACTGTTCTTAACTGCTTCCTCCTGACCTTTTACTCCATAGGGATTTGACATTCCTGCCAATGCATCTGGGAAAAACTTATTGAGAATAATTATATATAATCCACCAATAGTTAATACTAATGCCAAGTAGCTTATTGGGTTAACGTATTGTCTTCTAACTCCAGAGATATAACCAGCTATAACACGTTCTGGTTTTGTAAATAAATCGATAAATGTTCTTAATAGTTTATTGTCAAAATTGAAAAAAGTCTCAGTGATGTGTTCAAATAAATTTCTGAAAGTCAATCTATTTCGCACCACACGACCACCACAAGTATTACAGTAGCTACTATCAATGCTTAATTCTGTTTTACAGTTTTTACAATTCATTATTAAATAATATTAGTAGTTTTTAGTATAATGGCAACTAAAAAGAAAATCATTAAAAGTATTATAACTTGAATACCAACGACAAAATAAGAAACTATGATTCGTGCAATAGATTCTAAACTACTATGATTTGTTACTCTTTTAAAAACATAAGCTTGGTAAAAAAATATAATAAGAGATATAAGTATAGAAGAAACTAAAAAATTAATACCTACAGCACTTGCTATAATATAAAGAATGGATGAGGTAATAATGACTTGTGCAGAATAGTAGAGGTTAATTACGACATGTTCAGTGAAATTAAATTTTTTGAAGCCAGTAAATTTATAGGTTAACCATGTGCCAACCGCAGAAAAAGGGACACTTAATATATAGGTTAAGCTTTGAAAATTCCCACCATCTCCAATGAATCTTTCTATAGTTTTTTGGGTAGATTCATTACTTTCTTTTAATTCTCCAGTGAATTGAAAAGGGTTTTCTAATTGTTCGATAAAAAACGTTTTCATTATATAAAACTGAATTCCTGCTAATGTCAAACCAATTGCAAAATACTGAAGCACGTTTATATATTTTTTTCTTGTACCATAAATGTATCCATTAATAACATTTTCTGGTCTTTTGAAAAGACCAATAAACGTTCTTAAAAATTTATTATCAATAGATATAAATTCTTCATTTATTTGTTGTGTTAGAATTTTTGGAGTAAGCCTGTTTTGTATGACTTTAGCACCACATTCATCACAGAATTTTTGTGTATCTAAGAGTTGTTTATTGCAATTTTTACAAACCATTAGATCAAATCTTTCTTAATCTTATCTACCAATTCTTCTTTGGTTTTGTACATCACAAACTCTGCATTTTTCACATAAGAAATACTACCCGTTTCTTCACTTACAACTAATGCTAAAGCATCTGTTTTTTCAGTAATACCTAATGCTGCACGATGTCTTAAACCAAAACGTTTTGGTATGGTAACTTCATTATTTACAGGTAAAATAACTCGTGTTGCTTTTATAATATTGTTATCTATAATTAAAGCGCCATCGTGTAACGGACTATTTTTAAAAAAGATACTTTCTAAGATGGGTTGTGATACTGTAATGTTCATCTCATCACCAGTATTGGTCAAAAAATCTAGATTATTGTTACGCTCAATAACAATTAAAGCACCAGTGTTTGAAGCTCCCATTTTTACACAAGCATTTACTATAGCTTCGACATCATTAGTAGTTTCTGTATCGCTATTTAAAAATTTAAAGTTTTTGAAAATACGACGTTTACCAGACAGGTTAGTAGATCCAACCATGAGTAAAAACTTTCTGATTTCTGGCTGAAAAACCACAATCAAGGCTATAATACCAACCTTCATGAAACCATCGACAATACGATAGAGTAGATGCATGTTTAGGTAATCAGTAACTACCCAAACTAAGTAAATAATAAGTATACCTATAAAGATGTTTATAGCAACAGTACCTCTAACTAATTTGTAAATATAATAGAGCAGAATAGCCACCAGAAAGACATCAACAAAGTCTATTAGTCTAAAATCGAAAAGATTAATGTCGCTCAAAGGTTAGTGGTTTTGTGCTAATTTAACAAATTAGGTTTAATAAAAGAATTCATTATTTGATATAATAGTTTCAAATGAGATTACTTGACTTTTTATTTTTATATAATCTTGATAACTCATATTTGAACTAAAAAAGAGTAAGATTTTGGATGATTCATCACATTCTTGTTTAAGTATTTCTAAAGCATGTGTAAAGTTTTTTTTCGAAAACTCGAAATTAAAGTCTAAAGAAGAAGATGTAGTAACTAGATTTAAACTTTCAAAAGTTATCCAGCAAGAATCAATGTTTTCATATTTAGATTGCAAGTTGTTGTCTCCAAAATAAAAGGCGACATCCGTAAACTCCAAAAATCCTAAATTTTCAATACTAGTATCATTACAGGTAAAGTAGTTTCTAGCATTTTCATTTTTATGCATACTAGCCTTTTTGCGTTTGTTCTGCAGGTATTGTATATGCGGTATGGCTTGTTTAAGTGTCAATCGTTTGTCTACATTGACCAACCAATTGGTAGTACTTATAAGATTTTTTCTATTGAATAATGTGGAGTCTGGTTGAGTTTCATCATAAAATATATAAGCTGGAGAAACATCAAGAACCTCAGTTATTTCAGTGTTTTCAATTTCCGGAAGTTGAATAACTTTTTTAGTATCACAACTAAATAAAACAAGAATAATTAAAAAAGATAAATACCGCATTTAGTTGGATTTTAGTTTGTTAAACAGTGTTATACATTCCATAGCTTCTTTGACATCATGTACGCGTAGTATAGATGCACCATTTTCTAAAGCCATCATATTCAGAGCAGTTGTGCCATTCAAAGCTTCTTTTGCTGTTGCGTTTAAAGTTTTGTAAATCATTGATTTTCTGGAAACACCTGCTAAAATGGGTTTGTCTGTTATTTTAAGTAAGTCCATTTTATTCAACAGATTAAAATTTTGTTCAAGTGTTTTTGCGAAACCAAAACCTGGGTCAATAATAATATCGTTAATTTTTGCTTTATGGGCTTCTGCTATTCGTTCACCAAAATAACTAATAACATCTTTGACTAAATCTTCGTAATTAGTTTGTTGTTGCATAGTTTTTGGATTACCTCGCATATGCATCATAATGTATGGTACACCAAGTTTACCAACAGTCTCAATCATTTTGTTGTCTAGTTTTCCTGCTGAAATATCATTAATCAATGCGGCACCAGTTTCAATAGATTTTTTGGCTACTTGACTTCTAAATGTATCGATGGAGATTAAGGCTTCAGGAAATTCTTTTAATATTAATTCAATAACAGGTAGCACACGATTTGACTCTTCTTCTTCAGAAACAAAATCAGCACCAGGACGCGAACTGTAGCCACCAACATCAATAAAAGTTGCACCTTCAGTCAAGATTTTTTCTACTTGTCTCAGTATATCTGCTTTATCTTTATAGCTACCGCCATCATAAAACGAATCTGGTGTAACATTCAAAACACCCATGACTTTAGGTTGTGATATATCTATAAGTCGCCCTTTGCAATTGATTGTCATAAATCGTTTATTTTCAATTGTTAAAAACCAAATTCCAAAAACTTTGAACTTCTGATTTATTTATGCGAAATTTACGCAAAAATAATAGGAAACGAATGTCTAATACGTCCAAAGAATACGATGCGGTAATTGCCAAATGTCGAAGCTTATTTATAAACAAAATGAGTGATTACGGAAGTGCATGGCGAATTTTGAGATTACCATCTTTAACTGATCAAATCTTTATAAAAGCGCAGCGTATACGTAGTTTGCAACAAAACGATGTTAGAAAGGTAGATGAAGGAGAAGTAAGTGAGTTTATCGGGATTATAAATTACTGTGTCATGGCTTTAGTGCAACTCGAAAAAGGTGTTGTCGAACAGCCAGATATGGACACTAAAGAAGCTACTGAACTTTACGACCAAAATATTGGTATAACAAAACAACTAATGTTGGATAAAAATCATGATTATGGCGAAGCATGGCGAGATATGCGTGTTAGTAGCCTAACAGATTTGATTTTACAGAAATTATTACGAGTTAAACAAATTGAAGATAATGCTGGCAAAACAATTGTGAGTGAAGGTATTGACGCCAACTATCAAGATATGATTAATTACGCAGTTTTTGCAATGATTCACTTAGGTGAAGGAAAATAGAAAAGTATGAAATACATAGTTCAAATTTGTAGAATTTTTGTTGGTGTTTTATTTATCATATCAGGATTTATAAAACTTAATGACCCTCTTGGTTTTTCTTATAAACTACAAGAATATTTTAGTTCAGACGTTTTAAATATTCCGTTTTTAGAGCCTTATGCATTAGCTATTTCTGTATTTGTAGTAGTCTTAGAAGTCGTTCTGGGTGTGTTTTTATTAATTGGTTACAAGAAAAAATTTACAATTTGGATGCTTTTAGGAATGATAGTATTTTTTACATTCCTAACGTTTTATTCGGCGTATTTTGATAAAGTAAAAGACTGTGGATGTTTCGGTGATGCTTTAAAATTAACACCATGGGAGAGTTTTACTAAAGATGTTGTACTTCTAGTTTTAATACTTGTGTTATATATTGGAAGAAAGTATATAAAACCAATTTTCAAAAGTTTACCAAATTCAATTATTTCCTTGTTGAGTTTTATTGTTTCGCTTTGGTTTGCTTACCATGTATTGATGCATTTGCCAGCAATAGATTTTAGAGCCTATAAGATTGGTAATAATTTGCAGGATGAAATGGCAATCCCAGAAGATGCAGCTAAACCAATAATAGAATATACGTGGACTTTTAAAGTTAACGGCGAAGAACAAGAATTTGTTACTAACGGAAGTTACCCTAATGTTGAAGGTGGCGAATATATCGGTGTCGAAACCAAGGAGATTGATGCAGGTTATATTCCTTCAATTCAAGATTTTACAATTGAATCAGATGAGGAAGATTTGACTAATTATTTCTTAGAGAAGGATAATCTTGTGATGGTTACAATGTATAATGTTTATAATTCTGAAAAAGAAGGTTTGTTAAAGCTAAAAAACTTTACGGACGATGCTATCAAAAAAGGTTATACGGTAATTGGATTATCAGCCTCAGGTAATGAAGCTAAGCAGCAACTAAAAGCAGACTATAATTTAAATTTTGAAACCTATTTGTGTGATGAAAAAGTGGTAAAAACAATTGTGCGTGCAAACCCTGGGATTTTTATCCTTGAAAACGGAACAGTGGTTAATAAAGTACATTGGAATGATATTGAAGATATTCAGCTTAAAGAAATTCCAGAGTCTGAAAGAGATATAATTGCAAAAAAAGATGATGGAACTGTATATGTAATTGACGGAAAAATTTCTACTATAGAAGCTTCGAATTCAATTGCAGAAGAGAACATAGAAGAAGTATATGTTTATAAAGATAAAGAAGTAGTTAAAAGGCTCTTAGATTCAATAAATTCAGTGGATAAAACTAATTACACTTCTTTGGTAGAAATAATTTTAAAAGAAAATCAATAGTCTGCTCAACTACTTACTAAATAAAATCTTTTATGCAGTTCTTACATTAGTAGGAGTAGTTACAGTTATATTTTTATTGTTTACCGTTTTACCTGGTGACCCAGCAAAAATGATGCTAGGACAAAATCAAACAGCAGAGCAGGTCGAAGCTGTAAAAAAGAAGTATGGCTTTGATAAACCTCTTGGAACTCAATACTTGTATTATCTAAACGATTTATCGCCAATATCATTTCATTCTACTAAAACAGAAGATTATACTTATTTTGATGATAATAAATATTCAGGTTTAAGATTATTCACTATTAGTAAAACTACAACTGCAATCAAATTACCTTACTTAAGAGCGTCATTTGCAAAACAAGGGAAAAAAGTAAGTCAAGTCATTGGCGAGACCTTACCAAATACATTTGTTTTAGCAGTATCGGCAATAATTATTGCTATGATTTTAGGATTGATTTTTGGCGTGATTTCGGCGTTGAAAAAGGATACTTGGATTGATAGAAGTATTCAAGTTTTCAGCACATTAGGAATGAGTGTTCCTTCTTTTTTTAGTGCCATTTTGTTTGCTTGGTTATTTGGTTTTGTATTACATAAATACACAAATTTAGAAATGACAGGTAGTCTTTACGAGCTTGATGATTTTGGGGAAACTGTAAACATTAAATGGAAAAATCTGATTCTGCCAGCAATTGTTTTAGGTATTAGACCTTTGGCTGTAATTATTCAACTCATGAGAAACTCATTACTTGAAGTGATGAATCAAGATTACGTTCGTACGGCCAGAGCAAAAGGCTTGAGTGAGTTTCAGATTATAAAAAACCATGCAATTAAAAATGCTTTAAATCCTGTAGTAACTGCAATTTCTGGTTGGTTTGCTTCTATGCTTGCTGGTGCTGTTTTTGTAGAATATATTTTTGGGTGGAATGGCCTTGGAAAAGAGATTGTAAATGCATTAAATACTTTGGACTTACCTGTTATTATGGGTGCAGTATTAGTTATTGCTACAAGTTTTATTATTATTAATATACTAGTTGATATGATATATGCTATGCTTGACCCACGAGTTAAACTCACGTAGTAATACATGAGATTTGTCAATAAAACTTCGACTTTAAACGCTTACTTTTGTAATTCTAAAATAAGATTCAATACATCAATATCATGAGAAAACATATAGTTGCCGGTAACTGGAAAATGAATAACGGTTTGTCACAAACACAATCGTTGATTTCTGATTTAAAAAAACAAAATCAAACCTCAAATGCTGAGGTAATGATAGCTCCAAGCTATACAAATCTTTGGCAAGCATTTCAGTCACTAAGACAAGATGATATTGAAGTTATTGCACAGAACATGCATTTTGCAGAAGACGGCGCATATACTGGTGAAGTCAGTGCAGGTATGCTTAAAAGTATTGGTGTAAAAACGGTAATATTAGGGCATAGCGAGCGTCGTGCTTATTTTAACGAAACAGATACATCTCTAGCTAAAAAGGTAGATGCTGCTTTAGCTAATAATTTACGTGTTATCTTTTGTTTTGGAGAAGAATTAGCAGATAGAAAATCTGGTAACGAAGAGGTTATTGTTGGTAGCCAAATTGAGAATGCATTATTCCATTTAGATGCTGATGCTTATAAAAATATTGTATTGGCTTATGAGCCAGTTTGGGCAATCGGTACTGGCGAAACAGCAAGCCCTGACCAAGCTCAAGACATGCACGCTTTTATACGTAAAACATTAGCTAGTAAGTATGGAGATAAAGTTGCTGACAGTGTTTCTATCCTTTATGGCGGAAGCGTAAAACCAAACAATGCCAAAGAGATTTTTTCAAAACCAGACGTAGATGGTGGTTTGATTGGTGGTGCATCACTAAAAGCGGAAGATTTCTTTGCAATCGTTAATGCATTTTGATTTAAAAAAATAAAATTTGTCATTCCGACAGAGCGCAGCGACGAGGAATCTCACATAAAACTATTTTCGAAATTATGAGATTTCTCAATCGAATAAATTCTCACTTCGAAATGACCAAAATTTAGGTTAAAATGTCAAACACAATTTATATAGGTTACGAGTTTAAAGTTTCACCTTTACAACCAGCTGTTGAAATTCTAATTGCGGAATTAGGTTATGCTGGTTTTGAGAGTTTTGTAGAAAATCAAGACGGTGTTACAGCATACATTCAAAAAGAAGAATGGCACACAGATGTTTTAGATAATATTCAAGTTTTAGATTCTGATGAATTTCAAATTACTTTTGAATTTAATGAAATTGAGCAAACCAATTGGAATGCTGAATGGGAGAAGAACTTTAAGCCAATAGTTGTAGATAATCAAGTTACAGTTCGCGCACCTTTTCATGATAAGCCCGAAACTGCATATGATTTGGTTATAGAACCAAAAATGAGTTTTGGTACTGGACATCATGAAACGACGCATATGATGATTCAGCATATTCTAAAAAATGATTTTAAAGATAAATCGGTTTTAGATATGGGTTGTGGAACCGGTGTTTTAGCAATCTTAGCAGAAAAAGTTGGTGCCAATAAGCTAGATGCTATAGACATTGATAATTGGTGCTATATAAACAGTTTAGAAAATGTAGAGCGAAACGACTGTAATAAAATTTCAGTTTATGAAGGTGATGTTAAGCTTCTAGATGAAAAAAACTACGATATCATTATAGCGAATATTAATCGTAATATTCTGTTAGCTGATATATCTAAATATGCAAAATCTTTAAATAAAAATGGCTATCTCTTTTTAAGCGGTTTTTATGAAGACGATATTTCAATTATTGAAGCTGAGTGTGCCAAAAACTCATTGCATCTTAATGACAAAATTATTAGAAATAATTGGGCTTCTTTAATGTTTAATAATTAACACTTTTTAACATTTTTGTTTGTTATCGATTAACTGCTTATAATTTTAACTAAAAAGTTAAGGAATTGTTAAAAATATGCGGTTTTTCCGTAACACTTTCTCGTTTTCTAGATGTAATTTAGAAGAGATAATATTATTCACTTTTAGGAACTATTTAAGAGCATTAATTGATGACTCGCTAACCTTCCTATGTTTTGTTTTACGTAAACAACCCAAAACAAATTATTAACAAAAAAACACTCAAAAATGAAGAATTTAACCAAAAATTGGCTCATACTTTTATCTGCGTTAGCATTAACTTTTACTGCCTGTGAAAAGGACGGAAATGCGGAAGAAGAAGTATTAAATATTGATGATAGCTTTCTTAATACGACTAACTTAGAGAATAGAACTGTAATAACCGATACGGCTTTATTGAACTCGATAAAATCTTTAGACATAGATGTAGGTACAGTATCTGTAGGTAATTTTCATTTACCAGATGGAACAGTAGAAGAAAGAATTTACATTGGTAACGATATTACATTCACTAGAGATGAGCTAGAATTACTAATAAATCCAGAAAGTAATGGTCGTCAATATCGCACGTTTAATTTGGTAGAAGGAGCCAATAGAACAATAGATATTTTAGGTTATACTGGCGGTAGTCAAGCACTATCTTCAAAAGCACAAACTGCCTTGCAATGGTCAGTTAACAATTATAATAACTTAAATACTACCTTACAATTTAATTTAACTTTTGGAACAAATTTTCAAGCTGCTGATATGGTGGTTTATGACAATACAGTAAATACGCCAAATAGTCAAGGTGGCGTTGCTGGTTTTCCAAATTCTAGTGGAGAGCCAAATAAGTTTGTTCAGATTTATAATATCGAACAGTTTTCTACAAACGTAAATGAGCATGTAATTACTCACGAAATTGGTCATTCTGTTGGATTTAGACACTCTGATTGGTTTGATAGATTAAGTTGTCCAGCCTCTTCTCAAGGTAATGAAGGTACAGGTTCAGACGGTGCAGTTCATATTCCAGGTACGCCAACAGGAAGAGATTTGACATCCGTAATGCAAGCTTGTTTCTCTACAAGTGAAGATGGAGAATTTAATGGAAATGATATAATAGCTTTAGAGTTTATGTATCCGGAAGCTCCAACTGGTCCTTGCGATGGTGTTTCTGAGTGGCAAAGTGGTGTAAGCTATAGCATTGGTGACCGTGTTACTTATTTTGGAAACTTATATGAGCGCGTATCTAGTGGCTGGACATTGTTAGGTCCTTGTAACTAAAATCTCTTAATTTAATGAAATGAGTTACTTTCCTTTAATAGGGAAGTAACTCATTTTTGTTTTTAAGGAATGAAAAAGTATAGTAACTAATAGCGAAGCCTAAACTTTAACATATTTGGGATGCGAGATTATAACTATTTTACGTTTTAATAACTAATATTTTATAAATTAGCTTAATAGAGCTTTATTTAATGGATTTTCAAGAGAAAGTAAAAGAACAGTTATTAATTGAAGAGGAAGTAGTCAAACAGAATGAAATAGTTTTGTTTAATGACGATGTTAACACGTTTGACCATGTCATCGATACTTTGATATATGCATGTGATCACGAACCGCTACAAGCAGAGCAGTGCGCAATGCTTGTTCACTATAAAGGAAAATGTGCCGTAAAAACAGGTTCTTATGATGATTTAAAACCACGATGTTCCAAATTATTGCAAGCTGGCCTGAGTGCAGAAATTCAATAAACTAAAAAATCCCGCAATTGCGGGATTTTATTTTATATATAGTTTGCTATTAATTATTTACTCATTCTACCAACAGCACAACTCACGTAAGATTTAGCTTTTTTTGGTAAAGAGTTGTTTTGGCTAACTAATGGATAACCCAAGTCAGAAAGCTTTTTAGTTACCAACTCCAATTGATTGTCAGTTTCAACATTTAAAAAAACTTCATCTGTATCGTTATTAACAGTTACATCCGAAATACCATCTAATTTTAAAAGTTGCTTTATAATCGTGTTTGCACAACCATGACACTTCAGATTCTGAATTTTTAAAGCTTTTTTTTCCATCTTTTAGTTTTTTATTTTACACGTACTAACACCTAGAATCTTGTATAAAGGACAAAAATTAATTAGACCAGTTATCAGTAAAACAATCGCAAGTCCCATTAATATGTATGCAAGTGTGTCATCAATAATATTAAAATAATATAGTAGTGTTATAATCAAAGCGATAAGAACCCTAAGTCCTTTGTCAATGTTACTTACATTTTTTTTCATAATAATAAATTTGTTTACAGAGTTGAAGGACAGACAAAGTCTGTCGTCGGTAAATCTGTTTTTTTAATAGCTCCAAAACCACCAGCAACATCAACCAAATTATTGTAACCTCTAGCTTTTAGTATAGAAGCAGCGATAACAGAACGATAACCGCCTGCACAATGGATGTGATAAGTTTTGTTTTTATCAACTTCATTCATATTGTCGTTGATAAAGTCTAATGCAAAATGTTGAGCATCTTCAAGATGTGATGCCGTATATTCTCCGTCTTTGCGTACGTCCAAAATATTAATGTCACCTGATTTTACGCGTTCGGCAAATGTATCTGCAGAAATAGATTCTAATGTTTCTATATCTCTTCCTGAGCCTATCCAGGCATCTATTCCGCCTTGTAAATAACCTAATGTGTTATCGTAACCTACACGAGATAAACGTGTTACGGCTTCTGCTTCCTTGCCGTTAGGCGCAACTAAAATTATCGGTTGTTTTATATCAGTTATTAAGGCGCCAACCCAAGGTGCAAATCCTCCATTTAATCCAATGAAAATTGAATTTGGGATATGACTTTTTATAAATTCAGATTGAGGGCGTACATCTAAAACTAAAGCGGATTCGTGGTTTGCTAAGGCCTCAAACTCTTCTGGGTTTAGTGGAGAATCTCCTTTCTTCAAAACATCTTCAAAAGTTGAATAGCCTGTTTTATTCATCATTGCATTTTTAGCAAAATATTGCGGAGGTGGTGCAATACCATCCAAAACTTCTTCTACAAATTCTGCTTTAGTCATGTCAGGACGTAAAGCATAATTTGTTTTTTTCTGCTCGCCCAATAGACCAACAGTTTCTTTGCTTAAGTTTTTTCCGCAAGCAGAACCTGCACCATGAGCAGGATATACGATAACATCATCAGCTAGAGGCATGATTTTGTTACGTAAAGAATCAAAAAGCATTGCGGCTAAATCTTCTTTTGTTAAGTCTGACTTTATGGCCAAATCAGGACGTCCTACATCTCCTAAAAATAAAGTGTCACCAGAAAAAATCGCATGATCTTTCCCGTTTTCGTCAATCAATAAATAAGTCGATGATTCTAAAGTGTGACCTGGTGTATGAAGTACTTTAATTGTTAGTTTACCAAGTTTAAATTCTTCATTATCTGATGCAGAATGTATGTCGTATTCGGTGCTTGCTCCTGGTCCAAAAACGATAGTCGCACCAGTTTTTTTTGCTAAATCAACATGACCTGAAACAAAATCAGCGTGAAAGTGAGTTTCAAAAATATATTTGATTTTAGCATTATTAGCTTCAACTTTATCTACGTATTGCTGTGTCTCTCTTAAAGGGTCAATAATAGCAACTTCTCCTTCGGATTCTATGTAATAGGCACCTTGTGCGAGGCAACCTGTATATAATTGTTCTATTTTCATGTTTTAATTTTTTCGTAATACAAATTTAATAAACTTGTTGTTTTGGAATGTGACATTTGTCACATAGCTCAAAACAGTTCTTTAAGGATGATATAAGTACCCATAACTAATGTAAAAAAGCCAAAGCCTTTTTTTAGTTTTTTGCCATTGATAAATTTAGAAAGATATATACCTATAAGTATTCCAATTATCGAGAAAAAGGTAAACTTTAAGAGAAATACCCAATCGATATCTATATGTTCGATATCACCAAGGAAACCTATCAAAGATTTAATAGAAATTATAAATAAAGATGTTCCAATTGCCTTTTTCATGGGTAGTCTTACAAAGAATACCAAAACAGGAATGTTTAAAAATCCGCCGCCTGCTCCGACAAAACCACTAATGATTCCTGTAGCTAAACCTAATATTAATACTATAAAAGTATTATAACTTATATCTGACTCACCATCATCAATGCTGTTTACTTTTTTAGTAATCATTGATATACTTGCCAACAAAATTACAATGGCAAAAACTAGCATTATAAAAATGCCACTTGTAACTTTAAAGTCACCAATTACAAACATGACATCTGGTAATGCAGGAACTAAAAACTTACGGGTAAGATATACACCAATAATCGATGGGATAGCAAAAATAATTGCTGCTTTATAATCTACAAGTCCACGTCTTAAACTCTGTAAAGCACCAATAGTAGATGTTGCACCTACAACAAATAGGGAATAGGCTGTTGCAACGATTGGATTAAATGCTAATAAATATACAAGAATTGGAACAGTCAATATAGAACCACCGCCGCCAATTAAACCCATTATCACTCCTGCAATTACCGAAGCCGTATAACCTAATATCTCATGATTATCCATTAATGCGGTAATTTATCTTTTAAGACACCATATGTATATGTGCCAAGAATTGCTGCTGCAATAACTATTAATATTGAAAATACTCCAGTACCCAATAAAATATACATTGGGCCAGGACATGCTCCTGCAAGTGCCCAACCAAGACCAAAAATGCTTCCTCCAATGATATATCTTCTAAAACCATCAGCTTTTTTTGGGACTTTTAAATATTGGTCTTCAATTGTTTTTATTTTTAATTTTTTTGAGATTAACAATAATACAATACCTGTTGTTACTGCCGAACCAATAATACCATACATATGGAAAGATTGAAATTTAAACATTTCAAAAATCCTATACCATGAAACAGCCTCGGATTTTACCAAAACAATTCCAAAAATGATACCTACTATAAAGAATTTTATATACTTACTCATAATTAAAATAGGATTGGATAAATAAGATGAATCATAATTAAACCGCCAATAAAAAAGCCAATTACTGCGATTAAAGACGGTAATTGTAAACTACTCAAACCAGTAATTGCATGGCCAGAAGTACAACCACCAGCATAACGTGTTCCGAAGCCAACAAGAAAACCACCAATAATTAGGATAAGCATTCCTTTTACTGTAAAAATATTTTCCCAACTAAATAATTCTGGAGGTAAAAGTGTTTTGCCAGCATCATTAAATCCTAAGGCAGTCAAGTCTGCAATAGTTTCTTGGCTTAAATTAATATCAGTTGGATTTGATAAAAAATAATGTGCAATAAATCCACCAAAAATTGCCCCAAGAACAACAATTAAGTTCCAGCGTTGCGCTTTCCAATCAAACTTAAAAAAGGTGACTTTTTTACCTGCACCACCAATGGCACATAGTGTTCTAAGATTAGAGGACATTCCAAAAGTTCTTCCGAAATACAGAAGTGTAAACATTATTAGAGCGATAAGTGGTCCTGATATATACCAAGGCCAAGGTTGTAAAAGGTATTCCATGAATATAATTTTTAAGCAAAAATATAATTCTGAAGCTTAGTTAATGTTACAAAAGTTACTAAAACTTAAGTATTTCAATTTTATGCCGTCCAAGTTTTATTTTCTTTTCGTTTTCAATTTGTTTTAGAAGTCTAGAAATTACAACTCTAGAGGTGTGTAAATCTTCGGATATTTCTTGATGTGTAATATTTAATGTGGTTGAAGCGGTCAGTTTTACTTTGTCAGTCAGGTATTTATACAATCGCGCATCCATTTTAAGAAATGCAATAGAATCAATAGTTTCTAGCATTTCATCAAAACGTTCTTGATAACTTTCTAAAATAAAATTTCTCCAACTTTGATTAGTGTTAAACCATAGTTGCATGTATGATATAGGTATCATTATAACACTAGTGTCTTCATCTGCTACTGCTCTAATTTTGCTTGCGGATTTTGCCATACAACACGTTAGTGACATGGCGCAAGTATCACCAGATTCGAGAACATAAAGTAATAGTTCCTCGCCATTTTTGTCTTCTCGCAATACCTTAATATTTCCGTTAATTAATAAGGGAATATGTTCTAAGCTTTGTCCTATATCTATGATGATATCATTTTTTTTAAATGATACCAAGCGAGCTACTTCTGAGATTTTTGTTATTAATTCAGAATCAAATAAGTAGCCAAAAGGTTGAAGAGTGTTCTTTGAAATCATGTTTCAAAAATAAACATTTCGATTTTTGGAATAAATTGTTTGGTGGGTTTTTAAATATTGTATTATATTTGCACCCAATTAAAAAAAGGCCTCGTGGCGCAACTGAATAGCGCACTTGATTACGGCTCAAGAGGTTACAGGTTTGAATCCTGTCGAGGTCACTGATTTAAAGCAAACTATATTATAGTTTGCTTTTTTTATTTCATTAATCCAAAGCATTTTTAGTAACATACAATCGCCAACCAAAAATTGCCAATTGTAATTTTGTTGCTTTTGTAAGGTCAAGTCTTCTCTTAGTATAAGATGGTAATACTACTTTGTTGACTTTAGCTAAAAATTTAAAAACTGTTTTCTTCATAATAATTTCAGTTTTCAAATATATCTAAAAAAAGAAAACTTAGCTTTTGGCTAAGTTTTTTTGATTGATTGAATTTAATTGGTTGGTTTGGTTTTTAAATTGAGAAAATGATTTCTACAATTACTTTTACAATAGTTAGCATGTTTTAGAGGTTTTAAAGGTTAATATTTTACTATAATTTCTTGATTGAGTTTTCAATATATATAGGCTAATTACCTTCTACCAAATACTTTTTAATATATCTATGAATTTGAATATGTATTTATAACTATAAAAATGAATTAAGTTTCATATTTAAACATTGTATTCTTAATTTAAATTATAATATGTAACAAAAAAGTTTAATTTTAATTAATATATGTAATAATTGTAGGGTGTTTTTGTAGTGGTTTTTGAAAACCAAGGGAAATTTTTACTTTAAAAGAGGTGTTTTTAAGTATTCTATCTTTTTTTCAAAATAATTTTTGCAAAACATGTAATTAATGCGACTCCGTTTTTTCTAAAAGTTTTGGCGATTATTATTTAACGTTTATGAGCGAGTATTAAGTGTATATTTGCAAAAATTAAAAGAATAGTAATATGCGAAATTTTCCCCTTTTTGTGTTGTTGTTTTTATCGGCATTAGCTTCATCTCAAGATTTGGTAATTAATGAACTAGATTGCGATACACCTGGAACAGACAATCTGGAGTTTATCGAAATAAAATCAGCTATGCCAAATCAGGTTATATCTAACCGAGTTTTAGTTTTTTTTAATGGTTCTAATAGTGGTAACGATTCTAGTTACCTAGTCATTGATTTAGATGGGCAAAAAACCGATGGCAACGGTATTTTATTAATTGGTAGTACATCTGTTTCGCCGTACCCTCAAATTATTATTCCTGTAAGTGTAATACAAAATGGAGCAGATGCTGTTGCTATTTATACAGGAACGCCAGATGATTTTCCAAATTTAACACCAGCGACCATCAATAATTTAATGGATGTGATTGTTTATGATACTTCTGATGCGGATGATACAGTTTTATTAAATACGTTTAGAGCAGATCCAAGATTTTCAAGTTTACAGCAAATTAATGAAGGTTCAGGTAATAACACAAATTCAATTAAGCGAAATAATGATGGAACCTATTCTGTGGGTTTACCATCGCCAAGACAGATTAATGAAGGTAGTGGCGTAATACTTAATCCTATATCAGTATCTGTTGATGAAACTGCTTATGAAGAAGGTGATAATTTTACGATAACTTTCACTTCAGAGTTGCCAGTTTCGGAGACCACAACATTTAATATTACATTGGATAATGATGGTTTTACAACAGGAGATTTTTCGGGTTCTACAAATATTACGTTTCTAGCAGGTGAGCAAACTGCAACTACGTTTATTGTGCTGTTAGATGACGTTTTAGATGAAGGAGATGAGGAACTTATTATCGAAATTCAGAATTTAGAAGAAGAGTTTCAGCCCACAACAGTGACTAATCCACCAGTTGCAGGAAACAATTTTATATTGGTAAGAGTCGTAGATAACGATTTTACAATGGCAGCTTGGGGATCACCATTAAATCCAACTTACGATCAGGTAACGAGTACACAACCTGCAGATTATTACAGTAGTTTAAACGGCAAGTCTGGTCAGCAATTACGAGATGCTATTACAGCAATTATTGCAGAAGAAGGTGTTGTTAGAAACTATAGTTATGCAACAGTCTATAATATTTTGGAAGATGCAGACCAAAATCCATCAAATAGTAATGAAGTCTGGATGTTATACACGGAACAGACAAGAGCTAAACTAGACCGTCAAAATACAGGTAGTAGTACAGGAAAATGGAACAGAGAACATACTTTTCCTAGATCCAGAGGCGATTTTGATGAATGGGAAGATTATGATGAGGTACCAACTGAAATGAATTTTGGATTTTTAAATACAAATGCTGATTCTTTAAGGCATGGCTATTCTGATGCACACGCCTTAAGAGTTGCTGATGGACCAGAAAATAGCCGTAGAAATAATAGAAACTACAGTAATAATTTTGGAGATGAGGAATATAATGGCGCTATAAAAAGCGATATGTCAGTATCTACAAGTTTTAGAGGTGATGTTGCTAGAACTACCATGTATATGGAGCTAAGGTATAACGGTTTGTCTTTAGTGAATGGTTTTCCAGAATTACCTTTTCCTCGTACAGGAGAATTGGGCGATTTAGCAACACTTTTACAATGGCACGAAGATGATGCTCCTGATGATTTTGAAATGAATAGAAATAATATTGTCTTTGAGTGGCAACGTAATAGAAATCCGTTTATTGACTTACCAGATTTGGTTGACTACATTTGGGGAGATAAAGTAGGAATGATATATAATGGAGCTTTAAGTACAGATAATAAGGAGTTAAATCGTTTTACTTTCTTTCCTAACCCAGCAAAAAATAGTTTGAAATTTGAAGGTATAACATCTTTGACGATAATTGAAGTTTTGTCTATTGAAGGTCGAAAAGTTGAAACTTTAAAACCAAACACTTCCAATACTGTTAATATAGATTTAGCTTCGGGTGTCTATCTTTTGAGATTTACTGATGGTAGTTTAATAGAGACAAAAAGATTAGTAATCAAATAAATAAAAAAAGCCTGAACAAATGTTCAGGCTTTTTTTATTTAAAGTTAAAGCGGTTTAGAACTTACCACCAAATCATCACCATATTTTCCGAAATTAATCGTAGGTATGCCATTTGCGTTATTAAAAGAACCTACACTCGAATTTCCGTCCTCATCCTTAACCGATACTTTGAGTCGTATAATTTCACCTTCTTTGTTGCGCTTTAATTTTGAATATTTTACAGTAATCCCATTAGCGGCAAGGTCTTTTTTATGAGTTTCCATTAAGTTGTTCGGAGTGTTTTTAGTAATAAAATGTAAAACCATTTTATTGTCCTTGTTATCATCTACAAATCTAATAGAACCAACTTGTACATTATAGTCTTCGTTGTTTTGTGTTAATCTTTCAAATCTGTTTTTTGCTTCATTAGTAGTTATGACTACTATGCCATTTTTTCCTTGATTGCCATATATTTCTGTAGCTGTTTTATCGTCAACGATAGAAATAGATTTAATAATCGAATAATCTAAATCTTTAACATCTATATTTTCTAAAATATCTCCATTAATAGCAATTAAAGGTTTGTTCGCTGTACTTAGGAACTTTTTTAGCTCTTCTTTTGTTGAAGTTTTAAAAACATCAGTGGCTTCAATTTTGGAGATTTGCCATGGGTTCTTCTTTTTACTCGCTTTCCCTTTAGTCTTTATTTCTATTACTCCATCTTTTGCATTTTTACCATATAAGGTAGTAGCTTTATCACCTTTTATTACATTGACTTCAGCAATTTTATTTGGATTCATTTTTTTCAAATCTTTTTTAGAAGCTACTTTACCGTTTACGATATAAATAGGGTTCTTACCTTTAGAATTTCTGAATCTGATGGTGTTTTTGTAATTAATAGAGTCCGTCTTTATTGTAAAGCTATTTGAACTAACCTTTGCATTACCATTAGACTTAAATGTGTAAGCAGTGTTTGGTTTTCCAACTACAATAGAATCTTTTGTTCTAAAAATATATTTTCCTTTGGTCTTTGGGTTACTTTCGATAATATGAATTGTATCTCCAGTTATTTTAGTAGTATTACCATTTTGACGTATTACAAAGGTTTTGGTTTTCCTTTTGTTTCCTTCTTCTTCTTCGATGACTTCTATTATTTCTTCAATGACTTGTGGTTCCTCAATGACTTGTGGTTCCTCAATGACTTCAATAATTTCTTGCTCTTCAACTTCAATGATTTCATTCTTAAAAGCACCAACACTCATGTTATTATTGTCATCTAGTTTGAAATAAAAAGGAGCTATCGCATTGTTATCACTAACACTGTAATTTGTTGAGCTATTTTTAGACTCAAATGAAATATTAATTTTTATAATTTCTTCCTTTTTATTTCTTTTGATGTTTTTGATTATCATATCTATGTCTTGAGCCTTTAATTCGGCTTTTAACCTTTTAATCTCTTCGTTAGAAGTATCCTTTGAAAAAATGATTTCGATAAGCTTTAGGTTTTTAAAATCTGGTGTGTTTTCACTTATTGCATTTTCTACTAAAGGTTTTTCAGCTTCTATGAAAACTTCTTCAGTATTAAAGCTCATTAGAAAAATGGTAAAAAGAGGTAAAATAAATATCGATTTCCAGCGATTAACTGATTTTGATCGGCTTTTTTGTAACATAACGATTCGTTTTTTGATTAATGAATTATAAAAATTTGATGTAAGATTGCTGTTGTTGTTACCAACACTAGTTTTAAGTAACAAGTGTTGATAATTTTTCTCTGAGTCAGAATTACGCTGTGCATTTTCGTCAGCGATATATTCAAGATTTTGTTGAATATCTTTATGGTAAAACCATATTAACGGATTAAACCAAAAGAATACACAGGCTAGTCTAGAAACAATTATATCTAATGAGTGCCATTGGCGTACATGCACTTTTTCGTGATTTATAATAAGTTGCAATTCTTCATTAGAAAATAGATTTGGGTTATATACTATCCATTTAAAAAATGAAAAAGGAGATATTCTATTTTTTACAATAACGTATGTGTAAATGCCATCTTTGTTTTTAGTATTGTTTAATAATAAAATTAAAAGTGAACCAAATTGCAATACAAATTGTGTCAAACAAATTATAACACCAATAACATAAATTAATTTTAGTAGTTGTGACCAATCAAAAGGTGTTTCTTGAACTATGCCTGTAGAGTTATCTATAATAAAATTCATAGGTGTTTCAGAAATAGAGATAGGCTCAACAGAAATATATATAGGTATCACGATTAAAGGTAAAATCAATGCAGCCACTAATCCTAAAAGTAAAAACCAACGATTATGGCTAAAGAAAGTTTCCTTTTTTAGAAAAATCGTATAACCTAAATAGAGTAATACAATAAGTGCACTTACTTTGATTAAGTATTCCATGTTACTTCTTTTTTTCTATGAGGTCAATAATTTCTTTAAGCTCATCTACACTAATCTTTTCTTCTTTTGCAAAAAAGGATACCATGTTTTTATAAGAGCTGTTAAAGTAGTTGGCAATTGCAGTATTCATAAATTTAGATTTATAATCTTCTTTACTTATAATAGGGTAGTATTGATGCGTTTTTCCGTAAGCATTATAAGCAACATATCCTTTTTCTTCAAGATGTCTTATGATTGTCGATAATGTATTATAATGTGGTTTGTCAGTTTTTATTTCTGCTAAAACATCTTTTACAAAAGACTTTTTAAGTTGCCATAAGATGTGCATGATTTCTTCTTCTTTATTAGTAAGCTTTTGCATTGTTTGTTTTTTTAGATAATGAATAGATTTCAAATATAACTATTTTTATAGTTATTAAACTATTTTTGTAGTTATTTAACGAAAAATTTAGTTTTTATCCTTTCAAAAAGAATAGAAGATATAGTTGAAAAGGAAATACTATCTTCGCAAAAAATTGAATATAAATGAATGTATTACTCATAATCTTAGGATTAGTTTTACTTGTAGTAGGAGGTGAGTTTTTGGTAAGAGCATCGGTTGGGCTCTCATTTAAATTAAAACTTTCAAAGCTTGTTATAGGTATGACGGTTGTCTCCTTTGCGACATCGGCACCTGAGTTATTAGTTAGTTTACAAGCCGCTTTAGATGGTGTAAGTGATATCGCTTTAGGTAATGTAATAGGCTCTAATATTGCAAACATCGGTTTAGTATTAGGAATTACTGCAATTATATCACCTTTAATAGTTGATAGAGAATTTTATAAGCTTAACTGGCCTATGCTTATGTTTATGTCATTTGCTTTATATTTTTTTCTGAGTAATGATAACCTACTTTCAGCAGTTGAGGGTGCGATTTTATTTACGGTATTAGTTATGTTTTTGATTTTACTTATCAGAGATTCTAGAAAGAAAACAAAAGCAAGTATTATAGCTGAAGATATAGATGAAAGTTTAGCAGTAGTTTCAAATTTTAAAATAGGAATATGGCTTATTATTGGAGCTGCAGGACTATACTATGGTTCTGAATGGTTGGTTGATGGTGCTAAAGGCTTAGCTCAAGCTGTTGGTATTAGTGATTATGCAATATCTGTTACAGTAATTGCTATTGGTACAAGTGTGCCAGAATTGGCTGCCTCAGTAATTGCCGCATTAAAAAAGGAGAAAGCTATATCTTTAGGTAATCTAATAGGTTCTAACATATTTAATATAGCTTCAGTATTAGGTTTAACAGCAATGATTAAACCGATAGCCGTGGAGTCACCAAAAATACTATCTACAAATATCTTTTGGATGATTGGCTTTGCTGCTGTTTTGATTCCTTTAGTTTTTTTAGGAAAACGTTTTTCAATAGGTCGTAAAAAAGGTCTTTTACTATTTGTAGCTTATCTCATTTTTATAGGCTTAGCGTTTAGTTAACCAGAACAAAAAAAGAGCAACTTTTTTGTTGCTCTTTTTTTGTTCTGGTTATAGTATTTATTTAGCTAATATAATTTCTACACGTCTATTCTTTCGTCTACCTTCAATAACCATATTAGTTGCTATTGGGTTTTCTTCTCCAAAGCCTTGAGATCTTAATCTGTTTGGATTAATTCCGTTTATAACCAAGTAATTTTTAACTGCAATTGCACGCTCTTCTGATAATTTTAGATTTTGTGAAGCTGGACCAACGCTATCAGTGTATCCATTGATGTAAAATCTTGCAGTAGAGTTATTTTTCATTATGGTTATAATATCTTGCAATATATTTTTTGATTCTTCTTTAATATCTGTTCTGCCAGGATTGAAAAGGATAACTCTAGCGTATTGATTGATTAGATTTTCTTCTTCTCTTGTAAATTCTTTACAACCACCATTAGCTAAAGTGCCGGTTTCAGTTGGGCACTTGTCATCTTTATCTGGTACACCGTCTCCATCTGTATCTGGCCAAGGACAACCGTAATTTTTAAAAGGTCCAGCTATTTCAGGACATTTATCCTGTTGGTCTGTAATGCCATCATTATCAGCATCAGGACAGCCATTTAGAGCCGCTAGACCCGCTGTATTTGGACACTTGTCATTTCTGTCGGTAATACCGTCGTTATCAGCATCAGGACAACCATTTAATGCTTCTAATCCAGGTGTTTTTGGACAATTATCATTAGGGTCACTAATGCCATCTTCGTCTGTATCAGGACAACCATTATATTTTAGCAGACCTGGTTTTTCAGGACAAGCGTCTATATCATCACTAATCCCATCACGATCGGTATCTTTTTTCCCGCCAAATTTATAAACAACCGAAGCTGTATGCTGAAAATGTCTAAATCCATATACTTCAAAAACATGTTTATACGTACTTTGAAGATTAAAAGCAACTTTTTCGCTAAACCAATAGCGTAATCCTAAAGAACCATTTAATGTTCCAGAACCAATTGAGTTTAGCCATGTATAACCACCACCTGCACCGATATATGGTTCTAAATTGTTAATTGTAGCGTCTGTAAAACTATAATTTATTGAGCCGTCTAAAGCGTAATATGCTAGATTATCAACGATGTTATTTTCTTCCTTACCGGATGATGGATTTATGTTGGTGCCAAATTTTTTGATTCTGTTAAAAGAAGCTGAAGCAGAAAATGAAATTCGATTCTTCCAGTATTTAGATACTTCAATCTTTGTGAGCATAGGAAAAATATTCCAGTGGTCGTTAACATTAAAAAATTCATCAAATAAATCACCTTGTGGATCTGGTTGACCAACAGGAAAGTAATCTACAGCATTGAATCCGACACTTATAGCCCAAGGATTATATTCGTCCTGAGCATTAGTGTTTTGAAAGCTGAAAAATAAAAAAGAAACTAAAACTATTTTGTATAAATTCCCCATAATTTAAACATTAGTTATTTTGAATAATAGGCTCAAATATATAAATAAAAAAGCGACTCAATTTTGAGTCGCTTTTTTATTTATATAAGATTATTTAAGAAATGTCTGCTGATTTTACAGTTTTTATAATACGACCTGCAATTTTATAAGGGTCGCCATTAGAAGCTGGTCGACGATCTTCTAACCAGCCTTTCCAACCTTTTTCTACAGTAATTATTGGAATTCTAATTGAAGCTCCTCTATCAGAAATACCATAAGAAAAGTCATCAACGTGAGCTGTTTCATGTAATCCAGTTAAACGCTCATCGTTAAACTCTCCGTAAACAGCCATATGTTCTTTAACAACTGGTCTAAATGCTTCACATATTTTCTCATAAGTTTCTTGAGAACCGCAAGTTCTTAATGTCGTATTTGAGAAATTTGCGTGCATACCAGAACCATTCCAATCTCCTTTTACAGGTTTTGGGTGGTACTCTATGTAATACCCATATTGTTCAGTGAGTCTATCTAGTAAATAACGTGAAACCCAAATTTCATCACCTGCTTTTTTTGCGCCTTTAGCAAATAATTGATATTCCCACTGACCAGAAGCAACTTCTTGATTTATGCCTTCAAAGTTAAGACCCGCTGCAATACATAAATCTGCATGTTCTTCTACAAAATCTCTACCATGAGTATTTCTTCCACCAACAGAACAATAATACATACCTTGAGGTCCTGGATAACCACCAATTGGAAAACCAAGTGGTAACTGCGTATCTTTATCCATTATAAAGTATTCTTGCTCAAAACCGAACCAGAAGTCGTTGTCATCGTCGTCAATTGTAGCACGGCCGTTTGATTCATGCGGAGTTCCATCTGCATTTAAAACTTCAGTCATTACTAAATATCCGTTATCTCTTGCTGGATCAGGATAGATTGCTACTGGTTTTAATAAACAATCAGAAGATCCACCTTCGGCTTGTTTTGTTGACGATCCATCAAAAGACCAAACAGGACAATCTTCAAGTTTTCCACTAAAGTCTTCTTCAACTTTAGTTTTACTTCTCATGTTTTGTGTTGGTTTGTAACCATCTAACCAAATGTACTCTAACTTGGATTTGCTCATTTTGTGTTGTGTTAAATTTACGAAAGATCAAATATAATTTTTTTTTAACTTTTGTAATAATAAATTGTGAGTGTCTGGTTGTTTTTATGAAATTCTCACTA
The DNA here is from genome assembly GCF_002163855.1 of Winogradskyella sp. PC-19. Classification (NCBI taxonomy): domain Bacteria; kingdom Pseudomonadati; phylum Bacteroidota; class Flavobacteriia; order Flavobacteriales; family Flavobacteriaceae; genus Winogradskyella; species Winogradskyella sp. PC-19. The sequence continues at coordinate 1,137,155 of NZ_CP019332.1, read as the reverse complement.
GAAGTGGCATATCACTTTTTTAATTATAATTTTTTGCTTCTAAAATGTAGAATTAGTAGTTAATATTAAATCGCTTAATTATAACTGTAATGCTTTTAACTTATAATTGGACTTGGTGTAAGATTTTACCTAAACTTACTGGTTATGTAGTGTTTACGTAATTAATACATTAATTTAATGATTTCCTAAAATATGTGTCTTCAAGACTTTTTTTTTTGAGAATAATGCATGTATTTTGCACTTTTCGATGAAAAACTATAAATACTCGTTTATCTACTTTTTTACTTTAAATATTATAAGCTAGATTTGTAATGTTGTTTATTGTTAAATAATAGACACAAAAAAAGCTATTAATAAATCCATTGGCTAAGATTTAAATTTTACACATCTTTCCAATAAATCCCTTCCCCCAAAAAATATTTTCATTTTGAAAAAAATGAAGCAATAATTATTAATTAATAGTTATGGTTAAACATTAAAATTTTTAATGTAAATATTTTTGGTTAGCCATCACTATTTGTAAAATATTTCATTCTTAATGAATGAGTCAGAAAATCATATTGATTAAAAGCGCTTTTGCATTTTAGTTATTATGACGAATATTAAAAATTAATTAAATAATCCATTAAATTAAAAATTATGAAAAATTATGTATTAGGTGCTGCGGCATTATTATTGTGCGGAGGAGTTTCTCTTGCTCAGGGTAACAAAAGTAATACTGACCAAGATGGTGTTGGTAACGAAGCTTATGTTGCTCAATTCGGAGATGAGAACAAATCTAAAGTTACACAAGATGGTAAAATGAATCCACTAGGAGGAGTTGGAAATCTTACTTTTGTTTTACAAGAAGGTACAAAAAACAGATCTACTGTAAAACAAGACGGCGATTTTAACTTTGCTGATGTTTTCCAAGATGGTGTTAGAAATGACGCTGAAATTGATCAAGGTGTTGGTTGGGCTGAGTTTAACAGTGCTACTGTTGAGCAAATAGGTGACAGAAATGATTCTTACCAAAAGCAACGTTACGATAACAATACTGCTATTGTAGAACAGTATGGTAATGGTAATGATGCTGTACAAGATCAAAGTACAGGTAGTAATATGGCTACAGGTAATTTTGCATGGTCTACACAACAAGGTAACCGTAATGCTTCTGACCAAAACCAAAGAGGTCCTGGTAATTACGGAGATGTATGGCAAGTAGGAAACCGTAATAGTGCTACACAAGACCAAGATGGTGCTTTTAACACTGCTGAGTCATTCCAATTTGGAAACGACAATGTTTCTACACAAACGCAGGCTGGTGATGATAACTATGCTGGTAATCTTTCTCAAGGTAACGGTAACACAACTACTCAAACCCAATCTATAGTTGCAAATAATGCATTGACATCACAATATGGTAACGGTAACGTTTCAACTCAAGACCAAGAAGGTTTCATGAATGATGCTGATGTTCTTCAAGATGGTAATGGGAACGATGCTTTACAATTACAATTAGGTGCTTTTAACACTGCTGACGCTGACCAAAAAGGTGATAACAACCAAAGTGGTCAAGGCCAAGAAGGTGTAGATAACTGGGCATTAACAGTACAACGTGGTGATAATAACTCTTCTAACAACTTACAAATAGGTGAGGCTAACTCTTCTGATGTATTACAAAGAGGTGATTTTAACGGTGTATTATCTATGCAAAATGGTTTCTTAAACGGTAGTTTTGTAAGACAAAGAGGAGATGCTAACTATGCACGAGTTGCTCAAATGGGAGAATTCCATTCTAGCATCATCAGACAAACTGGTGTATCAAATACTGCATTTACATTACAGTCTAACTAATTATAACAATTAATTAGGTATAATTTTTTAGATAATGTTATCCTTTTAAAAGACAACAATATCTTCAAAAACAGAAGAAAGGAGAGTATAATCTCCTTTCTTTTGTTTATATTTAAATAAAAATAAACAAAAAAGAATGAGACACTTAATATTCCTTATGATATTTTGCTTATTACCATCTTATGTGTTGTCTCAAGATAAGACTGAAACAGATAATAGTAAAACAAAACGTGTTTCTGAAATATATAATTTCAAACAATCTACTTCAAACTATCTTCTACTAAATCAAGTTGAGGCAATTCAAAGAAGACAATCAAATACAAATATAGGTGATAGAAATATCGTGGTCATTAATCAAATAGGTGATAGTAATATAGCTGTTTCACAAACAAATTCAGCTAATTCTAGTCTTGAGTACATACAAATAGGTGACAGAAATACAATAAAAAGTAGTAATTCTATTCTTCAAACTACAGAACGTCTCATACAAAATGGAAATGATAATGCTATAACTAATTTCTCTTTTGGTAATGTAAGTAACTCATCACTCCAAGTTTTACAAAACGGAAATAATTTACGTTTCGAGAAGTTTGGGACAAATAGTTTAACGGAAAATCTCTCATTCCGAATCACCGGAAATAATCAGACCTTAATTATTCGTAGTTTCTAACTCTACCAAAATTACAGGTTTTGAAAATAACCAAGTACATATTTTTCTTTCTTTCTTTCTTATATAATATCAGTGCCATATCTCAAGAAACAAATAGAGAAATCATAGCAAAAATTGAAACAAAAAATGTTTCAGAATTATTAGGCATTATGGGAACTGTTTCCAGTAAAACAGACCTTATTAAAAGTTTAAGATACCAAATGTTTATCTATAGAAAGAATTTCCAAACAGGAGATGTTCTTAAAGCTGAAAAATCTAAGCGTTTTGTTTTGAAGCCTAATGAAAAGATAACATTAGAAGAAGTGAGTATTAATCCAAATACGAAGGACAAGATTACCGCCGTAATACTAGTTTTTGATTCAGAAAATAAGTTAGTTGCAAAAGATCGGCGCGTTTTATTAAATGATGACGAAAATGATAATTCTTCAACTAAATCTAACAAAAAAAATGATTACATTGGATTAAGAGGTTTGGTTACAGAAAACACAAAAACAAAACCGGGTCGAGATTTTTATGTCGAGTTTTATTCAGCTTATAGGTTAAAAGGAATAAATGGTAAAGAAGTTGTAAAAATTGTTGAGCAATTTAGTTTTGGTAGAAGTACAATTATGGAAATTAGTGTTGGTGATAAATTAGTACATAAATTTTTCACCCAACCCAAAAGAGATTATATTAAACAGCAGACAGCAATAGCCATAGAAAATGTTTCAAAATATTTTACTATTTTGGAGCGTCAAAAAAATTATATTAAACAATACTAACTAATAACATCATTATGAAAAAAATACTGTTAATCGCTTGTTTTATAGGTGGTTTTTCTATCCAAAATAGTTACTCACAACAATTTGTTTACCGCGCAGTAAATCCTTTTTTTGGTGGTGATACCTTTAATTACCAATTTTTATTACAAAGTGCCCAAGCACAGAATTCCTTTACAGACCCAAACGAAGAAACAAGGAATCAACAACAAAGCGAGCTTGAGCGTTTTAGTCAGAATCTTAATAACCAATTGTTAAATCAAATATCTAGATCGTTATTTAGTCAACAATTTGGAGATGATGGGCAATTAGCTCCAGGGACGTTTTCATTTGGTTCCTTGGTTGTTGAAATTTTCGAATCTACAGAAGGGCTAGTTATTGATATTTTAGATACTAATAACGGAGACCAAACTCAAGTTGTTATTCCTGGTGGAGGCAACTAACCCTAATATTTACTAGACCAAACCTATGAAAAATTGTAAATTATATATATCGTTGTTTTCAATGATATTTATATTTAGTTGTGGTACTTACTTTAATCAGCCTGTAACTGAGGAGATTGCTCGCTTAGGAGAAGACACTAGAGTAAGTAAATTGTTATCTACTTTACCTGAGCCACAGCAGCCTGTTGTAGTTGGTGTCTATAATTTTAGAGACCAAACAGGACAGTTTAAGCCTACAGAAAATGGTAGTACATTCAGTACTGCTGTAACACAAGGCTCAACATCAATTTTATTAAAAGCACTAGAGGATTCTAAATGGTTTGTAGCAACAGAAAGAGAGAATTTAAGTAACCTTCTTAATGAAAGACAAATCATTAAGTCTACTCGTGATGAATATGCTCAAGTAAACGGAACTACACCAGAGCGATTACGACCTCTATTATTTGCAGGAATTCTATTAGAAGGAGGAATAGTCTCTTACGATACTAACACCATAACAGGTGGTATTGGTGCTCGATATTTTGGTATTGGTGGCTCAACAAAATATAGACAAGACAGAGTTACTATATATTTAAGAGCTGTATCTACTTCAACGGGAGAAATTTTAAAAACAGTATATGTTTCAAAAACAATTTTGTCTCAAGCATTGGATGCAAATTATTTCAGATTTGTAAGCTTTCAAAGATTATTAGAAGCTGAAACTGGATTTACTCGCAACGAGCCAATACAATTAGCAGTAACAGAAGCCATTGAGAAAGCAGTACATTCGTTGGTGATTGAAGGTATTTCAGATAAGCTTTGGTCTCCAAAAAATAACGATGAGAATCAGGTTAATGCTTTATTAAAAGATTATTACGAAGAAAAAAGTTTGGCAAGAACTACGAAGCTTAACGAAAGACTGTATAGAGACAGAAGAGGAAAGTCTGTAGTAAACATTGCTGCAGGAACAAGTATAATAGATGGTGATTTACCTAACCCAAGGCCGGAAATCTTTGGCCGTGTTGGTTACAAAAGATACCTCATGCCATTTCTTAATATTAATACTTCTTTAAATCAGTTTAACTTAAGAAATGAAGGTTTCTTAGATGAATCATTTACATCCTTAGATTTTAATGCTGAGTTTACAATTTTACCCTATGATAATTTAACGCCATTTATTTATTCCGGATTTGGAGCTAACGGTAGAAATGATTTATCAGAAATCGATTTAAAGTTTCAATATGGTTTAGGATTAGAATATATGCTTTCTGATAAGCTAGGTATTAATATATTTGGTGAGCACAACATAACATTTAGTGACGAGGTAGATGGTGTAATTAGTGGAAAAAGAGATGACTTTTATTACAGATTTGGATTAGGACTAAATTTTTATCTAAATCCACCTAAATATGAAGGTACAAGAGAACGAGAGTTAAGAAGACTCAAGGAGAAAGAGCTAAAAATACTAAGAGACTCTAACATAGAAAGCCAAAGAAACTTTGGTAAAACTGCTGAAGACGAAATGAAAGCTGCTGAAAAAGAAGATCGCAAAAAGTTAAAAAATCTTAGAAAAGCGAATAAGAAATCACAGAAAGAAACTAAAAAAAATAATGAAAACTAATATGAAGAATATCACGAGGTATGTTAAGTATACAATTGTAATGTGCGTGGCTGTAATTCTTTATAGTTGTAGCGAAGACGCCATAAGCGATTTTGAAAAAGGAACATTAACAGGTATAGTGGTAACTAATGGTACTAATACTCCTTTAGAGAATGTTAAAATCTCTACAAATCCAAACTCTAGTACAGTATTTACAGACGAAAACGGGGAATTTATAATTGAAGAAATACCGGTAGACCAATATTCAGTTCAAGCAGAGTTAGATGGTTTTTTATCTGCGTTTGAAGCTGCTGAAATTACTTCAGACGGAACTGTAAATGTTGTTTTTGAGTTAGATGTTGAGACTGCTAATAATAGACCTCCAAATACACCAATATTAGTAACACCATCTGATAATGCTATCGATGTTGAGTTAAATACAACTTTGGTCTGGATAGGTAGTGACCCAGATGAAGATGAGATTACATACTCAATAGAGTTGAGAAATAATTTTGATGAGGAAATCCTGTCATTTTCAATAGTAAACGATACAATGGTAGATATATCTGGTTTAAGATTTGGGCTGAAGTATTTCTGGCAAGTAGGAGCAAAAGACAATATTAATGAAGAGGTTATTCAAAGTGAAGTTAGTGTTTTTGAAACTATAGAGGCTCCAGATAACAGACACGTGTTAGTTAGAGAAATTGATGGTAATAATGTTATTTTTTCAACTGACGATTTAGGAAATGACTTATTTTTAACATCATCTAGTATTAATAGTTATAGACCACGACAAAATACAGCTGCAGATAAAATAGCATTTTTGTCTAACGCAGGTTCAGAGACTCACATTTTTATTATGGATAAGGATGGTTCTAATAAACAACAAATTACCTCACAAGTACCTGTAAATGCTTTTAACCTAAATGAAGTAGACTTTTCTTGGACGCAAAATGGCGGACAACTAATCTATCCTAATTTTGATAGATTATATAGCATTAATGTTGATGGTACAGGTTTACAAGAAATCTATCAAACTTCAGATGGAAGTTTTATTACAGAAGTTTCTATAAGTGCAGACGAATCTATAATTGCTTTAAAAACGAATGATGTCAATGGTTATAATGTTTCAATATTTACTATTGATAGCTCAGGCACTGTATTAGATACTGTATTATCTGGAGTTTCTGGAGCTGCTGGAGGATTAGATATTTCTATAGACAATCAATTTATATTATACTGGCACGATGTTTCCGGATTTGAAAGTCCTAATTACAGGCAATTAGATTCGAGGATTTTTACTTACGAAAGAGCAACAGTTATAACTAACGATCTCTCTGATACTAAAATAGCAGGAACTAATGATTTTGATTGTCGCTTTACACCTAACGAGGCCGAAATAATTTTTACGAATACATCAAATGATGGTGTTTCTCAGAAAAATATCTTAATAACAGATACTTCACCAGTCGATGTTGGTTTTGCGAGACTCATATTTGCTGAAGATGCACGCATGCCAGACTTTGAATAATAAACAATTTGAAATACAAAAAAAGCATTCAATTATTTTTGAATGCTTTTTTTGTTCCAGTAATTAGATATAGACATTTATTAAATTATTTTTGTGGTAAATAAAATTAATAATGAGCCAAGACATCAGTAAACGATATGCCCAACGTGGCGTTTCAGCCTCTAAGGAAGACGTACATAACGCTATTAAGAATATAGATAAAGGTTTATTTCCAAAAGCATTTTGCAAAATAGTGCCTGATTATTTAACAAATGATGATGACTACTGTTTAATAATGCATGCAGATGGTGCGGGTACAAAATCTTCTTTGGCTTATATGTACTGGAAAGAAACAGGAGATGTTTCTGTATGGAAAGGTATAGCTCAAGATGCGTTGATTATGAATATCGACGACTTACTATGCGTAGGAGCTACAGATAATATTATGCTATCTTCTACGATAGGAAGAAATAAAAACTTAATAACAGGTGAAGTTATTTCTGCAATTATTAATGGTACTGAAGAATTGATTGAAGATTTAAAATCCTTTGGAGTTACTATTCATTCTACCGGAGGCGAAACTGCAGATGTTGGAGATTTAGTACGTACAATAATTGTAGATTCTACAGTTACTGCTAGAATGAAACGTAGTGATGTAATTGATAATGCTAATATTTCTGAAGGTGACGTAATCGTTGGTTTAGAGTCCTTTGGTCAAGCATCCTACGAGACAGAATACAACGGTGGTATGGGAAGTAATGGCTTAACCTCTGCGCGTCATGATGTATTTCATAAATATTTAGTAAAAAAGTATCCTGAAAGTTTCGATGCCGCTGTACCAGAAGATTTAGTGTATTCAGGACAAACAAAATTAACTGATTCTGTAGAAGATTCACCAATTGATGCAGGTAAATTGGTGCTATCGCCAACACGGACATACGCACCAATCATAAAAGCAATTTTGAACAAGTATAAAAGTGATAGTATTCACGGTATGGTTCATTGTAGTGGTGGTGCACAAACAAAAATTTTACACTTTATAGATAATTTGCATATTGTCAAAGACAATATGTTCCCGATTCCTCCATTATTTAAACTTATACAAGAACAATCAAAGACTGATTGGAAAGAAATGTACCAAGTATTTAACTGTGGTCATCGTATGGAATTATATGTTAAGCCAGAAGTTGCCGAAGATATAATAGCTATTTCAAAATCATTCAATGTAGATGCACAAATTATTGGTCGTGTCAAAGCTTCAGAAACTAAAAGGTTAACTATCAAAAGTTCTTACGGTAAATTTACTTATTAATAGGTATGAGTGTTTCTAAAATTTTTAGTTTCCTTTTTTTAGGTTTTATCTCTTGTAATTTGTGGTCTCAACCAAGCGATTTATTTATTAATCCTGTAATTGATAAAACCAAAGATTATGGTTGGAAAACTAATGAAGATTTAGGTTTGTATTTTAATCAAGTGTCCTTTACAAACTGGAATTCCGGTGGTGTAAATTCTATCTCAGCCATCCTTAATGGTAAAGCTACTGCAAATTATAAAAACGCAAAACTATTCTGGAACTCATCACTGCAATTACGTTATGGATTAAATAAACAACAAGCGCAACCTATTCAAAAAACGGAAGATGCTATATCAATAATTTCAAATTTCGGGTATGAAAAAAGTGAGAATAGTAATTGGTTTTATTCAACTAGATTCAGTTTTAATACTCAGTTTGCTGATGGTTTTAATAATCCAGACGAAGACCCTATTTCTCGTTTCATGGCTCCTGCATATTTGTTTTTAGGAACTGGATTAGAGTATGGTAGGCATATTGAAAAACTATCCTTTTACGCTTCACCAGTTACACTAAAAACCACTTTTGTTTTAGATCAAAGTTTAGCAAATTCTGGGGCGTTTGGTGTCAATCCAGCTATTTTTGATATGGATGGAAACCTTTTGGAATCAGGTGAAAGCGTAAGAACAGAGTTTGGCATATTGTTGACCAATCAATTTGAAGATGAAATATTTGAAAACGTTAAAGTAAATAGCTTGATACGTCTATATACAGATTACCTTAATCGATTTGGTAACATTGATATTGAGTGGGAAATTAACTTTGATTTTAAGGTAAATAAATACATTAGCGCGATGTTTGGTTCTCATTTACGTTACGATGATGACATAAAAACCGCAGTCACACAAAACGAGATAACTAACGAAACAATAGTAATTGATGGACCAAAATTACAATGGAAACAGCTTTTAGGTATAGGATTTGTAGTTAACCTCAATGAAGTCCTGCAAAAGCAAAGTACAATTAATAAGTGAATTAGTTGGTAGATACCCATAATCTTCAAGCTCAGTAAGCTTATCTATTAATTTTGTGCTGCCGTTGTTTAAAAAATAAAGGTCGTCCGTAATATCAATAACATCTTCGTATTTATGGTCGGTTAAGATAATTATCTTATTGGCTTTTTCTTCAGTAATTAAAGCTTTTACACCATCAATCATTAGTGGCGAAATATCATTGAAAGGTTCGTCTAAAAATGCAATTTCACTTTTACTTTTCAAAATGAGATAAATTTCAATAAATCGACGTTGGCCGCCAGAGAGCTTACCAAATTTATGATTATGATAGGTGGAAAACTCTTCGAACTGTTCTGTAAAACCATTCCAATTAACTTTAAATAAATCAAAAAGCCTATTAAGTTTATAACCCTTTGGAGCAGAATCGTATTGAGGCAAGTATTTTACAAATCCTGTTTTATATAATGATTTTAAAACGGGTTTGCTATCAATTCTGACAAGCTTGTACTTTGGTTTCAAGTTTCCAAAAGCAATATCCAGAAGACTTGTTTTTCCACAACCGTTTCTGCCTAAAATTCCTGTCACTTTTCCAGTTTCTGCTTTTAGGTAAATACCGTTTAAAATACGTTTGTTTTTAAAGTACAGTTCTACATTGTCAATTTCGAAAATCATTAGAGTAATTGTTATATCATAAATTAATAAGCGGTTTTATTTTTATGTGAATTCTTTAAAAATAGTTAGAAAAACAATAGTCAATATACAATCAATCATAAATATAATTGAAAATAGCTTTAGCGGAGATATTCCTAAATTCTTGTAAAAGGTTAATTTTCTTCTCTGAGAGGTTTCGTGAACGTAATACCACGCAAAAACCGTAAGAAATAATTTAATAATTAGTGCAGGTGCTAGATGTGAATTTAAAAATCCAATCACGGCAGTTATAACTAATGACCAAACCACAAACGGCTTATAAAATGCAAGTATAGCTAGGAGACGATGCATATACATTTGATAACGTAGACAATTTTAAATTATTTTTTGTTGTTGATATGTAGTTAAGAAACACCAAGTAAAATTGAATATTTATCGTATTTTTATCCCTCAATTTTGATGATAGATGTTAGAGAAATTACAGATAATTAAACAACGATTCGATGAGGTTAATGACCTTATCATACAACCAGATATTATATCAGATCAGAAGCGTTATACAAAGCTGATGAAAGAATATAAAGATCTTAAATTAATCGTTGATAAAGGTGTTATTTATAAAGAGTCATTAGACAATATGGCCGAAGCAGAAGAGATTATTGCAGATGGTTCTGATGCCGAAATGGTAGAGATGGCCAAAATGCAACTTGATGAAGCAAAGGCATCTATTGATAAACTCGAAGAAGATATTAGGTTTATGCTTATCCCAAAAGATCCTGACGATGCAAAAAATGTTGTTGTTGAAGTTAGAGCAGGAACTGGCGGTGATGAAGCAAGTATTTTTGCTGGCGATTTGTACCGTATGTATTCAAAATATTGTAGTGACAAAGGATGGCGTGTTGATGTAGTTAGCACAAGTGATGGAACTTCTGGTGGTTTTAAGGAAATAATTTTTGAGGTATCTGGTGAAGATGTTTACGGAACAATGAAGTTTGAAGCTGGTGTGCATCGAGTGCAGCGTGTACCTCAAACAGAAACTCAAGGTCGTGTGCATACAAGTGCAGCTACTGTAATGGTTTTACCAGAAGCAGAAGAGTTTGATTATGAGTTGGATATGACAGAAGTCCGTATTGAGCGTACAACATCTACTGGTCCTGGTGGTCAATCTGTAAATACAACGTATTCGGCAATTAAATTACATCACGAACCAACTGGAATGATAGTAAGCTGTCAAGATCAAAAATCATCTCATAAAAACTTAGAAAAGGCTTTAAAAGTTTTACGTTCTCGTTTATATGATTTAGAGTTAGCAAAACAACAGGCTGCTGATTCTGAAAAACGAAAAAGTATGGTTAGTTCTGGAGACAGAAGTGCAAAGATTAGAACTTATAATTATCCTCAAGGACGTGTTACAGATCACAGAATAGGTTTGACACTTTATGATTTGTCAAATATCATAAATGGAGATATTCAAAAAATAGTAGACGAATTAATGTTAGCCGAAAATACAGAGTTATTGAAAGCTAACGATGATGTAATTTGAATTTCAGCCTCTTTATTGAGGCTCTTTTTATACAATGACAACACAACAACTCATAGCACAAATCCATAAAAAACAATCCTTTCTTTGTATAGGATTAGATGTAGATTTAAATAAAATTCCTAAGTATTTATTGGAAGAAGAAGATCCAATATTTGCTTTCAATAAAGCAATTATCGATGCAACCCATCATCTTTGTGTGGCCTATAAACCTAACACAGCTTTTTACGAAGCTTACGGTATTAAAGGTTGGAAGGCTTTAGAAAAGACCATTAATTATTTAAGCGAAAACCATCCTGAAATTTACACAATTGCTGATGCCAAACGAGGTGATATTGGTAACACTAGCACTATGTATGCAAAAGCTTTTTTTGATGATTTAGGTTTTGATAGCGTTACTGTGGCGCCATATATGGGTAAAGATTCTGTTGAACCTTTTTTAGCTTTTAAAGACAAACATACTATTTTACTAGCATTAACGTCTAATCAAGGTGCTTTCGATTTTCAGACAAAAACCATTGATGAAGTAGAAGTCTACAAAGAAGTTTTAAAAACTTCCAAGACTTGGAAAAATTCTGAAAACCTTATGTACGTTGTTGGTGCTACAAAAGCCGAATATTTAGCCGATATTCGAAATATAATTCCAAACAGTTTTTTACTAGTCCCTGGAGTTGGTGCTCAAGGTGGAAATCTTCAAGAAGTTTGTAAATACGGAATGACAAAAGATATTGGGTTGCTAATCAACTCGTCTCGAGGGATTATTTATGCATCACAAGATGAAAGTTTTGCAGACGCTGCTGCTAAAAAAGCTGAAGAATTGCAACAGCAAATGCAATCCATACTTTCAAAATAAGTAATTGCCATGCAGGACTAGATTCAGCATCTCATCATGATATACATTGACCAACTAAATCGAAAAATTCAATTAGAAGAAACACCAAATCGTATAATTTCTTTAGTTCCATCACAAACAGAGTTGTTGGTGGATTTGGGTTTAATAGATTCAATTGTAGGTATAACTAAATTTTGCATTCACCCAAAGGAATTACTAAAACAAAAGACAGTTGTTGGTGGTACTAAAAATATTAATCTTCAGAAGATAAAGAAACTAAACCCTGACATTATTCTTTGTAATAAGGAAGAGAATTCAAAAGAGATTATTGATGCTTTAAAAGAGATTGCTCCAATTCATGTTAGTGATATTTACGATATAGACGATGTTTATCAATTAATTAATTCTTATGGGAAATTATTTCAGGTTGATAAAAAGGCTGCATTATTAGTAAAAAGTATTAAGGATGAACGTGAACAATTTCAGATTGAAACTAAGGAATCAAGCAAGAAAAAAGCAGCCTATTTTATCTGGAAAAAACCTTGGATGGTGGCGGGATTAAATACATATATAGATTATATGTTAGGTGAAGCTGGATTTGAAAACGTATTTAAGGCTCAAACACGTTACCCTGAAGTAAAACTAGATAATTTAAGATTAAAAGAAGTTGAGATTATAATCCTTTCTAGTGAGCCATTTCCATTTAAAGATGTTCACATAAAAGAAATGAATATTTTATTTCCTAATAAAAAAATTATAGTAGTAGATGGCGAAATGTTTTCGTGGTACGGAAGCAGACTAAAATATGCTTACAATTATTTCAGAACATTAAGCCATTAAAAAAAGAAGCCAATAATTAATTTGCCGACTTCGGCTCATCAATTAAATCCTAAATTGACTGTCTGAAATAACAAACTTTAATTGGTTGATTTTATTCAAAACTTTAATAGCTTTAAATTCTGATAAATCACTGTATGCCTGATCTATTTGTTTGTGGTTATAGGCGTCTTCAATTAAAAACAAATACTTTTGTTTTAGTTTTCTTTTTTTTGAGATTAAGGCTTGTTCACTAGACATGGTTGTGTTAGTTTAACATTTAGAACATAAAAATATCAAAAATAAGTGTTATTAATCTTGCAATGCAAATACTTTTTTAAGTAAACCTGTGGTTCTTGAAGAAATTTTATTTCTGATTTCCTTTTCTTCAACGGCTATCATCTTATAAACACCTTTCAGAGCTTCACCTGTAACATAATCTGTAAGGTCTGGATTGACATTATTAGTTAAGGGTAAATTATTATATTTTGTAATAAGGTTAGTCCATATTTGGTCAGCGCCTACCTTACTAAAGGAATTATTAATAACAGGTTTAAATTTATTGTATAGTTCTGTTTGTGTTTTTGATGCCAAATACTGTGTAGCTGCATCTTCAGTACCTAATAAAATATTTTTTGCATCATCAAACGTTATTCCTTTTACAGCACTTACAAAGATTGGAGTCGCCTCTTTTACTGCGTCCTCAGCTGCTCGGTTCAGTACTTTCAGGCCTTCATCTGCTAGACTTGCTAATCCAATACTACGTAGTGTTTTATCAACCTTTTGTAATTCTTCAGGCAGTAAGATTTTTACCAATTCATTTTTGAAAAAACCATCTTTTTGGGTAAGCTTTGTAACTTGTTTGTCAATCCCTAAATCTAGTGCTTGCCTAAGACCAGTTGCTATGTCGGTATTGCTTATTGTACCTGCTTGTGGTAGTTGATTAACGACTTGCTGTAATTCAGCACAAGATGTAATAATCATAGTAAATACTAATAAAAGAATATATTTTTTCATAATACTGATGTTTATAATTTAATTGAAATTCAAATTTAAATATAAAACTAGCGTTAATACATAAATATTGTAAATATGTTTGAGTGATAATATTTATTAATAATAATGGTAACTTTAGCACGGTATTTGACTTAAATGGTCATATGATTATATTATGAAGAGATTAGGATTAAAAACTATTTTTTTTCTCATATGTTTTATGGGAGTTGTGTTTTCTAGCAATGCTCAAATTAGAGTTTCAGAAATATTACAACAATCTAGTATTGTAGAAACTGAGTCTAATAAACTTTACTTTGTAGATTTTTGGGCAACCTGGTGCGGGCCATGTGTATATTCAAAAAAGCTACTTACAGTATTGCAGAAGCAATATCCTAAAGATTTTCATGTCATATCAATTTCAAGTGAAAATCCTGCAAAAGTTGAAAAATTCATAAATAAAAATCCAACAGAATTGACTATAGTTGTTGATGATAATAAAAGTACTTTTAATCAGTATAATATTACTTCGCTTCCTGCTGGTATATTATTTAATGCAAAAGGTGATAAGCTTTGGCAAGGTCATCCGTCTGATTTAAAACCAAGTCAACTAAGTAGATTTCTTAGGGGAAATAGAGTGAGAAAACCACTTAATAGATTTCTAAAAGTTATTAATTCAAGGGAATCTTTCGTAAAAGAATATAGACCTAAAAATGATATAGAAATAAAATCTAATAAGACTATAACTGAAGGATTAGGCGTAAGTTATAGTTACGGTTATTTAAAATTAACAGGTAGCGTAAAAGAAATATTAAGTTATTTATCTAATATATATCATAAACAAATCGGTGTTTCTCCATCTTTCAATAAATCATATACTGTTTATATAAATAAGACAAAGGCTGATGAAGAAAATATTGATTTACAAGTACTAGACAAAATGGGGCTTCAGGTTACTGAAAGTATAGCAACTGGTGAGGTAATAGCTCTAAAGGTTAGAAGTCCAAAATTTTGGGATACAACTCAAATAAATTGGGCTGGGTCAGAATCTAAATATTTGGTTAGTGATAATGATATACAAGCCGATAATGTAAGTCTTAAAGATGTTTCTTACCAATTGGCAAAAGCTTTAGATATACCAGTTGTAGTTTCTGCAAGTGATAAGCATTTATACAGTAGACACGATTGGCAAATACACTACAAGTACTTTGAGTTTATGCAAAGTAATCTAGAGGAATATGGTATTAAAGTCAATAAAGAAACTGCAGATTATCCTAAATATGTTATAACAAAAAAAGCACCTTAAAAAGGCGCTTTTTTTATATTAAAACTTAATTCAGATTAGTTAGATAAAACTCTAAACTCTGTACGTCTGTTTTGTTGGTGTTGGTTTTCTGAACAATCTACACCGTTTGCACATCTGTTTTTTAATCTAGTTTCTCCAAAACCTCTAGCAGTTAATCTACTTCTAGAGATTCCTTTAGATACTAAATAGTTAACTACAGAATTAGCACGTTGTTGTGATAAAGATTGGTTAAAAGAATCATTACCTCTAGAATCTGTATGGGACATAATCTCAACACTTACTTTAGAATCTCTCATCATAGGTAATAATGTTTCATCAATAGTCTTCTTAGAAGCGCCAGTTAAACGAGCACTACCTAGTTCGTAATATACAGGTAATACATTAGGGTCTAATAACTCACAATCAACTTCTTCCCAAGTAGAAATTCCACCTTTTTGGTCTAATACTGTTCTAGTTACTGTATCAGATCTCGAAGATATAGTAGAAGGTACTGTTCTAGCAGGAGTGTCAACAACTTGTCTTGTGATAGTTTTATATTCTGCTGGGATTGCAATTTCATTCATTCTAGCTGGAGTTTTAACAACTCTCTTTTTGTAGGTAGCATTTCTGCTAGGAACAGGTTCGCTAGTTGTCTTTGCATCAGAAGCTAGAGTTGTAAATGATACTTCTCTAAATTGTGCTGGATACTCAACAAAACACGCAGCAACACAATCATCCTTATTTACTGAAGGACAATCTTCTAAAACTTTATATTCCCAACCAGATGTAGCTGGATAAGTTTCATATGTTTTAGAACTAGTTCCAAAAGTTGCAGGTATGATGCTAAGAGCAGTACCAGCCTCTTTTTTTACATAAGATACTTCAACAGTTTCATAAACAGCAGGAATGTATTCAAAACGCTTGCTTGCTTCTTTTACTAATACACGTTCTTCAACAGTTTTGTATGTTTCTGGTTGAACTTTTAATGTAGTGTACTCTGGTGAAGCCTGATATGTATCAGTAACCTCTTTAAAAGTATCTTTAGTTATACATTTAACGTAGCATTTTCCTGGAGTAGGATTGCTTGGTAAGTCTTGAGCGTAGGTAAAAGCTACACCTGCTAAAAAGCAGAATAATAATAATTTTTGTTTCATAATTTGTTTTTGTTAATGGTTCGTGTTAATTAATTCTTTGTTTGTAAAAAGTTGATTTTTAAATTAATAGAATTTTAAATGTAAGTAAAATCTAAAAAATTAACAAAATTTTTAGATTTTTTAAAGAATCACTCAATCTCCCCAATTGTATTGCAAATCTATATGTTAGTTTACTTTTAAAGTTTCCACATTAATTATGGCTCCTTTTTTTTTCGATTAAGTGCCTTTTTTTACTGTTTAAAGCTATTATATATGAGTTGGCTTAGTGTTTTTGACTTTTTTTGCAAAAAAACGCTTCTTTTTTTATTTAAATAAACCAATGATAAACGAAGAATTTGACTGTAAAATTTTTATTGATATTTTTTAAATTAAACATTTCATAACAAAAGCTTATGATTTTTTTAAATTCAGTAAATTTGCAGCTCTAAAAAGCAACAATTTTACGAATGGAACAAGTCGCACCCTATAAACCAAAGAATAAAGTACGTATAGTTACAGCAGCCTCTCTTTTTGATGGGCATGATGCTGCAATCAATATAATGCGTCGTATCATACAATCAACTGGAGTAGAAGTTATTCATTTAGGTCATGATAGAAGTGTAGAAGAAGTTGTGAATACAGCTATCCAAGAAGATGCAAATGCAATAGCGATGACGTCTTATCAAGGAGGACATAATGAATATTTCAAATACATGTATGACCTACTTAAAGAAAAAGGTGCTGGGCATATAAAGATATTTGGCGGCGGTGGCGGCGTTATTTTACCAGAAGAAATCAAAGAATTGATGGATTACGGTATAACTAGAATTTATTCGCCAGATGATGGAAGAGCAATGGGACTTCAAGGTATGATTAATGATTTGGTACAAACTGCTGATTATGCAATAGGAGATAGTTTAAATGGTGAAGTAAATACACTTAATGAGAAAAATCCAAAGCATATAGCTCGTGTTATCTCAGCAGCAGAGAATTTTCCAGATGTAGCAAAAAATGCATTATCAATTATTGAAGAAAAGAATAAAACCTCAAAAACACCAGTCTTAGGAATTACGGGAACTGGTGGTGCAGGTAAATCCTCATTAGTTGATGAGCTTGTAAGACGTTTTTTAATAGACTTTCCTAATAAAACGATAGGGTTAGTTTCTGTGGATCCTTCAAAACGTAAAACTGGTGGAGCTCTTTTAGGTGATAGAATTCGTATGAATGCTATTAACTCACCTCGTGTCTACATGCGTAGTTTGGCAACACGTCAATCAAACTTAGCATTATCAAAATATGTAAATGAAGCCATTGAAGTTTTAAAAGCTGCTGAGTTTGATTTAATTATTTTAGAAACTTCTGGTATTGGTCAATCTGATACTGAAATCATGGAGCATAGTGATGTAGCTTTATATGTAATGACCCCAGAATTTGGTGCTGCAACCCAACTCGAAAAAATCGATATGCTTGATTTTGCGGACTTAGTAGCCATAAACAAATTTGATAAAAGAGGTGCTCTTGATGCATTACGCGATGTGAAAAAACAATACATGCGTAATAACAATCTTTGGGATGTACATCAAGATGACTTACCAGTTTTTGGAACCATTGCATCTCAATTCAATGATCCAGGAATGAATACACTCTACAAATCTATTATGGATAAATTGGTAGAGAAAACAGATGCTGAATTAAAATCGACATTCGAGATTTCTAAAGAAATGAGCGAGAAGATTTTTGTGATTCCACCAAACCGTACACGCTACCTTTCTGAAATTGCAGAGAGTAATCGTGCGTACGACCAAACTGCTCTAACTCAAGTCGAAGTTGCACAAAAATTATATGGAATATTTAAGACTGTAGAGTCTGTAGTTGGTTCAACACCAAGTCTGGATAAGTCTGGATTGGAAATTGACTTTTCACATACTAACGAAGCTGAGAGAAAAGATTTTGTTCGAATGTTAATTGCAGAATTTGACCGTGTGAAAATGAACCTTGATCCTTATAATTGGGAAGTCATTACTGGTTGGGACGATAAAGTAAATAAATACAAAAATCCTGTTTACACATTTAAGGTTAGAGACAAGGAAATAAAAATTGATACACATACAGAGTCATTATCACACACACAAATTCCTAAAGTAGCGTTACCGAAATACTCAGCTTGGGGCGATATCTTAAAATGGACATTACAAGAAAATGTACCCGGTGAATTCCCTTATACAGCAGGTTTATATCCTTTTAAAAGAACTGGCGAAGATCCAACACGAATGTTTGCTGGTGAAGGCGGACCTGAGCGTACCAATAGACGTTTCCATTACGTCAGTATGGGCTTACCAGCAAAGCGTTTGTCTACAGCTTTTGATAGTGTAACGCTTTACGGTAATGACCCAGATTATAGACCTGATATTTATGGGAAAATTGGTAATGCAGGTGTTTCTATTTGTTGTTTAGACGATGCAAAGAAACTATATTCTGGCTTTAACCTTGCTGATGCAATGACATCTGTAAGTATGACAATTAATGGACCAGCACCAATGTTGCTTGGATTCTTTATGAATGCTGCCATTGACCAACAATGCGAAATCTACATTAAAGAAAATAACCTTAAAAAAGAGGTAGAGAAGAAGATAGTTGATATTTACAAAGGTAAAGAGCGACCAAAATACAATGGCGATTTACCTGAAGGTAATGACGGCTTAGGCTTAATGCTTCTTGGAGTCACTGGTGACCAGGTTTTACCATCACATATTTATTCAGAAATTAAAGCAAAAACGATTTCTCAAGTTAGAGGAACAGTTCAAGCTGATATTCTAAAGGAAGACCAGGCACAAAACACCTGTATTTTTTCAACGGAATTCGCACTTCGTTTAATGGGTGACGTTCAAGAGTATTTTATAAATAACGGCGTTCGAAATTTTTATTCAGTTTCAATTTCTGGGTATCATATTGCCGAAGCTGGCGCTAACCCAATAACACAATTGGCATTGACATTGTCTAACGGATTCACTTATGTAGAATATTACCTAAGCCGTGGAATGGATATCAATAAGTTTGGGCCAAACCTGTCATTCTTCTTTTCAAATGGAATCGATCCAGAATATTCAGTAATTGGTCGTGTGGCAAGACGAATTTGGGCAAAAGCTCTTAAGAATAAATATGGCGCCAATCCTAGAGCACAAATGCTGAAATATCATATCCAGACTTCAGGTCGTAGTTTGCACGCTCAAGAAATTGATTTTAATGATATCCGTACAACGCTACAAGCATTATATGCGATTAATGATAACTGTAACTCGTTACACACAAACGCTTATGACGAGGCTATTACAACACCAACAGAAGAGTCTGTGCGTCGTGCAATGGCAATACAATTAATCATAAATAAAGAATTGGGTTTAGCTAAAAACGAAAATCCAATCCAAGGCGCATTTATAATAGAAGAACTTACTGACTTAGTAGAGGAAGCTGTACTGTTAGAGTTTGACAGAATTACTGAGCGTGGAGGTGTATTAGGCGCTATGGAAACTATGTACCAACGTAGTAAGATTCAGGAAGAAAGTTTGTATTACGAAACACTAAAACATAATGGGGAATTTCCAATTATTGGTGTAAATACATTCTTAAGTAGTAAAGGTTCGCCAACTGTTCAACCAGCAGAAGTCATTAGAGCTACAGAAGAAGAAAAAGAATTCCAAATACAAACTTTAAAGAGCTTGAATGCGGCTCATGATACTACAGAATTATTGAAAGATTTACAGCATAAAGCGGTAAATAATCAAAATATTTTTGAAGTATTGATGGAAGTTTGTAAAGTATGTTCTCTAGGACAAATTACAAGTGCATTATTTGAGGTAGGTGGACAATATAGAAGAAACATGTAATTTATATGTCATTCAAAAAGCTAAATCTATTATTAAAAGAGTCGCTTGAAGATTTAAAATTTGAGGCGCCTCTACCGTTTCAAAAAGAAGTACTGCCAGTAATAAAAGGTGGTGCAGATGCTTACGTTATTGGTAAAAAAGGAAGTGGTAAAACAACAGCCTTAATTATACATACAATTCACAAACTAAAAGCAGAAGCTTTTGAAGATTCGCCAAGAGCCTTATTTATTGTCGAAAATCAGCAAAAAATAGTAGAGCTTAAAGAAGAATTCGAAAAATTCACAAAAAACACTGATTTACGTGTTTATGGGACAAGTGAGCGATATGATTTTGAAAAACAAAAAGTTGAAATTTATTACGGGCAAGACATTGTTATAGGAACTCCAGCTTTTATTTCTAAACTTTATTTTCAGAATGCATTACACTTAGGACAGATTCAATTATTTGTAATTGAAGATGCAGATTTTATGGGTCGTAATAATGCTTATAACCATATTCTTAGACTTACCGAAAGTATGGATAAATTTCAATCAGTGATTATAGCTGAAGAGCTTAACTCTAAGATTAAGAACTACCAAAATGGTTATATGTCCAATGCACAAGTTCTAAAAATGAAGACAAATAAATAATTAGTCCAGACAACATTATATATCTAAATCCCTTTTCATCAAGGGATTTTTTTATATTTAATAATTCAAAATATTTTATGCTCGAAACTATTGAATATACTGTGACAATGATTGTCTGTTTAATTACAGCTATTGTCATTCAGCGTATTTATGTGAAAGAAAAAAAACGAGGTACAAAGCTTGATGCTATTAATGGAATCAAGTGGTTTGGATTGGCAATTCTTGTTTGGGGCCTTGGTGCATTTTACAATGTGTTATTTGTGAATATTATTGGTTGGTCAAGTACAGATAAGTCTCTTATTTATTTCGGTGTTGTGATATCTTTAGCAAACTCCTTATGTATTTTATTGTCTTTGCCTTCAATAGAACATAATCAAGAACGTAGTATTCTTGTTAGATTAGTAGAACGTTTTACAACAAAAGAATTCATCGGTTTATTTTCTGCTGTTTTAGGTATGATAGCTTTTGTATTTATAGCGACATCTTACAGTAACGAAAACATAAGCAATAATTTTATTTGGCTCATTGATATACCAATTTCAGTTTTTGTGGCAATTTCGCTTTTGTTTGAGTTAAATAAAGCTTTCAAAAGCCGCCAGATGAAGTTTATGTATTTGCCAACTTTTGCACTTTTCTTACTAATTATCATAGCAGTTTCTCACAGAATTATTCCTCAAGACCAGGTTGTTCAAATTATAGACCAAGGTTTTTGGGCAGTTGTTGGTAGCATCACATCGATTTCATTTAAGTTTTTATTTATCCTATTGTTTTCAATATTACTTTATAGTTGGAAATTTTTATCTGAAAAAGAGCAACAGCAATCTTTAGTTCAAGACTTAACCGAAGAAAATTCAATTTTAAATAAAAAAATATCTAAAGTCGAATTAGCAAACGAAAGCCATTTAGATACCATTAAATCCATGAAAGTGGAACTTAAAGAACTTCAAAAATTAAGCTTGATCGAGCTTTCGGATAGACAAAAAGAAGTATTGGCAAATTTAGCTTTACTCGGAAAAGACAAATCATATCCTGAAATTGCCGAAGCAATGCATATAAGTTTAGATGGTTTTCAGACGCATATTTATCAGATAAAAAAACTTTTGAATATTAGTGGTAATGCAGGGAAAGAGCAACTTATTAATTATGCTGAATCTAATGATTTGCTCCAGTATTCTACATTAGACTCTAGTGATTAAGCATGTGCTTAAGCATTAATGGTAAAAAAAATGAACACTGCTTAACCTTTCCCTTTTTTGAGATTCTGAACAATTTGCCAAAAAATAATATCAGATGTTTTTATCATTTCAGAATCAATCTTTAGACGAACAAATCAACACACAATTTGGTAATGCTACACAATGGTTTGTAGATGCCATTTTAGCCGAAATTCCTATAACAGAAACTATAGGCATTCCTTGGGTACTTATTGTTTTAGTTTTAGGAGCAGGCTATTTCACCTATTATTTCAAGCTTATAAACTTCCGAGAATTTTTAACCGCAATTAAAGTTGTAAAAGGCGATTATGATGAGTTTGAGTCAGATGGAAAAGTCTCAGTCTCAGATTCGGTATCTACGATAGATGGTGACCAGCCAGATACAATTAGAGTAGAAGGCCAGGCCGAAGGTGAAGTAAGTCATTTTCAAGCATTAACTGCAGCAGTTTCTGCAACCGTTGGGTTAGGAAATATTGCTGGTGTAGCCATAGCACTGTCTATTGGTGGTGCAGGCGCCACATTTTGGATGGTTTTAGCAGGATTGTTAGGTATGTCGTCAAAGTTTGTAGAATGTACACTTGGTGTTAAATATCGCGAAGTAGATGAAAATGGAACCGTTTATGGCGGTCCTATGTATTATCTAAAAAAAGGACTTAAGGAAAAAGGTTTTGAGAAGTTTGGGAAAGTACTGGCAGTACTCTTTGCAGTAATGTGTATCGGAGGTTCGTTTGGTGGCGGAAATATGTTTCAAGTTAATCAAGCCTTCAAACTTTTTGAATATGTAACTGGTGGTGAAGAAAGTTTCCTATTTGGGCAAGGTTGGATTTTTGGTTTGGTTATGGCCATTTGTGTTGGAATCGTCATAATTGGCGGAATCAAAAAAATTGCTAAAGTCACAGATAAGGTTGTGCCTTTAATGGTAGTGGTATACATATTAGCTGTCTTAACCATTTTAGGTTTAAATTTTTCAAAAATACCAGATGCATTCGTAGCGATTTGGGATGGTGCATTTAGTCCTGAAGGTATTGGTGGTGGTTTTGTTGGCGTTTTAATACAAGGATTTAAACGTGCCGCTTTTAGTAACGAAGCTGGTATAGGAAGTTCTTCAATTGCTCATAGTGCTGTAAAAACCAATTATCCTGCATCTGAAGGTTTAGTAGCACTTCTTGAGCCATTTATAGATACTGTAGTTGTTTGTACTATGACGGCTTTGGTTTTGATTATTACTGGAAGCGTTGATACAACTATAGCCTTAAATAGTGAAGAAGGTGTTATTTTAACGGCTACGGCTTTAGAAAGTGGTATTTCATGGTTTCCTTATTTACTTTCGGTAGCTGTGATTTTATTCGCGTTTTCTTCAATGATTTCTTGGTCTTACTATGGTTACCAATCGTGGAGTTTTCTATTTGGAAGAAAAAAATCTACCGAGTATGTTTACAAAATAATATTCTGTGTATTTACAATCATAGGAGCAGCTGCAACTTTAAATGCCGTTGTCGATTTTAGTGACGCTATGGTTTTTGCTATGATGGTGCCTAATATGATTGGCTTATTTTTATTACGAAAAAAGGTTTTAAGCGAATTAAAAAAGTATAAAAACTTAATTAGAAAGAAGCTGGAAAATTAAAGCGTCAACATCCAAGTACGCTGCAGTTTCTTGAATTTTTTCAGCTCATTGCGTAAAATAGGCAGATAGTCTTTACCATTACTTTTTGAACTTTCTAAGCGCTTACAGTTATTATAAAGTCTTTGCGTTAGTCTGTCTAAACTTTCGATATGCTTATTCTTTTTATCAGAAAAACGTTCGAGTTCTGCATTAATAATTTCTGGGGCTAAACTTTGAGATTGCTGAATAATATCACCAGTAAAGTAGATGTCGCTATTTTCTTTTCCATCAATGTCTAGTAAACATAAATCATCATTAAGATATGTCGAAATACTTCGAGATAAAATAAAAATGTCCATCGCTTTTTGATATAGCGGAATATTAGACAAATGTGATGGCAAGGAATAATTCAAATTAATAGTAATTTCAAACGAATTTAGTCACTCAAAAGCATTTATAGCTTTAGTATTTAAGGTAAATAGTTATATTTGCTTTAAATTATAAGTTAATTTTTATTAAAAACATTAAATGGCTATAGATTCTCTTAATTGGCAGATATTAAAGTGTTTACAGGAAAACGCGAGAATGAATAATTCTGAAATTGGAAGACGTGTCGGTGTTAGTTCGCCAGCAGTTGCTGAGCGTATAAAAAAGATGGAAGATGCCGAAATTATTGAATCTTATACAATTTTAATTTCGCCATTAAAAGCAGGTAACCAATTAAAAGCTATTATCACATTACGTGCTTTTATGGGTATGTTGAAACCTTTTTTAGAGAAAGTAAAAAACTACGATGAGGTAATTAATTGCTATCGTGTCACAGGCAACGAAAATATTGTCATGGAAGTTGTGCTTAAAAATCAACAACATCTCGAGAGATTTATAGACCAATTAATCGTTTATGGCGAAACCAAAACACAAATAGTATTAAGTGATGTTGTTAGACAGAATCCAGTAAAACAGTTGAAGTAATTTTACTTAACTACAACGTGCGGTACATCATCCACATTCCAATCAATCACTAAACCACCAGCGAGACTTTGAGCAATTTCTTTTCCGTATAGATATTCGCATAGATATAATGCAGCTTCAAAACTTTTGGCACCACCAGCTGAGGTGATGTATTTTCCGTCATGAATAAAAAGCACTTCTTTTCTAATATCTAGATTTGGATATCTTTCACGCATCTTATCTACATCACTCGGAAAGGTTGTAGATACTTTTTCATCTAGTAATCCAGCTTCAGCTAAAACAAAAGCGCCATCGCAATGTGAGGTTATAAATTCAGCATCTTTATCTACCTTTTTCACAAAATTCATCATCGCTTCGTCTTCCAAATCTGTGTCCAAATGATGCTCTGCGCTTGGTACGACCAATATGTCAATCTTAGGCAGGTCATCAGATAAATAATTGTAATCTGGAAGTATACGCATACCTTCAAACGTTGTAATCGGTTCATCTGTATTAGCAACAGTAAACACATTCATCGCCTTAATGTTTTCTCTAAAAATTGTATGTTGAAAAATGTCATAAGGTGCTGTTAACTCTGTATTATAAGTGCCATCCATAACTAAGAACGCTACATTATAGCGGTTGGGTTCTAATTTTGGCAATAGCTTTTTTGTAAAAGTGTTTTCAACTTGGTCTTGTGTTGGTTCAACTTTATTATTACAACTAATGTAAATCAGCGCAATTAGTAAGATTAATATCTTTTTCATTTTTTGATGATTATTTTATTCTCCAAGGTGGACTTTTACGATTTTTACCTGCATGAAAAATAATGATTTTATTTCCATCTAAATCAGATAAATGAGCTTCATTCCAAAGCCATGATTGCTCTATAATTTTAGTGCTAAAGCGAATGCCTTTTTGCTTCAGATTTTCTACTTCTTTCTTAAGGTTTTGCACTTCAAAATATAAAACGATAGCATCACCTTTTGGCAAAGTATCTACTTTGTGAATTGAAAAGTCGAGTCGCCGTTAGGACATTCAAAACGTACATATCTTGGTAAAGCCTCTACAATTAAGGTTAACCCCAAGGTTTTATAAAATTCTGTTGCTTTCTCTACATCTAATGATGGGATAGTGACTTGGTTTAAGTTCATTCACAATTTATTTTTTATTCGATTATTGAGCCAATACGATAGTGCGACAGCTAATAAGCAATAGCAACCTGTTATAAGCCAATTTGACTGATACCCATAGGTTTCAATTATACTAAAACTTAGTAAAGGGCAAAATATATGAGCTAGTGAAAAAGACACACTATACATTGCCATATAACTACCTTCTAAGCCTTCTTTAGCTCTTTTTATTGCAAATTTATTAGTGTATGGAAAACCCAACATTTCACTAAATGTAATAATAACTATACTAATTATAAGTATACCAATCCAATAGTTTTGATATAGTACAAAGAAGCTTAAACTTAATAGCAAGCAAGACATAGCAATGTATTTGGTAACTAGTATTATTCTTTTTTCTAAATAATTAATAAACGGCATTTCGAATACTACAATTATCGCCACATTGATAAACATTATGAGTCCAATCTTAAACTCGTTGAGCTCAAATATTTGATTGTAGTATAGTGGAAATATAGTGAATAACTGAAAAAATGCCATTCCGAATAAGAAACAAATACTAGAAAATATCCAGAAAGAAAAGTCTTTATAAACACTGTTTTTATCTCTTTTTGTTATTATGTTATTAGTTGAAACTAATTTTTTTGTAGGTGCTTTTACAAGATTATAAAATAAAATAATGGCTACAATACACGTAATGCCGTCTATCCAAAATAAAGAACTATAATTATTAGTTACAATTATTAATCCTGCTAACGTAGGCCCAATTCCCATACCTGCATTTATAGCAAGTCTCAATAACGCTATTGACCTTGTTTGATTTTCTGGTTTGCTATAAGCTTTAATAGATACAAAAACAGCTGGACGAAAGCTATCTGCAATACTCATAGTAATCAGTATAGCTAGGCATAAATATGTAAAAGAAGTTATATACTGCAGAATGATGAAGTTAATACCTGTTAAGAATAAACTGAAAATCATTACTTTATAAAAACCAACCTTGTCAGTTAATTTTCCGCCTAGCCATGAGCCTAATACAGAACCAATACCAAAGCATACAAAAAACCATTTTATTTGTGATTCGTCATATTTTAAATCATTTTTCAGATACAAAGATAAGAATGGGATAACCATTGTCCCAGCTCTATTTATTAGAGATATAAATGATAAATACCAAATCTCTTTAGATAAGCCTGTAAAAGATTCAATGTAGTTAGCGTATAATTTTTTCATTAGTTCTATAAAAGCAAAAAGTCCAACAAATAATTGTCGGACTTTTCATGGTTTTGGTTAGTTAAATATATCAATATCATAACACACAAAAAGTCCTCCTTCTATATAAAGAAGACTGTTTTTGATTACATGTCACAATCGAAAATTTCATTGGATCTTTCATTTAATTTGAAACCAAAGCTATTAAAAAAATGTATAAGTTGTATTTTTGAAACTGAAAAAGATTAAATAATGAAGTTTATAAAGTTTTTAATAGTGTTCTTTTTTGTTTTAGCATGTTCTCAAAAAAAGTCTGCTACTGTTGGAGAAACGCCTTTTCAAATTAAGTTAAATAACACATTTAAGGATGCATCAAAATCACCTTTAAAAGCCAAAGATTTAAAGAATTTTGAAGGTCTAAACTTTTTTTCTTTTGACTCAACTTATATAGTAAATGCTAAGATTGAAAGAAAACCAGAGTCAAAATGGTTTAATATGAAAACGACAACAAGTCGATTGTCTCGTGAGCGTATCTATGCAGTAGCAAGTTTTAAATTAAAAGGAAGAGATTTTACCTTAAACATATATCAAGGTGAAGAGAACATGAATTCAGAAGAATATAAGGATTATCTTTTCTTACCTTTTCTAGATAATACAAACGGAGAGGGAACTTATGCTGGAGGTCGCTTTCTTGACTTAAGAATTTCTGAAAGTGATAGTATTGAAATAGATTTTAATAAGGCTAAAAATCCTTTATGTGCATACAATGAAAAATACTCTTGCCCAATTGTTCCGCGTGTTAATTATCTAGATTTAAAGGTTGAGGCAGGAGTTAAAAATTTCAAAAAGTAGAAGTTAGAGAGTTAATGATTTAAGCATCTAAAGAGTCTAACTCATCTAAAAAGTCTATTTCACCAAATACATTCCTCCAAAAACAGCAAGAAAACCAATTATAAAGCTGCCTATCGTATATAAGGCAAACGATGTAAAATCACCAGATTTTAGAAAAATATGATTCTCGTAAGCAAAGGTCGAGAAGGTTGTAAAGCCTCCACAAAATCCAGTTGCTAAAAGTAGAGTTTGAGATTCTGATAAGCCATCATTCTTTGCTGCTATACCAAGTATTATTCCGATGAGTAAACTACCAATTATATTGGCAGCAAAAGTGCCATATGGTATCCCGCTCTCAGAACTATTAAGCCATTTTCCGACTAAAAAACGTAATCCGCTTCCAAAACCACCACCTAAGAATACAAGTAAAAATTGTTTCATCTATTTTACTTCGATATAAATTTCTGTAATCCAATCTGCTGGATTAGGTTGACTAGTTGGGTCAGTCAAATAAGATTCTAGAGTTATTGCGTCTATTGGACTTTCAAGATTATTATCTTCTACATAAGTCATGGTCTTTTCCCAAGCTTCTTTAAGATTCTCATAGTCTCCGTAAAGTATAGTTTTCACAGCCTTAAAAGATTGTAATTGCCCTGTTAATATTTCTGATTCTGTAGTCGTAATTTTTGAACTTGTCGGGATTGCACAAGAGAACATAACAGCATCATTGGCTTCGTCCCATTTGTGGTAAATAACAAAAGGCGCACCAGCCATTCTAATATTATTACTTATGGCGTAGCCGCCAACTTTAGGAAGCATTTCTTGCATTTTTTGTTTGAAATCTCCCATTTTACAAGATGTTGTATTGTAAAGATAAAAACCGCCACTGTGTTCAGTAAGTCCTTCAACTTTTATCGAATAGCGCTTCATATCTTGCATAATTACGTCGTCAAGCATTTCTAAACCTCTTTCGTAATGAGGACCAATTTGTTTTTCCATACCACCCATTAGTGTAGCAAAAGCTTTAAAACCGAATGGTAAGTCTTTTCCTGAGATATTCCATGTGACTTTTGTACTGCCATCTTCGTTAGGTGTAAACGACCATTTTACATCTGATTTAGGGAAATCTCCAAATTGCATTTCTTGCGTTATTGATGTATTGGTAACTGCATCTGTTGTTTTCATAGTACCGATACCGTCTTCATCTGTCCAAGAATATGAGCCTCCAACACCATCTGTTTTATCTGACATTGTCATTACAATAGTAGGGTCTTCATCTTTCCAAGAGTTCCATGCTTCCCAGTTTTTAAAATCAATAACATTATTATATACGACTTGCGCAGGTGCATCTATAGTTCGACTTCTTTCAACTTCAAAAGAGTTGGGTTGCACAGCTATATATATGGCGAGTCCAATGGCTAAAATTAGAAGCAGAAAAAGAATATATTTTAGAGCTTTCATAGGATTGATTTCAGTTAATAATCAAAGATAGCAATTTTATGATATGTCTTTTAAATGTTACATTTGTGTACAACTAAAATCTAATTAAAATGAAATTAAAATCAATATTGAGTATTGCTTTAGTGTCTTCACTTTTCTTTTCATGCGGAGAAGATAAGAAAGAAGATGTCAAAGAAACTCAAGAATTCAGTTATAATGTCGAGCAATTCGCTGATATTAAAATCTTACGCTACAAAATTCCAGGATGGGAGAATTTAACTCTAAAAGAGCAAAAATTAGTATACTATTTAACGCAAGCAGGTTTAGCTGGTCGTGATATTATGTGGGACCAAAATTACCGTCATAATCTGGCTATTAGAGCTGCTTTAGAAAACATCTACACCAATTATTCTGGTGACAAAACGACTGATAACTGGAAAGCTTTTGACGTTTATCTAAAACGTGTTTGGTTTAGTAACGGGATTCATCATCACTATTCAAACGATAAATTAAAGCCTGATTTTGATGAGGGATATTTTAATGAAATACTTAAAGCGACAAACACCAAGTTAGATGGGATGGCTTATAACGCTATTTTTAGCGATGCCGATTCAAAGAAAGTTAACTTAGCTAATGGTATTGATAATGTATTAGAATCTGCCGTAAATTTTTATGGCCCTGATGTTACTACAGCAGATGTCGAAAGTTTTTATAAAAAGAAAAAATCACCTAATCCAGACAGACCGTTATCATATGGATTGAATTCTCAACTGGTTAAAGAGAATGGTGAGTTAAAAGAACGTGTTTATAAATCAGGCGGTTTATACGGTAATGCTATAGATGAAATTGTAAAGTGGTTGGAAAAAGCAAAAGGAGTTGCTGAGAATGAAGCTCAGGGTAATGCACTTGGTCTTTTAATAGATTATTACAAAACAGGAGATTTACAAATTTGGGACGATTATAATGTGGCTTGGACTGCGGCAACAGATGGTAATGTAGATTACATTAATAGTTTTATTGAAGTATATAATGACCCATCTGGTTATAGAGGAAGTTACGAAACTATAGTGCAGATTAATGATTTTGATATGTCAAAAAAGATGTCTGTATTATCAGAAAACGCACAATGGTTTGAGGATAACTCTCCTCTAATGGATGAGCACAAAAAAGATAGCGTTGTTGGCGTGACTTATAAAGTTGTAACTGTTGCTGGCGAAGCTGGTGATGCGTCACCAAGTACACCAATAGGAGTAAACTTGCCAAATGCTAACTGGATACGTAAAGAAGTCGGAAGTAAATCTGTATCACTTGGAAATATTATCAATGCCTATAACAATGCAGGAAGTACAGGACGCTTAAAAGAGTTTGTTCATGATGAAGAAGAGTTAAAATTAGAAGAAGAGTATGGTCAAATAGGAGATAAATTACATACAGCTTTACACGAAGTAATCGGTCACGCTTCTGGACAATTAAATCCAGGAGTAGGAGAGACTAAAGAAACTCTTAAAAAGTACGCATCTACTTTAGAAGAAGGTCGTGCAGATTTAGTTGGGCTTTATTATTTATACAGCCCAAAATTACAAGAATTGGGATTAGTTGATGATTGGAAGTCTGTAGGAAAAGCTGCATACGATGGTTATATTAGAAATGGTTTAATGACACAATTAATTAGACTAAACTTAGGTGATGATGTTGAAGAAGCACATATGGTAAACAGACAATGGGTATCGGCTTGGGCTTTTGAAAAAGGAAAAGCTGATAATGTAATCGAAAAAGTAACTAGAGACGGTAAAACGTATTTTAATATTAATGATTACGAAAAATTACACGACCTTTTTGGGCAGTTACTACGCGAAACGCAACGTATAAAATCTGAAGGTGACTATGCTGCTGTTGAAGCTTTGGTAGAAGGTTATGGTGTCAAAGTAGATCAAGCAATACATGCTGAAGTTTTAGAGCGTAACAAACAATTTACTTCTGCACCTTACAGTGGTTTTGTAAATCCTGTTTTAGTTCCAGAGATGAATGATGAAGGTGAGATTACTGCAATAAAAGTAACACAACCAGAAGGTTTTCCTCAGCAAATGCTTGAGTACAGTAAGACATATAGTTTCTTGCCGGTTAAGAATTAATTATAAAACGATATTATAATTTAAAAAGGGCAGTTACGAAAGTAGCTGCTTTTTACATATACATAAATTTCACTGCAGCTATTAGCGCAATAAAACCAATAAAAGCTAGAAGTATCCAAATGGTGCCTTTATAGTATTTTTTGTGAAGTTTTAAATCTTTACGATACTGAAATGCGATTACCGTAGCAAAGGCAATAAAAAATAATATTCCAAAAACTAATTGACCAGTCGTAAACATCTTCTTATTTTTATGCAAATTTAAGGATAACCATAGTAATAAACCAACAAGATATGCAAGATAAAATCAATGCTGTTAAAGCATTTCATAAAGCTTTTAAAATAGGACATAGAGAAACACCAAAGGCAGATTTAGGATTAGAAAAGAATATGCTTCGTTATAAACTTATGCGTGAAGAAAACGAAGAATATTTAGAGGCGGCAAATGAAAATGATTTAGTTGAGGTAGCAGATGCTTTAGGAGATATGCTGTACATTTTATGTGGTACAATCATAGAGCATGGAATGCAATACAAAATTGAAGAAGTATTTAAAGAAATTCAACGCAGTAATATGAGTAAACTTGGCGAAGATGGAGAGCCAATTTACAGAGAAGACGGGAAGGTTTTAAAAGGGCCAAACTATTTTAAACCCAATATTAAAGAAATATTAGAATCATAAAATAAAAAAAGGAGCCATTTGGCTCCCTTTTTTATTTTACTTCGTGTCTCCAATTATGTTTATCTTCAGCAAGATTATGCTGTATGTTTAATAATTTGGATTTAAACAGCTTAGCATAAGAATCTTCTTTTTCTTGAAGTTCAAAAACTTCTCCTTTATGTCCAAAAGCAGATACTGGGCTTATTACAGCAGCCGTTCCTGCTCCGAAAATTTCTTTTAGACTGCCATTTTTTGCAGCATCTTTTATTTCTTTCACACTAACACGCCTCACCTCACACTCTATATCTAAATCTTCGGCTAGTTGAATAATACTTTTTCGAGTTATACCGTCTAATATTCTATCGTTTTTAGGAGCTGTTAATAATTTATCACCTATTCTAAAGAATATATTCATTGTACCTGCTTCTTCTAAGTAGTCGTGAGTACTTGCATCCGTCCATATAATTTGCTGAAAACCTAGTTTTTGTGCCAAATTTGTTGGGTAAAATTGCGCTCCATAATTACCAGCAGCTTTTGCAAAACCTACACCTCCATCAGCTGAGCGGCTGTATTTCTCAGCAAATAAAACACGTACGGGTTCATTGTAATAAGCTTTAGCAGGAGAACATATAATCATAAAACGATATTCTGCAGCTGGAGAAGCTGCAATTGCTGGTTCAGTTGCAATAACAAAAGGTCTTAAATATAAAGAACTACCAACACCAGGTTTAATCCAATTTTTATCTAAATTTAATAGGGTTTCTAGACCGTTAAAAAAGTGTTTTTTCGGAAATTCTGGAATCGCCATTCTAGCAGCAGACTTATTTATTCTTTCAAAATTTTGGTCTGGTCTAAATAGAAATACTTTGCCATTGTCGTCCTTGTAAGCTTTCATACCTTCAAAAACTGCTTGACCGTAATGAAACACACGAGCAGAAGGCTCAAGCGTCATTGCTTGGTAAGGTATAATTTTTGGTTTTTGCCATTCACCATCCTTAAAATCACATGTAAACATATGATCGGTAAAAACACGTCCAAAGGCTAAATTGTCAAAATCAACAGCGTTTATTTTTGAAGTCTGTGCTTTTACTAAATCGATATCGCTAGATGTAATTATACTCATAGGTATGTGCTGTTTTTAATGCTGCAAAAATACGCAATGATTACCGCTTTAAAGCCTAATTTTACCTTAAAATTTAGTAAATTTGTAATACTATTTATTAACAATAATCAAAATAAAAATGAAAAATATTTTAACCCTATTACTAGTATTTGGATTACTAGTTTCTTGTAAAAATGAAACTAAATCTAATGAAGTAGAACAAGATGTAAGTACAGAAGAAGTATCTAAAGAGTTAGCTTACAGTAGTTTTGGAAAAGAAATAACTGATGCAGATGCTTTAACATCAGAACGTATGATGGCTCACTTTGATGCCATAAAGGTTGGAGATACTGTTAATGCAAAAATGAAAGGAAAAATTACTGAAGTATGCTCAAAAAAAGGATGCTGGATGAAGCTTGATATGGGTAATGATAAAATTGTACGAGTAACCTTTAAAGACTATGGCTTTTTTATGCCATTAGATGCTACTGGAGAAGTTGTTGTAAATGGAATAGCCTTTGTTAAGGAAACTTCTGTTGAGGATTTAAAACATTATGCAGAAGATGCAGGTAAGACTCCAGAAGAAATTGCTAAAATTACAGAGCCAGAAGTGACTTTGTCTTTTGAAGCAGATGGTGTTTTATTAGCAAATTAGTGAAACGAAAAATCATAACTACGGCAGACGGTTCTAAAACCATTCAGATTGAAGAGTGGAATGAACAATACCATTCTGTTCATGGTGCAATAAACGAAGCAAATCATGTGTATCTAAAACATGGTTTGCTTTTTTTTAATTCAGAACTTAATGAAAAAAATATTTCAATTCTTGAAATGGGATTTGGCACTGGATTAAATGCTTTTTTGACACTTATTGAAGCCGAAAAACGCAATTTAAGTATTAGTTATGTTGGAGTAGAAGCTTATCCTGTTTTACAGGAGGAAATAGAAGTTTTAAACTATGTCGAATTAATTTCTGCAAAGCATAAAGTTAAATTTGAAGAACTTCATAGATCGTCATGGCATAAGGATGTCAAAATTTCAGACTTTTTTAAACTAAAAAAAGAGCATGTTTTATTTAAAGATATAAATTATACTGAAAATTTTGACGTCATTTATTTTGATGCTTTTGGACCGAGAGTTCAGCCAGAATTATGGACTGAAGATATTTTTAAACTCATGTATGAAGCTTTAAAACCAAATGGTGTTTTGGTTACATACTCAGTGCAAGGTACCGTTAAGCGAGCATTAAGAGCAGTAGGTTTTATTGTCAAGCGTCTTGAAGGGCCACCAAATAAACGGCATATGCTTCGTGCTATAAAACGTTAAATCTTAATTAAAGTCTGTATATGCGAATTTCACCTCATGTATCTTTGTTTTAAGATTTATAAATATGAGGGTTTTAATTACAGGTGCAACAGGTTTAGTAGGGAAAAAAATAGTTAAACTTTGTCTCAAAGATGGTATTGCAGTTAATTACTTAACCACATCTAAATCAAAATTAAAAAGCCAAGATAACTATAAAGGGTTTTATTGGAATCCTGTTGCAGGTGAAATCGATAAGTCATGCTTTGAAGACGTTGATGCTATTATAAATTTAGTAGGAGCATCTATTTCTAAACGCTGGACAGATACTTACAAAAAAGAAATCTTAGAAAGTAGAACACTAACAGCAAAGCTTTTAAAAAAATCAATAGAGGACAACAGTTTTAATATTAAACAAATAGTTTCAGCAAGTGCTATTGGTATATATCCATCGTCTTTGGTTAACTATTACGAAGAGGATTTTGATACTGTTTCTGATACATTTTTAGGTGAAGTCGTTGAGAAATGGGAAGAGGCTGTAGATGGCTTCAAATCTTCTGGACTTGATGTTTGTAAAATTAGAATTGGGTTAGTCTTGTCAGAAAATGGTGGTGCGCTACCTGAAATTATAAAACCTATAAAGTTTGGTGCTGGTGCAGCTTTTGGTAGTGGAGAGCAATGGCAAAGTTGGATTCACGTTACAGATTTAGCCCACTTATTTTTATATGCTGTTAAACATGGTTTGACGGGTGTTTATAATGCAGTTGCTCCAAATCCAGTAAGCAATACAGAACTCACAAAATCATCTGCTAAAGTTTTAAGCAAGCCATTGATTTTACCTAATATTCCAAAATTTGCGATGAAACTAGCACTTGGAGAAATGCATATTTTATTATTTGAAAGTCAGCGTGTAAGTTCTTCAAAAATAGAGCAAGAAGGTTTTGAATTTACATTTCCCAATTTAGAACCTGCACTTCAAGACTTGTTAAATTAAGTTATTCGAAGCTCCAAGCAACAATACGACTTATCTTTTGGCCTTGTCCCATGTCAATTGTTTTCACTTCTTTAGCTTTTACTTTTTTTAAATCTGTATATATACCTTTTAAAGTAGATTCTTTTGAAACCAAAGTTGTAAACCACTTGCATTGTTTTGAAAAGTGCCTACTTTCATAAATAAGATCTTTAATAAAACGAGATTCGCCACCTTTACACCATAATTCGTTATGCTGTCCGCCAAAATTAAGAGTTGCTTTATTATGGTTTTTACCTTTTAAGTTCCTTAATTTTCTAAGCGTTGCTTTTTTAGCTTCTTCTGCCGAAGCATGAAATGGGGGATTACACATGACAAATGTAATTTGTTCGTCAGAATGCAAAATACCTTTTAGTTTATTAGCCGTATTTTCTTGAAGCCTAATTTCAATATAATCATTTAAATTTTTGTTTTTAGAGATAATATCTTTTGCGCATTCTACTGCACTTTCGTCAATATCTGTTCCTACAAATTGCCAACCATAACTCTGATGACCAATTAATGGATAAATACAATTTGCACCAGTACCAATATCTAAGCCTTTAATTTTTGTATTTCGTGATGTATCGCCAAGTAAATCAGCAACGTAATGAATGTAATCTGCTCGTCCAGGAATAGGTGGGCACAAAAACTGGTTTGGGATATCCCAATACGCTATATTATAATGGTGATTTAATAATGCTTTGTTTAAGGCTTTTACAGCTTTTGGGTCAAAGAAATTAACTGACAAATCACCGTATTTATTTGGTGAAACAAATGCTTTAAGTTCCGGTGATTTTTCAATCAGAATATCAAAATTATAACGTTCGCGATGTTGACTTCTAGGATGAAGTTTTGATTTTGTTTCTTGAGGCTTATTGTTTTTGGGCAATGTATGTTCGTTTTATGCTGTAAAGGTAAGCGTTTTAACCTTTATGTAACTCTGACCACTCTGCTAATAAAGCTTTCTCTTTTGCTAATAAAGTGTTTTTATTTGTTTCATAATTTTCTTTTCTAACTGCATCAATTATATCAGAATTCCACCAATTATAAGTATCTAAGATTGTCTCTTTCAATGGTCTAAAGGTTAATCCTGCAGCAATTGCATTTTTGTTATCAATTCTAGCAGAACCAAAATGCTTTTTATCAGGCATTACCCAAGGAATCTGAAAGTAGATATTATTTTCTTTTAAAAAATCGTAATCATCAACTAGTACAAATGTAGATGCTTTATTAAATGTTGTTGAAGCTTCTTTTACAAAATCCAATACGTTTTGCTTTTCTTTTGGGCCAACAGCGTTAAATGTACCAGCTTGACTATTTTCGGCAAGTCTAATAAACCATTCGGCAACATCACGAACATCTACGTATTGCACTAGGTCATTTTTTTTGCCAGGCACCAATATTTCTTCACCTTTAGAAAGACGTAAGGGCCAATGTACAAATCGGTCAGTTCTGTCTCCTGGGCCAAGCATATAAGTTGGTCTAATTGCTACAAATCTGTTTTTGCCAAAAATACTCAAAGCTTCTAACTCTGATTTTGCCTTCATAATGCCATAGTCATGCTCATATTTTTCGTCCTCAGTCAGACCTTTCGGTAATTCTAAAACAATTGGAGTTTTTGTGCTTATTGAAGCATCTAAATATGGGTAATAAACACCTGTTGACGATGTGTACATATACATGCCAACATTGTCCTTAAGAAGATTTGCTGTGTCTTTTGTCCACTGTACTTTTCTGCCAGAGTTGTCTATAACTACATCCCATTTTCTATTTTTTAATGCTGTGAGATTGTCTTCGCGATCTCCGATTAAATGTTCTACTTTTTCAAAAGCATTTTTGAATAATTTTGGCTTAGTTTTTCCACGAGTAAATATTGATACCTCATGACCTCTTTTAACCGCATAATTGACCTGGTGTGGACCTAAAAAACTAGTACCTCCAAGTATGAGTATCTTTAGTCTTTTGATGTCATTAATATCTGTTAAAGTCTTTGCTGAAGTGTTATTCTCTAAACAACTTACGAGTGACGACCCTATTAAAGGCATTCCCATTGCTGCCAATGTCGTTTTTTTTATAAAGTCACGCCTTGTGTTTTTCTTTCTCATAGATGTTAGATTTCTATAAATTTAAAATAAATAGAATAAATCTCAAATATTCTCTAATTTGCTGAGTAAAAACTTTTGTGTAAGGACGACTATTTAGGTACAAATATAAAAAGCGCAATTTGTATAAGAAATTGCGCTTTTTCAGCTATTATTCATTTAGGAAAATGGGGGTATTTTCCTGAGTATTTTGCAAATTTACAATATTGAATGATGAACTAAATTGATGTATGTTAATTTATTCATCTTGAAGATAACTCTTTCCGTATTCGGCTTAAACTCTCTGTTGTTATACCTAAAGTATGAAGCTATGTGGTAATTCTTAACACTCTTTTCTATATCTGGATATGTATTTATAAAGTTTAAATACCGTTGCGTGGCTGTTTGAGAGATAGTACCAAGAATTCTTTTTTGAAAAGCTGCAAAAGCACTTTCAAGTTTTTTTCTAAAAAATGATTCTATTTTAGGTATCCTTTCGTAAAGCTTTTCCTTATCCTGTTTACTGATTTTGTATAGTATGGCATCTTGTATTACTTCTATATTAAGTATGGCTTTAGAGTCCGTAAAAAAACCAGTATAATCACTTATCCACCAATCCTTAATTGCAAATTGAACAGTATGTTCTTTTCCGTCATTATCTAAGTAATATGAGTGTAAACTGCCTTTTAATGTATAATACTGGTAGTTTACTTCATCATCTGTTTTTAATATGATAGTCCCTTTTGAGTAGCTTGCTTTATGGAATACAGACTCTATAATCTCAATTTCGGATTCTGAAAAAGAAAGGCCTTTTAGGATTGTCAATATTTTAGAATTATCGCTTTTCACATACTTAACATATCCCTTATAAGTTAGTGAAAAGATGTTATTGTGACAAAATAAATGGTTGATTAGCAAGTTTTTAACTACATAGGGTTCTTTTTAGACCTATGTTAATGCATAGCTTTTGTCGCCTTGGATCTGACTCTTTGGGATTGGTTCTTAAGAATTTTATAGGTATGTCGTTACCTATTTCTAACTTATCAAAAACTTTTTTTTCATTTAAATAAAAATGATTAGTGTAATCCTTTGAGTTGTAGTTAAATTGATATTCGATTAGATACATGTAAAACTCGACATGCTTTTTATGCTTCCCAATACCATCTTCGTAAGAGTGGTCTTCTTTGGTTTTACTTATAATAGTCGCTGTTGTATAGCTTCCGTATTTTTTAAATAAGGCTTTTTCGTAGTAAAACATAAAGCTAGAAGGCAATGTGTAAATCCATATAAATAGAATGAAAGAGATAAAAAAAACCTCCGAAAATATAAAAGAAAACACTGTCCTTATTGACTATAGTACCAATGTAGATTAAAATACATCCGATACTAATAAAGAGAAATCCGCCAAGTATCAAAAACAAGTGTTTTTTTACTGCAGTTTTACAAAAATTGATACGGTCTTTGAGATTGACTTTCATTAGTATAAATATCAAGCATATTTTCTTAATAAAAAAACCACTCCAAGTATTTAGAGTGGTTTTAATCTGTGTTTTAGTGTAATGCTTAATTGGTCACATTAATCGTATAAGTTGCAATAATGTCATCTTCAATTTTTAGATGTATATCGTAATAACCTCTTCTCTTAAAACGGTGTTTAAACTTTATTAACCCTTTTTCGTTAGATACATCTGTTATATCAAGTTTTTTTTCACCATTGCGAAATGTGTGCAACAACGAAACCTTTTCTGAAGCAACATCTTCAGATTTAACACTAAAATTTACTGCATTACCCTTTGCGGTTTTTACTTCCATCTCTATCGGAAAAATAGGTGTTGCATTATATTTAAAAGCTTCTCCATAAACTATTGGTCCAGGGACAAAGTCTGAGTTAGTCAAGGTGTCTACCAAAAGCCATTTTTTTTCAATCGGGTAGTGGTTTTTTGAAAATAACAAAGGGTCAGCTAAAAAGTAGCCATCGTTATAGTCTTTTATAAATACTGAATTTTCATTCATATAGCCACTAGACCAAGTCGTGTCACACAAATACCATTTGTTATTAATCTTTATGGCATTCCATGAATGATTTTGAAACTCTAAAGCATCTATATTTGCATCAAATGTCCTAGCATAACCATCTATGATTTTGGCTTCTATGCCTGCTAAGAAGCATAATTCTTTAACAATGTAAGCATAACCTGTACACATGGTGCGTTTGTAACGTAATAGCTTTTTGTAAGCTTTTTTTCGATACCTTTTATTCCAAACAAGATAGGTTTCAGGATTATCCTTAAAACGTCTTTTTTTTCTTAGTGCTTTTGATGTTTGCGAATAATCTCCTTTTATATTCTCACAAACCCAAGTATGTATAGCTCTAAATTTCTCAATTTCTGTAGGAAGTTTGTAAGTTAAATTGTGAACTAACTTGCCCATATTTTTTAGACTAGCGCCTTTGTTTAGCTTTGCAATATTATCGGCTTTAGTAAAATCGATAGATTTAAAATCCGAAACTTGAGCAATGCTCAATGAGTGCACAATAAGACATAAAAGAAGAATCTTTTTCATAGC
The DNA here is from genome assembly GCF_002163855.1 of Winogradskyella sp. PC-19. Classification (NCBI taxonomy): domain Bacteria; kingdom Pseudomonadati; phylum Bacteroidota; class Flavobacteriia; order Flavobacteriales; family Flavobacteriaceae; genus Winogradskyella; species Winogradskyella sp. PC-19. The sequence continues at coordinate 1,097,054 of NZ_CP019332.1, read as the reverse complement.
AATACGGATTAGTTTCTTCTAGATTTAAATACTCTTTTTGAGGCTACATCTCCCATGATTATAATTTCGTCGAGTTCCATGTTTACCTTCAAAGCAATTTTAGAAGCTGATTTCCCGTCATTAATAACTACTTTTTGAGATTCCATACCTACGTAGCTAAATAGTAAGACGTCTCCTTTTTTTAGTTTTTGAGGAAAAGTGAAGTTACCATCAAAATCTGTTTGAGTCCCAATTTTGGTACCCTTAAGGATTACATTTACGCCAGGTAATGGGATTGTGCCTTCAGAGACATTACCTTTTACTACAATACCTTCATTTTGTATTGTATTTGTCACCTTTACCTTACCGGTTTTAGTATTTTGCCCTTGTATTACTCCAAAAGAAAATAAAGCGAGACAAGCAATACCAATTCGGCTTGCAAAACTGAATCTTGTTTCTATTTTGTTTGGATCTTCATAAGTTTTTAGTTGATGACTCCTAAATCTTCCACACGTATTTTCGTCTGAGTTTGTTTTAAAATAGTTTACAATTTCGGCATCTTTCATTGCTGTAAAGTCGATGACTTCTTTTGTGCAAGAATTACAAAACCCACCTTTTTCTGTAGGTGCGAATTGATTGAAATTTTCTAAACAAGGTTTGTTAACCTTAAGGTTTAATTGATTTTTCATAATAAATAGTTTTAGTGTTATTATAAATCAAACCTAGACTTCTATTTTACTTTTTAAAACCGATATTTAGTAAACACTACCTTTTGATGAGTGAAAAACACTTTAGAGATAGTCACAAAAAAACCACTTTGTTTTTGCAAAGTGGTTTTGTCTATATATTAGTTTTTTAATGAAAAACTATCTAATCATATCGTAGCTACGCTTAATAAAGTTTGTTAACTCTTCTCCTTTTAAAAGACCTTGAGACAAACGTGCCAAATCGAGACTTTGATTGATTAAGCGTTCTTGTTTCTTTTTGGTTTTTGTGTTTAAGATTTCTCCAACCAATTCAGAATTTGTATTAACAACAAGGTTATACATTTCTGGCATGTTGCCCATTCCAAACATTCCGCCACCACCAGATTGTTGCATCTCTTTCATACGACGCATAAACTCTGGTTGTGTAATCATAAATGGTGACGCATTACTATCCATAGCTTCCAATTGCACCATAAACTTCTCTGATGGTACAACTTCTTTCAACAACTCATCCAAAGATTTCTTTTCGTCTTCAGATAATTTCGAAATAGCGGTATCTTCTTTTTTGATTAAGTTATCAATGTGGTCACCATCTACACGAGCAAAAGAAATGTTCTCTTTTGTGGTTTCTAATTTTTGAATTAGGTGAGAAACGATAGGCGAGTCTAACAATAAAACTTCGTAATCTTTTGCCTTTGCAGCTTCGATATATGCATGTTGCGCATCTTTCTCAGAAGCATAAAGAATTACCATTTTATCATCCTCATCTGTCTGCTTTGCTTTTATAGCATTTGTCAACTCCTCAAAAGTATAATACTTGCCATCTACAGTTGGGTATAATGCAAAAGCATCTGCTTTCTCAAAGAATTTTTCTTCAGATAGCATTCCGTATTCAATAACTATTTTAATGTCATTCCACTTGGCCTCAAAATCTTCACGACTATTATTAAAGATTGACTTAAGCTTATCAGCCACTTTACGAGTTATGTAAGACGAAATTTTCTTAACCGCACCATCTGCCTGTAAGTAACTACGTGACACATTTAAAGGAATGTCTGGCGAGTCAATAACACCACGAAGCATGGTTAAGAATTCTGGTACAATACCTTCGACATTATCCGTTACAAATACTTGATTTTGGTATAATTGAATTTTATCTTTTTGGATCTGCATATCTGCAGACATTTTCGGAAAATATAAAATACCTGTTAAGTTAAAAGGATAATCTACATTCAAATGGATATTGAATAAAGGCTCTTCAAACTGTGTTGGGTATAATTCGCGATAAAAATCCTTGTAATCTTGTTCTTCTAAATCTGCAGGCTGTTTTGTCCATGCTGGATTTGGATTATTAATGATATTTTCAACTTCCTGTGTTGGTGCAGGCTCGTCTTCTTTTGCATCTTCTGGTTTTGGTAACGTTTCAGTTTTTGTACCAAACTTAATTGGTACAGGCATAAATTTGTTATACTTTAATAAAAGTGCACTGATTCTATCGTCTTCTAAAAACTCTGTAGAATCTTCTGCAATATGAAGTATAATTTCTGTTCCTCTTTCTGTCTTTTCTGATGCCTCAAGTGTATATTCTGGAGAACCATCACAAGTCCAATGTGCTGCAGGTTCGTCTTTATGAGATTTAGTTATGATTTCTACCTTATCTGCAACCATAAACGCAGAATAGAAGCCTAAACCAAAGTGCCCGATAATTCCTGAATCTTGGGCAGAGTCTTTATATTTATCTAAAAATTCTTCAGCTCCAGAAAAAGCAACTTGGTTTATGTATTTTTCAACCTCTTCAGCAGTCATACCTAAACCTTGGTCAATAATATGTAGCTTCTTAGCATCTTTGTCAATTTTTACCTCAATCTGTGGATTACCATATTCAACTTTTGACTCACCAATATTGGTTAAGTGTTTCAGCTTTAAAGTTGCGTCAGTGGCATTACTTATTAGCTCACGAAGAAAGATTTCGTGATCGCTGTACAAGAATTTTTTAATTAATGGAAAGATGTTTTCTACCGATACATTAATGTTTCCTTTTGTCATGATATTTTGATTTTGTCATTTCTGCAATAGCAGAAGTGTAGTTTTTATGTTTTACTATACTTTCATTTGTTATTCAAATAAAATACCAAGTGTAAATAAATGACAAGATGACATAATTTTATATACTATGCGTGCATAACGAATACTATTTTGTTGTGGTCTTATTTGGTTAAATTTGTTTTCCCTTAATATTACATTTATGTACAATTCAAAAATAATAGGCTTAGGCAAATATGTGCCAGATAATGTTGTTACTAATGACGATTTGTCCAAGTTTATGGACACTAATGACGAGTGGATTACCGAAAGAACTGGTATTAAAGAACGTCGTTGGGTAGAAAAAGGAAGTGGAGATACTACTGCAACTATGGGTGTCAAAGCCGCTAAAGTTGCTATTGAACGTGCTGGTATTGATAAAGACGATATTGACTTTATCATTTTTGCGACTTTAAGTCCAGATATGTATTTCCCTGGTCCTGGTGTGCAAGTACAACATGCGTTGGATATAAAAACTGTAGGCGCATTAGATGTACGTAATCAATGTTCAGGCTTTGTATATGCACTATCCGTGGCAGACAATTTTATCAAAACAGGTATGTATAAAAACATATTGGTTATTGGTAGCGAATTACATTCTCACGGTTTGGACAAAACGACTCGTGGTCGTGGTGTTACCGTAATTTTTGGAGATGGCGCTGGCGCAGCAGTTTTATCACGAGAAGAAGACACAACAAAAGGCATATTGTCTACGCATTTGCATTCTCAAGGAGAACATGCCGAAGAATTAGTTTTGATTGCTCCAGGAATGGGAAAACGTTGGGTGAACGATATAATTGCTGAAAACGACCCAAATGATGAAAGTTATTTTCCGTATATGAATGGACAGTTTGTATTTAAAAATGCAGTTGTTCGTTTTAGTGAAGTCATAATGGAAGGTTTATCAAAGAATAATCTAGAAAAAGAAAGTATTGATATGCTAATTCCGCACCAAGCCAACTTGCGTATAGCACAATTTATTCAGCGAAAATTTGGATTAAGCGATGACCAAGTGTATAATAATATTATGCGTTATGGTAATACGACAGCAGCATCTATTCCAATTGCTTTAACTGAAGCTTGGGAAGAAGGCAAAATAAAAGAAGGCGATAATGTAGTACTTGCAGCTTTTGGTAGTGGTTTTACATGGGGAAGTGCAATTATAAAATGGTAATATAGATGACTGATAAGTCTAAAAGTTTTATAACTCATCCAAGTAAGTTAGTTGTAATTGTATTTGCAATTATCTGTTTTGTTGGTAACTTATTTCTGATTTCTGCAGCAACAAATGCTTTTAAAGAAACTCTTTTTCAACGTAAGAATATGGTTATGATTGGGTTGATGTCTATGTCTATCTTAGTGACGTTTATGATTTACGCAAATTACATCAAGAATAAATATTCGAAATAATTAGAATCAAAAAAATAAAAAAAGCCGAAACTCCCCAGTTTCGGCTTCTCTAGTTATTAACTAAATTAACTAACACTAATTATAAGCTCAATTTTAGCTTATAATCACTTAAAAAACTTATCAATTATATAGACGTAGTTTCTTTTCTTTTATTGCAAACTTTAACACTATTAACGCCAGATTAACAAAAAAATCCAAAGGCGGACAACCTTTGGATTTTACTATATCTAATTTTAGTTTTTTTATTTTGAAGACTAACTCAAATAATTGCTAACCTTAACTAGTTATAGGATAAGTCGATAAGTATTAATTATCATTACATAATCTATTTATCAAACCGTATGCCAAATAAAAACCCGAAACAAATTTGCTTCGGGTTTCTGTTTAATAACCTAACACTAACACTAACCATCAACTATTAAGAAAGGTTATTAAAAATATAGTACTCTCTAAAAGAAACCACCATCGTTTTTCTCGTCATTATCTCTGTTTTTTCTAGATTTAGCTCTGTATTTACCACCTCCAAATCGATATGATAATCCGGCAAATATTTGCTTAAACTCACCTTCAAAATTTACTTGTTGTTGGATAGGACGTGCGCTAAAAACACTAACTTCTTGAGTGTCTAAAACATTATTAAAGTTTAAGCTAAATGTTGCACGTTGGTCTTGCAAGAAGCTGTAACGCATGCCTAGATTAAGAAAGTAAATAGGGTCAACTTCAAAATTTAGACCAGTTTCTTTGTTGCGAAAAAACGCAAAGGCAGAAAAGGATAACTTTTTAGATACTTTAAAATTATTAAACATTCTAAAATTCATGATTAAATTATCAACTTCAGTTACAGATGTTATAATGTCATTTTCAGTTGGGTTTGATAAAGTTGGGTCGATAGACTCAGCAATACCTTTTTGTTTTTGATTGTATAAGTCAAAACTTGCATTTATGCTCCACCATTTTGTTGGTTTATAACTACTAGATATTTCAAAACCATATGCGCTTGTTGTATCAAAATTTCCTCTTGTTAATATTACACGACCAGAGTTTAAATCAGATCTGTCGACAATAACAACTTGATTAATTTCGTCCTCAATAAGTCTGTAGAATACGCCTGCTGTCAGACTTCCTTTTTTAAGTTGGCGTGTGTAATTAAACTCTGCTGAGTTTGTAAATTGAGGAACCAACTCAGGATTTCCAAATTCCGATATTATAGCTGTATTAAATTCTGGCACAGGATTTACATCACCGACTCCAGGTCTATCAACGCGGCGACTTAGACTAAACTGATATGCATTCTTGTCTGATGCTTTATAATTAACAAACATTGATGGATATAGCTGAAAATAATCGTTCTCAAAGGGAAAGTCTATTGTCGAATTGTCTGTTAAATCTGTATCAACCGCAAAGGCGTCTACTTCTACACTTTCTGCTCTAAGACCTATTTGATATGACCATTTTTCAAGTTGTTTACCGTAGCTAGCATAAGCAGAGTATATGTCTCTAGTGTAGTCAAATGCAGTTTGTGTTGGTATAAACATCCCCATTGAATTTAATACACGAGCATCAGAGTTGTAATTAAGATTGTTTTCGAATAATCGTGCTTGCAAACCAGTTTCAAGTTTTGCAGATTCAGAAATTGGATACACATAATCAAGATTTATAGTAGTTCTTGTTCTATTAGTTCCTGTAAATTCCGCGAAATTTGGTCTAATATTATTTCCAGAAAATAAGTTATTTGTATCGCTATTACTGTCAAAAATATTATGATCAACTTCTAATTCTATATTATGACCTTCATCAATATCATATTTGTAATTAAAATTATATTGTTGACTTGTATTATCACTTTCTCCTAAAATACTTTGCAGTTGCGTGCTATTATTCATAGTATTTGTCAATTCTGTACCGACAATCGCAGAGCCATCAAATACATTTTGATTGGTAAAAATGGATAACGTATTTTTTTCATTTAAATAAACGTCTATTCCAAATTTGTAAAGATGTGTATCGTTCTCATTTAGTATATCCAAAGTCTGGGTTAGACCAGTTTGTGTCTGAGCTAAGCGACCTTCATTAACATTGTCAGAGAAGCTATTGCCATAGCTTCCATAAAAATTGAACTTCCCATTTCGGTAATTTGCATCAATAGAGCTATTAAATTTTGGCTCAATTTGATAGCTAAGTCCGACATTAAGATTACCATTAAAACCAATATTTACATTTTTATAAAGTATAATGTTAATAATTCCACTCATGCCTTCAGGATTGTATTTTGCTGAAGGGTTAGTAATTAACTCTATTTGTTTAATTGACGTCGAAGGAATTTGTTTTAATAACTGTGCTGCAGGTATATTAGATAGTTTTCCATCAACCATAACCTGTACATTAGAGTTACCACGTAAGGCAACAGCACCAGTTTGTTGATCTACATTTACAGACGGAATATTATTCATTATATCCGAAGCTGTTGGTCCAGCTGTTGTTAAATCTTTTCCAACATTTACAACCTTTCTGTCAATTTTTTGTTGAATCGTGGATACTTCAGCGACAACAGTTACCTCGTCAAGACTTTCTGCATCTTCACTTAGATTAATATCACCGAGATTGATTTTGTAATTTCCTTTTTCGAGCACTACAGTTCTTGTTACTGTTTTGTAACCTATATAAGTAATGTCTACTAATACTGTGTCTTCAGGGATTTTTCCAATAGAAAAATTACCTGAGTCATCTGTAATTCCACCAGTAATTACTTTACCATCTTTGTCTTTGATAATAATGTTTACATACGGAAGCGGCTGTTTTAAAGTGGCATCCATGACGCGACCAGATATCGAGCCATCTTTAATTTCTGAATTTGAATTTGGTTGAGCGATTGCCACAAAAGAAAATAATAGGGCAACCCACATGAAATAGTTTTTCATTGATTTGATTGTTTTTTGATTGATTGATAGTTTGTTATTGTTAAGACGACTACTTTTATGTCTTGTTACCTGTTTTAACATATCTTAACACAAATTTTTATGAGTAAGAAAACTTTAGTCCTCGGAGCATCTTTAAAATCAGAACGTTATTCAAATATTGCTATTAATCGCTTGGTGAAATACAATCATCTTGTCAAAGCTTTTGGTTTACGTGAAGGTGAAGTTGCTGGCGTTAATATCGATACAGAATTGTTGAATTATAAAAATATTGATACGGTAACGTTATACTTAAATCCAAAACGTCAAGAGCAATATTACGATTACATTATTAGCCTAAATCCAAAACGGGTTATCTTTAATCCTGGGACTGAAAACCCTGAATTTTATAAGTTATTACTCGATAATAATATTGAATATGAAGTGGCTTGCACTTTAGTTTTATTAGGAACTAATCAGTATTAGAAACTTAGGCTATTTTCTTAGCGTCCTCGTTATCTTCAAGTAAATCCGATATTTCTTTTTTAGATTTCATGTTTATTTTAGTTGAAATCAAAAGCAATCCTAAGAAGGTTATAAAACCATTTAGAATTAATATTTCCCAATGAAATTGATACTTACCGATTACTGATTCTGGTAAAAGTGTAATAGCAAAACTTAATGAAATTGAAAGTAGAGCTACAATCCAAGCATATTTATCTTTAATATGACGTTTGGTTAAAATTCCAAATGCAAATAAACCTAGTAGAGGTCCATATGTAAATGTGGCGAATTTAAATAGATTACTAACAACATTTCCATCCAACATATTAAATAGAATTACTACTAAAACTAAAACCACAGAAACACCTACATGTACTTTTTTTCGTAAAGGTTTTTGTTGTTCAACAGGGCGTTTTTCAATATTTAAAAAGTCTACAGAAAAAGAAGTAGTAAGTGATGTTAATGCACTATCTGCACTAGAATATGCAGCTGCGATTAAACCAATAATAAAAATGACGGCTAACGGTTTTCCTAGATTTTGATTCATTGCAATTTCTGGAAACAATAAATCTGTACGAACGCGTCCATCAACATTTGGTATTTGTACTCCAAATTGTTCAGAGTAAATAAATAATAATGCACCAAGTGATAAAAATGCAAAGTTTACAATAACCAAAAGTATAGACATACTTATCATATTTTTTTGTGCGTCTTTTTCGGTTTTACAAGTGAGGTTCTTTTGCATCATGTCTTGGTCAAGTCCAGTCATGGCTATAGTGATGAAAATACCACCTAAGAAATATTTCCAGAAATAAGTTTTGGCATTTACATCATCAAAGAAAAAGATTTGTCCTTTTTCAGCAAATGTATCAGAGCTTAAAAATTCAGTATAACTCCAGCCCAGTTTGTCGTTTATTAAATAGATAGCCAAACCTACAGCTGTTAGCATAGCTAAAGTCTGAAGTGTATCTGTCCAGATAATGGTTTTTATACCGCCTTTAAAGGTGTATATCCAGATTAGTAAAATTGAAATCACAACCGTAAGCCAAAACGGCACACCCATTTGCTCAAACACAATATATTGCATGGCTAAAGCGACTAAAAATAGTCTAAACGAAGCTCCTGTAACTCTAGATAGTAAAAAGAAAAATGCACCAGTTTTATAACTTACTATACCAAAGCGTTGCTCTAAATATTGGTATATGGACGTTATATTCAATTTGTAATAGAGCGGAAGTAGTACAAAAGCAATTACAAAGTAGCCTACAAAAAATCCTAATACACCTTGCATGTATGCGAATTCTTGTCCGCCAATTAATCCCGGAACCGAAATAAATGTCACACCACTTAAAGATGCGCCAATCATTCCGAAAGCTACTAAATACCAAGGTGCAGATTTGTTCGCTTTAAAAAATGCAGCATTAGTATCTTCTTTACCTGTGAAATACGATATGAGCACTAAAACGCCAAAGTATGTAGCTATAATGAGTAGGATGGAAGTCGGAGACATAAAACATAAAATTTATTGTTTCGAAAATAAACTTTTTAGAAATACCAATACCATTCATTCCAAAATTTAAAAAATAAGTAACTTCGCCATTATGGAATTTTCTTCAAAACTTTTAGAAAATGCAGTTAACGAAATGTCACAATTGCCTGGTATTGGTAAACGTACAGCTTTGCGTTTGGTACTGCATTTGTTACGACAGCCCAAAGAGCAATCTTTTTTGCTGGCAAGTGCACTTCAAAAAGTCCGTGAAGAAATTAATTTTTGTAAATCATGTCATAATATTAGCGACAAAGCGTTGTGCGAAATATGTACAAACCCAATGCGGAAAAAAGAATTGATTTGCGTTGTCGAGGATATCCGTGATGTTATGGCTATTGAAAGCACAGGTTCTTTTAAAGGATTGTATCATGTTTTAGGCGGAAAGATTTCGCCAATGGATGGTATTGGGCCACAAGATTTAAACATCGATGCCTTAGTCAGTAAGGTAAAAACAGGCGAAGTAATGGAGCTTATTTTTGCTATGAGTCCAACGATGGAAGGTGACACCACAAACTTCTATATCTTTAAGCAGCTTCAGGATTACGATATCAAAACATCGACTATTGCACGCGGAATTGCTGCTGGAAATGAATTAGAGTATGCCGATGAGGTCACTCTTGGTCGTAGTATTATAGATCGTGTTCCGTTTGAAGCATCTTTAAAACTATAAATCTTCAATTTTGAAAGTCACAACACTACATAAAATTGCTTTTCAACAAAATTGTGAGAAGCTATTTTCAATGGTAGATATCAAACCAGATGTTGTGGTTGGTATTTTAAATGGTGGTGGATTTGTCTTAGAAGAGTTTAAAAAAACAGCTAAGCCAAATATTGAATTTACAACTGTAAAATTGCAAAGAGATTCAACAAAAAGCATAAAGAAAAGAAGTTTTCTGCAGAAGTATTTAAAAGCTACTCCAAGCACACTTTTAGATGGTTTAAGACGCATGGAACACCGCTTGAATCTTAATAGAAAACTAAAAGAAATTCAATCAGATTTAGAGATTATAATAAAGTCAAAGCCTGAAGCCGTAAATACTATTTTAATTCTCGATGATGCATTAGATTCAGGTATTACCATTAAATCCGTTATACAATCATTACAACAACAGTTTCCGAATTCAGAGATTAAAACTGCAGTTATTTCATGGACAAGTTCTCATTCAATTATTGATCCAGATTATTATATGTTTAAAAACACACTGGTGCGTTTTCCATGGTCATTAGACTACAAAACCAAACGCCATGACTAAAAAAGTGTTGGTCGTAGATTTGGACGGAACGTTATATGATAGAAATACGTTTCATGAGTTTTTATTTTTTTTAGTGAAGTACTTTTTTATTAGAGTTGCTATTTTTCGGTTTTTGCCATTAATAATTGTAATCATGCAACGTCTCTTTAATCTAATATCTCACGCCAAAATGAAATATCGAGTTTTGTTGATAATCAGAAATTTGGATATTGATTACACCGATTTCATTTCTAAATTATCAAAGCATAAAAACGAATTAAAAGAAATTTCAGATACTTCTTTTGATATCAAAATATTGGCCACAGCTGCACCAAGTTGTTATGCAACACATATTGCAAAGACTGAAGGGTTTGATGTCTGTTTGGCAACTGATATTCCAGAAAATGGATTTACTTCAGACTTTGAAAATCTTAGAGACCGAAAGAAAGAAAACCTTCTGGATTATTTTAAAAAGAACAATCTTAAGTCTGTAGATGTCTTTATTACAGACCATATAGACGATGTACCAATTATCAAAATCGCAAAAAAGAATATAATTATTAATCCAAATACTAAATTTTCTAACTGGCTAAAAGAGAATTTGATTAATTTTGAAGTGCGAAAAACAAAGTAGTTTAACCGATATTACGAATGCTAAATTTTGATTAATATTTAGTGAATTGACAGTAAAATATCTGTTTTTTTATTAATTTTGCATTCGATTACGAAATAACGACTACCAAATTATAGATATGGCAAAGTTTGAACTAAAGTTACCTAAAATGGGAGAAAGTGTTGCAGAAGCAACCATAACCTCATGGCTTAAAGAAGTTGGTGAAACTATTGAAGCAGATGAAGCTGTTTTAGAAATTGCAACAGACAAGGTAGATAGTGAAGTACCAAGTGAAGTAGATGGTATACTAGTCGAAAAATTATTTGATGTTGATGCCGTTGTACAAGTTGGACAAACTATAGCTGTAATTGAAACTGAAGGTGGTGACACTGTAGAGGTAAAAGCTCCTGCCGCTGAAGCACCAAAAGCAGAAGCTGTAAAAGAGGTTGCCGAAGTTGCTCAATCTGTAACTGCAGCTAAAGAAACTGTAGCGCCAATAGAATCTACAGGAGAGCGTTTTTACTCACCATTAGTAAAAAATATAGCCAAGCAAGAAGGTATTTCTCAAACCGAATTAGATACAATTTCTGGAACAGGAAAAGACGGTCGTGTTACTAAAAACGATATTAAGTCGTATTTAAAATCACGTAGTTCAGCACCTGCGCCAAGTCAAGACACAGCTCAAAAAACAGCAGTAGCCGCAACACAAGGTGCAGCTAAACCTGTGGAAAAGAAAGCAGCTCCAATAGTAGCTTCTGGAGATGACGAAATCCTAGAAATGAGTCGTATGGGCAAATTAGTAGCCAAGCATATGGTCGATTCTGTACAAACGTCTGCACATGTACAATCGTTTATAGAAGCCGATGTCACTAACATTTGGAACTGGCGTAAAAAATATAAAGACAGCTTTAAAAAGCGTGAAGGCGAAAACTTAACTTTTACACCAATATTTATGGAAGCTGTTGCAAAAGCATTGCGTGACTTCCCAATGATGAATATCTCTGTACAAGGCGATAGTATTGTCAAAAAGAAACACATTAACTTAGGTATGGCAGCAGCTTTACCAGATGGAAACTTAATAGTACCAGTAATAAAAGATGCAGACCAATTGAATCTTTTAGGAATGGCTAAAAAGGTTAATGACTTAGCCAACAGAGCGCGTTTAGCAAAACTAAACCCAGACGATATACAAGGTGGTACATATACCGTAACTAACGTAGGTACATTTGGTAGTATTATGGGTACACCAATTATTAACCAGCCACAAGTAGGTATTTTGGCTTTAGGAGCCATACGTAAAGTACCAGCGGTTATCGAAACACCAGAAGGCGATTTTATTGGTATCCGTTACCGTATGTTCTTATCTCACTCTTACGACCACCGTGTTGTAAATGGTGCACTTGGTGGACAGTTTGTAAAAGCGGTCAAAGACTATTTAGAGTCTTGGGATATGGATAGAGAGATATAATAATACCAATTTTATATATTGAAAAAGCACAGTTTTTGAACTGTGTTTTTTTTGTTTCGTTTAACGGTCTCGTATAACCGTCAGTTACGGTTTTTAAGTTACTATTTTTCGATTAATAACTGACGCTCGCAATTCCGAGTGGATTCGGACGTAGTCGAATCCGCCGTAATTGCGGTTATACATTGTTGCCAGTAGTATTTTATTCACATACATTTTTTCTTCCAACTTTTACAATTTCCTCAATTCCAAATTTGTCAAATCTCTCAAGTAAGTCCATTGCACTATTTTTCTTTTTAAATTCTAACTCTTCTTTATAAAGCGGAATGATTGTATAAATATCAATTGATTTATTATTCTCCAATTCGATTTGAGTAAACTCGTCAGATAACTCCATTGAATGAGCCAACATTACAGAATTAAAACCAATTCCATCAGCAAGTTCTTCGTCATCTTCGTGTCCGAGAGTGTGTCCAAATCCTAACCAAGTTTTATTTGGGTGTGGAAGCATCATTAATTCTTTCATAATTCTAATTGGCCAATAATTCCGCTCATCACTGTAAGATTCATATTCCAAATTCCACTCTTTTGGCAACAATATCATTACTTCTGCAAATTCAGATGATTCAATATCTTCAGGTACTTTCATTGGTAAAGCACTCATTCCGCAACTCAATAAAATATGATAAGGTCTATCTTCAGTAGCTTTTATAAAGTAAACATCTCTGTGAATTATTTCAGATTCTATTTCGTCAAATACTTTTATGTCAGCGTTTTTGTCAAAAAATTGGTCTAAATGATTGTCAACTATTTCAACACTGTTTGGGACGTTTTTATTCATTTTTTTCTCGTTCTTTTGGGAATATGCGAAAGTTGAAATTAAAATCAGTAATATCGTTTTATACTTGATTATTTTCATTCGATTTCGGTTCTTCAATATTACTGGCAATGTTCCACTGATAAAAATCGTTTCAATGTTTTTTATCAAGCGTTAAACGAAGTTAGTGTTTTAAAAATCGAAAGTCAAGTTTAGGATTGGGGTATTGTTTGAATTCTAATTACCTTTGGTTTTCAAAACAAAATCTATGCAACTCAACCTTAATAAACCTGTTTGTTTTTTCGATTTAGAAACCACAGGTATTAATATTTCCAAAGACCGTATCGTAGAGATTTCTATCCTAAAAGTCTACCCAGATGGCAAAGAAGAAACCTATACCAAAAAGGTAAATCCGACAATTCCTATTCCAGCAGAAGTGACTGCAGTTCATGGGATTTCGGATGCAGATGTCATAGATGCACCAACGTTTAATGAGTTAGCTAAGGAAGTTCATAATATGATTAAGGATTCAGATTTAGGAGGTTTTAACAGCAACCGTTTCGATATTCCTTTATTGGCAGAAGAGATGCTTCGTGCCGATGTAGATTTTGATATGAAAAATCGCCAATCTATAGATGTGCAAACCATATTTCACAAAATGGAGCAACGTACATTATCGGCTGCCTATAAGTTTTATTGCGATAAGAGTTTGGATAATGCACATAGTGCAGAAGCGGATACCAAAGCCACTTATGAGGTTTTAAAAGCACAATTAGACCGCTACGATGACTTAGAAAATGATGCTAATTTCTTAGCAGAGTTTAGCTCTCGTAAAAAGTTTGCCGATTTTGCAGGTTTTATTGCATATAACAAAGAAGGTGAAGAGTGTTTTTCTTTTGGTAAGCACAAAGGAAAACGCGTTTTGGATGTATTAGAAAAAGAGCCAGGTTATTTTGGGTGGTTACTCAATGCAGATTTTCCGTTATATACCAAAAAGGTATTAACAGCAATTAAGTTAAGTCAGTTTAATAATAAGTTAGGTTAGTATGAAATTAATTTGCATCGGTCGTAATTATACTGACCATATCAAAGAACTCGAAAACGAACGCCCAACTGACCCAGTTGTATTCTTAAAACCGGATACTTCGATATTACTAAAGAAGCAACCTTTTTTTATTCCAGAGTTTTCAGACGACGTTCATCACGAAGTCGAAGTTTTGGTAAAAATCAATAAAGTAGGTAAACATATAGCCAAAAAATTTGCACATAAATATTACGATGAGGTAGGTTTAGGTATCGATTTTACGGCACGTGACCTCCAAGCACAATTAAAAGCAAAAGGATTACCTTGGGAAAAAGCCAAAGCTTTTGATGGTGCAGCAGTTATAGGAAAGTGGTTGCCTAAGTCTAAGTTTCAGGATATCAATACTATAAATTTTAGTTTAAAAAAGAACGATAACATTGTGCAGTCTGCAAATACAGAATTAATGCTCTGGAAAGTTGATGAACTTATCGAATATGTCTCAAAATATTTCACTTTAAAGATTGGAGACATTATCTTTACAGGAACACCAGCAGGAGTTGGCAAAGTTTTTGCAAACGACAAATTGCAAGGTTATATAGAAGACGAAGAAGTTTTCTCAATTAAAGTAAAATAAATGCCAGAACACTATAAATTAGATCGCGTAAGAGAGCTTGCAGATAATGACGAAGATTTCGTTGCTGCATTAGCAGCTGCTTTTTTAGAAGAAGTTCCTGAAGATGCAGAGCGTTTACGCAACTCAGTACCAGCAAAAGATTATAAAGAAACCTATCAAGCGGCACATAAGATGAAGCCGACTATCGATTTGTTTGAGCTTGGCGTTTATGACGAGCTGATTTTGGTACAAGATTGGGGTAAGTTTGAGCAAACTAATAATGACGTCTCAGAACCGCTTCAGATTTTACTGACTGCTGTAGAAAACACAGTCAATGAAATCAAAAAAGATTTTGGTCTGTAAATTATGAATGCCGAAATTATCACCATTGGCGATGAAATTCTCATCGGGCAAATCGTAGATACAAATTCTGCTTTTTTAGGTAAGGAACTCAATAAAATTGGTGTTTCGGTTTACCAAATCACATCTATTCAAGATGAGAAATCTCATATTTTAAAAGCCTTAAAAGAAGCTGAAGAAAATGCTGATATCATTATCATCACTGGTGGTTTAGGACCTACAAAAGACGATATTACAAAACATACACTTTGCGAATATTTTGACGACACATTAATAGAAAATGCTGAGGTTTTAGCCCATGTCGAAAATATTTTCAAAAAATATATAAAGCGCCCAATTCTTGCGAGTAATAAAACACAAGCATTAGTGCCTTCAAAATGTAAAGTACTAACCAATAGATTTGGAACTGCACCAGGAATGTGGTTAGAAAAAAACGGAAAAATCTTTATTTCGTTACCTGGTGTACCTTACGAAATGAAAGCCTTGATTACTAATGAGGTACTTCCAGAATTACGTAAACGTTTCAAATTTCCATATATAAAACACAAAACATTACTGACTTATGGTTTGGGTGAAAGTGCTATTGCTGATAGAATAGAAACGTTTGAAGAGAATCTTCCAGAGTTTATCAAATTAGCCTATTTACCTAATTTGGGTCGTGTACGATTAAGGTTGTCTGCAAAAGCTATGGATAAATCTGTGGTTGAAGCAGAAATAGATAAGCAAGTTCAATTATTACTGCCTTATATTGATGATGTTTTTGTTGGTTTTGAAGAAGACCATTTGTCTTTAGAAGCAATAATTGGAAATCAATTATCTAAGCTAGGAAAATCAATTGCAGTAGCAGAGAGTTGCACAGGCGGAAGTATAGCCCAAGCCATAACAGCTAATGCTGGTGCTTCAAAGTACTTTAAAGGCAGTGTAGTAACTTATATAACCAAATCTAAAATTGATATTCTCGGAGTTTCTGAAGATGTTATAGATAAGCACTCTGTGGTTAGTGAAGATGTGGCTAAAGCTATGGCAAAAGGTGTCTTAGATTTATACAAAACAGACTATGCTATAAGTACTACTGGTAATGCTGGCCCATCAAAAGGAGATGCAGATGCAGAAGTTGGTACTGTATGGATTGGTATAGCTACAAAAGATAAGGCTTATGCCGAAGTTTTTAAGTTTTCAAACCAAAGAGAAAAGACCATTAAAAAGGCAACAAATAAAGCCTTTGAAATGCTACAAAAAGAAATCGTAAATAAATAACGCTTTCTATTGGTCAAAATGTAAAGATTTACTAAATTTGCACCCTTGTTAAAAAATATCTTAAGATTAATTGTAACTCATTATGCTTAACAGTTGCATGTAAATCAGGGATTTAGGCAAGAAAACAACGAAAAATACAAATACCTAAAGAAAGAATACAATGTCAAGAGTTTGTGAACTTACTGGGAAAAAAGCAATGGTTGGGAACAATGTATCTCACGCCATGAATAAAACAAAACGCAAGTTTGACGCTAATTTAGTAAAGAAGCGTTTCTACATTCCTGAGGAAGATAAGTGGGTAACATTAAAGGTTTCTACATCTGCATTAAAGACTATCAACAAGATTGGTATCTCTGCAGCATTAAAAGAAGCTAGAGCAAAAGGATTTTACAAATAATAGCATAAAGCTAAAGTCAATTTACAATGGCAAAAAAAGGAAATAGAATACAAGTCATCTTAGAGTGTACAGAGCACAAAGCTTCTGGTCAGCCAGGAACTTCAAGATATATTACTACAAAGAACAAAAAGAACACGCCAGACCGTATGGAGATTAAGAAATTTAATCCTATCCTTAAGCGTATGACTGTTCATAAAGAAATCAAATAATCCACAGAAATTATGGCAAAGAAATCAGTAGCATCCTTACAAACAGGATCAAAGCGTTTGACAAAAGCTATCAAAATGGTGAAATCTCCGAAAACAGGAGCTTACACATTTGTGGAGTCAGTAATGGCACCAGAATTTGTCAAAGATTTTTTAGCGAAAAAATAAGCGCTAAAACACACAATATTTATAAAACTGCTTTCATTTGAAAGCAGTTTTTTTATGGCTATATTTGGACGATGTCTGACAACTTAGCAGTAGTATTCAAAAGGCAAGATTGTTGTACTCTGAATAGAAATTAATTTTACATGAGTTTTTTCAAAAAAATATTTTCCTCAGAAAAAAAGGAAACCCTAGATAAAGGTTTAGAGAAATCTAAATCGTCATTCTTTAATAAATTAAACAAAGCTGTAGCTGGTAAATCTAAAGTCGATGACGATGTTTTAGATAACTTAGAAGAAATCTTAGTTACTAGTGATGTTGGGGTTAATACAACACTTAAGGTTATAGAGCGTATTGAAGAGCGTGTATCTAAAGACAAATACTTAGGAACTTCAGAACTTAATAAAATCCTTCGTGAAGAAATCGCAGGTTTACTTTCTGAAACTAATTCTGGAGAAGAAACCCATTATACAATTCCACAATTACCAAAACAAGATAATGGTCAAAAAACACCTTACGTGTTAATGGTTGTTGGTGTTAATGGTGTTGGTAAAACAACAACTATTGGTAAGTTGGCTTATCAGTTTAAAAAACAAGGCTTAAAAGTTGTCCTCGGAGCTGCAGATACTTTTAGAGCAGCAGCCATTGATCAATTACAAGTATGGGCAGACCGAGTAGATGTACCGATGATTAGACAAGAAATGGGTAGTGACCCAGCATCTGTAGCTTTTGACGCATTAGAATCTGGTGTTAATCAAGATGCTGATGTTATTATTATTGATACTGCCGGACGTTTACACAATAAGATTAACTTAATGAATGAGTTAACCAAGGTAAAGCGCGTTATGCAAAAAGTTGTTGGCGATGCACCACACGACGTACTTTTAGTATTAGATGGTTCGACTGGTCAAAACGCTTTTGAGCAAGCCAAACAGTTTACTGCTGCGACAGAAGTAACATCGTTAGCTGTTACTAAACTTGACGGTACTGCCAAAGGCGGTGTAGTGATTGGTATTAGTGACCAATTTCAAATTCCTGTAAAATATATTGGCGTAGGAGAAGGTATTGAAGATTTACAAGTTTTTAATAAATATGAGTTTGTAGATAGTTTCTTTAAATAGATATAAAAAATATCAAATTATAGGCCTCGCAGTTCTAAAATTGCGAGGTCTTTTCGTTTAATTAGAGTATATCTTTTTCGTATTTTTATAAAAAATACGAACCATGTCTAGATACATTACACTTCTTTTATTATTATTTGTTTTTTCTTGTAAAGATGCTCCGAACTCCAACGAGCCACGAACACCAATTAGTGAATCCGAAACTGTTGTAGATAATACTAATACAGATGACGATTTAAGTGCTATCTCTACCAAGGATTTCAGAGAGTTTAAAGTTCTAGATTCTAAAGTAATTACAAAGGCACAAATCTGGGAAGGTATCAACTCACAGATGACAGATTTTACAGAAGCCAATTATAATAAATTGAAGCCTTTAATTCTTGAAGCTGATATTTCTAGTTTGCAAAAACACATTTCAGAAGGCAAGTTTAATTACGAACAACTAACCAAATTTTATTTATTCCGAATCAGAAAGTTTGATAGAGAAAATGATTTGTCATTAAATTCTGTAATATCTATCAATCCAAGTGTTATAGAGCAAGCTAAAGAAGCTGATGGCCTAGAGTTTGAAGAAGGTATGCATCCTATTTTTGGTATGCCAATTCTTTTAAAAGATAATGTAAATGCTGACGGAATGGTAACTACAGCAGGAGCAACAGCATTATTAAATAACAAAACTGGAGATGCTTTTTTAGTAAAGCAACTGAAATCAAAAGGCGCATTAATTTTAGGAAAAGCTAACCTTAGCGAATGGGCATATTTCTTTTGTGGTGATTGCCCAAGTGGCTATTCGGCTGTTGGTGGACAAACATTAAACCCTTATGGTAGACGTATCATAGATACAGGAGGTTCTAGCTCTGGTAGCGGTGTTTCAGTTTCAGCAAATTTTTGTGCTGCAGCAATAGGTAGTGAGACATCAGGTTCAATATTATCGCCAGCAAGTAGCAACTCGGCAGTAGGATTAAAGCCTACTATTGGTTTAGTCAGTCGTACTGGTGTAGTACCAATTTCTTCAACTTTAGATACAGCAGGACCAATAACAAGAACGGTAGAAGATAATGCCATCTTATTAGATGCTATTTTCGGAACAGATTCAGCAGATTCAAAAACAATAGATCCTCTTTTAGATAATGGTTTTTATTATGAGAATATTAAATCTGCTAGTGTAAATGGAAAACGTTTTGGTGCACCAAAACGATTGTTAGAAGATTCTTTATATACAAAAGCACTTGGAGTATTAAAAGCGCAAGGCGCTATAATCATTGAGATAGAAGAAGAAAAATTAGGGTTGCCTAACTTTCTTCGTCTTTTAAATCTTGATATGAAGAAAGACTTACCTGCTTATATGGAAGGTTGCGCTAATAAAGACATTAAAATGCGAACGATTGAGGATTTTATGGCCTTCAATCTAAAAGATTCATTAACAGCAATGCCTTACGGTCAAAATTTATTTAAAGGCATAGCTAATGATAAAGGCGATGCGGATTTCTTAGCTAAAATTCAAGATACTTTAAAAACAAATGGTAGAGCATATTTTGATAAGCCTATGCGAGCTCAAAGTTTAGATGGGTTTTTATCTATAAATAATTATCATGCTGGTTTTGCAGCAGTAGCAGAATATCCTGCATTAACTGTACCAATGGGTTATCAGGATAACGGTAGACCAATGGGACTAACCTTTATTTCTGGTCGTTTGCGTGAAAAGCAATTGTTAGAATGGGCTTATGTTTATGAACAAGCATCAAATGAAAGAGTAGCACCAAAGAATTATAATTAATCAATCATAGCTGAAATTTTTTGCCATAATGTGTTGTCATAACTAGATGGGCCTAATTGACCTTCGTCACCGTTGCCACCTATGCGAATGATTACTAGTTTTTTACTAGGAACAACATACAATTTTTGGTCGTTTGCACCGAGTCCAGCAATTAAATCATCAGGTGCATTTGGTATTAATTTTCCGCTAAAAGAAGATGATGAGCTGGGTAAAATATATGATGATTTTCCGTTTAACCACCACAAATACCCATAAGCAGGATTTAAATTCTGCGAGGTGTTTGTCATGTTATTAAAGTAAGTTTCATTTAAAATTTCTGTGTTATCCCAGATACCTTTGTTATAACACAAAAGTCCAAACCTAGCCATACTTCTTGCATTGCTGAAGTAAAATTTATTAAATCCAAAAGGTATCCATGTACCTTGCATACCAATTTTATCTCTAAGCTTTGTATTGAAATATGAATTAAGATCTGAATTTATAGCTCCAGAAATGATTGATTGTGTTAGAGTATATGGTGCATTATGGTAATACCAAAATGAATCGGGAGTATTTAAAAATGTTAAACATTCTGGGTCAGTACATGCAAAATCTGCTGAGTAATCTAAGCCGGTAGTCATCGTTACATGGTTTTTTACAGTAATCGCATTTTCTTGGTCAGAAGATAAGCTACTCCAATTAGTACCTAAATATAAATTTGAAGCTTCATTGATATCTAAGTATTCTTCTTGTTCGGCAATTCCAAGTGTGAATGCTGTTAATGTTTTTCCTGCAGAAAACCATGGATTGTTTGTAAAGGCATTAGCACCATTAAAGTAGGATTCTATAACAATTTTACCTTCATGAAGCACAATAAAACTTTCAGTATTCGAATTTTCGAGAAAATCGAATAAATCTACTTTTGCATCCTCATCCCATTCAAGTTCATTGGTAGATATAGTTTCCCATGAATCAGAATTTAAAGGTGGGAAGTAAGTGTCCGAATTGTCATTTGTCGGAATTTCAGACATGTTTTTTGTAGAGCTACATGAAAGTAGCGATATTAGGACAAAAAACATAAAGTTGGTTCTCATGCGTTTTATAAATAGGTTTTTAATTGGACTGACGAATATAATAAAGGTTTAATTTTATAAGACTAAAATCTTAAATCATTATGTATCTTTGCATGCTGATTTAAAAGACTATGCGTACAAAAACTCTTAAGAAGAACAGAATAAATGTTGTAACCCTTGGTTGTAGTAAAAATGTTTACGACAGTGAGGTATTGATGGGCCAATTGAAGGCTAGTGGTAAGGACGTTGTTCACGAACAAGAAGGAAATGTAGTTGTTATTAATACTTGTGGTTTTATAAATAATGCCAAAGAAGAGAGTGTAAATACCATATTGCATTACATGCAAAAAAAGGAAGATGGCGATGTAGATAAGGTTTTTGTTACAGGTTGTTTAAGTGAGCGATATAAACCAGATTTACAAAAGGAAATCCCAAACGTAGACCAGTATTTTGGTACTACGGAATTACCGGGTTTATTAAAGGCTTTGGGCGCAGATTATAAGCACGAATTAATTGGCGAACGTCTAACGACAACACCAAAAAACTACGCCTATTTAAAGATTGCTGAAGGTTGTGACAGACCATGTAGTTTTTGTGCAATTCCATTAATGCGTGGTAAGCATAAATCAACACCTATTGAAGATTTAGTGACTGAAGCTGAAAAACTAGCTGCAAACGGCGTCAAGGAATTAATACTTATTGCTCAAGATTTAACCTATTACGGTTTAGATTTATATAAAAAGCGAAACCTTGCTGAACTTCTTGAAAACTTAGTAAAAGTAGATGGTATTGATTGGGTCCGCTTGCACTACGCATTTCCAACTGGTTTTCCGATGGACGTTTTAGACATCATGAAACGTGAACCAAAGATTTGTAATTATTTAGATATCCCGTTACAACACATTTCTGATTCTATATTAAAGAGTATGCGTCGCGGAACCACTAAAGAGAAAACAACGAAACTTCTCAAGGAATTTAGAGCTAAAGTTCCTGAAATGACTATCAGAACGACATTGATTGTTGGTTATCCAGGTGAAACGCAAGAAGATTTTGAAACACTCAGAGATTGGGTAAAGGAGATGCGTTTTGAGCGTTTAGGATGTTTTACTTATTCTCATGAAGAAAACACACATGCTTACAACCTTGAAGATGATGTTCCTGAAGACGTTAAAATCGACAGAGCAAACCAGATTATGGAAATCCAATCTCAGATTTCGTGGGAATTGAATCAGCAGAAAATAGGTCAAGAATTTAAGGTAGTTATCGATAGAAAAGAAGGCGAATACTTTATTGGGCGTACCGAGTTTGACTCTCCAGATGTAGACAACGAAGTCCGCATTGATGCTACTAAAACTTATTTAAAAACTGGTGAGTTTGCAACAATTAAAGTTATTGAAGCAGAGGATTTTGATTTGTACGGCGAAGTGATTTCTTAATTAATAGCAGATTTTTGTCTACCCTTAATAATTGCGCTTAACAATTTATAGATTATAATAATTGCCATTACTTTTTTATTGGTTAAATAACTTTTGCAGCGGCTTGCATCTGGAAACCTATTGACTTAACCAGTGCAAGACACCACAAAATTTAAGGGTCATTATTTTAATGACTTCGTAAACTTGTTTTGAAATACTGTCAATAAAAAATAAAGTAAGAGGACAAGTGGTGGACAAGCTTTAAAGCAAGTTGAACAAAAGGTGGATATTATATTTTTTGTTTCATAAGTTAATTTTAAAAACTACCTTCGTTCGCAACAAAAATAAAAAGGGTGAAAAATTATGTGTTTTTTTTACTGATATTACTATCAGTAAATTTATGTTCGAGTCAACAACTCTATTTCGAAATTGGTTCGACTCTGTCTTCATTTGACTATGAAAACTCGCAAGGCCAGCCATTAGATAATTTATTATCTACATCAAACGTCTATTATGGCATGGGTTACAGGCAAAGTATCAATCCTGCTAAGACATTGTTTTTGTCATTGGGAGCAAGTTATAATAGTTACGGTGCTATTGGTAGTGCAAATACTATTGATAATTTCTTTGAGTGGGATGTTTCTTATTTAGGACTCAAGGCAGGTTTAGGTATTCAATTATTCCAACTTAATGACCTTACATTTTTGGCAAATCTTAATGTATCACCAGAGTTTTTAGTTAGAGGGAATCAAACAATAAATAATAGAGTTTTTAATCTAGTTGGAGAAGAAGAATTCAATAACACCATTTTGTTTTTTAGAGGTGGTTTAGAGATGCAATATCCATTATCACGATATGCAGCAATTACGGCAGTTTATAGTTATGGAAAAACAGCTTTGATAAATTCAGGAGATACATCAGAATCATTAAACTTAAATGCGCACCAATTTGGTATAGGTTTTATAATTAATCTACCTAATTGTAATTGTGATTTCGGGTATTGAGAATTTTAGTAGATAAAAGGTGGACAAATTATTAATCTCTAAAGACGATAAAGATTAAGTAATACATTGGATAAAATTACAGCAGAGTAAAAAACCAAAATAATATGAAAACATTTTTACAAATAATCTCATTTTTTTGCTTTATGAATAGTGTTTCTGGGCAAACTATATCTGAGTATAGAATTATAAGTTCTAACTTAGGTACTGCTGGTTCATCGACGACAGTAGCTACAGCAAACGGAACATATTTAGTAAGCCAAAGTGTCGGGCAGGCTAGCGTTATTGGTACACACTCAAGTAGTAACGGTTACATTGTTAGACAAGGTTACCAGCAGCCTTTAGAAAATTTAAACTCAACTGTAAATACAACTGTAAACTTAAATGCTAAAGTTCATCCTAACCCATTTACCCGAGACATAAATATTTCGTTTTCAAGCATTATTAAGAATAATGTGAATATCCAACTTTTTGATGTTTTAGGTAAACTAATATACTCAGATAAACATACTGCTTCACAGACCATTAATTTACAATTGGGACACATACAAAAGGGAACCTATTTTCTAAAAGTTACATCGAAAAATAAAAGCTTTAATACAAAGCTTATTAAAATCTAAATATTTAAATTTTAAAATCACTAATTATGAAAAGAATAATTACTCTAGCATTTATTCTATGCTTAACCTCTCAAGTTTTTTCACAGACAGACGGTTTAACCTATCAAGCTGTGATTATAAATCCAAGTGCTACGGATTTGCCTGGTGTAGATTCTTCAGGTAATTTTTTACCAAGTACATCTATCGCTATTAGGTTTTCAATAATCAATGGCGATAATGATCAAAACCCTGCAGAGTTCCAAGAAATTGTATTTACGGATACTGATGAGTTTGGTCGAGTTAATGTTGTAATAGGTAAGGATAATGATGCATTTAGAACTATAAATTGGGATGGAGAAACAAAACTCTTAAAGGTTGAAATAGATTTTGAAGCAGGGAGTGATTTTTCACTTATTAGTGTTGAAGAGTTGACGTTTCTTCCTTATGCATCACATAGAGATATTACGGCATCTGGCACATTAACTGTTGATGGCAATACCTTTTTAAATGGCGAGCTCCAAGTCGAAAACCCAACAAATTTAAATAGTTCATTGGATGTTAATAATGGAAATGCAACCAACCTAACAGGTACATTGAATGTAGATGGAGAAACCAGTATTAATAATTCTTTGAGCGTTACAGGAAACAACCCTACAGATTTATCTGGAGATTTACAAGTTGGTGGTAATAGTAACCTAGATGGAACATTAGATGTTCTAGGAGCTACAAGTTTAGGTAGCACTTTAGTTGTTGCAGATGTCACTAACTTAGGAAGTACTTTAGATGTCGTTGGGGCTACTAGTTTACAGAGTACTTTAGACGTACTTGGTGATACGACATTAGAAAATTTAACAGTAAATGGCGAAGCTGGTTTTGGAGATTTAACTGCAACAGATTTGACAGTAACAGAATCGACCAGTTTAAACGGAAGTGTTGATATTGACTCTAACCAACAAGTAAGGATTGCATCTACATTAGCAGACCAAGATTTTCAAGGATTTACAAATGATGATAAAAACATCAATTCCTATCCATTATTAGTTGAAGGTGCAGACCAAGGGATAGCCATTAAAATTAATGGAACTGATACAACAAATAAAAATAACTTTATTTCATTTTGGGACGATACACCTCCAAGTACTGCCTTAAGAGAACCAGCCTATAATGGTGGAGATATTTCAGATGGAATTGTAGGTCTTTTTAATGAAATAGGAATAGATTTTTTCGAGGTGCCAACTACAGATGATGTTCCGGCAGGGAATACAACATCATACGAAACCGTAGCAAGTTATACTGGTGCACCAATGATGTGGGGACGAATTGAAGGAGAAACAGATGAAAGTGAATTTGTTAACAATGCTGATTATAATATGGATTTGTTAGCACTAAAATATGATCAAGTTGATGCTACTTTAGATTTAGTATGGCAAACAGTTGACGTTGTAGTTGCGGGCATAGAGCTTGTTAGTTCTTCGGCAGATGTTAGACCTTGTGTTGGTTTTGGAGCTTGTGTAGTATCGCCTGGACCATCCCCAATAGCAGGAGATATTGCAATTTTAGCATTAGAAGTACTTAAAGAACTTGCAGCAATAGCAAATGAAGCTTTTGCTTTCAGAAATCTTGATGTTTATAATTACCATAAACAACGTTTCAAAGGTGTATCTTATGCTTCAGGTGCTGGAGATTATGCTGAGTATTTATTAAGAGAAAACCTCAATGAGGCCATGTCTTACGGAGATATTGTGAGTGCCAACGGTGGTAAAATTTCTAAAAATACAGATAATAACCAAAGAAAGATGGTAATCTCATATAAACCAGCAGTTTTAGGAGCTTTGCCCCAACCACATCTTGAGAAAAATTACGAAAAAGTGGCTTTTATGGGTCAAGTACCAGTAAAAGTTTATGGTTTAGTTAATATCGGTGATTATATTGTCCCAAGTGGAAATAATGATGGGTTTGGTAAAGCTATATCACCAAATCAAATTACTTCAAGTGATATAAAAAATATAGTTGGTGTAGCTTGGGAAGCTGTTAAATCAAAACCAGGTTTTAATTATGTTAATGTTGCTGTTGGATTAAACGCTAATGATACAAGTCATTTTATTGAAAAATTAGAAAATCAGATTTCACAGCAACAAAATGAAATAGATGAGCTTAAAAACGTTTTAGAAAAAACATTAAGTAGAATTACTGCTATTGAAAACGGAAATACAGTACCTGCTGATTCGGATATAGCAAATAGTGGCGTCTCGTCAGATGGGAGAAATTATAATATTGAAGATGATATTATTTATTACGAAATAACGGATGCTGATGTAGAAAATGGTTTATTATTAGCTGAAAAGAGTATGCAAGATGAAGGTGTTGATACGAAAAAACATTTTGTTTGGAAAAAACTAAGAGAAGATGCAGCATTCAAATCAAAGCTTAAAGATGCCTTAAAAAAGAAATTAGACAAACAGCTTCATTACCATAAAGAAGTAATGAATCAATCAAAAAATTAAGAATAATCTAAGATTTAATGCAAAATCGTATTATGAAAAAGAGATTCCAATTCTTAATTTTTACAACGTTCTTTTGCTGTTTTGTAGTACAAGCACAAACAGCTATACCAGATACTAATTTTGAGAATTATTTAGAAACACATTCAGCTGATGGGGCTGTAGTAATCATAGGTGACGCAAATAGTATGGGTGATGGTATGGTTGATGGTTTTGTACCTACAGATAGGATATCTGATGTAACAACATTAAATCTTGTAGATTTAGATATATCAGACCTTACTGGAATTGAGGATTTTACGGGCTTAGAAGTCTTAGTTTGTAATAATAATAGGGTAGAACAAGTAGATGTTTCTAATAATGCTAATTTAACCTTACTAAATGTTTCTAATAATAGAATTACTGGAGAATTGATTGTAAGTAACAATACAAACCTAGAAAGTTTATTTTGTTCATCTAACCAAATTAGTATCTTAAATTTATCAACAAATACAGTTTTAAAAAATCTTGATGCTTCAAATAATATATTGACAAGTTTAGATTTAACAAATATAAATACTGTTGCTTGCCCAAATCCACAAACAAATCCGCCAACCTTATGTCAAGGTTCTTCAACAATTAATGTATCTCGTAATAATTTAAATGATTTGGTCGTTGCAAATGGTTTCAACGATTTATTAATATTCTTTGACTCTTCTGGTAACTCAGATTTATTTTGTATTCAAATTGATACTGGTTTTACACCAAACGGATGGGTCATAGACGATTTTACTTATTTCAGTGATGTGGCTTGTGTCGATATTTTTACCTACGTACCAGATGATAATTTTGAGCAAGCACTCATTAATCAGGGTCTTGATGATGTATTAGACAATTTTGTGCTTAGAATGAATATTAGCACACTAACCGATTTAGATGTTTCTAATTCTAGTATTTTAAGTTTAGAAGGTATCGAAGATTTCATTGCCCTTGAAAATTTAGACATCAGTAGCAATAGTATAGAACAACTAGATGTTTCAAATAATACCGCATTACTTCAACTAAATGTTTCAGACAATAATTTAACAGATATAGATGACGATACTAATGTATTTGAAAAACTAGATCTTTCAAATAATACAGCACTACTTCAGTTAAATGTTTCAAATAATAATTTATCAGAATTAGATGTAAGCAATAACGTAGCTTTAAATACTTTAAATTGTTCAGGTAATATTTTTATAAATTTAAATTTACAGAATAACACACTTTTAGAAGTTTTAGATTGTTCTTTTAATCAAATAGAAAATTTAAATCTAACATTAAATACAGTACTTTCAAGTATTTCTTGCAGTAATAATAATTTATTTGCGCTTAGCTTAGCTAACGGTAATAATGTTGCAATAATGGCTTTTGATGCAACAAATAACGCTAACTTGTTTTGTATACAAGTTGATGATGCGGCTTTTTCTGATGCTGCAGCTGGTTGGCTAAAAGATGCTTCTGCATCATACAATTTAGATTGTGGTACTTATATTCCTGATGATAATTTTGAACAATATCTCATAGATCAAGGTATTGATACGGATGGTACACTTAATAACTTTGTACCTACAGTAGATATTTCTAGTCTAACCGATTTAGATGTTTCAAATCTTGCAATTGCAGACCTAACTGGTATCGAAGATTTTGCAATGCTTGGTAATTTAAACTGTTCAGGTAATATGCTATCAGTTTTAAACCTTGAAAACAATACTGCAATTTCAATTTTAGATGCTTCTAATAATCAAATTGAATCGCTTAACCTGACAGCAAATATCAATTTAACGTCATTGCTTTGTAACGACAATTTAATAGAAACTTTAAATATTAAAAACGGAAATAATAATTTACTAACAACATTTAATGCTACTATTAATCCAAGATTATTTTGTATCAATGTTGATGACGCCATTTTGGCGAATATTCCTATGACATGGCAAAAAGATGATATTGCAGATTATAATGGCGACTGTGAAAATAGCCGTTTTACAACAATACCAGATACATTTTTTGAACAGGCTCTGATAGATTTAGATTTAGATACAGTAATAGATGGCGTAGTACTAACTTCAAATATTGAGCAAATTCAAATTTTGAATATCAGTGATTCAAGTATTTTGGATTTAACAGGCATAAAAGATTTTAAATTACTTGAAGAGTTAGACTGTAATGGGAATTTTTTAGAAGACTTAGATGTTAGTGAACTATTGTTTTTAAAGCGTATAAATTGTAATTCTAATGCTATAGATGTATTAAATATTAATGATTCAGTAAATATAACAGATTTGTTTTGCGCAGGAAATAACATAGAAAATTTAGATACAACGCAACTTGATAATCTTTTAACCTTAGATTGTTCAGATAATAATATATCAACACTTGACCTAACTAATAATATACTTTTAACAGGTGCTTTTGTTTCTAATAATAGTTTAACAAATCTTGATATCAGTGCAAATGCTGATTTAAAAAATTTAGACTGCAGTAATAACCAAATAAATAATTTAGTAACATCTGCTAGCCCAAATACAACATTGATAAATTTAAATTGTGCAAATAACGATTTGTCAGCTTTTGATATAACTAATTATCAAGGACTAATTACACTTAATTGTAGTTCTAATACGTTAAACCAACTTGATGTAAGCGGAAATACAAGCTTAGAAGTGTTAAACTTTTTGATTAATCAATTGACAACAATTGATTTGGTTAATAATGTAAATTTAGTAGAGCTATTTGCATCTCAAAATAGTCTTACTCAATTAGATGTAACATCCAATACACTTATAGAAAATATTGACGTTAGCTTTAATGATTTACAACAATTAATTCTAAATACTAATGTTACTCTTAAATACTTGGCTTTATCAAATAATCAACTTACCACGTTAGATTTAAGTAATAACAGCAATCTTATTGAAGCTGATTTTAGCTCAAACCAGTTAGTAAGCTTAGTTTTATCAGCTAATTTAGGAAGTTTAAAAACCTTAAATGCTAGCAGTAATCAAATTGAGGGCAATCTAGATTTAACCACATTTGCCATTTCTGCTTGTACGGCACAACCCGACCAAACAGAATTTTGTCCTAACAGTATTTCTATTAATATTTCTAATAATTTATTTGAAGGTGTAAATCTTCAGAATGGAATAAACCCAGACATTACGTTACTTAATACAACTTCAAATCCCAACTTAGATTGTATTCAAATAGATGATATTAGTTTTATTGGTACAGGTTGGCAAAAAGATAGTTTTACAGAATATAATGAAGACTGTAATTTTGGCGAAACCTTTGTCCCAGACGATAATTTTGAACAAGCACTTATCGATTTAGGTTTAGATGTCGCTCCTTTAAATGATTATGTGTTAACTGCAAATATAGAAGGTTTATTGACTTTAGATGTTAGCGGAAATGCTATTACAGACTTAATAGGTGTTGAAGATTTCGCAGCTCTAGAAACACTCAATGTCTCTACTAATAATTTGTCAACAATCGACCTCAGTAATAATGATAATTTGATAGATTTAAACGTGTCCAATAATCAATTTTTAAGCTTAGATGTGTCAAATAATTTAAACCTTTCAACACTAAATTGTTCAAACAACTCTATTAGTAATCTTGATCTAGATAGTAACATAAATCTTTCTAATTTAAATATTTCAAATAACTTATTTACGAGTTTTCTACCAAGTGAAATACCATCCTTAGAAGTTTTTAATTGTGAAGAAAATACTATAACAGAGCTTGATTTTCAACAAAATCAACTTGTAACTGATATTTATTGCAGTTCTAATCTTTTAGAGGTGCTAACTGTAAAAAATACACAAAATGATATATTACTAAATTTAGATGCCCAGAACAATCCAAATTTAGATTGTATTGAAACCGATACAGGGACAGTGCCAGCTGGAGCAACATGGCTCGTAGATACAGATGTGGATTTTGCAGTAGATTGCTTTTATGGTCAGACGTTTGTACCCGATGATAATTTTGAACAATTTCTAATAAATTCTGGTTTTGATTCTGGTACTTTAGACGATTATGTGCCAACACAAAATATAAACAGTATTACAAATTTAGATATAAGTGAACAAGCAATTTCAGACTTAACAGGTATTGAGGATTTCATAGCTTTGACAGATTTAGATTTTGAAATTAATAGTGTTACTCTGGCAGATTTAAGTAATAATACAGCTTTAATAAATTTGAATGCTTCAATGAATCTACTCCAAGACCTTGATATTTCAAATCTATCAAATTTAGTTGATCTTAATATTTCTGATAATCAATTAACTACTATTAATCTTATTGATAATAATAGCCTTGAACTCTTAGAAGCTTCAAATAATCAGGTAACAACGCTTGACGTTTCTAATAATACCAACCTTACACTTTTAAATTTCCCAAATAATCAATTAGCTACATTAAACCTTACTTCAAATACGGGCCTTGTAAATATCGACGTTTCCAATAATTCACTTACAGCGCTTAATGTTGATACGCTTATTAATTTAGAGGAATTAAACTGTAACGTTAATTTTATAAGTAGTTTAAGTGTAACTCAAAACATAAATCTTACTGTTTTGTTTTGTCAGTCTAACGCTTTTATTGCAGATCAACTTAATTTACAGAATGGAAATAACCAAAACATTCAAACTTTTAACGCTACTGATAATCCAGATTTAGCTTGTGTTCTTGTAGATAATCCACCTGCTGTACTTAATAACTTTGATGGCTTCTATGATAATTGGAATATAGATAATACAGCTGCTTACCAAGTGGTTTGTATAGATGCAGATAATGATGGCGTTCCTAATGTAGATGACCAATGCCCGGGCACCATTTTTGGTACACCAGTAGATTTATTTGGCTGTCCATTTCCTGATTTGTCTAATAATAATTTTGCGATTTCTATTTTAAGTGAAACATGTCAAAATGCTAATGACGGTCACATAAATATTGTTTCGCAGCAGCTATATGCGTATACCGTGACCTTAACTGGGAACGATTTCTTTCAAGAATATAATTTTACAAATGATATTGACATACTTAATCTTTTGGCTGGTACCTACGAAATGTGTATAACTATCGAAGAATGGCCAGATTACGAAGTATGTTATACCATAGTTATTACAGAACCAAATGCTCTAGAAGTTTTTTCAAGTAGGGTAGCTTCAGGAAGTAGAATTGCTCTGGATATGTCTGGTAGTATCAGTTATAATATCGAGTTTAATAACGAAACCTTTACGACATTTAATCCAGCACTTGTACTTGATTTAAAAGAAGGAATAAACACGTTAAGAGTTAGTACAGATTTAGACTGTCAAGGCGTTTTTGAAGAGGTTATATTTAATACAAAAGACTTTGTTGTTTCGCCAAATCCTTTCACAAATATTTTAAAGATTAACAATGTTGTATTAGACGAAAATATAACGGTCAATATCTATTCTATGGTAGGAAAACTGGTTTATAATAAGACTTATTTTGCCGAAGAGCAACAGCTAGACATTAACACCAATAACATTGATGCTGGTTTATATATCATTTCTATACAATCAAAAACTAGAGTTTCTACTTATAAAATTATCAAGCAATGAAAAAAATAATAGCAATAATTTGTTTTATGGTTTTTATACTAGGATGTAAAGACACTACAGATGATAATATAAATACAATGATTCCAAGCGGAGAAATCCCAGATGAGGTCGAAGCAGTACAGTTAATTTTTCCGTTTGAAAATTCTCTGTGTACTGAAGGTACAAACGTAACACCTACTACAAGTACGGTTCTTTTTGAATGGACAACAAATAATAACGCTCAAAGCTATACACTCACAGTCGAAAATTTGTCTACAAGCACTGTTTCAGAATTTCAAACCGAAGATTTTATTTTTCCTGTAACCATAAATCGTGCAGATGCTTTTAGATGGTCTGTTTCTTATGTGTATCAAAATGAAATTTACCTAAGTGAAATTTGGAATTTTTATAACGAAGGTGAAGCAATACAAACCTATGCGCCATTTCAGGCCGAAATAGTTTCTCCAATGATGGCAGAAACTATAGCAACAACCAACTCTGTAAATTTGCAATGGAACGGAAGTGATGTAGATGATGATATAGTTGGTTATGACGTTTACTTCGGAAGTACTAATCCACCAGATTTAAACACTAGTGATACTAGTACAAACAATTTGACGGTATCAGTAATACCAGGAACAATTTATTATTGGAAAGTAGAAACTAAAGATGCAGAAGGAAACACTTCAGAAACTGATGTTTACCAGTTTGAAGTTCAAAATTAATTGACGTAGTTTTTTGCTTTTATCGAAATCCCATTCACAAACTCTTCAATCACTTTCACCTGTTCTGCATATTCTGAGCCTTCAAAATCTAAAATATTCTGATAGGTGATTTGCGAATTGTAAGCGGTTAAATATTTTGAAGCCAAAGGTAAATAAGACCAATGCCAGCGTTCTAGGTTATAACCTGTTCTACCCTTTGTTTTGTCATTATAAACTTGGTAAAAACCATAGCTATTTGCGTTTTTAGTTAACCAGCCATAGATTCTTTTTCCTGTTCCTGAAGCAAAATAAGAATTCGATAAATTATTTAAATCCATATCTGTTCCCCAATGATGTCTAGAAGTCGATGGCATTGAACTATATTCTAAAATCTTTTTAGTACGCTCAATTGGTGTTAGACTATTATAGCGTTTCCATTTTCTGTTCCAAATAGCTTTTTGTTCAGCGAAATTTCTTGAGCCGGATATAATAGTTAGATTGACACCATCTGCTTTTGCAGCTTTTTGCATCTTCAAAAATGCGGCATAGGTTTCTTTTTGAAGATATAGTGTTTTAGAAGAAAATTCAGAGGCGACTTTAGCAAATTCAGGATGTGACTTATAATCAAATCTCCCTAAAAGAAAATCGTTTTCAAGCTTTGGTTGTTCAATGATAGTATCTGTTTTGATTTCACTAGTTTCAACGACAGCAATTTTGGTTTTATGTCTGTCAATACACGAAACTGACAAAAGGATAAGGATTAATAAAGCACTTTTTTTCATACTAAATTTCAAAATCAATCAAACTTCCTTTAATGTCAAACGGATGAAAACGCGAAAATAATTCTTCAGAATACCAACCTAATTCTCTTGTTTTAGTTACCATATCTGCGTGCTTTTTATTTTTATAGGCATAATCCATCATGTGTTGACCTTCTTTCCAAAACGAGAATGTAGCTTGCATAAAAATCGGCCATTCGCCAATACCTTTTGAGAATATTAAACCGTCGTGTCCATTCATCGATTTAGAAACTGATGGTACATATCGCCAAAATTTATAGGCTAATTTTGGTTTTATTGTAGCTCTTGTAATCACAGCTATGGGTTTAGATGGGTCGTATTTAACTTCTGAAATAAATGGATTTTGTTTACTCCATTCGCCATGAGCTTTTATGGAATGCATCAAAATATGGCTAAAACCTGATGCAGTATCAGTATATTCTGAAATAACGTCAGAATCTAAAAAGTCGTTTGCTTCATCTTCAGAATTAAAAACGGTAAGTAATCCAAACAATGACCAATCTGGCCATATTGAAAAACCGTTGCCACTTCCTGCACCAAACGGTCTCCAAAATGTCAAGCCTTTAATTTTCTTTTTAGATATTGGTGGACGTCCCATTCTGCCTAAAGCTTGCCACTTATTCTTTCGGCCTTTGTATTTAAAAAATGAAACAATTACTGTTTGCGCCATACCTTAATTTGTAATGTAAAGATAAGATTACTTAAGGCTTAGATTCTTAATTCTTTCTAAAAGTGTGGGATGCGAATAATGCATAAAAACATAAGCTTTATGAGGCGTCAGATTACTTAAGCTGTTTTTAGATAACTTTTTCAAAGAAGTAATTAAAGGCTCGGCTTTGTAAGTTTTCTTTGCATAATCATCGGCCTGATACTCAAATTTACGTGAGAAATAATTCATGATAAGCCCAGTTATTTCAGAGATAGGTGAGTAGAGTAATCCAAATGCGACTAGACCAACATGAAAACTAGCAGTTTCTACACCAATTGCATTTGATAGTAATGGGTTAGAAATAAAGATAGAGAGAATATACAGCGTTAATCCCGTCAATAGTATTGAAGCGAATAAATTAAAAATAATGTGCTTTTGTTTATAATGCCCAACTTCATGAGCTAATACAGAAACAATTTCTTCTTCATCTAAATCATTAATTAATGTGTCAAAAAGTGTCACTCTTTTTTCGCTACCAAATCCAGAAAAATAGGCATTGGCTTTTGTACTTCGTTTTGAGCCATCGATAACAAATATTTTTTTTAAACTAAAACCAACAGAATTGGCATAGTTAGAAATTTTGTCTCTCAAATCTCCATCTTCTAAAGGTGTTTGTTTATTGAATAATGGTACTATTAATCGCGAATAAAACATATTCATAAATACCGTAAAAAAGGTAACCAAAGCCCATGCATACAACCAAAATTGTGGGCCAGCTAGCTCATAAAACCAAACTATTAAGGATAGTATGCCACCTCCAACAATAGACATCATTAGTAATCCTTTAATTTTATCTAATACAAAAGTTGTTTTTGTTGTTTTATTGAAACCAAATTTTTCTTCAATAATAAAAGTTTTGTAATAAGCGAATGGTGTGGTGATAATGTCACTAGCAATCATAATAATTCCAAAAAACAATAGTGCGACTATAATAGAATTTTCAGAATAACTTCTAGCAATAGTGTCAACATATTCAAATCCATCTAGAAATAGAAATCCAAGAGTTATAACTAATGAGAATAGAGATGACCAAATCCCAAACTTATAATTAACCGCTTTATAGTCTTGTGATTTCTTATAAGCATCTTCATCAAACACATCGACTAGCTCGTCTGGTATTTTATCATTAAAATGTTTTGCATTTAAGGCATCTAGTACTTTATCTTTTATAAAATTGATAATAATAATGCCTATAATAATGTAAAAAAGAATTTCTGAATTCATTTATAAAATTATTTAAAATCACGCTGCCTTTTGGCTTCAAAAATCAAAATACCAGCAGCCACAGAAACATTCATAGAGTCTATAACGCCTTGCATTGGGATACTTATGTTTTGTGTTGCAGCATCACGCCATTCTTGTGTTAATCCAGTAGCTTCTGTACCAACAACAATCGCTGTTGGTAATGTGTAATCTTGTGTGTGATATGGCTCGGATTCCTGGAGGATGGCGCTAAAAATATTAAAATTGTATTTCTGTAAATAGGTAATAACGTCTTTACTACTTGCAGCGGCAATCTCTGTTGTAAAAACACAACCAACACTAGAACGTATGATATTTGGATTATAAATATCTGATTTAGGATTGGCAATAATCACGGCATCAACGTTTGCAGCATCTGCAGTCCTAAGTAAAGCACCAATATTCCCTGGTTTTTCAGGAGCTTCAGCAACTAAAATCAAAGGATTTTTAGATGTTAGTTTTAACTCTTCGAGTGTGTGTGGTTTTGTTTTTCCGACAGCAATAACGCCTTCGGTTGTACTACGGTATGCTAATTTCTGAAATACTTCTTTCGAAATTTCAATAATTTCTATTGTGTAATGCTCCATAGCTTTCGCCTCACTTTCTGAAAACAGATCTGGAAAGTAGAGTAGTGTTTCAATAGTATATCCACCTTTAATAGCAAGTGATAATTCGCGTTTGCCTTCGAGTAAAAATTGTCCCGTTTTTTTACGTTCTCGAGATTTATCTTTCAACTTAATAAGCTGTTTTATAAATGGATTTTGCGGACTTGTAATAGATTTGTGCATATAGTAGCAAAAGTAATGTAATTTTACAGGAAATGTAACGTCCAAAGCTTCATCTAAAAACCAATTTAAATATACACATGAAAAATTTACTATTTGTATTCACACTGGCATTATTATTTGTTGGGTGTAAAGAGAATAAAAAAGAATCTACAGTCATTGAAGAAATAACTAAAGAAGATATCACAACAAGTATCTATCCAGAAAACATTACAAAAGTCTTTGATGCACATGGCGGCATTGACAACTGGAATAAGATGAAAACATTAGCATTTACCATGGAAAATCCAAACGGAACAGAAGTGGTAACTACAAATCTGAAAACTCGAGCCGAACTAAGAGATACACCAACATATTCTGCTGGTTTTGATGGACGAACTTTATGGGTGAATGAAAAGGATGGTCAAGAATATAAACGCAATGCAAAGTTCTATAAAGGATTGATGATGTATTTCTACGCAATGCCATTTATTGTTGGTGATGATGGTATAGTATATGAAGATGCGGAGCCATTATCGTTCGAAGGAAAGACATACCCTGGAGTACTCATTTCTTATGAGGCAGGCGTAGGTTTGTCACCAAATGATGAATATATCGTGTATTATAATGATGAAACTGGACAAATGGAATGGTTGGCCTATACGGTTACTTTTGGTCAGGAAGAAAAAAGTAAAAAATTCAGTTATATACGATATGACGATTGGCAAACCCTAAATGGTTTGGTTTTACCTAACAGTATAACCTGGTATAAAGTTGAAGACCAAAAACCAACAGAAGTAGCAAGAGTAAGGGAGTTTTCTAACATTGTAATATCAGAAGATGCTCCTGAGAATAGCATGTTTGGTATGCCAGAAGGTGCTAAGATTATTGAGTAATTTTTGTCATTCAGAAAGAAGTGAAGAATCTTTTAGAGAATGAGATTTTTCACTTCTTTCTGAATGAAATAGATAAATAAAAAAATGCGAACCAACAGGTTCGCATTTTTTTATATTATTTGTTGCCTAATTAAATTCACAGAAGTTCCAAAAACAAAACTTTTTTTGACTTTTATTATGGTTTCATATTTATTACGTTTCGAATCCATAATCACCACTAACCTCGTATATGTATATTCTTGTAGTATTGAACTTTTAAGTTTTGATTTTTTTAATGATTCTTTTACAATGTCAATTTTACAAACTTCATAATTTCTCTTTTTAAAAAATCTTGAAATACTTTTGTAAATAGCCTCAGATTCATCTTTATGCCAACGAGTGTTTTCTATTTTTAAGTTAATAAAATAGAAAAGTATTATTATAATTATTGACAGAGAAAATACAATTTCTAATGTTTCCACTAAAAAATATTTTTTAATCTTTTTGACTGAATTTATTAGAATAACGTTTCCATAATTTAGTTTGATGTGTTTCTAGACTTAGCTGTCTACCATCAATAAAAGCTGCGGTTACAATATTAGTTCGCATATCCAAAGCATCACCTTCACTAATAAATAGTGTTGCACTTTTACCAGCTTCAAGAGTACCGTACATATTGTCAATACCCATAATTTTAGCAGGATTTTGAGTAATAAGTTGTAACGCTTGTTCTTTAGTTAATCCATGAGCTACAGTCGTACCTGCATAAAACGGAAGATTTCGAGAATTCATACGTTCCATTTGTCCGCTTGGTTCTAATGCTACTAAAACTCCGGCATCAACTAGTTTTTTTGCATGAGCGTAATTGTAATCATAATCTTCATCTTCAAACATTGGCCTTGAGTGAACTCTATCTAGAAAAATAGATACATTATTGTTTTTTAGAAAGTTTGCAATTTTAGAAGCTTGGT
Organism: Winogradskyella sp. PC-19; assembly: GCF_002163855.1. Classification (NCBI taxonomy): domain Bacteria; kingdom Pseudomonadati; phylum Bacteroidota; class Flavobacteriia; order Flavobacteriales; family Flavobacteriaceae; genus Winogradskyella; species Winogradskyella sp. PC-19. Next base: position 1,058,655 of record NZ_CP019332.1, on the reverse strand, counting down.
AACCACCAATGATAGTGATTTTGTTTACGCCTTGTGCTTTTGCAAAGTTTACAGCATCTCTTATGTTCTTTTCTCCACTAACATTAATGTATAGGTGTTTAGAACCATCAAACAAACCAGCCATAGCTTCAAAAGGCAGATTACGTTCTTTTTTTGCACCTGCGTTGTGCGTTTTAGCTTCGTTAAAATACATGTCGAGTTCTTTAACTTGCTTTGCATAACCTTTATCTACTTTAAATCCTGGGTCTTCTCCAAGCCACCAACGACCAGGGCTAAAATTACTTGGCCAATTGATATGAATACCATCATCAGTCTTTATGGCTGCATCTTCCCAATTCCAAGCATCGTATTGTACTACAGACGATGTGCCCGTTATACGACCACCACGTGGAACAACTTGCCCCAGAAGGACACCGTTTGGTCTCATTGATTCTACAATTTTAGATTCTGCATTGTAAGCAATGATACTTCTAATGTGGGGATTAAATGTTCCCAACTCTGACAAATCGCTAGAAGCTTTTACAGCATCAACTTCAACCAATCCTAAAGTTCCGTTTGCGACTATAAATCCAGGATATACATTTTTGCCTGAAGCATTAATAACTTCCATTGAAGCTGTATTAATTTTCATTGTTCTGGCGTCTCCAATGTTGGTTATTTTTCCATCAGAAAACGTAATAATACTGTTTTCTATGACAGTGCCATTGCCGATATGCGCAGTTGCACCTATTATAGCTATATCTTCGGATTGCTTTGCCGCTGGTGTTTGTTGCGCAAAACTAAAACTTACTGTGAGTAGAAGTATTGCTATATATTTTATGTTTTTCATCTTAATTAATTTAAAGCTGATTAAAGTCCAGAATCTTTAGAGTCGCAATGCAACAATACTTTTTCCTTCTTCTTAACAGGTTGTGTTTTTAAGCCTTTGTTTTTATCTTGTAGCATCAAGTTTATAAGCTCGCTTCTCTCTTTAGTAATAGCTTTACGCATTTGCTTGTCTTTTTCTAAATCGAAATACGTTACACCTTCAATAATTGTTTTTTCGGCTTTTGCATAAATTGAAAGTGGATGATCTGTCCATAAAACAACATCAGCATCTTTGCCTACTTTTAAACTTCCAACACGGTCATCTAGATGTAAAAGTTTAGCTGGATTAAGAGTTACAAACTTCCAGGCTTCCTCTTCACTAACACCACCATATTTAATAGATTTTGCAGCTTCTTGATTTAAGCGACGCGACATTTCGGCATCATCACTATTAATAGCTACCGTTACACCTTCATTATGCATAATTGCCGCATTGTAAGGAATAGCATCATTAACTTCATATTTATAAGCCCACCAATCACTGAAGGTAGAACCGCCAACACCGTGTTTTTTCATTTTATCGGCAACTTTGTAACCTTCTAAAATGTGTGTGAATGTATTAATTCTAAAATTGAATTGCTCTGCTACTTTCATGAGCATGTTAATTTCACTTTGCACATACGAGTGACAAGAAATAAATCGCTCGCCGTTTAAGATTTCAGCTAAAACTTCCATTTCAGTGTCCTTACGGTAAGGTTTGCCACTTTTCTTAGCTTTGTCATAAGCTTTTGCTCTACTGAAGTAATCAATAAAAACTTGCTCTACACCCATTCGAGATTGTGGAAAACGCTCGTTACGTCTAGCACGCGATTGTTTTACATTTTCACCTAATGCGAATTTTATAAATTTTGGAGAATTATCATACACATAATCATCTGCTGTTTCTCCCCATTTTAATTTAATGACAGCTGAACGTCCTCCAATAGGATTTGCCGACCCATGTAAAATCTGAATAGAAGTTACGCCACCAGCAAGATTTCTGTACACATCAATATCTTCGTCATCGATTACATCTTCAATTGTAACTTCCGCTGAAGAGTTATGCCCACCTTCATTAATCGAAGCAGCAGCAATGTGTGAGTGCTCATCAATTATTCCAGATGTGATATGCTTTCCGGTTGCATCAATAGTTTTGGCATTTCGGTCTGAAATGTCTTTACCAATTTTTGCTATTTTTCCGTCTTTAATTAATATATCTGTATTTTCGAGAACACCATCACTTTCATTAGTCCAAACCGTAGCATTTTTAAATAATAGAGTTTCAGCTTTTGGTTTTTCTGTAAAACCATAAGCTAAATTAGGATAGGTAACAGGACTCATAAATGGTTTTTCTTTAGAATCCTCTTTTTTAGATTCTTCTGATTTTGCTATTTCTTCTTTAGACGCTTTTGTTGCAAAAAACGAGTATTCACTACCGTTTGGCATTATTGCAGTTCCATTTAAATTGTTGCTGTTTATAGTATTAACAGCAATACGCATAAACTCGTTCTTTGTGCTGTCTGGCGTTTTAACTGTAAGATTTAACCAATCTCCAGAGTAACTTACTTTTGTACCTAAGCTTTTCTCTCCAGACTCTAATTTAGCTTTTGCCTTACTTGAGCTTCCGCTGATATTAAGTTTGTAATCTGTGCCAGCCAACTTAAAACTGTAGTCGCCATCAATGTCTTTTATAGTCATATCTGTAATGACGTGTTGCATACCTTGAACCCAGTTTTCGTAGAGTTTGGTTTTACTGTCAAAAACATCACCAGATGTAATTAAAAAATTGGCATAACTGCCTGTTTTTAATGAACCAAGCATATTAGACTTTCCTAATAATTGCGCAGGAATTGTTGTTAAAGCTTCTAAAGCTTTCTCTTTTGAAAGTCCGTTTTTAATGGCTTTCATTAAATTGCTTTTAAACGATTTTTTAGATTTTAAACCGTGTGTTGTTAAAGCGAATTTTACACCGTTTTCTGCCAATAATCTTGGGTTGTGTGGTTCTTGGTTCCAAGCACGCATATCACTCAAAGAGAGTAAAGACGATAAGAATTGATTCTCTACATCGTAAGCCAATTGAAAATTAATTGGTAAAATAATGGTTGCATTCGTTGCTTTAACTTTGTCTAAACGCTCATATTCATCACCACCACCAACAATAGTGTATTGTACATTACTTTGGTCACCAACTTTATCGGCGCGAAGTAGATTTGATCGACTTCCAGCTTCAAATATTTGAAGAAGATTTTTATTTCCATTTAAAGCTTCAAGTGATAAATCTCTAGTATTTACATTTCCACCAGCATACCATTTGGCATCGTCGTATATTTGACGTAAAAGTGCCATACTTCCCATAATTGAAGAAGGGTAAGATTGACGAGATTTTACACTTTTTCTAAATGAAAAATTTTGAGTAGTCTCTCCGTCAACTACGCGAAGTGAATTATCAGCATCATTATTAAGTGCAATTAATGCACCTGTCCCCTGAGCAATACCGTCTGGCATGTGTGTATTTACAACACCAAAACCAAGTTTATGTAATTCTGAAGCTGCTTTAGCATCATATTTAAAATTCGCCATAACATCTTGTTCTGGCATAATATGATCGTTCCAATAGAAACCACTACGACTTGGTCCGTAAGAGGGTCCGCTACCTCCACGTTTTGGTTTCGTTACACCAAATGTGGTGTGTAAATCTATAAAAGATGGATAAATAGATTTTCCAGATAAATCAACCTTAGTTGTGTTTTTTGGAATACTAACGGACTTACCAACGCTAACTACTTTGCCATTCTTGATAAGAAGCGTTCCGTTTTTAATAACTTCTGTTGGTGATACATGAATCTTTGCATTTGTAAACGCCATGTAATTGGAGTTGTTTGATTTTACTCCAGAATTACTAGGAAAATAATCTTGTGCAAATAACGAGAAACTGCACATGAACATGAGCAGCCGTAAATAAGCTTTAATCATAAAAATAGTTGGTTAAATTAGAATTCTAAGATAATATTTATGTCTAAATCTGCATTTTAATTAAGAACTTTTAACGTTTTTATAGCGGATTGTTATCGTAAAAATTAACTAGCAAAGCAACAATGTAACTATAGCTTTTCATTCCTGCAGATTGATTATTTGCTTTTAAAAATGTGTCAAAGGTTTTTTCGAAAGCTGGTTCTAATGGATTTTGATACGACTTCCAGAAATCTTGGACTTCTTGGTAATTTTTCAAAATCCCAATATTAATAGAACTTAAAATGGATTTATAATGCTCAGGGTCTCGTTTGTATATTTCGGCTAAGCAATAACGTAAGGCAAATGTATAGCCCGAATACTTAAAGTATAAATCGTTATTATTTACAGCAGCAAGCATACCAATAAAATTAGCTTCATTTTCTGCGGCGTAGCCCAACTGATGAGCTACTTCGTGACACGATGTCGTAGGGTATTTGTATGTAGGAATCAATCCGTCAACCTGCGCCTCGTTAGTAAATGGGTTTAGATAACCTGAAAATCCCATGTAAGTTAATGGAATACTGTAAATTGATTTTTTAAGACTTTGTGGACTATAGTCTAAATGAGGATATTGTTTTGATAGTGATACATAGCCAGGTTTTACTTTATCAAAAATTTGAGTTTTTGAATATGGAAAATCAATTTTTGAAGAATCATTAGGACTTAATCTATTGTGAATTGCGTTTGATTTTTTAACTAGTTTCTCTGTAAATGACACTAACTCTTTGGTAGTATAATCAGCTTTTAGATTTAATGACTTGTGTAGTGGTTGTCTGTAATAATTAAATGCCCAAAGCAGGTGAAATGCAAAATATGCTATTGAAAGTACTGAGGTAATATCTAAAAGCCAATTAATAGTGTCTTTGTAGATGTTTTTAAAATTTAAAATAAACCAGCGTATTAAATAAATACCAGCGAAAGTGTATAAAATATCACCAACTGAAAATGGTACCCAACCAAAGGAATAGCGCATTAATTTAGATAAAAATATATATAGACCATTACTATAATATCGTTCTATAAATTCCGGAAAATACTTCAGGATATTAAGAAGTATAATCTGAAATCCTAAAAAAATAAGTAATGCTCCTTTTTTTGTAATACGCATGTTTCAAAAATAGAAAATAGTTTTAGTTTAATTATCTTTACAGGACTTAAAAAAGATAATTATGAGTGCAGAAATAAGAGCATTAGAACCAAAAGCTTTGTGGAATAAATTTGCAGATTTAAACGCAGTTCCAAGACCTTCAAAAAAAGAGGAACGTGTCATACAATTCATGAAAGATTTTGGAGAGAAACTAGGACTAGAGACTATAGAAGATGAAGTTGGAAATGTAATTATTCGTAAGCCAGCCACAGAAGGTATGGAGTCCAGAAAGCCAATAGTGATGCAGAGTCATTTGGATATGGTACATCAAAAAAATAACGATACGGTTTTTGATTTTGACACCCAAGGCATTGATATGTTTGTTGACGGTGATTGGGTTAAGGCAAAAGGAACCACTTTGGGTGCAGACAACGGACTTGGTGTTGCTACAATAATGGCAGTTTTAGAAAGTGGTACTATTGCACATCCAGCTTTAGAAGCGTTATTTACAATCGATGAAGAAACAGGAATGACTGGTGCCATGGGTTTAAAAGGAGGTTTGCTTAAAGGAGAGATTCTTTTGAATTTAGATACCGAAGAAGATGATGAAATAGGTGTAGGTTGTGCTGGTGGAATTGACGTTACTGCAGCTCGTGAATATGCTGAAGAAAATACACCAGAGTTTAAAATTGGATATAAAATCGCTGTAAAAGGCTTACAAGGTGGACATTCGGGCATGCAAATACACGAAGGTTTAGGTAATGCCAATAAAATTATGAATCGTTTATTGTTTGATGGTTTTGAGAATTTTGGATTGCGAATTTCAGAAATTGATGGCGGAAGTTTACGTAACGCCATTCCTAGAGAAAGTAATGCAATTGTGGTGATTGATGCCGTTCGCGAAGACGCTTTTAATTTTGAATTAAATCAACTTTCTGAAACAATAAAGAAAGAGTTTAAAACCATGGAACCGGAATTAGAAATTGTAATTTCTAAGGCTGAAACTCCTAATAAAATTATGGACTTAGGTGTTCAAGAAGGATTGACAAGAGCAATCTATGCTGCATTAAACGGTGTTTATAGAATGAGTCCAGATATACCGGAATTGGTAGAGACGTCTAATAATTTAGCGCGAGTAATAGTCAAAGATGGTCACATTAAGGTTGGTTGCTTAACACGTAGTTCTGTAGAATCTTCAAAATTAGATTTAGCAAATACACTAAGAGCTACTTTTGAATTAACGGGTTGTGAAGTAGATTTTTCTGGTGATTATCCAGGTTGGGCACCAAATATGGATTCTGATATTTTAAAAGTCATGGTACCAATTTACGAAAGACTTAATAATGGAGAAAAGCCGCACGTTGCTGCTTGCCATGCAGGACTAGAGTGCGGTATTTTAGGTCAAAATTATCCAGAAATGGATATGATTAGTTTTGGGCCAAATATTAAAGGTGCACATTCACCAGATGAACGTGCTCAGATTTCATCGGCACAGAAGTATTGGAAATTTGTTTTAGAGATTTTGGAAAATATACCAGAAAAAAATTAATACAATTTTTTTTATGCTGAACTTGATTCAGTATTCACAAAAAAAAAGAGCAACTCAACTAAGCTGCTCTTTTTATTTATATTATTATTTCTGAATATCCACCATTTCGATAATAAAAGCTAAATCGGTGTTTGGTTGAACAACTGGAGGTCTTCCTGCTTCACCATAAGCTAAATGACTTGGAAAGTAGAAAAAAGCTTTATCACCAACACGTAATGTAGCTAATGCTTCTTTAAATCCTGGAAATAAATTTGCATCTGGACTTATCTTCATAGGAGCAGGAGCGTACATGCCTCGTTGAACTTTTTGAGGATTAAGCATACCAAATTTTTCTTCAACTTCTTTTACATTACTATCTAGTAATTTTCCATCAGTGAAATAACCTTGGTAATTGATCATAGCTGTTTGACCAGTTTTTGGTTTTTCACCTGTTCCTTTGTTTAAATAGTGCATTTTTAAACCTGAAGCTAATGTTTTTGCTTTTGAAGCATAATCATCTATTGTAGGCTTAAACTCTAAAGCTATTTTGGCTTTCTTTTCCTCTGCAATAAGTTTAGCCTCTTCAGCTTTTTTAGCAGCCTCTTTTCTTAATTCATTGAAAGTTTCTTCAACTTTTGGCATATTCTCTTGAAACACTTTAGGAGCGTCAAACTTTTTTGCATCTCTACCAATTCTTATAATGTTAACCTTATTTATTAGTACATCTTCAACTGGCTTGTTGTTTCTTGCTCTTGGGTCTATGACTTCTACATTAGAAATAGAATCCTGTACTTCTAGACCTATAACTAGCTCTCCAAATACAGAATGGCAACTAATGCCACGCTGGTCACAAGGCTTTAAGTTTCCTTCTGCATCGAAGAAATCACCTCTTGGATATGGTCTTTCAGTAATAAAAAATTGACTTCCATTTGTGTTTATGCCACCACTATTAGCCATAGATAATATACCTGGCTTGTCATGTTTTAATTCTTTGCTAAAGTCAGCTGCAAATCTATAACCTGGAGTTCCACTTCCTGTACCAGTAGGATCACCACCTTGAATCATAAAATTGTTCATTACTCTATGGAATGTAATACCATCATAAAACGGTTTTCCTTTGTATTTTTCTTCAGCTAAAGGATGATTACCTTCTGATAAAGCAACAAAATTTGCTACAGTTACTGGAACTTCGTCATAATGCAGCTTAGCAACCATAGTACCTTTAGAGGTAACGATTTCTGCGTAAAGTCCATCTTCGATATCATATTTAGGTTCTTTACAACTCGATGAAGCAATTATAAGTAATGCTGCAAATGGAATAAATAGTTTCTTAATCATTGTTTTGGGTTATTGTTTTTAAAATTACGTTGCAAATTAATGGTACGTTTGTACCAATTTTGTTGTCATCACCATAATAGCCATACGCTTTTTGTGATGGGAAAATAAATGTTATGTTTTCTGAAGGTTTCATTAATTTTAAACCTTCTCGAAGTCCAGAAAATAACTCTTCTTTATCCATGATATAGTGTTGCTGTCCAATATCATCTTCTGAATAAATTTCATTTCCATTAATATCAGAGATATTATAAGTGTAAGTGATTTTGTCTCCAAATTGCGGTGTTTGAGCGTCATTTTCGACCTTAGAGTTGTAATGGTACCAAAAGCCATTTTCGGATGTCACAAAATCTTTATCTGGTAAACTAGCAATAAGTTTTAGGATTTTTTCACGCTCAGCTTTATTTAGGGCTTTATTACGTTCTACAGATTCTTTTATAAAAGAACCTGAGTTAACAACTTCAGGAGGTCTTGCTTCAGGAGATTTACAGCTACAAAAAGCACTAGCCAGAATAAGAATAAAAAGTAGGTTTTTCATTATGTGAGTTGGCTTTTATACTCAGGCAATATAGCAATAAATTTTTCAACAGTTGTCTTTAAAGAACTTTCACTACGACCACCAGCAGCATTTGTGTGACCACCACCATTAAAGTGTGCACGAGATAATTCATTGACTGAAAAATCGCCTTTGCTTCGTAATGAGATTTTAATAATACCTTCTTGAGTGTTTTCAATAAAAATGGCTGCTAAAATAGTATTGTGTATGGACAAGGCATAATTAACAATACCTTCAGTATCACCTTTCTTAAAATTGAATTTATCTAACTCCGCTTGTGACAGTGTAATGTAAGCGGTGTTGTATTCAGGAATGACTTTTAAATTCTGAAGCGCTCTACCTAAAAGTTGAAGTCTACTATAGCTGTTTGTGTCATATACTTGATTGTGTATTTCGGTATTGTCAGCACCTTTTTCGATGAGATTAGCAATAACTTGGTGCGTCCTGTTTGTGGTAGACCTAAATCGAAATGAACCAGTGTCTGTCATTATACCTACATAAATGCATGTCGCTATATCTGCGGTTATTTTATCAGTATCACCAAGCATTTCAATAAAATTATATACCATCTCACAAGTCGAAGACATAGTAACATCAGAATACATATATTTTGCATAATCGTCTGGTGCTTGATGATGGTCAATCATTATTTTTAAAGCTTGGTTTTGCTCTAAAAAGGCACCCATATCGTGGCCAGTTCGGTGTAAAGCATTAAAATCTAATGTAAATAATATATCTGCTTGATTTATAAGTTGTTCGGAAACTTCACGCTGTGTATCAAATTTTACGATAGTAGATTCTCCTGGTATCCATTTTAGAAAATGTGGATAATCATTCGGAGCTACAACAGTGACTTCATGCTTTTGCTGCTTTAAATAGTGCATTAATCCTAAAGTTGAGCCTATAGCATCGCCATCTGGGTTTCTATGAGGAATAATAACTATTTTTTTCGGTACGCTTAATACGTCCTTAACTGCTGAAATTTCTTCTGTTTTCATAACGGACGAATATACAATTTAATCACAAATCTTTGAAGCGCTTTAGCTATATTTTAGATTATATTTGAAGTAAATTTTTAAGTTATGAAGCTAATTTATAAAGCCCTTTTGTTAGTGTTGTTATTCAATTTTGGATGTAAAACTAAAAACGAAACAGCTATTCAAACCGATAATAAAAGTAAAGTCGCTGAAGCAGATTTTACTATTGCTTTTGGTTCTTGTAATAAGCAATACAGTGCAAATGATTTATGGGATGATATTTTAGCCAAAAATCCTAATCTGTGGATTTGGGGAGGTGACAATATTTACTCTGACACATATGACATGTCTGAGCTTAAAGCTGCATATGAAGAACAAATAGCACATCCTGAATATAAAAAGTTAGTCTCCAGAACAAAAATCTTAGGAACTTGGGATGATCACGATTATGGCAAAAATGATGCTGGTGCAGAATATACCATGAAAAAAGAAAGCCAGCAGCTATTTCTTGACTTCATGGGTGTTTCAGAAACTGATAAACGAAGAAATATAGAAGGTATTTATTATTCCGAAGTTTTAAAAATCGATAAAGGATCTATAAAAATTATAGTATTAGATACTCGTTATTTTAGGTCTGAATTAGAAAAAGATACCCAAACAAAAAAACGTTACAAACCTACAAAGAATACGGACACTACTATTTTGGGAGAAACCCAATGGCAATGGTTAAATAATGAGCTAAAATCGTCAAATGCGAATTTTAATATTATTGTAGGTAGTATACAATTTTTATCAAAGGAACATGGGTTCGAAACTTGGGGTAATTTTCCTCATGAGGTAAATAAGTTGCAAAATGTAATTGTTAATTCTAAAGCCAAAGGTGTGTTATTACTTTCAGGCGATAGACACATTTCAGAATTTTCTAGAATGAGTGTAGAGGGTTTGAGTTATCCATTAATCGACTTTACATCTAGCGGCCTTACTCACAGTTATACCAATTTTTCAGGTGAGAATAATAAATATAGAGTAGGTAAAGTAGTTTCTGGAAAAAGTTATGGTTTACTAAATTTTGATTTCAAAAAATCGCAAATTACCATGCAAATGTTTGCTGATAATAATAGAAAATTACAAGAAATTACACAGCAATATTAGGCTTGTATATTCTACAAAATAGCGTATTTTTGCACGCGAAAAACCGAAACTAATTTTGGTAATACAAAAAAAGAAAAATTATGGCAACTAACAGAACGTTTACAATGCTAAAGCCAGATGCTGTTGAAAATGGACACATTGGCGCAATATTAGAAAAAATCAACACTGCAGGTTTTAGAATCGTAGCAATGAAATTAACGCAAATGACAAAGGCTGATGCTGAAGCATTTTATGCTGTACACAATGAGCGTCCGTTTTTTGGAGAATTAGTCGAGTTTATGACTCGTGGTCCTATCGTTGCAGCAATCTTAGAAAAAGACAATGCTGTAGAAGATTTTAGAGCCTTAATCGGCGCTACTAATCCCGCTGATGCAGCAGAAGGTACGATACGTAAGCTGTACGCAACTTCTATGGGAGAAAATGCTGTTCACGGTAGTGATAGCGATGATAACGCTGCTATTGAAGGTGCTTTTCATTTTTCTGGAAGAGAAATGTTTTAGGACTTCATAAAAATTATAATATAAAAAGCCGATGCAATTGCATCGGCTTTTTTGTTTTAAAGCTTATTCTCAATAAGTTTTTTTAGAATTACAATTTGCCCTAAGTGGTAATGTGTATGTTCTATAATACCATGAATGTTTGAATAATAGGTACCGTATTTCTCAGCAACAAATGGCTGAAATAATTGGTCTTCGTTTAGCTGTGATATCTTATGATTTAAATCTTCGGCATTTTTTAAAACCTTAACCTTGAAATCTTTCCATTCACTTTCATTCTTAAAAATCGGTGCGTCATAACTGAATTTATCCTTAATATCTAGATTACCACCATCAAATACAGGTAACACACCTTCGATATAGTAGTTAATATGAAAAATCAAATGTGCGATTGTATTACAGTTATTAACTTTATAATTTGCTTCTTCTAAAACAATTGAATCTAATGTATCCTTAACATTAACTGCTGTCCAATTACCGCCGAAGAAGATAGATTTAAAGTGTTTACTAAGTAATTCTATATTTTTATTAATCATAAATCAAAGATTTGTCCTTGTTGAGCAATATTATATCCTAATATTTTGACTTGTTTTTGCGCTTCAGAATTCGGTTGTAAAAGCTGATTCGTATGATTAAAGTGAATAAAATGTACTTTAGATTTATCCTTTGAAGTCAAATTTTTAAAACGTTTTAAACTTTCTTCAACAAAAGGATGCGGTATCTCGGACATATCTCTATTTCCAATCTCACCATTTTTATAGAATGTTGCGTCTATGAATGCGTAATCTACCTTTTTAATTTCTTCTTCAATCGGAGTTTTCCATTTATTCCATTTGTCTATATCTGGAATAAATAAAGCCGTCTTATTAGGTCCAGAAATTCTATAGCCAACAGTTTCTGTATATTCTCCTCTATGCGGAACAATAAAAGGAGTTACTTTTAAAGTCGAACTCAAAGTTACTTCAATACCATCATTTATAGGTTTTAAATTAATATTTTTTAAATCAATTAATTGATTCCAAGGTCCGCTTGAGTTCAAATATTCATACATTCTAGGCATTGCATATACAGGAATATTATTAGAGTTTATGGCTTCACGACCTAATTGCATTAAACCTGTATAATGTCCCATGTGGGCATGTGTTAGAAAAATACCATTTGGCATTACAATCTTATCACTTTTTAAATAAGATGATAATTCTTTAATTTGAAATTTAATATCAGGAGTAGCTTCAAATAAGTATGTTTTTTGTGTTGTTTTGTCTACAATACCTAAACTGGTAACTAAAGTTGGGGTAAAATTATTCCATGTATTAATACAACAAGATTTTGTACATCCAATTTGAGGATAGCCTGCATCTTGAGCAACACCTAAAACAACTAATGATGTTTTAGAAATGGTTTTAGAATTTGAAAATTCTATTTCTGTAGTAGCGGATTTATTTTCACATCCAAACAGCAATAATAAGGATGGTATAAATAGAATGTATTTATAAAACATAAAAGGTGTTTTAGTCTTAAATATAGAAAAAAAACACCTTTACATTATTCATTTTTGTTTTACTTATCCAAAGCTTCGAAAGTAGGGTTTAGTAAAACCGGTTTTCCAAAACCTAATTGTTCTAATTTATCTAATTGTGTTTTAGCATCGCCAACAACTAAATAAATCATCTGGTCAGGTCTTAGATATTTACCTGCTAAAGACTTCATATCTTCTACAGTCAATGCCTTAACAATTTCTTCTTGTTGTTTTGCATAATCGTCATCATAACCTAAGTCACTTATGTTTGATAGCATACGTAATTTTGCGCCGAGTGTTTCAAAAGCGCGTGCATTACTTTTTATGGTATAACCTTTAGTGACTTCTAAATCATTACTGTCAAAATCTTTTGCATAGTTATCTAATATGTCTTTAACTAAAGCTGCAGATTCGTATGTGACGTTACTTCTCACACCACTAGAAATGGTGAAATTTCCTGAGTTTTCGTCACCGCTAAAACGCGAACGAATACCATAGGTGTAACCTTTGCCCTCACGTAATTGTTGGGTGAGTTGCGATGCAAAACCGCCACCACCAAGTCTGTAATTCATGACACCAGCAGCAAAATAGTCATCATCTGTGGCTTTAGGCGCTGGATAGCCAAAACGTAACTGTGATTGTTTTGCGTTAGGTACATCATAAAAATATACTGTTCCTTTTTCAGGAGCTTGTACAGTTGGTATCTCTGGTATAGTTACATCTTTTGCTTCCCATCTTGTATTAATAGATTCTAAGTTTTTTGTCACCTCTGCTTTTGAGATATCACCAACCACATTTAAAGATGCTAATTTTGGTGTTAGATTAGTATTATAATAATTTTTTAAATCTTCGATAGTAATAGCTTCAACCGAAGCTTCAGTACCCTGATTATTTTGAGCTAAAATGTGATTTTCTCCATATAATAATTTAGCATACTCGTTTGCTGCAATCGCATTTGGATTTGCCTTTTGGCGTTGAATACTGGAGGTTACGCTTTGCTTGATTAAGTCGAATTCTTTGGCATCCCAACGTGGCTCCAAAAGTATTTCTGACACCAAATTCATCGTGGCTTCATAGTTTTTTGATAAACAACTTCCGGTTATGTAAACTGCGTCATCAGTAGCATATGTGTTGATGCGTGCACCAAGACTTTCAATTTCTGTTTCTAATTGCTCTGGTGTTTTGTTTTTTGTACCACGTGACATTAAATCTGCCATAATATTAGAAACACCAATTTTGTCAAGGTTTTCTAAAAGCATTCCGCCTTTTATTTTTAGTTGAAATTGTACCAGTGGAACTTCGTCATTTTCTATACCTGATACTTTGATTCCAGATTCTAAATCAGTTTTCCAAACTTCTGGAACTTTTACGTCAGGACTATCTCCGTAAGGTGGCTCGATACTTCTGTCGAAACTAGATGGTGTTTTTTCGTATGTGGCAACGATAGATGCGTCAAAAGTTTCTTCAGCGCCTTCTATAATTTTTTCTTCCACAACTTGTGCTAATTCAGAATTTTCCAATACAAAATTGGCTTGTCCTTTTGGCACAAAACTCGTAGCGATATAATTTTTGTCTTTTATATAAGTATTGTAAACACGCATGACGTCTTCAGGTGTAACTGCTAAAATATTCTCAACATCTTTTGTAATATAACCTGCGTCACCAGCAAACATTTCGTATTGCGTTAATTGTGCACCTTTTCCTAAAACACTAGACAGACTAGAATAAAAATTAGTTTCTTGACCAGCTTTAATCCGATTTAAATCGGCTTCCGAAATACCATTAGCTTCAAAATCTGCAAATCCTTTTTGAATAGCCTTTGCAACATCATCTAACTCTGTTTGGTCAAAAGCTGTTACGCTTAATTGTATTTGTCCAGACACTTCAGAATTGTACTCACCCATACCAACAAAACTTGTGAGTTGTTCGTCCTGAACCAAAACTTTGTCTAAAGGTGCTTTTTTTCCGTTTGTTAAATACTGAGTTAAAACACTTAATGCATATGAATCTTCATGATATTGTGGTACGCCTGGCCAAACCATTGTTAATCTAGGCGCTCGAGCAAAATTGTCTTCGTAATACAAATGTTTTGAAGCGTCTAGTTTAGCAGGCTGTTTTGCTAGAGTAGGAATATCATTGCCACGTGGAATTTCAGAAAAATACTTTTCTATCCATTCTTTTGCTTGTGATGTATCAAAGTCACCAGCAATGGTTAAAATTACATTGTTAGGTACATACCATCGGTTAAAAAAGTCTTTTACATCTTGTAATGTAGCATTTTGTAAATCCTCTAATGAGCCTATAACTTGCCAGCTATACGGATGTCCTTTTGGATATAAATTACTGTCAATCACATATTGTGTATGACCATAAGGTCTGTTATCTACAGACTGACGTTTTTCATTTTTTACAACTTGCTTTTCTTTTGCAAGAACAGGTTCGGTTACAGTATTGATAAAATAACCTAGTTTATCTGCTTCGGCCCAAATCATTTTTTCTAAAGCATCTTTTGGTACCGTTTGCAAATAGTTTGTACGGTCACGACTTGTTGAACCATTTGCACCAGAGCCACCAATACGTGCACTCATTTTATCAAGCCCGCCTTTTCCTAAGTTTTCTGATTCTAAAAATAATAAATGTTCAAAAAGGTGAGCAAATCCAGTACGACCTTCAATCTCTCTAGCAGAACCAACATGTGCTGTTAGTGATACTGCTACAACTGGGTCAGAACGGTCTACATGAAATAAAACTTCTAGTCCATTGTCAAGGGTGAATTTCTCGTAGTCTACTTTTAATTCTGAAGATTGGTCTTCGTTTTTAGTAGTTTCATCTTTACAACTTACTATAAGAAGTGCTGTTAAGAAAGCGATTGATACAAATCTGAATATTTTCATGAGTTGGTTATTTATTTTGTTGTCTAAGTATTTTATAATTCGAATGCATTATTATTTACAAAGAAAATAGAGTTCACTAAAAATAGTTTTCCATTTTCCCAGAAACTTCTAAACATTGGGTTGTCTGCCATGTAGATAAAGCTACCGCTACCCATACGTTCTTCTCCAAATACTAACGTATTACCGAGATTGTTTAGTGCATTTTTGCCAGAAAATCCTGAATATACCTTGGTGTCATTTATATGACTCACATTATAACCTCTATCCAATAGACTATAAGTGGAGCTTCCAATTTTTAATGTAAAGTAATCTTCTTCATAACCAAAAGCCATTGGATGCGTTGTGTCTACTTTACTTTTGAAGATTGCACCAGTTATCATATTATTTGAATATTGACGCTCGCGTTCAGCATACGGAATAAGATTATCAGAGGCTTCTTCACTTTCGTTTTCCTTATATTTTAAACTAAAACCATCTTTACCTGCAAAACTTCTTAAAGCGGCATCAATGGCAATAACTTTACCGCCAGAACGAACCCAATCTTTTAAAGAATTCATCATATCTTCATTAAGTATGCTACCGTAATATCCGCTAGGCATAATTAAAATGTTGTATTTATCAAGATTTGTACGGCTTAAATTATCTGTATTAATTGATGTTACTGGATATTTTAATTGCTGTTCAAAGAAATGCCATAGCGCACCATAACTTAAAGACGATGTGCCTTCTCCAGAAAGGATTGCTATTTTTTGTTTGTTAATCAACTTAATATCAGGTGAGCCAATATCTGGAGTACGTTGCGAGAAACCAGTATTGATAGTCGATAGTTGTTTGTTATGTTTTGCTGCAATGTCATTTAAGGTTACGAGCATATTTTCCATATTTGCATTATCACCTTTTGTAATAATCAACGAACCGCGTCCAAAATCTTTTCCACCAGAAGTAAAAGGTTTTTCTGTAAAACGTACTCTATAATTTGCTTTTAATAATGACGCTAAAAATTTAGCATCTTTCATCGAATTCCAATCACTAACATAACCGTACGCCTCGGACAAAGGCGAATATTTTTGCTGTTTTAATGATTTAGAACTTGCAATTTTTGTTGTACTAGCCACAGCATCCAAGCCGTAAGCATATGGCATGCTCCAAGCCGTAATATCATAGGTCAATGAATCTGACAATTTTGCATTAGGTTCAAATAATACTTTGACCATTTTACCTTTTGGTTGATTGGTATGTACAACTAATGAATTACCATCAGTATCGATGCTACCTGAAGTTCCTGTTTTAAAATTATATCCAGATGCTTTACTAGATGTAGCATTTTCATATTGGATATCATGTTTATCTAACAAAGACTTTAGGCTATTTAAGTTGTCAGGATTTCCGTTAAGGACATAACTCTTGTACTTTAAACCTCTATTGTCAAAGAATTTTCCAAACTCATCATTTAGTCTTTTTGCATTTTTAGAGGCTATTTCCACAGTAGAAAGTCCAGTTGTGGTGTGATGCGTCAATCTTTCGACTAAGGTTAAAACATGTCCTTCATCATTCAAAATTCCTAAACCAGCACGTCCATGTCCGCCTTGTTCGTAAGTCATACCGATGGCACCCATATAAGTTGGGTACGTATCTCCATAACTCGGATAAAACAAATCGAAACGTTCGCGAGTAAAAAATAGCCAACCTTCATTATCAAAATATTTAGCATGGTTTTTACCTATTTCGGTTTGGAAATCACGTTGAAAATCCGAAATTATTTCATGAAATGGTTCAGCAGCTGGCGCAAAATAGTAGGGTTCGTTAATACCTTGCTCATGAAAATCCACGTGTATATGTGGCATCCATTTATTATAGACTTTTAATCTTGAAGCTGACTCTATCTGACTTGCCCAAGCCCAATCGCGATTCAGGTCAAATAGATAGTGGTTAGGTCTTCCGCCTGGCCATGGCTCGTTATGTTCGCTGGCTTGTTGATCTATATCATAAGGCTGACTAGTCGTTTCGTTATACCAATTGACATAGCGGTCACGACCATCAGGATTTATACATGGATCTAAAATTACTACTGTGTTTTTTAACCAATCTTGTTTTTCTGTAAGAAGTTTATATAGTGTAAGCATTGACGCTTCTGTACTTGATGCTTCATTTCCATGAACATTATAACTTAACCATACAATAGCAATCTCTTGATTGATAGCTTGACCACTTAATAATCCTACATTTTTAAGATTATTTTCTCTGATATCGTTTAACCTTTTGATGTTTTCTTCACTAGAGATGTACGCTAAACTTAGTGTACGTCTCTCATAAGTTTCGCCATATTTTTCAATTTTTATTTGGTTTGGAACAGCATTAGCAACAGCTTTAAAATAGTCTAGTACTTGATGGTGTCGACTAAACTGTGTTCCTATTGGATAGCCTAAAAATTCATCTGGGCTAGGGATATTTTGAGAAAAGCTTGAAAATACAATTGAAAACGTAAGAACTGTCGAGAATAAATATTTATGCATGTGGTTGATTTTAATAAGCAATAAAGCTAGTAAAAATAAAAACTGCAATTTAGAATACTTGTTTTAGTAATCATATTAACTAAATATTAGCAGTTGTCTTTTACACTTGCAGTATATTTATGCCATAATAATAACCATTACATGCCAACCAACTGTATTTCGTTTAGAGACACAAATTACTTTTCTTCGTTGATATGCGACTATTTGGATGAAAATCCGAAGTTAAAATCGCTTTATGGTCGTTTTCCAAATCTTGAAAATTTTAAAGTTCAAATAGAAGAGAAAAGCTTATCAGTATCATCACATTCAAGAAGTATTTTAGCCAAAACTTTAAAGAGTCAATATCAAAATATTGAAGCATCTGAATTGACAATTACTAATATTGAAAGTTTAAAATCAGAGAAAACATTTACTATTACAACTGGTCATCAACTTAATTTATTTACTGGACCATTATACTTTTTGCATAAAATAGTATCGACTATTAATTTAACAAAAGAGTTAAAGGAAGCTTATCCTGATTATAATTTTGTTCCAATATATTGGATGGCTTCAGAAGATCATGATTTTGACGAGATTAATTATTTCAATTTTAGGGGTAAAAAAATCCAATGGAATAGAGAAGATGGTGGCGCAGTTGGTCGTTTTGATACAAATGGTTTAGCCGATGTTTTGGATATAGTTTCTGCAGAATTTGGCCCAGGTCGACATGCAGAACAATTAAAAAAATTGTTTCGCGACGCATATGTTAATCATAATAACCTTGCAGATGCAACACGATATTTAGCCAATACACTTTTTGCGGAATACGGTTTAGTCATTTTAGATGCAGATGATAAAGAGTTGAAGCGTCTTTTTATCCCACAAATGCAAAAAGAGTTATTAGAACAAACAGCTTATAAAACTGTATCTAAAACTAATAAAAAGATTGAAGAATTAGGATTAAACATTCAAGTTAATCCTCGTGAAATCAATTTATTCTATTTAGATAAAAATCTAAGAGAACGTATTGTTTTTGAAACTGATACATTTAAAGTGAATAACACTGATATCACTTGGACAAAAGATGAGTTGATTAAGCATCTTAATGATGAGCCTGAGCGTTTTTCGCCAAATGTAATTATCCGTCCACTTTATCAAGAGGCTATTTTACCAAACCTATGTTATATAGGTGGAGGTGGAGAACTAGCATATTGGTTTCAGTTAAAGTCTAATTTTGAAACTCAAAATGTCACATTTCCGATTCTTTTGTTGCGTAATTCTGTTTTAATTAAAACTGAAAAACAAGCAAAAAAACAGGAAGCTTTGGGTATTTCAGAATCTCACTTATTCTTAAAACGTGATAGCTTTATTAACAAACGTGTCCGAAATATATCTAATATTGATATCGATTTCTCTGAACAGTTAGAACATTTACAAAAGCAGTTTCATCATTTGTATACTTTGGCTGAGCAAACCGATAAGTCTTTTATTGGAGCGGTAGATGCACAAGTGAAAAAACAAGTCAAAGGCTTGCAACATCTCGAAAAGAGATTATTAAAAGCTCAAAAAATAAAATTAAAAGATGAAATTGAAAGAGCAACAGATTTGCAAAATCAATTATTCCCAAATAATAGCTTGCAAGAAAGAAATACTAATTTTTCTGAATCATACTTAGAATTTGGAGATGCTCTAATACCAGAGTTAATAGATTCTTTAAAACCTCTAAAAGGAGAATTTACCATTATAACGATGTAAGTTTTTTAGAGTTTAAAACACTGTTAAAAACTATTCAAAAAATCGTAATTCGTCAATCGCAAATCTGAAATCAATTACTATTTTTGTGCATGCAACACAACAAAGTCCTAATTTTAGATTTCGGGTCGCAATACACACAGCTTATTGCCCGTCGCGTTAGAGAGTTAAACATCTATTGCGAGATTCATCCATTCAATAAAATTCCAACAGATTCAGATAGTTTTAAAGCTGTCATATTATCTGGTAGTCCAAACTCTGTAAGAGGCGAAGATGTACTTCATCCAGATTTGACTAATATTCGAGGAAAAAAACCAATGCTCGCTGTTTGTTACGGCGCACAATATTTGGCTCATTTTTCTGGAGGTGAAGTCGCAGAATCTAATACAAGAGAGTATGGTCGAGCCAATCTTGGTTTCGTGAAAGAAAACGATGATTTTTTCGAAAACATCCATGAAGGTAGTCAAGTTTGGATGAGCCATAGCGATACGATTAAAAAATTACCAACTGGCGGAGTTTTGTTGGCTAGTACCGAAGATGTAGAAAATGCAGCCTTTAGAATTGAGGGTGAAGAAACATATGCTATTCAGTTTCATCCAGAAGTATACCATTCAACAGATGGACATCAATTACTGCAAAATTTTTTAGTAAAAATTGCTAAAGTTGAACAAGATTGGACACCAAATGCTTTTGTCGACGAAACAGTTGATGCATTAAAAGCACAATTAGGAAACGATAAAGTCGTTCTTGGTTTATCTGGTGGTGTAGATTCTTCTGTAGCGGCTATGTTATTACACAAAGCCATCGGAAAAAATTTGTACTGCATCTTTGTAAATAATGGCTTGTTACGTAAAAATGAGTTTGATGATGTCTTACACCAATATGAAGGTATGGGGCTTAACGTTAAAGGTGTTGATGCTTCGGCACGCTTTTTGGATGCCTTAGCAGGAAAGAGTGACCCAGAAGAAAAAAGAAAAACTATTGGGGCTATGTTCATTGAGGTTTTTGATGACGAAGCACATTTGATACAAGATGTAAAATGGTTGGCACAAGGCACGATTTATCCAGATGTTATTGAAAGTGTTTCGGCAACTGGAGGACCAAGCGCAACAATTAAGAGTCATCATAATGTTGGAGGATTACCAGATTTTATGAAGCTAAAAGTGGTAGAGCCATTAAAGGCTTTATTTAAAGATGAGGTAAGACGTGTTGGAGCAAGTATGAATATGGATAGCCAGTTATTAGGGCGTCATCCGTTTCCTGGACCTGGATTGGCAATTAGAATCCTTGGAGATCTAACACCAGAGAAAGTTCGTATATTACAAGAAGTAGATGCGATTTTTATCAATAATCTGCGCTCTTGGAATTTGTACGACAAGGTTTGGCAAGCAGGAGCAATGCTACTTCCAGTCAATAGTGTTGGTGTGATGGGAGATGAAAGAACATACGAAAAATGTGTCGCGCTAAGAGCTGTCGAAAGTACAGATGGTATGACGGCAGATTGGGTAAATTTACCATACGAGTTTTTACAAAAAACCTCGAATGAAATTATAAATAAAGTAAAAGGTGTCAATAGAGTTGTATATGATATAAGCTCAAAACCACCAGCAACTATAGAATGGGAATAGCGTTCTGTGTGCAATAATTAGTTTTAGATAATATAATATGAAGCATTTTTTAATCATCTTATTTTCCATTTTTACAATCGGTCTTAGTGCTCAAAATTACAAGACACATAAAGTAAAAGCCGGAGAAACTATTGAGAGTATTGCTAAACAATATTTAGTAACACCATTTGATATTTTAGCATTAAACCCTGATGCCAAAAATAACTTCGGAACAGATACTATGCTCATTATTCCTAATTCTAAGGTTAAGAATGTTGCTATCGAAGAAGAATCAAAAGAAGCCATAGATTATAAAAAGCATAAAGTAAAACGAAAAGAAACACTTTACGGTTTATCAAAAAAATATAATGTAACTGAAGCCGAGATTAAAAAGGCAAATCCAAGACTTTATTCAGAAAACTTACGAAAAGGTGACCGCATCAGGATTCCACGATTCAAAACAGTGGTCTCACAGCAAACCTTATCTAATACTGTAAAAAAATACGCTGTAAGACCAAAAGAAGGTAAATGGCGTATTGCTTATAAATTTGCGATAACAGTACAGGAATTAGAAGATTTAAATCCGAACATAAAAGATGTTCTTCAGCCTGGTGACGTACTTAATGTGCCTAATATTGCAAACAATGAGGAGAAAGCAACTGATACCGAGTTTAATTACTACGAGGTTTTGCCTAAAGAAGGTTTTTACAGATTAAAAATAAAGTTAGGTTTAACTCAAGAAGAGATAGAAGCTTTAAATCCAGGACTTGCAGATTCGGGTTTAAAAAGCGGTATGGTTTTAAGATTGCCAAAAGATATTGAGGTTGCTACCACTAGTCTAGATAGAGATTTTAATACTACAGATTTAAGAGATAATATAATTAATACCTCTACTAAAAAACTTGCGATTCTATTACCTTTTAATTTGCATAAAATAGATTTAGACTCAGTAGCCGAAGCAAAAGCTATCATGAAATCTGATAAAATTTTAAGTACAGCTTTAGATTTTCATTCTGGCGCATTAATGGCATTAGATTCGGCAAAATCATTAGGTATAAGCGTAGATTTAAAAGTTTTCGATACACAAAATAGAACATCACAGGTAGCTAGTATTGCAGATAGAGAAGATTTTTCTAATTATGATGCTGTTATTGGACCAATGATGACCAAAACTTTTGACCGTTTTACATCAGAGGTAAAAGGAGATGCTGTTCCGGTTTTTGCACCATTAGCAATGCCTTCAAAAGTGTCTAGTAATGTTTATCAAACTATTCCGGACAGGAAGATTCTGTCCAAAAAGATGGTTGACTATATTAAACAAGACAGTGCTAAAGTTCAGGTGGTTATTATAGCAGACCAAAAGCATAGAGCAGAAAGTAACAACCTTAAATCTCAGTTTCCAGCTGCAAAACAGCTATTTTCTGAGGTGGCAAAAAAAGGAAAAAATAAAGGTAAGGACGAATATTTTATTTACCCAACTCGTTTTGAAGGAATGTTTAAAAAAGGGAAAAATATTGTGTTTTTAGAAACTGATGACGTCTCCTTTGGTTCTAGTATTATTAGTTTGCTCAATGGGTTGTCTATAGACGATATTAAAATAATTTTGACAACTACAAATAAGAGCCGTGCTTTTGAGAGTAATGATCCTGATAATAATTATCATCTGTCTAACTTACAGTTTCATTATGCGACAATTAATAAACAGTACGATACAGATAATGAAGCCGGATTCATCAGAGACTACAAACGTAGATATGGTGTGTCTCCAAGTAAATATGCAACGCGTGGTTTTGATTTAGTATTAGATGTTTTATTACGTTTATCTGCTAACGAAGACGGTTTTGATAGCTCTGAAGAAAACTTAGAAACCGAATATATCGAGAATAAGTTCCGTTATAATAAAAAAACTTTTGGTGGTCATATCAACGAAGCCATGTATATCGTAAAGTATGACAACCTTAAGATTGTTGAGGTCAAAGAGTAATCGCTTTTGAACTTGCTTCGTGTAATAAGAAATCTTCAATAGCGTTATATTGAAAATTAAATCTTTGCTTTTGATGAAAACTCTTTTCGCTTTCTTATTAATCTCATCGTTTTGTTTTAGTCAAAATCAAGACTTAGAAACAGCTGCATGGCAAGAAGATAAACCATTGGTTTGGAAAGATTTTAAAGGCAAACCAAACCCTAATACAGATGCAGCAGCGTTAACAGCATCAGGGATTTCATTTGGGTTTTCTATAAGTAAAACAGGTAATAGGATTACGGGTTTTACAGCAGATGTCGAGTGTATATTTTATCCAACAGAGTCTTGGTACAAAATTGAAGATGCTAATGCACATATACTAAGACATGAACAATTGCATTTTGACATTACAGAATTACATGCACGTAAGTTTAGACAGCAGATAAGTCAACTCAAAGCATCATCACGATTAAGAGGTCAACTTAATAATTTGTATAAGGAAATTAGCAAAGCATCTTCGCTTATGCAGAATTTATACGACGAAGAAACAAATCACTCCATTGACAAAGTGCAACAAAAAAAGTGGGACGATTATATAGTTGCTGAGCTCAAAAAACTCGAAGATTTTAAAGCTCAATAACAAAAGATAAAAATTAAAACTAAATATTACGCTGAGCTTGTCGAAGCGTTTTTTATGCAGCCTAATAAACAAGCCTTAATAGAACTCGCTAAATACAAAATGCCCTTTGGTAAGTACAAAGACCAATACCTAGTGGATATACCAGAATTTTATTATACCTGGTTTAAACAAAAAGGCTTCCCGAAAGGAAAGCTAGGTAATATGATGCAACAGATGTATGAAATCAAAGTAAATGGGTTAGAGGAGTTGATTTATACGATACGCAGAGAGTTTTGATTTTTTAGATTCGTTTAATGATTATGAGTATAATTTAGCTGAGTGTTTCAGTAACTAAACTAGCAATGAATTATCCACGTTGTTGAAGGTTCTTTAATTCAGAGTAAATTTCATTTATATTGATTTCTCTATTTTCATTACTAGCAGTAGAGATTTTAATTTTTGAATACTTGTCAGAGATCCAAAAATAGTTTTCAAAAGAAAACCAAGAAATAGGTATATGTCTAATTTCAGATATCCTTATTTCTTTATAATTAATTATTGTCTCAGTCTTTTTTATTGATGGTCTTATTTGATTAATAATTATTTTTCCATTCTCATAGTCAAGTAAAATTCTCTCTAAGTGATTTCTGTAATTATGTTTTAGAGTTTTGAATGATTTTAATATCGCGAAGACTAATATAAAAATCAATATTTGATTAATATTCGGTTTTGTCCATGTCAGAATAGATATAAATAAACTAAATATTAAAGCTGAGATAGGAGCGTTAATAAATATGTCTTTCATTAATCTATTCAAGTTAATTTTGGTTATATAATTTTCAAATAGTGTTTTCATAGAAATTTCAAATGATGCTTCGTTGATAAAAATCCTTTTAATATTTTTTATCAGACATGACTTCGACTAGCTCAGTCTAACATAAACGAAGTTAGATGAAAAAATCTATAAAGTCAAGTATGTTACCTCCGATTAATTCATCAAAACAAACCCAAAACAATTATCAAATAAGTGGTTTTATTTCGTACATTTGCCTGCGTTTAATAGCGCAACATGACAACAAATCCAAAGTATATTTTTGTAACTGGCGGTGTAACGTCTTCTCTCGGAAAAGGCATTATAGCAGCATCTTTAGCCAAATTACTTCAGGCTCAAGGTTACAGAACGACCATTCAAAAATTAGACCCATACATTAACATAGACCCAGGTACATTAAATCCTTATGAGCATGGCGAATGTTATGTGACTGATGATGGTGCAGAAACGGATTTGGATTTAGGGCATTACGAGCGTTTTTTAAATGTGCCAACATCACAAGCCAATAATGTTACTACTGGTCGTATTTACCAAAGTGTTATTGACAAAGAGCGTCGCGGCGAGTTTTTAGGTAAAACGGTACAAGTTATTCCGCATATTACAGATGAGATAAAACACCGTATTCAGATTTTAGGTAATTCTGGTGATTACGATATTGTCATTACCGAAATTGGTGGTACTGTTGGTGATATCGAGTCTTTACCATACGTTGAGGCTGTACGTCAATTAGAATGGGATTTAGGAGAAGGTAATACCTGTGTAATTCATTTGACTCTTGTGCCATACCTATCTGCTGCGGGAGAACTAAAAACTAAGCCGACACAACATAGTGTAAAAACTTTAATGGAAAGTGGTGTACAAGCCGATATTTTGGTTTGCCGTACGGAGCACGAATTGAGTGATGGTATTAAAAATAAATTAGCACGTTTTTGTAACGTCAAAGAAGAAGCGGTAATACAATCTATTGATGCCTCTACCATATATGACGTTCCAAATTTAATGTTGGACGAAGGATTGGATAAGGTAGTTTTAAAACAACTAAAACTTACTAGTAATGCTCCGGATTTAGGTCAGTGGAATACTTTTGTAAAGCGTCATAAGAACCCTAAAAGTGAAGTTACAATCGGATTGATAGGAAAGTATGTAGAGCTTCAAGATTCTTACAAATCTATTTTAGAAGCATTTATACATGCAGGTGCTGAGAACGAAGTAAAGGTCAATGTAGAGTCGATACACTCAGAATATTTGTCTGCAACTGACGTTAAAGAAAAACTTGGGCATTTAGACGGTATTTTGGTGGCGCCAGGATTTGGTGAACGCGGTATCGAAGGGAAAATAGATGCTGTGCGTTATGTCAGAGAAAATAACATTCCGTTTTTAGGAATTTGTTTAGGTATGCAAATGGCAGTCATAGAGTATTCTCGAAATGTTTTGGGTCTTAAAGATGCTAATTCTACCGAGATGAATGAAAATACACCACATCCAGTAATAGATTTGATGGAATCACAAAAGGATGTTGTAAATAAAGGTGGCACGATGCGTTTGGGGTCATGGGATTGTAAACTAGATAGTGATAGTTTGGCCTACAAATCTTATGGTCATACCGAAATTAAAGAGCGTCATAGACACCGTTTTGAATTTAATAACGATTATAAATCTCAAATTGAAGGAGCTGGACTTAAAGCCGCAGGTTTAAACCCTGGAACTGGTTTGGTAGAAATTGTCGAAATCCCAACTCATAATTGGTTTGTTGGTGTACAATACCATCCTGAATATAAGAGTACGGTTGCTAATCCGCATCCGCTTTTTGTATCTTTTGTAGCAGCAGCTTTAGATTATAAGACAAAAAAATAGTGTCAGTTTGGCACAAGTAAGATTTTTGGATAGCTTTTTGGGTTATGCAATACAACTAATCAATATAGCGTCGCTCTTGCGACATAACACATATGGAAGAAAAGAAATTTGACATTAACTCAATCATAGGATTTGTACTCCTTTTTGGAATTATGCTTTGGTATTTTTGGCAAAACCAGCCAACACCAGAAGAGTTAGAAGCACAAAAACAAGCAGAGACAGAAAAAATTGAAGCTGACAAGAAGGCAAAAGAAGTAGAACAAGCTTTAACAACTAAAGTGACAACTTCTGAAGATTACTCTAATGCTTCTGCAACTGATTCTTTACAGCGCGTTGCACTTCAGAATAAGTTAGGGTCGTTTGCGTATGCATCAACACTACCATCAGCTACAGATGCCACAACAGATGTAGAGACTGAGCTTTTGGCATTAAAATTTAATAACAAAGGTGGTCACCTATCGGAAGTAAGACTTAAACCATTTGTTGACCATAATGATGAACCAATTTATTTGGTGAAAGACGGTAATACTAATTTCAATATTAATTTTGCAACGACAGACAACCGTATTTTAAATACTGAAAGTTTATACTTTCAGCCTAGTGTTACCAAAAGCGGAGATAACACTATTGTTTCGATGAAATTAAAGGTGTCTGAGTCTCAATATTTAGAGTATAGATATGAGTTAAAGCCTAATGATTATATGATTGATTTGTCAATCAAATCTCAAGGTTTAGACAATGTAGTCAATAGCTCTCAAGAGATGAGCTTAGATTGGAAACTCAAAGGTTACAGTCATGACCAAAGTATTACTTACGAAAACAGATATACACGCTTAACTTACCAACACGATGGCGATAAAATAGATAAGCTTGCTCAGATGAAAGACGATGAAGAAGTGGTTTCTGATGTCGCTTGGTTATCCTATAGACAACACTTTTTTAGTAGCATTTTAGTTCCAGATTCTCCATTAAAATTGGTAAATATGTCTTCTAAAGACTTGGTTTTAGATGAAGAAGTAGATTCTGTTTACACAAAATTATACGCATCTAAGTTTCCATTAAATTTAAGCGGTGGCAATTTTGACACATCAATGGGATTATATTATGGTCCAACAGATGCTAAAGTTCTGAAAGAATACGATAAAAATCTAGAAGAAAGTATACCATTTGGTTGGGGTATTTTTGGATGGATTAACAAAACTATTTTTATTCCATTATTTGGCTTTTTAAGTGGTTTCTTACCTTATGGTATTGCTATTATAGTGATGACTATTTTGGTGAAGATTGTATTATCTTTTGTACAGTATAAGCAGTTTTTGTCTCAAGCAAAAATGAAAATTTTAAAGCCGGAATTAGATGCTATTAGAGCAAAGCATAAAGACAATAAGCTAAAAGCACAGCAAGAAACAATGGCACTACAAAGCAAAGCAGGTGCAAGTCCGCTGAGTGGTTGTTTACCAGGTTTAATGCAGATACCAGTATTTTACGCCTTGTTTATGTTCTTCCCAACGGCATTTGATTTACGTCAAAAAAGTTTTCTTTGGGCTGATGATTTAAGTTCTTATGATTCTGTATTAGATTTAGGCTTTAATATTCCATTTTATGGAGATCATGTAAGTTTATTTCCAATATTAGCTGCTATTGCCATTTTCTTCTACATGAAAATGACAACAGGTCAGCAAATGGCAAACCAACCAACTCAAGAAGGTATGCCAGATATGAGTAAAATGATGAAGTATATGATATACTTTTCGCCACTATTAATGTTAGTATTCTTTAATAATTATGCTTCAGGATTGAGTTTATATTACTTTATCTCTAACCTAATTAGTATTGGTATTATGTTAGTTATTAAAAACTACATCATCGATGAAGAAAAAGTATTAGCTAAGATTCAGGTTAGTAAGAGCAAACCTAAAAAGCAGAATCGTTTCCAGAAAAAAATGGCTGATATGATGGAGCAGGCAGAGCAACAAAAGCAAATGCAGCAACGTAATAAGAAAAAGTAATTTGCCATTTAATAAAAATAAAAAAGCCACAACATCTGTTGTGGCTTTTTTATTTTTATTAATCTATTCCAATTGACCTATAGTGCTATTTATTTCTGAATTTAATGTACCGATTTTAAAGTCGTATTTGTTTGTGTCTTCGTTAATAGCCTTTCTTGTTAGTGAAAATAGTTCAAGTCGTAATTCCGAATACTTCAAAAGAATTTTATTATTTTCTAATAAATCAGATGGTAAGCCTTCAATAGTCTTAATTTCATTTATTATTTTGATATTGTCTTCCCATGCTGGTATAACTTTATTATCTAATTCTTTTAAAAGAGATATTCTTCCTTTTCTTTCAATATTATTATAAAATTCTAGAGACTCTTCTTCATTAGTAGAAAATGCAGAAATTTTTGTGTCATAAATATCTTATGCTGGATTATTAGAATCTATATAGATATAACTAAAAATACCAGCAGAAATAATTAAAAGACAAATTAAACCTATTCCACTTGCCCTCCAACCAGAAAAGAAAGACTTATCGTTTTCTTCATGTTTTTTAAGAAATTCTCCCTGAGACCATTCTACATAAAACCAAATAAGTCCAGTGTAAATTATGGGGATTATAGAATTAGGTACTTTACTCATTACTTTTTCTGGTATTGAGAATATTGTTGTAAAAAGTATTAAAGTTGCTATTACTCCAATTATTTTAGATTTAAGACCTTTATCTCTTTCGCCTAATGCCTTAAAATTTTCTCCTATTAAATATCCAGCTGCTAATGGTCCACCAAAAAAGGTAGCAAGAGTAATAGATTTTGTTTTGTAAAGTTTTTTTGTAGTTAATTCTTTATTGGAGTCTGTCATTTGTAATACTAATAGTTTAGATAAATATAATACAAAAGAAAAGCCTTCCCGAGGAGGAAGGCTTTTACTAACTAAATCAATCAATATAAAAATGAGGTAATCAGCCTCGATTTTCCGAATTTAAGATGCTGGTAATAAAACAGCATTTACAACGTGTATTACACCGTTTGATGTTTGTACATCTACAGCAATAATTCCTGCGTCGTTTCCGGCACCATCAACAACATCTGCGATGTTGCCATTTGTACCAGGTAGTGTTATGTCTATTGTTTGTCCTTGTAAAGTTGTTGGGCTTGTAGTACCTGTTTGGTTTAAATCACCAGACTGTACGTTTTGTGCAGCCAATACATGATGAGCCAGTACAGCATTTAATAAATCATCATCAATATCTGCAGGTGTATTCCACATCATGTTAGAGTCCAATAATGCTTGAAATGCTGCATTTGTTGGAGCAAATACTGTAAATGGAGCCGGAGTTGTACCATTGGCAGTTGATAGTGTAGCTATATACATTGGATTAGCAGAACTACCATCAGCCTCTAATAATGATGCCACTAAGCTTCCAAATTCTGGATTAGCTAATGCCATATCGACTACAGTTGGTAAAGCTAATACCTTATCAATACCGTGTATAATACCGTTATCAGCTTGTTGGTTTGCTTCAGCTAAAACAACGTTTGCACCAGCAGTAGTTGTTGTACCTCCATTTATTTCAAAAGCTCCGTTATTGTTTCTTGCATATATACTCAAATTGTTATTTCCTGGGGCATCAGCTCCAGTATTTGCATATATTCCAGTTGCAGTAATGGCTGATGAAGGAACTTCAGTGCCTATGATTACATGGTTTAATAGTATTTGTCTAACTAATTCTTCTTCAGCAGTAGATAAATTAGCTAAATCTAATCCTGTTGCATTTAATAAATCAGTAAAAGCATCATTTGAAGGTGCAAATACTGTGTAAGCGCCATCTAATTGAAGTGTAGTTACTAAATCAGTTGCTTGTAATGCAGCTGCAAGTGATGTGTATCCGTTTGCGACAGCTAAGTCTACTACAGTAGTTCTTGTAGGAGTGTTGTCATCATCGTCGCTACATCCAGTAATTCCTAAAACCAATAAAAATACTGTTAATAACTTGAAAGTTTTTGAAATAATTTTCATTTTTTTGAGTTTTTAAATTAATAATTCTTGTTCATGATTGTTCAGCAAAAATATAAAATGATTAAACAAAACATACTTCTGGCTATTTTTTTTACAATAACTTTAACATCGGTATCGTCTCAGAATGAAGTTAATAAGTTCGATGAAAATGGTAAAAGACACGGTATTTGGAAGAAAAACTACCCAAATACTGACCAAGTTCGGTATCAAGGTAAATTTAATCATGGAAAAGAAATAGATACTTTTAAGTATTATAAACTCAAAAGAAAGAAAAGTGTCTTGAGTGCTGTAAAAGTTTTTAATCTCAAAGACAATAAGGCAAATGTTACTTTTATGACTTCTAATGGCAATGTCATTAGTAAGGGTAACATGAATGGTAAAAAGTTTATCGGTCAATGGCTGTTTTTTCATAAAAACTCTGATGTTGTTATGATTGAAGAAAGCTACAATCCAAATGGTCAGTTAGAAGGTAATCGAAAAGTTTTCTTTATTAATGGAGTATTAGCTGAAGAAGCACAATACAAAGGCGGAATGAAAAATGGAGTACTAAAAATTTATTCTGAGTCTAATAAAGTTTTACAAGAGTCCTTTTATAAAAATGATAAGTTAGACGGCAAAACAACATACTTCGATTTGGATGGTAATCTTGAAGCTGTTGGGAGCTTTAAAGTTAATCTAAAAACTGGTAATTGGGAATATTTCAAGAATGGAAAACTAGTTAGAAAAGTAGACCATGATGACAATAAGGTTCTCTTTAAAAAGCAATAGATTATATCAATACATTAGATTCATCTTTCCAATACAATAACTGCCCATTATGGGCATTTATTTTTTAAATTTGCACCACTTTAAGTTATAGATTATAATGAATAATAAACGTGTCATAGTAGGCCTTTCTGGAGGCGTAGATTCAAGTGTAGCAGCATACCTTCTAAAAGAACAAGGTTATGAGGTCATTGGGTTATTTATGAAAAATTGGCATGA
The DNA here is from genome assembly GCF_002163855.1 of Winogradskyella sp. PC-19. NCBI lineage: Bacteria > Pseudomonadati > Bacteroidota > Flavobacteriia > Flavobacteriales > Flavobacteriaceae > Winogradskyella > Winogradskyella sp. PC-19. The sequence goes on along the minus strand of NZ_CP019332.1, from coordinate 1,027,130 downwards.
CGATTCTGTAACTATTTCTGATGAATGTCCATGGTTAGAAGATAGCAATGACGCTATGTTAGTGGCAGATAAGTTAGGTATACCTTTTCAAACAGTTGATTTAAGTGTGCAATACAAAGAACGCATTGTAGATTACATCTTTAAAGAATACGAAAACGGACGCACACCAAACCCAGACGTATTATGTAATCGCGAAATTAAATTTGATGTCTTTATGGATATCGCCTTAGAATTGGGAGCTGATTATGTGGCAACCGGACATTATTGCCGTAAAGCAACGATTGAAAAAAGTGGAGAAAAAGTACATCAATTATTATCAGGTGTTGATAACAATAAGGACCAATCTTATTTTTTGTGTCAGTTATCGCAAGCTCAACTCGCAAAGGCTTTATTTCCAATAGGAGAGTTAACTAAGCCCGAGGTTAGAGAAATTGCAAAAACGCAAGATTTAATAACAGCCGATAAAAAAGATTCTCAAGGACTTTGTTTTATTGGAAAAGTAAGACTTCCAGAGTTTTTACAACAAAAATTAAAGCCAAAAGAAGGTGTTATTATCGAAATTCCAGAAAATTTAGAAGCATACCATAAATCTATTCCTCGCTTTGATTCTAAAGAGAGTGAGCTCGCTTTTCATGCTAATAAAATACAGTATTCTACTTCTGACGGTAAAGTTGTTGGTAAGCATCAAGGCGCACATTATTTTACCAAAGGACAACGCAAAGGTTTGGCAGTTGGTGGAACTGTAGAGCCTCTTTTTGTAATAGATACCGATGTCAACGAAAATGTTATTTACACAGGGCAAGGAAATAAACATCCTGGATTATACCGTTCTGTTTTATTTGTAAAAAATGAAGAGTTACATTGGGTTCGTGAAGATTTACAATTATCAGATGGCGAAAACATGCAAGTCAAAGCTCGTATTCGTTATCGTCAAGTTTTAGAAAATGCTACACTTCACAAAGTAGCATCAGGTTTATATGTTGAATTTGAAAATAAACAATCCGCAATTACAGAAGGACAATTTGTAGCTTGGTATCTAGATGACGAATTAATTGGTTCGGGTGTTATTTCATAATATTTCAAGCTTATAATTTAATACGATACTGAGCTTGTCGAAGTATCTTTTCCTTAACTTTATGCCATTAAATAATCAAATTAATGGCAAATAAAATCACTGAACTTTTTAATATAAAATATCCAATCATTCAAGCTGGTATGATTTGGAATAGTGGCTGGCGTTTAGCTTCTGCTGCTAGTAATTCAGGAATATTAGGTCTTATTGGTGCAGGTTCAATGTACCCAGATGTCTTACGAGAACATATTCAAAAATGTAAAGTAGCAACAGATAAACCTTTTGGAGTCAATGTACCTATGCTATATCCAAATATTGAAGAGATTATGGATATCATTCTAGAAGAAGGCGTCAAGATTGTTTTTACTTCTGCGGGCAATCCAAAGACATGGACCAAGTGGTTACAGGATAGAGGTATAACTGTTGTTCATGTGGTAAGCAGTGTCAAATTTGCACTTAAGGCAGAAGCAGCAGGTGTGGATGCTATAGTTGCAGAAGGTTTTGAAGCTGGTGGTCACAATGGCCGTGACGAAACAACAACACTGACATTAATTCCAATGGTAAAAGAGCAGTTAAGTATTCCGCTTATTGCAGCTGGTGGTATTGCTACTGGTAAAGCTATGTTAGCTACTATGATTTTAGGAGCAGATGGCGTACAAGTTGGAAGTCGTTTTGTCGCTAGTGACGAATCTTCTGCGCACAAAGCTTTTAAGGAAGTTGTTGTTGATGCTAAAGAAGGTGATACGCAGCTGACCTTAAAAGAATTAGCGCCAGTACGTTTGATAAAAAATAAATTCTATAATGAGGTTCAAGAATTATATAAGACTGGACCAACACCAGAGCAACTAAAAGAATTACTTGGGCGTGCACGCGCCAAACGGGGTATGTTTGAAGGCGATTTAGAAGATGGTGAATTGGAGATTGGTCAAATTGCAGGATTAATTCATGATATAAAACCTGTTTCTAAAATTGTTGAGGAAATGGTTGCTGAATTTGAGGAGGCTAAGAAGTGTATTGCTATTCTGTAATATAAATAGATTTATAATGCGTATTTTTCTAAAAGCAAAACTGCTACTTTTGCGCCATGGTTTTAAGCAACTACACCAAAGAATTTTCATACAACTTAAAGTTAGCAACACCAGTGATTTTGGGTATGCTTGGTCATACGTTTGTCAGTTTCGTGGATAACGTTATGGTAGGTCAATTGGGTGCTGCAGAATTAGCAGCAGTATCTTTGGGTAATAGTTTTATTTTTATTGCTATGTCAATTGGTATCGGTTTTTCAACTGCAATTACACCATTAGTAGCAGAAGCAGATACCGAAGGAAATTTTGAGAAAGGAAAATCAGCCTTCAAACACGGCTTATTTTTATGTACACTTTTATCACTTATACTTTTTGTATTACTATTATTTGCCAAGCCCCTAATGTACATTATGGATCAACCTGAAGAAGTGGTTGTTCTGGCATTACCTTATTTAGATTTGGTTGCTTTTTCATTAGTGCCATTAATTATTTTTCAAGCATTTAAGCAGTTTAGTGATGGTATGTCCTTGACAAAATATCCGATGTATGCTACTATAATTGCTAATGTGTTAAATGTAATAATCAATTATATATTGATTTTTGGAAAGTTTGGTTTTCCTCAAATGGGAATTGTTGGAGCAGCAGTTGGAACATTAGTGTCACGTTTTGTAATGCTATTTTATTTATGGTTTTTATTGTCTAAGCGTGAAAAATCTAGACTTTATGTTACTGGGATAAATTTCTTCACATTAACAAAGCAAGCTCTGAAAAAACTTACCAATTTAGGCTTGCCAAGTGCTATGCAAATGTTTTTTGAAGTAGGAATATTTACTGCAGCTATTTGGCTTAGCGGAACATTAGGTCGAAACGCTCAAGCAGCTAATCAGATAGCGCTTAACTTATCTTCAATGACATTTATGGTTGCTATGGGATTAAGTGTAGCGGCAATGATTCGTGTAGGAAATCAAAAAGGACTTAAGGATTTTAAAGCCTTAAAAAGAATAGCCGAATCTATATTTTTCCTAGGTTTTATTTTCGCTGTAATATTTGCTTTGGTCTTTGTAATCTTTAATAGTATGCTGCCTAATCTGTATGTAGATTTTGATGACCCAGTTAACGCTTTGGATACTGCTGAAGTTGTTAAAATTGCTGCGACTTTATTATTAGCTGCTGCTGTATTCCAAATTACAGACAGTTTACAAGTTATAGTTTTAGGAGCGTTACGTGGACTTCAAGACGTTTATATACCAACTATAATAACTTTTATTGCTTATTGGTTAATAGGTTTTCCTATTAGTTATTTTTTAGGAAAGGCAGACGCTTATGGTAGCTTGGGTATATGGATTGGATTATTAGCAGGATTAACTTCTGCAGCGATTTTATTATACATAAGGTTTGTATATTTGACAAAGCGTTTAATATTAAAAAACGTAAATTAAAATTATGGAGTTACCAAAATTTATACTTGGCGATAATACAGATTATCCAAACGCTATATTTATCATTCATACAGAGTTTCCAAGATTTATAATTAATCTTGAAAACGATGAAGTCGAGTGGTTTGAAGAATTTGATCAGCACGATCAAAAGGAACTTGAAACTGAGACTGAAAATTATATTCAGCAAGCCACAGATTTTTACGATAGAGAAGTAGCTAGATACGACGATTAATGTTAGAGCAATTATTAGATTACGATACTCAATTATTTGTTTTTCTAAACAGTTTAGGAAGTGAAACATGGGATGGACTATGGTTGGTCATAACAGATAAATTAACCTTCATACCACTTTACGCCATATTACTAACTCTTATTTATAGGAAATATGGTTGGCAAAAGCTATTAGTTATGGCAGTTGTAATTGCAGCTATGATAACATTTACAGATCAGATGACAAATGTTGTTAAGCGTTCGGTATTGCGATTTAGGCCATGTGCTTGCGAAGAAATAATGGATACCATACGTTATATTGCAGAGCGTTGTAGTACAAATCGTAGCTTTTTCTCAGGACATGCTTCTAATTCGATGGCAGCTGCTGTATTTGGTGGACTTATATTAAGACCGTATTATAAAAATTTAATATTTATACTTTTATTTTGGAGTGCAACAGTAGCTTACAGCCGCATATATGTTGGAGTGCATTTTCCTATTGATATCATTTGTGGTATGACATTCGGAGCTATTTCTGGTTTTGGTTTTTATAAACTTTATGGTGTTATTGCCAAAAAGTATTTTCCGATGACTTCTTCTACTCAATAGTATAGTTGACATATTTTTTTTTCATCCATAGATAAGCAAAACAATCTATTAATGGTCCAAAAAATCTATTCCTTAGACTAAATTTTGATTTCCCTTTAATCCTTGAAAAGTGCCTGATAGGTACTTGTTTTATTTTTCCATTTTGTAGTAATATCATAGCAGGTAAGAAACGATGTAGTCCTCTAAACATTGGGATGCGTTTTGCGTAGTCTGAATGAATAACTTTTAACGGACAACCGGTGTCATCCATGCCATCTCGCGTAAAAATGCGTCTAACAACATTAGCTGTTTTTGAAGTTATTTTTTTAAAAAAAGTATCCTTTCTACTTAATCTAACTCCAGTTATTAGGTGATAATCGTCAATGTGCTTAAGTAATAAATTAAAGTCTTCTGGTGATGTTTGAAGGTCAGCATCCATATACCCAATCAAATCGCTGTCAACAAAATCAAAACCTGCTTTTAATGCAGTGCTTAGACCTTTATTTGTTTTAATGGAGATAAAGTTAAACGCATTGTTACGTAAACAAATAGATTCAATCATTGTTTTACTATTATCCGTAGACCCATCATTTACAAAGAGTATAGAAGTAGGTATAGATACTCTATTGAGAAAGTTTAATAATGCCATCTCAAGGCGTTCTAGGTTATCTTCCTCATTATAAACAGGAATTATAATTGTAAATGTGCGACTCATTTTAGATTCAACTTTATTACGATAAAAATATTCTTTTTAGTTTACTTTTTGGAGCATAGGATTAAAACAAAAAAAAGCTGTTACTTTGTAACGCATAGTTTAAGTCAACATGAAAATATTAATTACCGGAGTTGCTGGTTTTATTGGTTCGCATTGTGCTGAGCGTTTTTTGGATTTAGGACATTCTGTAGTCGGAATTGATAATTTTTCAGACTATTACAGTCTAGACTTAAAAACACTAAACGCAAACGCTGTTGAAACAAAAGGCGCAAAGATTATAAAAACGGACTTGCGTTCCGAAGATTTTGGAAAGACATTAGATACTGATTTCGATTATATATTTCATTTCGCCGCTCAACCTGGGATTTCTCAAACTTCAACTTTTGAAGATTATTTTTCTAATAATGTAATCGCTACAAAAAATCTTGTTGATTTTGCATTAAGCTGTAAGTCGCTTAAACTTTTTGTAAATATTGGAACATCCTCAATTTATGGTCTACAAGCAACTTTTTCGGAAGATGTTGCTCCAAAACCAGCGTCGCATTATGGTGTTACTAAACTCGCAGCTGAACAATTGGTACTTCAAAAAAGTAGAGAAAATCAAATGCAAGCTTGTAGTTTACGATTATATTCTGTCATTGGTCCAAGAGAACGACCTGAAAAGATGTATACTAAACTTATTGATTTAGGTATAAAGGGTCAAGCTTTTCCTCTATTTGAAGGAAGCGATAAACATCTAAGAAGTTTTACCTATGTAGGCGATATTATTGATGGTATTGTAAGTGTTGTGGGTAATGAAGCCAAGGTAGATGGCGAGATTATCAACCTTGGTACAGAGGTAGAGCATACCACACAAGATGGTATTGATGCAGTTTCTAAAGTTTTAGGAAAACCTATCGAGATAGATATTAAGCCAAAACGAGCTGGAGACCAACTCCGAACAAAAGCTAATATTGATAAAGCTAGAAATCTTTTAGGTTATAATCCACAAACAACTTTATTAGAAAGTGTTGAGGCTCAGGTTAAATGGTTTCAGGAAAATTTTCTTTAGGGTTTATAGTCCTAATAAGTACTCAGCAGCATTAAAAGGTGTTGTCTTTCCAGATTCGATAAGTTCAATCTGTTTTTGTAGTTCGGATTTTATTTCAGATTTATTATAGAAGTTAGACTTTAAGCGTTCTTCTATGGTTTGTAGTAACCAGAATTTATTTTGTTCAGTGCGATGACTATCAAAATAATTAGTCTCTTTAGTGTTAGAAACATAATTGGTTATCATTTCCCAAACTTCAGAGATGCCTTCATTATGTAATGCGCTACATAAAGCTGTTTTTGGAGTCCAACCCGAGGCTTTTTCCGGATATAAGTGTAATGCCCGATTAAACTCTAGCTTAGCAGATTTTGCTGCTTTTACGTTTTCTCCATCAGCTTTGTTAATGACAATAGCATCTGCCATTTCGATAATACCACGTTTTATACCTTGAAGTTCGTCTCCAGCACCAGCAAGTTTTAATAACAAAAAGAAATCGACCATACTATGTACAGCTGTTTCACTCTGTCCTACGCCAACAGTTTCAATCAAAAGCGTATCAAAACCTGCAGCTTCACAAAGAATAATAGTTTCGCGAGTTTTACGTGCAACACCACCAAGTGAATCTCCCGAAGGCGAAGGTCTGATAAATGCATTTTTGATTTTTACCAAATCTTCCATGCGCGTTTTGTCGCCCAAAATACTGCCTTTGCTCAACGAACTACTTGGGTCAACAGCTAAGACTGCAACTTTTTTATTTTGATGGGTTAAATACTTACCTAAGGCTTCAATAAACGTACTCTTACCAACACCAGGTACACCAGTAATACCAACTCTAATAGAATTATTAGCGTAAGGTAAACATGCGGTTACAATTTTATTTGCTTTTTTGGAATGTTTAGGGTTAGTACTTTCTACTAGGGTAATAGCGCGACTTAATGCTGTGATATTTCCGTCTATAATTCCCTTAACTAAATCATCGACAGAAGGTTGTTTTTGACGTTTTGATTTAATGGCTTTGGCAGAAACTGAACTTAAAGAATTTGGTGCTTTAATACCTTCCTTTTCGTTTAATACAGATGTTTTGGATGTATCAGATTTTGCCACTTCGATTTCGTTATTGTCTGCGTTTCATACTATTTGTATTATTTCCTAAACTGGCTTCTTGTATTGGGACTTCAATTTTAGTAGCATCCCAAGCTAGAGTTAGTTTTAGATTTCCAGTAGTATTATCAAAAGCTATAGTAAATTTTTCGACTGTACCATCTACTTTTTCTGTTGGGACTTCTAATTCTATAACATCGTAATTTGGATCCCACATTGGTTCCATTTTTTCGTCAACACCCCATTTATATTGCCCTGAATTAAACATCACTTTCCAAGAATTTTCCATTGGTACAGTCCATAAAGTATACTTGCCTTTTGGCAAAAGCATACCTTGTATAACTAAATCTTTATTAGAAGAAAAAGTAGTAGCTTCATTTGCACCAGTTCTCCAAACTTGATCAAAAGGTACTAAGGCACCAAAAATTTCGCGTTCTCTTTTTGATGGTCTATTGTACTCAACTTCAAGCTTTAGGTCATTAAGTTCTATTGCTGCAGAGTCTTTTGGACTTAATGGTGGCGAAAAAATATTTTCTACAAAAACAGAATACAGTAATAAAGCAACGGTTGCTATGGATAGAAAAATCAGGATGCGTTTCAACATAAATCTATAGAGGTCATAATTTTAAAAAATTAAAGATAATCGAAATCCCTAAATTTATGAACTAAGGCTATTTAATTTTAAGACAAATAAATTATTTTGAGTTTTTTTTCAATTTTTTGCAACATTCATTTTTTTGTGTCGTCTTTAATACAAACCAATCAAAAACAACCAATATCAAACCAAACATGTTTCAAGTAGACATTATTGAAAAATGTAGGAAAAACGACCGAAAGGCGCAGTTAAAACTGTATAACCAATATTGTAATGGTATGCTTATCGTGGCACAGCGTTTTGTAAAGAATACTATGGAAGCAGAAGATGTTGTTCAAGAGTCTTTTATAAAAGCATTTACAAAACTAGAGCAGTATAAAGCCGAAGTAACTTTTGGAGCTTGGTTAAAGAGAATAGTAGTTAACAAAAGTATTGACCTACTAAAATCTAAAAAGCAGAGATTGGTTGATTTGGAAGACGTACAACTCAAAGTGGTTGAAGAAGATGATAATTGGTCTGTTGATTATAATGTTACTATCGAAGATGTAAAAACAGCCATGCAACAATTACCAGAAAAATATAAATATGTATTGATGTTGTATTTAATCGAAGGTTATGATCATCAAGAAATATCAGAAATATTGAACATCTCTGAAGTTGCTTCAAGAACGCAACTGTCGAGAGGAAAAGGAAAATTAAAAGAATTATTAAATACACAAAAAAATGGGACAGAATCTTAAAGACCTATTTAAAAATCAGCCTAAAGACGAGAGCATAAAAATGTCTCAAGGACACGAAGCACGCTTTTTAGATAAGCTAGACGATGCGTTACCGCAGAAAAAGAAATCTAGCCATTTCGGATTTTTAAATATTGCAGCAAGTGTTATTGTGTTACTAGGATTAAGTTATGGCGCTTTTCAGTTTTTTAATACACCTGTAGACCCAACAATAGAGCCAACAGAAGTTGTAACAACTGATAAGATAAAAACAATGGGAGACATTTCTCCAGACCTAAAAAAAGTCGAAGATTATTATCTAGCTAGTATCAATCTAGAACTATCTAAAGTTAATCTAACGCCAGATAACAAAGGTCTTGTAGACGGATACATAGCAAGACTTAAAGAATTAAATTCAGAATATGACAACTTAACTGTAGAGCTAAACGATAATGGACCTAACGAAGAAACGTTGGACGCATTAATTGATAATCTAAAATTTAGATTGAATCTAGTTATGCAACTAAAGGAAAAATTACAAGAGTTTAGCGAAGACACTTTTAAAGAAGTAAGTATCTAATCACAATTATAAATCAAAAAACGAACAGTTTTAAAACCAAACAAAATGAACACACTTAGAATTTTAACCTTGTGCTTAATCACCACTATAGGTTTTGCACAAAAGAAGCAAAGTAAAACATCTCAGACTATTAAAGTTAATAAAGATGTAGTCGTAGACTTAAATACCAATTATGTCGAAATTGAAATCGAAACATGGAACAAAGATGTTGTAGAAGTCGAAGCTTATGTTGAAAGCACAAAATTGTCTGACGAAGAATTGAAGAAGTCTTTAAAAGCTTGGAATCTCAATATCGATGCTTCAATGGATAATGTAATCATATCATCAGAAGGTGGAAGAAGACCAGTATTATTTGCAGAAGGTTCTTATGATGATATCCTAAAAGATTTAGAGTTTAATTTAGCAGATTTACCAGAGATGCCAGCGCTTAAGAATTTACCAGAAATGTTAAGCCTAGCTGAAATGCCAGAACTTCCTGAGATGCCTGAATTTCCTGAGCTTCCAGAATTACCAGAAGGTGTAAATACTATTAAGTTCGATTACGATAAGTATCAGAATGATGGTGAGAAATATTTAGCTGAATGGAGCAAAAAATATGAAAAAGAAGGCGGAAAAGAATTACAGAAACGCATGGAAGAATGGGCTAAGAAGTTTGCGGACTCAGGTTATGAAGAAAAAATGGCTAAATGGGGCGAAGAATACGGTAAGCGTTTTGAAGGTAAATGGGCAAAAGACATGGAGAAATGGGGAGAGAAATTCGGGAAACGTTTTGAAAAGGATATGGAAAAATGGGGTGAAGAGTTTGGTGAGAAATTCGGTAAAGACATGGAGAAATGGGGCGAGGAATTTGGAGAGCGTTTTGAAAAACAAATGGAACAAGATGCCAAAAGAAAAGAGCAGTATAGAGCCAAAAGAGAGCAAGAATTAGCAGAGCGTCAACAAGATAGAAAAGAAGCTTTATTAGAACGAAATGAAGTCAGAAAACAAGCCTTATTAGAGCGTAGAGCAGAATTAGAAAGTAGAAGAGATGAGATGCGTAATAGAAGAGAATCTGTTTTTGCAAGAGGTTACAGCTCAGGTGGTAACAGTCAAGTAAAACGTGTCATAAAAATTAAGATGCCAAAAAAGGCAAAACTTATGCTTAATGTAAGACATGGAGAACTCAAAATTGCTTCATTAATACACAATGCAAAAGGCAATTTATCTCACACAACTTTATTAGCACAAGACATTGATGGAAGTGACACTTCCATCAATGCTTCTTACTCTAAAGTTTTGGTTAACGACTGGAAAAACGGCACACTTAGCCTTAAATACGTTAAAGATGCACTATTAAAAAATGTACAAGGATTAACTCTAAATTCAAACTCGTCTAATATTAATATCGATTATTTATCGGGTAATAATATTATTGATGGAAGTTTTGGAGAACTAGCGATACACAATATCCTAGAAACATTTAGTAACCTTAATATCGTATTAGAAAATAGTGATGCTTGGGTAAAATTACCAAAGGTAGATTATAGCTTAATGTTTAGAGGCGAGCGTTCAAAATTTAATAACGAAATCACAAAAACAAAAACCGTTAATGGCAATTCTGGTAAATCTATCGTCATTAATGCAAAGTATAGTAATGTTAATGTAGATTAAAAAGAGTTTGTCATGCTGAACTAGATTCAGCATCTCATCCTCACAATTACAATTTTTCTTTCCTGTTTTCCATAGAATAGATTTGTATTTTTATGGGAAATTTTTTATTTATGCCCACTTCACCTTTTGATAGTGTATTACAATCTTTAGACACTTTTCCAGTTCTTGGAGAAGCATATGCAAACGACGATTATGTACCATTAGATTTATGTGTAAATAATCCTGATTTACAAGCAGTCAATGTATCTTCTTCTGAAGATTTGGAAACGTATATCTGGAATCATATAAAAACATCAAAAGCAAAAATAGCCTATGGTGGCTATATCGAAAAACGAGGTATTTACAATCGGAGCTCCCATTTTAATCAACAAAATAAAGAAACAGAACGTAACATCCATTTAGGCATAGATTTATGGATTGAAGTCAATACGCCAATTTATACGCCATTAGATGCCGAATTACATAGTTTTAAAGATAATTTTGGATTTGGAAATTATGGACCAACACTAATACTAAAACACAGTATAGATGCTTTAGAGTTTTATACACTTTATGGGCATTTAAGCAAAAGTTCTCTGAATGAAAAAAGAGTAGGAGAAAAGATAGAAAAAGGACAGCAAATTGCTACTTTGGGTACAGCCAAAGTTAACGGTGATTATCCACCACATCTACATTTTCAGGTTATAAAAGATATCGAAGATTACATTGGCGATTATCCTGGTGTTTCTAATCAGAAAGATTTAGAGTTTTATAAAACCAATTGCCCAAATCCAAATTTGTTGTTGAGGTTGGAGTAAATAGAGGATTTCGTTTAATGTTCCACTGATAAAAAATCGTTTCAATGTTTTTTATCAAGCGTTAAACGAAGTTCGGGTTTTAAAATGACAAAGTCAACTATAAGCATAAAATCCTGATACGTAAGGTATCAGGATTTTAATTATGTGAGATTCTTCGCTGTGCTCAGAATGACATTATATGTTTTATTAGTCATCTACCAAAACCCATTCGCCTTTATCAATTAAAGGTATGGCTTGTTTGTACTTTACAGTTTTGGCTTCACCACTCATGACATGTTTTATTGTGACACGGTCATTACGCCCAATTTTTGGTTGGTCGCGTACAATAGTCTCTACGACTTGTTGTTGACGGCGAGATGCGCCTTCACCGACAGAACGGCTTTCTGCAGCACGCTCATCCATGTTTTGGATTTCTTCTTTTTGCTCTTGTGTTTTTACTTGCTTACGCGCTTTAGCTTCTTGAAGATTGTTCGCAGTGTCTTGAGGAATCTCACCTTTAAATAAGAAAGAAATGACATCTTTATTTACTTGGTCAATCATGACTTTGAACAATTCGAAAGCTTCAAACTTATAAATTAGTAATGGGTCTTTTTGCTCGTGTACAGCTAATTGTACAGACTGCTTAAGTTCATCCATTTTACGAAGATGCGTTTTCCATGCATCATCAACTATGGCTAAAGAAATATTTTTTTCGAAATCGTTAATTAGCTGCTTTCCTTTTGTTTCATAAGACTTTTCTAAGTCTGTGACAACTTGCAATGTTTTTGTACCATCAGTAAAAGGTACAACGACACGCTTGTATTTGTCACGTTGCGTATTATATACGTTTTCGATTACTGGATAAGCCAAGTCTGCTGCACGTTGCATTTTTTCTCTGTAATGTGCAAAAGCTTCTTTATAAACGATACCTGCGATTTCTTGAGCACCCATTTTATTGAATTCAGCTTCAGAAATTGGTGATGGCATTGAGAAATAACGAATCAACTCGAACTCAAAATTCTTATAATCGTTGGCTTCTTTATTTGCCTCTGTAATAATTTCTGAAGTATCAAAAATCATATTGGCTAAGTCCACACGAAGTCTAACACCGTTTAATGCATGACGACGACGTTTGTAAACAACCTCACGCTGAGCGTTCATGACATCATCATACTCTAGTAAACGCTTACGAACACCAAACTGGTTTTCTTCTACTTTTTTCTGTGCACGTTCAATAGATTTGGATATCATACTATGCTGAATAACTTCACCTTCTTTAAGGCCCATTTTATCCATCATTTTAGCAATACGCTCACTACCAAAAAGACGCATTAAATTATCTTCAAGAGATACATAGAATTGTGAACTTCCTGGATCTCCTTGACGACCAGCACGACCACGTAATTGTCTGTCTACACGACGCGAATCGTGACGTTCTGTACCAACAATAGCCAAACCACCAGCAGCTTTAACCTCATCAGACAATTTAATATCTGTACCACGACCTGCCATGTTTGTAGCAATCGTTACTTGTCCCGCATTTCCTGCTTCTGCAACAATATCCGCTTCGCGTTTATGTTGCTTTGCGTTTAAAACGTTATGTGAGATTTTACGTTGCGCTAATATTTTCCCTAGTAATTCAGAAATATCTACTGATGTTGTACCAATTAATACTGGACGACCAGATTGTGATAATTTGGTTACTTCGTCTACAACAGCGTTATATTTTTCACGCTTTGTTTTGTAAACTAAATCTTCACGGTCATCACGTGCAATTGGTCTGTTTGTCGGAATCTCTACAACATCTAATTTGTAGATTTCCCAAAGCTCGCCAGCTTCTGTAACTGCAGTACCAGTCATACCAGATAGTTTGCGGTACATACGGAAGTAATTTTGAAGTGTTACTGTAGCAAATGTTTGTGTAGCATCTTCAATCTTTACATTTTCCTTAGCTTCAATCGCTTGGTGTAATCCGTCTGAATAACGTCGACCATCCATGATACGACCTGTTTGCTCATCGACAATCATTACTTTGTTGTCCATAACGACATACTGCGTATCTTTTTCGAAAAGAGCGTATGCTTTTAATAACTGATTTAGAGTATGTATACGCTCAGATTTTACTGAGAAATCACGGAATAATACTTCTTTTTCAGCAGCTTCTTCTTCTGAGGATAAGCCTTTATTTTCAATCTTTGCAATCTCGGTTCCCATTTCTGGCATCACAAAGAAATTTGGGTCGTCTTTACCAGATAAAAATTCTACACCTTTATCAGATAATTCAACCTGGTTATTTTTTTCGTCAATAACATAATAGAGTTCTGCATCAACTTTTGGCATTTCTCTATTGTTATCTTGCATATAAAAGTTTTCTGTTTTTTGAAGGAGTTGTTTAATACCTTCTTCAGATAGGAACTTAATTAATGCCTTATTTTTTGGAATACCTCTGTAAACACGTAATAATTGGAATCCACCTTCTTTAGTATCTCCAGCAGCAATTAGTTTTTTTGCTTCTGCCAAAACACCAACTAAATATTTACGCTGTACTTCTTCGATTTGTTGAACTTTTGGTTTTAGTTCATCAAACTCGTGCTCGTCTCCTTTTGGTATAGGTCCAGAAATAATTAATGGAGTACGTGCATCATCAATTAATACAGAATCGACCTCATCGACAATTGCATAATGGTGTGGACGCTGTACCAAATCATCTGGTGAATGTGCCATATTATCACGTAGGTAATCAAAACCAAATTCGTTGTTTGTCCCGTATGTAATGTCTGCGTTGTAAGCTTTGCGACGTTCATCAGAGTTTGGTCTGTGATAATCAATACAATCTACACTTAACCCATGAAATTGAAACAATGGTGCCATCCAAGCACTATCACGTTTTGCTAAATAATCATTTACTGTTACTAAGTGTACACCACGACCAGCTAATGCGTTTAAGTAAACAGGAAGTGTTGCTACAAGTGTTTTACCTTCACCAGTCTGCATCTCTGCAATTTTTCCTTGGTGCATTGCAATACCACCAATGAGCTGTACGTCATAGTGAATCATGTCCCAAGTAATAGGTTTACCTGCAGCATCCCAAGAGTTTGCCCAAAGTGCGTTATCTCCATCAAGAGTTACATAATCATTATCACCAGAAATTTCGCGATCAAAAGCGTTAGCGGTAACTTCTATTTGTGTGTTGTTTACAAAGCGTTTTGCAGTTTCTTTAACTACAGCAAAAGCTTCAGGAAGTATTTCGTTTAAGACGTCTTCTGTTACTGTGTAGATTTCGTCTTTTATACTATCAATTTCTTGATAGATATCTTCACGCTCATCAATATCTTCAGTATTTTCTGCTTTGATGTTAAGCTCATCAATTTGTGCGTTAAATGAAGCGCGAGCATCGGCTATTTTGGCTTTAAATTCTGTAGTCTTAACTCTTAACTCGTCATGAGATAAGGCTTCCAAAGCTTTTTCAAAAGTTTTTATTTGATTTACGATAGGCGATATAGACTTAACGTCTTGTTTGGATTTGTCTCCAACAAATACCTTAAGTACTGAATCTAGTAATCCCATTTTGGTTATATTTTGTAAAAAGCTACCTAAAAAAGGTGCTTTTATGTTAGTCTTTTATTTGTCCCTCGAAAGGATTTCAAATATACGGTTTGTATTAGGTTTGATAAAACCTTATTAACCAAAAAAAGTCTCAATATCGTTAAAAACGAAAGAGACTTTTTTTAGTATATTTTTATAATATTAATATTCGTCCTCGTTCCAGAGGTAATCTTCGTCAGTTGGATAATCTGGCCAAATTTCTTCTATAGAATCGTAAGAATCACCTTCGTCTTCTATAGCTTGTAAGTTTTCAGTAACCTCTAAAGGTGCACCTGTTCTAATCGCATAATCGATTAACTCATCTTTAGTTGCTGGCCATGGTGCATCACTTAAATGCGATGCTAATTCTAGTGTCCAATACATTTGCTATTGCGTTTTAATTTTTGCAAAAATAATTTTTTAGTTTAAAAAGTCAAGAAAAAATCAAATTATTTAATGCTTGTTATGAATTTAGTTTTAAAAACGATTCATAATCCTGTTTTTCATTACTATAAAAGAACGTATAATCTTATACCTTTTCGGATTAGCGTATTGCATTTGCAAATCCTAGGCAAATGAAACTTAAGATTCTTTTTTAGGAATCCATTTTACTTCATCTGCTTGTAACTCATGAGACAACTTTCGTGCCAATACAAATAGATAGTCAGATAGTCGGTTGATATACATTAATGTTTCAGGTTGAAAAGGTTCTAAATCATTAAGGTGACTCGCTAAACGCTCTGCACGACGACATACAGTTCTAGCTATGTGACAGAATGACACGGTTTGATGTCCGCCAGGTAAAACAAAATGTGTCATCGGTGGTAAAGTTGCATTCATACTATCCATGTTTTCTTCTAGAAGTTTTATATCTGCTTCTGAAATTTTAGGAATATTTAAGCGGTCTTTACCATTTTTTAAAGTGGCTTTCTCTGGGTCAGTTGCTAAAATAGCGCCAACCGTAAATAAACGGTCTTGGATTTCCATCAAAACTTTTTTATGCATAGGGTCAATAGCTTGGTCTCTAATTAAACCTATGTGAGAGTTGAGCTCATCAATAGTACCATAGCTTTCTATGCGTATATGATGTTTAGGAACACGAGTTCCTCCGAATAGGGCAGTGGTGCCTTTGTCACCTGTTTTAGTGTAGATTTTCATAAATCAAATTTATGAATTTCAGTGTTAAAGATTACCACTTATTTTATAAGTTTTAACTTTAAATAAAGTAAAACGAATAGAAATTATTTTTGGAGTTTTCGTTTTTTTTTCTTTTAGTAAGAATCAATGAATTTATCTCTTCGTCAAGTTGTAGAGGTTTTACTTAAGAAAAAAGACATTGTAACGAAACCTAATTTTAGGATTAGAAGTGTTTTCTAATTAAAAGTATCGCTTTCTATAATTCCGTCACGTAAACGAATAACACGTTTTGCGTGTGCAGCAATATCTTCTTCATGTGTTACCATAATTACCGTATTTCCTTTGGCATGGATTTCATCAAAAAGTGCCATGATTTCGGTACCAGTCTTAGAATCAAGGTTTCCTGTTGGCTCATCTGCAAGAATAATAGATGGTCTATTGACTAATGCACGTCCAACAGCAACACGTTGGCGTTGACCACCAGAAAGTTGATTTGGTTTGTGGTCCATTCGGTCGTCAAGGCCTACATCGGTAAGTACTTCTGATGCTCTGTTAACACGCTCTTTTTTTGAAGCACCTGCATAAATCATAGGTAAGGCAACATTATCCAAGGCTGTAGTTCTTGGCAAAAGATTAAAGGTTTGAAAAACAAAACCAATTTCTGTATTTCTGATTTCAGCCAATTCATCGTCTGTCATTTCACTGACATCGTTACCACTTAATAAATATGAACCAGCTGTAGGTGTATCTAAACAACCTAAAAGATTCATTAAAGTAGATTTTCCAGAACCTGAAGGTCCCATAATGGCTACATATTCACCACGTTTTATGTCTAAGTCAATACCTTTAAGTACATGTACGGTTTCTTGACCGAGTTTAAAATCTCTGATTATATTTCTGATTTCAATAACGTTGTCACTCATGTTTGTTAGTGTTTTGGCTAAATCTTTTGCAAGATAAAAGAATTTGAAAGCTGTTATCTGAATAAGACGTTAAAATCTGAATGTTGTTACAGCCTGATTCTAAAATGTTGTTTAGGTTGTTCTTTTCGGAAAAAAATAAAGCCAAAATTATAGCAATCTATTGATGCTGTGACTTTAGAGTTTGAAATAATCAATTCCCACGCTTGCGTCATGTCCTTGGACCAATAGATATCGTCAAAAATAAAAACGGAATCGTTATGCGCTTTTGTTAAAAGTAAGTTGAAATACTCTAAAGTAGCGTCTTTTTTGTGATGCCCATCGAAGAATATACAGTCAAAATGTTCTGCTTCTAATTTATTAATTGCCGATTCAAAATCTGAATTGATGCATATTATATTTGATAGATGTAGTTTTTTGAATTTACCTTCAGAAAACCGAAATGTATTAGGGCATCCTTCAATTGTTGTGATTTGGTTACTAGGATTTCCTAAAGCTAAAGCTTGTGTACCAACACCTAACGATGTGCCAAGTTCTAAAGTGTTTTTAAACTTAAAATATTGAGATATTCTGTATAATAATTTAGTGTCTTTAAAACTACTACTAGAGATGTTTACCATTTTAGAGACTTTACGCTTATTGGCATCCAATAGTTTTGAGCCAGCTCCAAAATCAGTGATTTCAAGAGATTTTTCAGAATTTAATAACCCGTTCCTGTAAGCTTTTAAATCAAGATAGGTATCGTATTTTTTTTTATCGTAAAGGCATTTGGTTACAAAATCATACATAAAAGGAGAATGCACACCATGTTGGTTTGTTGATTTTAAAAGGAATTTTATGTATGTAATTATTTGGTACATATTTTTTGTCATTCAGAAGGACGAGGGACTGAAGAGTCTGATGGTTTAATTAATGAGATTCTTCACTATCGCTCCGAATGACATCTCTGTTTTATTAACTCTCAAACTTCTCAGCTAATTCAAACCAACGTATTTCTTTTTCTTCAATAGTGTCTATTATAACTTGTAATTCTTCAGAAAGTTTAGCGATTTTTTCTTGGGATAAATCAGGATTTAAAAACTCAGCTTCTTTAGTTTTTTTATCCAATTCTAATGAGCGTATTTTTGATTCTAAGTTTTTATATTCCTTCTGCTCGTTGTAAGATAGTTTATTGGTCTGATTTTGCTTTACGACTGTAATACTTTCTGCTTTCTCAACTTTAGTCTCTTGTTTTGGCTGGCTGCTTTCATAAGCACGATAATCAGAATAGTTACCTGGGAAATCATCGACAACGCCTTCACCTTGAAAAACAAACAAATGATCTACAATTTTATCCATAAAATATCGGTCGTGAGATACAACAAGTAAGCAACCAGGGAAATCCATCAGAAAACTTTCTAATACATTCAACGTTACAATATCTAAGTCATTTGTCGGCTCATCAAGAATCAGAAAGTTTGGATTCTGAATTAAAACGGTACACAGGTATAAACGTTTTTGTTCGCCACCACTTAATTTTTCAACAAAATCGTATTGCTTTTTTCGGTCGAATAAAAAACGTTCTAATAATTGTTGAGCACTAATTTGTCGTCCTTTGGCTAAAGGAATGTAATCTCCATAATCCCTAACGACATCAATCACTTTTTGATTTGGTTTTGCTTTGATGCCACCTTGAGTGTAATAACCAAATTTTACAGTTTCTCCAATTACAATTTTTCCACCATCTGGTTGCATGGATTGTGTTAGCATATTCAGAAAAGTAGATTTTCCGGTACCATTTTTTCCGATAATACCAATACGTTCTCCTTTTTTGAAGTTGTAATCAAAACCATTCAAAATCACTTTGTCTTTAAATGATTTTGATACATTATGCATTTCTACAATTTTGCTGCCCAAACGTTCCATATTGATTTCGAGCTCAATGGTTTGGTCTTTTCGTCTCTGATGCGCTTTTGATTTTATTTCAAAAAAATCTTCAATACGACTTTTAGATTTTGTAGTTCTGGCTTTAGGTTGGCGACGCATCCAATCTAATTCTTTCTTAAATAACTGTTTGGCTTTACCGACTTCGGTTTGCTCGTTAGCAATGCGTTCTTCTTTTTTTTCTAAGTAATAAGAGTAATTGCCTTTGTAGGTATACATTTTACCATGGTCTAGTTCAACGATTTCGTTACAGACACGTTCTAAAAAATAACGGTCGTGTGTTACCATAAATAAGGTCTGCTGTGTTTTAGCAAAGTAATCCTCTAACCATTCTATCATTTCTAAATCAAGATGGTTTGTAGGCTCGTCTAATATTAAAATATCAGGTTTACTAATTAGTGCTTGTGCTAATGATAATCGCTTTTTTTGTCCACCAGAAAGCATACTAATTTTAGCCTTTAAATCATCTAACTTTAATTGAGACAATATTTGTTGAAACTGCGTCTCAAATTCCCAGGCATTATGTCTGTCCATGGCTTCAAAAGCATCTTGATAAGCTTCTGTATCTTCAGGATTTTGAAGTGCTTTCTCATAAGTTTCTATAACCTTAAGTATTGGTAAATCACTTGCAAAAATAGTTTCTTCGATAGTAAGATTTCCATCGAGATTGGGTTCTTGGTCTAAGAAAGCTAACCGTAAACCTTTACGTACTACAACTTGTCCAGAATCAGGTGTGTCCTTTCCGGATAAAATATTCAAGATTGATGATTTTCCACTACCATTTTTGGCAACAAAAGCAATCTTTTGGTCTTTATGGATACTAAATGAAATGTTACTAAACAATTCTAGCTCGCCATAAGATTTTGATATATTTTCAACGTTAAGATAATTCAAGTTGTATTGTTTTTTGCAAATATGAGAATTAATCCAAAAAGCAACTCAATAGTTTTGTTATTTCTAGCGTTAGATTATATTTGTGAGTAAACCTATTTTATATATGACTCGGTATTTGTTGGCTGTTATTTGCTTAGGCCTTTTTTTATGTACGTCCTGTGTACCTCAAAAGGATTTGATTTACCTTCAAGATAAAGGCAATTCTAACGATAGTATACCAAGTTTAGTAGAACAACAAAAACCTTATCGTGTACAGATTAATGATATCTTAAACATTAGAATCAAGGTATTAAATCAAGAAAACGCTACGATTTTTAATCCTACAGGAGAAGGTGTGTTAGAGGCAAGTTCACAGGAACGTGCATATTTTGATGGTTTTACTGTCGATTTGAGAGGTAAAATAAAAATACCGCAATTAGGTGATTTTGAAGTGCTTAATATGACACTTGAAGATATCGAGGTGCTTGTAAATCAACGTCTTTTAGAAAAGGAATTCAATGAGTTTGCACAAATATTTGTCACGGCAAAACTAGCTGGTTTACGTTACACGACTTTAGGAGAAATAAATTCAACGGGATCACAGGTCATATTTCAAGAACGTGCTACTATTTTAGAAGCTGTTGCTAATGCTGGTGATATTCCCATTGAAGGAAATCGTAAATCGGTACGTATACTTAGGCAATATCCACATGGTCAAGAAATACATCGTTTAGATTTAACGGACATTAATGTTATGAAATCGCCTTACTATTACATACAACCAAATGATGTTATTATTGTAGATCCCTTAGTGCAAAAATCATTGGGTACAGGTACAAATGGTTTGCAAACATTTACTGCAATCTTAGGCGTTGTAACAGTTATAACAAGTACAATTTTATTGATAGATAGACTATAGTTTATGGCAGGTTTTGAAGATGATTTTGGTTCTGAAGATTTAGTAAGTAAATTAAATTTTGATTTTAGGGGATTCTTATTTAAAATTTTAAAGAATTGGTTTTTTATTCTTATTTCAATTGGTATTGGAATCTGTATTGCCTACTATTTTAATGTAAGAAAGCAGAATATTTATAGATTGAACGCTTTAGTATCTGTAGAAACTGAACAAAATCCTTTTTTTACCTCAAACACTAGTATTTCCTTTAATTGGGGAGGAGTTACAGGTAAAACTGATAAGGTAATGACCACACTAGCGACTAGAAGGCATAATGAACTAGTTGTTGACTCACTTCAGTTTTACAAACAATATTTACAGCAAGGAGAATACCACTTGCTTGATATATATAAAAATTCTCCATTTGAGGTTAATATAGATAAGAAGCAATTTCAAATGTTAGGTAAACCAATTGAGATTAAATCTATTGATGATTATAATTTTGAGCTAGTTTATAATTTTCAAGAACTCACCTCAGTCAAAGGACAACGTTTTTCAGACCGAATAGTGAAAACTATTAAAGTATCACCAGGTGTATTCAAACAAAAATTCGCTTACGGTGAAACAGTATCTCTACCATTTTTTAATGGTGTAGTTACAAAAAGAGAAGGTAGAAATGCAGACACTTCTAAGCAATATTTTATTAATTTTTTAAATTTTGATGCATTAGTATCAGGATTTCAAAATAGTGTAAAAGTTAGTTTTTTTAAAGGAAGTTCTACTGTTTTAACCTTGGCTCAGTCTGGTTATAATAAATCTAAAATTGTTGATTATCTCAATGCTACAGTAGAAATTTTACGAGATACAGAATTGCGAACCAAAAATTTATATGCAACAAATACAATAGCTTTTATTGATAGTACTTTAGGTAATGTATCGAATACTATTAATGATGTAAATAAAGAATTGAATAAGTTTAGGTCTTCTAACAAAGTATTTAATGTACCTGATGATATCTCAAATACTTCAGAGCAGCTAAAACAGTATGAGGCTGATAGACAGTTTGAACGAACAAAAATCAACTACTTAAATAATCTTGAGAATTATTTACAGACTAAAACAGACTTATCAAAGATTGCTGCACCATCTTCGGTAGGTATTGACGAGTCTGGTTTGTTAAATAGCATAAGTAAATTGAATGCTTTAGCAACGCAACGTCAAAACCAAGAAAAAACTGCACGAGAAGGTTCAATACTTATACGCCGTTTAGATGCACAAATTGATACGGAAAAAGCCATAGCATTCGAACTCATCAGTGCAGCTAGGCGAGGAATTAACTTACAGTTAAGTTCTCTAAATGGTATGATTGGAGATTTAAGAGGTAAATTAAAAAAGTTACCTCAGGAGCAACAAGATTTTTTAAAAATACAGCGTAAATTAGATATTAGTCAAGAGGCTTATAATGTTTACCAAGCAAAAAAATCTGAAGCCGAAATAGTTAAAGCAGCTAATATATCTGACATTACAATGATTGATCCTGCCAAGGATGTTGGTAATGGTCCGATTGGTCCCAAGAAATCTTTAAATTATGCAACAGCATTTATGTTTGGGTTTATCTTACCTGTTTTAGTTATTCTTTTAATTTTTATTTTGGATCGTAATATTCACTCTGTGGATGATGTCGAGCAATTATCAAACATTCCAATCATTGGACTGGTTGGTAAGTATGCGTACAAAAATAATCTTGTAGCTTTTGAGAAGTCAAAGTCAGCCGTTGCAGAATCTTTTAGAGCTATACGCTCTAGTTTAAGATTTGTTTATGGTGACAATAAAAAGAGCCTTGCCAAAACAATGCTATTTACATCTTCTGTTAGTGGCGAAGGCAAAACGTTCTCATCAATTAATATAGCTACTGTTTTTGGATTGTCAGGCAAAAAAACAGTTTTGGTTGGTTTGGATTTAAGAAAACCAAAAATATTTGAAGATTTTGAGGTTAAGAACGACAAAGGTGCTGTAAATTATTTGATTAATGATAGTGACTTAGATGATATTACACATAAAACCCACATTCCAAATTTAGACTTAATTCTATCTGGCCCAATACCACCAAACCCTTCAGAATTATTAATTGGTGAGCGTATGGATACGTTTATAGGAGAGTTAAAAGAGAAATATGATATTGTTGTTTTAGATACGCCACCATTAGGTTTGGTGACTGATGCATTAGAACTAACTCAGTATGTAGATGCTACTATTTTTGTGGTACGATTAAACTACACAAAAAAAGGTATGTTGGCTTTGGTTAATTCTAAAGTGAAAAAAGGAGAACTAAAAAACGTTAACTTTTTGCTTAATTTTTATCGCCATAAAACAGGAAGTGCCTATGGTTATGGCAATGGCTATGGTTATGGCTATGGTTATGGAAGTTATGGAGATGCTTATCATGAAAAAGAAAATAAGCGTTGGTCAAAACGCATAAAGCGTTTTTTTAGAGGAAAATAATTATTTTACTATAACCTAATGTTTATATACTTTGGTGTATCTGCAGAGTGATATTAATTAAAATTGTACTTGCTAATCTAAAATTAAAAGTTGTCGTTGAAAACCAATCAAACTCATAAGTGGCTTTATACAATTTCTGCAAAACGAAAACTCATTGACTTTAATTTTAAGGAAATGTGGCAGTATCGTGATTTGTTGTTGCTTTTTGTAAAAAGAGACATAGTTACTGTATATAAGCAAACCATTTTAGGGCCATTATGGTATCTCATTCAGCCTTTATTTACGGCACTAACATTTACTTTAATTTTTAATAAAGTAGCAAATATTGGAACAGGAACTGTGCCTCCATTTTTATTCAACCTAGCAGGTGTAACTGTTTGGAACTATTTTAAAAATTGCCTTACAACAACGTCTAACACGTTTACGTCCAACGCTAATATTTTTAGTAAGGTTTATTTTCCGAGAATAATTTCTCCTATGTCTACGGTAATATCCAATTTATTTAAGTTTGGTATTCAGCTGCTTATTTTTATGGCATTTTATGTTTATTACTATTTTGCAGGTGCTTCTATAGCACTCCATAAAAGTGCATTTTTGTTTCCAGTTTTAATAATCTTTATGGCAATGCTAAGTTTAGGATTGGGTATGATAATTTCTTCTATGGTAACTAAATACCGCGACTTAAAATATTTACTCAATTTTGGAATTCAACTTTTAATGTATATTTCTGCGGTAATGTACCCGATAGCGTTAATGCGAGAAAAATTACCAAATTTTGCTTGGTTAGTTGAGTATAACCCAATAGCTTATTTTATTGAAGCAGCAAGATATATGCTTTTATCTTCTGGAGAAATATCGCTGCAAGGTCTTTTAATTTCGGGATTAGTAACATTATGTGTTTTATTCTTAGGAATAGTTATTTTTAATAAAACTGAAAAAACGTTTATTGATACCGTATAATTATTATGAGTAGCGAAATAATTTTGAAAGTCAGTAATTTAAGTAAACAGTATCGCTTAGGATTAGTTGGTGCGAGTACGCTTGTTGATGATTTAAAACGATTTTGGTATAGAGTTCGTGGTAAAGAAAATCCATTTCTGAAAATTGGTGACGATAATGATAGGTCTTCAAAAGGAAATAGCGATTATGTTTGGGCTTTAAAAGACATAAATTTTGAAGTCAATCGAGGCGAAGTATTAGGGATTATTGGTAAGAACGGTGCCGGAAAATCTACACTATTAAAAATATTATCTCGAGTTACGGCGCCAACAACTGGCAAAGTGCAGTTTAATGGTCGCATTGCCTCATTGTTGGAAGTAGGTACCGGTTTTCATCAGGAATTGACAGGTAGAGAAAATGTGTTTTTAAATGGCGCTATATTAGGAATGACCAAATCCGAAATTTCAGATAAACTAGATGAAATTATAGAATTTTCTGGATGTGAGCGATACATAGATACACCTGTAAAACGTTACAGTAGCGGAATGACAGTGCGGTTGGCTTTTGCTGTAGCTGCATTTTTAGAGCCAGATATTTTGGTCATTGATGAGGTTTTGGCTGTTGGTGATGCCGAGTTTCAGAAAAAGGCGGTTGGTAAAATGCAAGATATAAGCAGAGGTGAAGGTCGTACAGTGCTATTTGTAAGTCATAATATGGTGGCTATAGATAGTCTGTGTACTAGAGCATTATTAATTGAAAATGGAAATGTAGTTAAGAACGGAGATGTTAGTGAAGTTATTAAGCAATATTTAAAGTCAAATCAGCTTAATAGTCGAAATAATGGAAAGTTAACTTTAGATTTAAAGAAAAAAGATACTCACTTAAAAGAAGTCAACCTTTATAATTCGCAAAAAAAATTAACGGATCTATTCTACATGGGAGAAGCTATCCATTTTGAACTTTTCATAAGTAACGCGATTAAGTTAAATAATATTAAGGCAAGTATAATAATCAAAAATAGTAACGATATTAAGGTAAGTGCAATACGTTCTCATGAAATGCTTAACCATAGTTTAGAAGCTAAAAGTAATTTTATATTGAATGTTAAGATCGATGACTTTAATTTGATGCCAGGCGAGTATATATTAACTTTTGCTTTGGCTAATTCAAATGAAACAATTGAAATTATTGAGAATGCATTAAGTTTTGTTATACAAGAAAGTGACGTGTTTAAGACTGGAAAAATTCCCTTTGGAGGATATTTAACATACAATCATGCAAAATGGGAGTTAAAAGAACATTAAAAAAATATTTTAAAAAGTATCTGATTGGAGAAACTGTGGTAAAAAAGCCACCTTTTTTAATAAGTAATTCAGAGTTTTTATCGACTGGTATCGAAACTTATCACAATGGTGGTTTTATAATACGTGGCCAAGGAATTATAAAAATTGGTAACTATTGTGCTTTTGGTAGAAATATTACTTTAATAAAATCTAACCATAATTATAATTTTGCTTCAATCCAATATACATTTTATAGAAATAATTTTAAGGAATTACCCTATAAAATACAAGACCCAAACCATTTATCAATAACTATTGGACATGATGTGTGGATTGGAGATAATGTTACTATATTACCGGGAGTAAAAATAGGAAACGGTGCATGTATAGGTGCAGGAAGTGTAGTTTCCAAGGATGTTGAACATTATGCAATATACGCTGGAGTTCCAGCCAAAAAGATTAAAAACAGATTTAATGAAGAAACCATTTTATATCTAGAAAATTTAGAATGGTGGCATATGTCAAAATCCGAAATTGAAAAAAATAAATTATTATTCTTCACAGATTTAAATTTAAATCCTCTTAAATCAGAAGTATAAATGGGACATTTAAATTTATATTGGTGGTCAAAATCAAAACTCAGTTTAGATGAGCCTGAAAATTTTGGAGACTTATTATCAAAATATATAGTTCAAAAAATTTCTGGCAAAGAAGTAAAATGGTTTAACCCCAATAAAAAACGTTTAATCACGCCAAAACATTATTTAGCAATCGGTAGTATAATAACTGTGGCTACAGAAAAATCAATTGTTTGGGGAAGCGGAATTATTAGTAAAACAGACGAAGTCAAAAACGCAACATTTCTTGCTGTAAGAGGTCCGCAAACCAGACAATATCTTTTACAAAAGAATTATAGTGTGCCAGAAGTTTATGGTGATCCAGCAATTTTGTTGCCAAAATTGTATAATCCAAAATTAGAAAAGCGTTATGATGTAGGTATTATTCCACATTATGTTGATAACAAAATCTTCGAAAAAAATGAGTTTTTAAATAAAAATATAGGTCTGATAAACTTCTTAACAAATAATATTGAAAATACAGTTGATAAAATCGTTGAATGTGACAAAATTATATCATCATCTTTACATGGTGTAATTGTTGCTCATTCATATGGTATTCCTGCGTTATGGATAAAATTTTCAGATAACTTATATGGTGATGATATTAAGTTTTATGATTATTTTAATTCCGTTGGTTTAGATTATCCTGAGCCAATTATAATTTCTAAGTCAAAACTTAATAATACCGATATAAATACCTTTTTTGAGCACTACAGCGATATTGCTTTGCCAAAGCCAGAAGTCGTAAATGAGCTCTCTTCAGGTTTATTGAATGTTTGTCCTTTTGCAATATGAGTAATCTCAAGATTTTCAACATCTCTGTTATTATACCGGTTTACAATGGCGAAAAATACATTGAAAAAGCCATAGAATCTGCTTTTAGTCAAAAAGATGTAGTAGAGGTTGTTGTTGTTGAAGATGGTAGTACAGACAGTACTTTAGATTTGCTATATAAAATTCAAAAAAAAGAGCCAAGGTTGGTCGTTTTAAGACATCAGTATGGTGTTAATAAAGGTCGCTCTAAAAGTAGAAATCTTGGTATACAAAATGCTAAAAGTACTTACATAGCTTTTTTAGATGCAGATGATTTTTACTTACCACATCGCTTTGATATGGATAAGAAAATCTTTAATAATGACAATTCCGTAGATGGTGTTTATAATGCAATTGGCTCGCATTTTTATATAGATTGTAGTATTGAAGAAAAAGAAAAATTAAAACTACTTTCTGTATGGGAAGTTATTCCTCCAGAAAAATTATTTGAGTCAATGACACCAATTGGGCATAAAGGTTATTTTTCAGGAGATGGACTCACCGTACATCGTCGAGTTTTTGACAGTGTAGGTTTTTTTAATCCAAAATTGAGTGTTGCCGAGGATACAGAATTGTATCTTAAAATGGCTTTACAATGTAAATTAATTGGAGGAGTAATTGATACGCCAGTTGCTTTGCGTGGCGTGCATGATACTAATGTTTTTAGAGGTAATGAGGCATTATATATCAAAAACAGAAAATTAATGTATGAGTCTCTTTTAAATTGGTCTTTTAAAAAAAATATTAACGATTACAGATTTTTTAAACTTTGGACTTGTTTATGGAGAAACAGAAAATCTCTGAAAAAAAGCTATATTTCTGATATGTTTTATTGGATAAGTTTAGTCTCCAAATATCCTAAATTACTGAAATTTAAAAAATACTATAATCCTTTAAAATTTAAATAGCCCTTAATGAGATTAAGGTTTGATTTATAATGAAAAGTCTACTGAGAAACATATCTAAAAAACTAGGTGCTTATAGTACATTAAGTCAGCTTCAGTTGGTTTTTAAATTTGCTTATAATCAATTGGTAAATCGTTATTTTAATAGACTTGCAATAGCACAAGAGAAAAATGTTTTATCAATACCAATTATAATTATCAGTTTTAATCAACTTACTTATTTAAAACAACTCATTGATTATTTACTTTCCTCTGGTTTTAGAAATATTATAATTATTGACAACAATTCTACTTACAAGCCCTTATTAGATTATTTTAATGAAATCAAATCTGTTGTAGCGATTAAAAGATTGAAAAAAAATTACGGTCATAAGGTATTTTGGGAAGTTCCTGAAGTTTACAAAAAGTACGCTGGCGGTTATTACGTAGTTACAGACCCAGATATTTTGCCACTTCATGAAAATGCTGAAAATTTTATGAATCTATTTATAAAAATATTAAATACAAACAGTAAAGCTACCAAAGTAGGTTTAAGCCTTAAAATTGATGATATTCCTAACACAAATAAAAATAAATTAAAAATTATTGAATGGGAAACACAATGGTGGCTCAAACCCTTATCTGCAGAGCTTTACGAAGCCAACATAGATACTACATTTGCAATGTACAGACCAAAATATCATGCAAAAGATGGTAGGTTTTTAAGCGGCATAAGAACTGCCTCTCCTTATATAGCAAAACACCTAAGTTGGTATATAGATACCGATAATCTATCCAAAGAGACTCAATTTTTTATGAATAGTTGCAATGCCTCAAGTTCGTGGCGACTATCTACTGACGGAACATTAAAAGACAAACGTTATGACTAAGGTGTTTACGATAGTTGTAACATATAATGCTATGCCGTGGATTGACAAATGCTTGCAAAGTATATTAAAGTCAACCCAACAGTCAGACATTATTATAATAGATAATAATAGTAAAGACAATACATTGACGTATATAGCAACACACTTTCCTCAATGTATCGTCTTATCTCAAAATAAAAACCTTGGATTTGGTCAAGCTAATAATCTAGGCATAAAAAAAGCGCTTGAATTGAGAACTGATTTTGTTTTTTTACTTAATCAGGATGCGTATTTAGAGAAGAATACGCTAAAAAATCTAGTCCAATTAGCTACTGAGAATAAGGATTATGGTATTATTAGCCCAGTTCATTTAAATGGAGAAGGTTTAAAATTAGATCATTGGTTTTCGGTATTTATAAAAGCAAACCGAGAGCTAGAGGCTACTATTTTAGATAATAATAAGTTGTCAAAAATCTTCGACCTACCATTTGTTAATGCGGCAGCATGGTTAATTCCAAATCAAACATTACAGAAAATTGGTGGTTTTGACCCTATTTTTTTTCATTATAGAGAAGATGATAATTATTGCCAACGCTTGAAATACCATGGATTAAAAATAGGTGTAGTAACAAATAATTACATTCGGCATGATAGAGAAAACCGAAGTAAAAAGAACGTAAAACCTTTTTCAAAATCATATTTTGATAGCTTTGAGAAAAATCTAAAAATGAAATATGCAGATTTAAATCTAACAGTAAGCAAATCTGATATTAATTACGAGAGAAATAAATATTTTAAACGCGCTATCAAAGCGTTTATTAAATTTGAAATAGCTACATTTAATGGCTATTTAAAGCAGAGATATCTAATTAAGGAAATATTTAAAGAGATACAAAAAAGCAGAGAAATAAATGCTCTAATAGGACCAAATTATCTGTAATTTCATCACCGTTATGGCAAGTAAGTATATTGTAAAAAGAGAAATTTGTCCAGCTTGTCATACCAATGACTCTAAGGTAATTTACAGTTTGCCTTACGAAGATGTTGTTTTGAAAGAATACCTAACTAACTTTTACACGTCTCAAGGTGGTGAGATAGATTTAAATTATTTAAAAGACCAAAATTTTAATCTTTTAAACTGTAATACATGTGATTTGGTTTATCAGGAATATATTCCAAATGACGAATTAATGTTTACGCTTTATAATCATTGGATAAATCCAGAAAAGACACTCGAAAGAACCGAAAATTTTGGATTCTCATATTTTAATCAAATTGCTACTGAAGTTATAAGCATCTTAAGACACTTCAATAAAAAGCCCAAAGCCTTAGATATTTTGGATTTTGGAATGGGTTGGGGCAAATGGATACAGATGGTTAAAGCCATGGGCGCAAACGCATATGGCCTAGAATTATCGGATAAGAAAATTGAGTTGGCAAAAGCAAATGGAATTAAACTTATAGCCTGGGATGATTTGTATAACTCAAAATTTGACTATATCCATACAGAACAAGTTTTTGAACATATTCCAAATCCATTGACTGATTTAAAACTATTAGTTAATGCACTTAAAAAAGATGGTATTATAAAAATAAGTGTACCAAATGGAGGTGATATAAAATCAAGACTTGCAAAAAATGACTGGCAAGCGCCAAAAGGAAGTATAAACTCTCTAAACTCTGTAGCACCGTTAGAGCATATCAATTGTTTTTCTTCGGCAAGTATCATCAAAATGGCAGCTTTATGTAAGTTGAGACCTGTTGAATTGCCATTATACCACACACACCAAAACTCATTAAAAAATGCTAGCATAAAAACTTTAAAGTCTATTTATAATAGAGTTATGAAACCTAGTCATGATCATACAGCGTTGTATTTTGTAAAATCTCATTAATTTGATACGATGAAACAACCCTTGGTCTCAATCATAATTCCAGTATTTAATAGAGTAGATTTAATAAACGATACTCTTAATTCTGTATTGAACCAGACTTACACAAATTGGGAATGCTTGATGATTGATGATGGGTCTAGTGATGGTACAAAATCTATACTAAAAGAATATCAATCAAAAGATAGTAGATTTACTTTTATAGAAAGACCAATTGATATAACCAAAGGCGCAAATCCGTGCCGTAATTTGGGGATAACTAATAGTAAAGGTGACTACGTTCAGTTTTTAGATTCTGATGATTATATGGATTCTGAAAAATTAAGATTGCAAGTAAATATTTTAAATCAGTCTAGTAATACTACTGTGGCAATTTGTGATTGGGATAGGTTTCATTCTGATGTTTCAGAAGCGAATTTTAAAAAACTTTTGCCCTATGCTAAAAATTTTTCGTCAGCAAAACTATATTTAAATGCACTTGGTAAAAAATGGATTCCGCCATTATGTTATTTGGTTCCAAGACGATTAATTGATATGGCAGGTTTTTGGGATGAATCGATAATTATCAACCAAGATGCCGAATATTTTGTTAGGGTTTTACTTAACTGTACAGAAGTTAAGTTTGTTAAGGATGCAAGAGTATTATATAGACATCACACGAAAGGAAATGTAAGTTCTGAAACAGCAAAAAAAGTACAAGCAAAGATTGATTCGTTTAAGTTGATGCAAGACCATTTAAAATCAATATATATCGACGAACCTAATCTTTACATTGAAGGTAGTAAGGATATGTACTATAGACGAATTAAAAGACGTTTCCCAGAAATTATAAAAAACAATCGTTATTTTTTTAAATCTCAAATAAAATCTCATGGGTTCATTGCTAAAGTAAAACGAAAATTAAAAACATTATTTTGAAAGACTCTTTACTTACCACAAAAGAATACTGGGAAAAGTACTATGCAAAAGGTTACGCCAATAAGGAGAAAATTATTTATGTCTGTAAACCTTACGAAAAGTACTGGAATATATTATTAAGTGATATTGAACCAGAAAAAAACCTTATTGAGATTGGTGGGTATCCAGGCCGGTTTTTGGCTTATTTATCATGGAGATATAAGATTCACACAACCTGTCTAGATTATAATTCTGATACCGAGCAGATAAAAGGTTGCTATAATGTTATGGGAATTAACGAATATGAAATTTTAAAAAAAGATTTCACAACATATATACCCCAAAAAAAATACGATTATGTAACATCAAATGGATTTGTTGAGCATTTTGAGAATTATGATAAAATCCTAGATTTACACATGCAATATTTAAAACCCAATGGTAGTATGCTTATTATGTTACCAAATATGCGAGGTTACATAAAATGGTACAAATACGTTAATGATTACAATAATTTGAAGACGCATAACCTAAAAATTATGTCCTTAAAGGTTTTTAAAAAGTTTGCAGAGCGAAATAATTTGAAAATAAAACATCTCTCTTATTTTGGGACATTTCCTTACAATGTACATCAAAAGCATAATTTTTTTCAAAAAGTTATTTATAAATTACATCGGCTAGCTTTTAAGTTTTTTTTTGATAAATATGTAGAGCGCTATCCTTCAAAATGGTTTTCATCAAGTATCATGTGTGTTTTAGAGAAACAAGAATATTAATTATCTAATAGCTTAAATTAAAGCCAAAAAAGTCTAGGGTGAAAGTAGCAATATATTCAGGAGCAATACCAAGTACAACGTTTATAGAAAACCTAATAAAAGGTATTTCTAAAAATAATACAGTTTATTTATTTGGTACCAAAAATGGAGAATACAATAATATAAACCAGAATACTAAGATAGTATATAACTACAAGTCTAAAATTGGTAAACTTACTGTAACAGCTTTCAGATTATTGTTAGTACTACTTAAGTATCCTAATAGAATAAAGGTGATATTTAAAGAGCATAATAAATATGAGTCTAGGTATTCAAAATTTATTTTTGTTTCAAAAGCTGCTGGTGTAATGCTTCATTTACCAGATGTTTTCCATATACAATGGGCAAAAGATTTAGAAAAATGGCTATTTTTAAAAGAGCAGTTAGATGTGAAAATCGTTCTTAGTTTATTAGGTTCTCATATTAATTACTCACCAATTAAGGACAAAGTTTTAGCACAATCCTACAGAGATAATTTTCCGAAAGTAGATAAATTTCATGCTGTGTCACATGCAATTTCCCAAGAAGCTATTAAATATGGAGCTTTAGAGAGCAAAACTCAAGTGATTCATTCTATATTGTCAGAAGAATTATTCGTCAAGACAAGTAATTCTGGTATTAAATCAAAAAAAATAAAAATACTATCAGTTGGTCGATATCATTGGATAAAAGGATATCGATATGCCTTAGATGCTATAAAAATTCTTAAGGATAATAACATTTTAGTTGATTATACTATTGTTGCTATGCATAGTAATAATGAAGAATTATTGTTTCAAATCAATCAGTTAAATCTTCAAGACAGTGTAACAATTATTAACGGTCTTTCTCAGCAAGATGTATTTAGCCTAATGGCAACATCAAATTTGCTTCTTTTACCAAGTCTAAATGAAGGTATTGCTAATGTGGTTTTAGAAGCCATGGCGATGTCTTTACCAGTAATTTCATCAGACTGTGGCGGTATGTCAGAAGTTGTAAAACATAGGGAAACAGGTTGGTTAGTTCCAATTCGTAACCCAAAAGCCATCGCAGATGCTGTAATAGACTATTCACAAACTTCAAATAAAGAATTAAGTAATATTGTAAAAAATGCAAATGAACTTATAAAGTCTGAGTTTAATACTAAAGAAAATATTGCCCAGTTTATTAATTTGTATAAGTCAGTCATGAACTAAAAATCATATATTAGTCTGAGTAAACGTTATGCAAATCAAATCTCCAATTATACCAATACATCAAATCGAAGTTAATACTGGTGGTGATTCAGAACTTGATTATAAAGCAATATGCATATTTGCGGCAATAGGATTTTTTTTAGAAGATGACACCTATTTTACAAACAGAAAAGTACTACGGCCAGCAACAGAAAACACTTTATTAGAAGAGAACAAACTTCAAAAATCAGAAAGCTACTTTAATTGGCATTATACACCTAGAAACATTACATTTTCTCAAGCACTTGATGAGTTTGCAACACTTTTTGAAACTATTGTTAAAGAACAAACAGATGGTAAAAAAGTTATCTTACCATTGTCTGGCGGATTAGACAGTAGGAGTCAGGCTGCAGCATTAAAACATTTAAATGCAGATGTGTCTTCTTATAGTTACGAGTTTATCAACGGATATGCAGAAACAAAATTGGCAAAAAAAATTGCTGAGGTTTGTAATTTTAATTTTGAAGCTTTTGAAATAAAGAAAGGTTATTTATGGGATAAAATAAACGATTTAGCACAAATAAATAAGTGCTATTCTGATTTTACAAGCTCAAGACAAATGGCCGTTATTGAACAGTTTTCTAAAATGGGAGATGTTTTTTCGCTTGGTCATTGGGGTGACGTCTTATTTGATAATTATAACTTAGATAACTTATCTCATAAAGAACAAGTTCAACTTTTAACTAAAAAACTACTAAAACGGGGCGGTTTAGATTTTGCCGAACAGTTATGGCAATCATGGCATCTAAAAGGGGATTTTAAGTTGTATTTGCATTTTAGATTGTCAGAAAGCCTAAACAAAATAGACATTGAAAATACCAATGCGAGATTACGTGCTTTTAAATCTAAATATTGGGCACCACGATGGACATCAGTTAATCTTTCTGTTTTTAAGGAAGCTAAACCCATAACATTACCATATTATGATGATAGAATGTGCGAATTTATATGTACAATTCCAGAAGACTATTTAGCAGGTCGTAAAATTCAGATAGAATATATAAAACAACGAAATCCAGAATTAGCAAATGTCATTTGGCAAGATAAGCGACCTTATAATCTCTTTAATTACAATAATAAAAACCATATTAAAACATGGTCATATAAAATAAATAATAAAATCACTCGCAGTTTTAAATCTGTACTAGGAAAACAGTATGTCCAACGTAATTGGGAACTTCAATTTTTGGGAGAAGAAAACAAAAAAAAATTATTAAATACGATTAATGAATCTTCATTATCAAATCTAATTCCAAAACCACTCATTCAAAAATATCTAAAAGCCTTTTATAATGAAGATGCTTTAAACAATGCACATGCATTAAATATGCTGTTAGTTTTAGCCAAATTTAACCAAAACTCAAATTTTGAATAAACGAATAAAAATAGTATTCACAATTCCTAATTTTGACACAGCAGGTAGCGGAAGAGTAGTTTATGATTTGGTAAAACACATAGACACTTCAAAGTTCGAACCACATGTGTGTTGCAACCATGATCGCGGTAGTTTTTTTAAAGAAGTAGAAGCCTTAAACGTTCCAATTCATATTTTTACAGTAGCCGAAAACTACAAACCCCTAATTACTTTACCGCAACGTATTTTAAAAATAAAAAACTTTTTTAAAAAGCATAATTTTGATGTGATTCATTCATGGCATTGGAGTTCTGATTTTACAGAACCAGTGGCGGCAAAGTTGGCTGGTATTCCTTTTATATATACAAAAAAAGCTATGGGTTGGGGTAATAAATCTTGGCGTTGGCGTACAAAATTAAGCACCAAAGTAGTAGCTATTAATCAAGATATGCTTTCAGAGTTTTTTAAACCTTATTTAGATAAAGTTATTTACATGCCTCTAGGTGTAGCTACTAGCTATTTTAAACCTTTACAGCTTAATAATGAATTAAAAACTGAATTGGGTATACAACCATCGGACTTTGTTATAATTTCTGTTGCAAATTTAGTCAGAGTAAAAGGAATTGAACGCTTGTTAGAGGCTGTTATAAACATAAAAAACCGTAATATTATACTACTTATAATAGGAAGCGACACTAATGACTACGCAAAAAACTTAAAGTCACTATACAAAGCTAATAATATTCGTTTTTTAGGAGCACAACAGGATGTTAGACCGTATCTAAATATGGCAGATTTATTTGTTATACCAACATTAAAAAAAGGCGAAGGTTTTCCTATAGCTCTAGTTGAAGCTATGTCGTCTCAGTGTTTGGTAATAGGGTCAAACGTTTCTGGAATAAAAGATATATTAAGACCATTTAATAAGTTTATTTTTGAAGGAGATACAAAAAGTTTAAAAGAAAAAATTGAGCAAGTATTAAATTTAGACGAAAGTAATCATCAGGAAGTAGCAACATTAATGCGTCAACATATTGTTCAAAATTATAGCATTGGTGTGTTTATTAAAAATCATGAAAATTTATATGCTTCAATGCTTAAATAAATGATAAAAGACCAAGGAAATATTAATAAGTGTTCAGTTATCATACCTGTATTTAATGGCGAAAGCTATATAAAACCTGCGTATAACGAGATTATTAGGCAAGAGATCAAATTACCTTTTGAATTAATTTTTGTAGACAACAATTCTACAGATAATTCTAAATCTGAAATCAAAGATATTATTGCACAAGACAATAGAGTTCATCTATTTAGAGCAAAAACTCAAGGTGCTGGTGCTGCTAGAAATAAAGGCATAGAAGAAGCTACAGGTAATTTTATTTATTTTTTTGATGTCGATGATAGACTTTTTCCAGATGCAATTAATGTGTTGATAGAAATATTGGTTAAATATCCAAATTTGGATAGTGTTTTTGGGGATTTAACGCGAGATATATATCAATTAGAAAATTTCATAACAAAAGGAGATATATATAACCCAAAGCAAATTCAAAAGCCCAAACAAGGACTACTTTGGTTTACACACTTCTCAAAATTAGTTGGTCCACCTGCTTTTTTACACAGAAAAAAAGTTTTTGATGATATTGGATTTTTTCCAGAAGAAATTTTAATTGGAGAAGATGCCGCTTTTCATATAAGGTTAGGTTTGTTTAAAAATATCGGTTACGTCAATCGTTTAGTTTATTTCTATAACAGACATCCCGATTCTACTGTGTCCCGAATTCACAATAAGCAGGATTATTTATACACCTATTGGGAACAATATGTTAAGCACTATATACCTTATTATCAAAATCATGAGAGGCTAGAAATATTTAAAACTATATTAAAAAGAAAGGTATTTGCATCGTTTGTAAAAATGATAAAAAGAAAACAAGGTTTTAAAAGCAGACAACAACTTAATACTAGATTAAAAGCTGAAATATCACCATTAAATATACCTATTTGGCTTCAGTTTCTTATTTCAATATTGGTCCTATCTGCTAGTGATTTTGTGCTTAAAATCGCTTTGAAATTAATCGTTAAATCTTATAAGACAAATTTTAGTGTTGTCAAGTAGAAAGAAAATAACATTTATAATCCCATATTTTGGTAAAAATTTCCCAAAGTATTTTCCCCTATTTCTAAATTCGGTAAAATACAATCCAGACTATGATTTTCTCTGTTTTACCAATATCGTTTACAAAAAAACTGTGCCCAGTAACTTTAAAATTATACCATTTAGTTTAAGGGAATTAACCACTCTAATTAAGGAGAAAATTGGTATAAATACTGAGTTCGATAATGCTTATAAACTTTGTGACTTAAAACCTTGTTATGGATATATTTTTCAAGATTATATTAAAGAGGTTGACTTTTGGGGACATATAGATATTGATTTGGTACTTGGGAATTTAAACCATTTTTTATATGATGACCCAACACTTGAAAACTATGAGGTTTTATCTTTCCGACAAGAATGGCTTTCTGGTTCATTTGCATTGTATAAAAATGTAGAAGTTGTAAACTCTTTATTTAAAAAGTCTAAGGATTGGAAAAGAGTTTTTGAAACACCAACTTACCTTGGGTTTGATGAATGTTCTAGAGCAAATATAAAAGGATTTTCAATTTTTGGAGCTTTGATGAAAGGTGAAGATTTATTAAGTATACCTACTGAGATTGAAAGTTTTACTAAAGTGCTTCTTAAATCTAATTTGTATGTACATTTTAAAACCCTAATAAAAGAGTCGATAGATTATGGGATGCTAATTAAATATGAGAAAGGAACAATAGAAGTATTTAAATCAGGAAAATCAAATTTAACTAATAAAGAGAGGTTTTTACATTATCATTACATTTCAGAAAAACGAAGCAAATTTTTTAAGTATCCCAATTGGGACATTAGTTCTGATAAATTTTATATTTCTAAATATGGATTTCATAAGAATATAACCCATTACTATTTGAGAGTTTTAAGTGTAAAGCTAGATTTGGTAATAAAAAAACTATTTAAATAAAGAAACTTTTAAATGACTATTCAGTCAATAAAATGAGTAAAAAAATAGGAATTGTTCTGTCGCAAACACCAGGTTATTCTGAAACCTTTTTTATTTCGAAAATAAAAGGGTTGCAAGATGCCGGTGCAGATATAACACTATTTGTTCAACATAAAAATAAAGATTTTGATTTGTGCGCAGTTAAAGTTGCAAAAGCTAAAAGTAAAAATCTATTTATTGTTCTAATAAATCTGTTTTCTGTTTTTTGGCTTGTTATTTCAAATTTCCCAAGAATCAAAAATTTTTATCAATTAGAAAAAAACGCACATACATCTTTATTAAATATACTTAAGAAAATATACCTGAATGTCCATATTTTAAGTGCGGATTTAAATTGGTTGCATTTCGGATTTGCAACTTTAGCATTACAAAAAAAACATTTAGCAAAAGCTATTGGAGCAAAAATGGGTGTAAGTATCAGAGGCTTTGATATATGTATTTATCCTGTAAAACATCCTGGATGTTATACGTTGTTATGGGAAAATGTAGATAAAGTGCATGCTATTTCTGATGATTTAATTTTAAAATTAAGAGCTGAAGGTTTGCCCAAACACATCCCAATAGAAAAGATTACGCCAGCAATTGATACAGATTTTTTTACTGTTGAGTTAACGGATTTTAAAAAGGATAATGGTTTTGTAAACCTAATTAGTGTTTCAAGATTACATTGGAAAAAAGGTTTTTCTTATACATTAGAAGCATTAGCATTATTAAAATCTAAAGGCATTAATTTTAAATATACTATAGTGGGAGATGGCCCATTGCTCGAGGAAGTTACTTATGCAATTCATCAGCTTGATTTGACCGAGAATATACATTTAGTTGGCAAAAAGGCAAAAGACGATGTCATTAATCTTTATAAGAAATCTCATGTTTTTATTCAATATAGCATAACTGAAGGATTTTGTAATGCTGCATTAGAAGCTCAATCTATGGGTTTGTTATGCATAGTTTCGGATGCCGAAGGTTTGCCGGAAAATATAGAACACTCAAAAAGTGGTTGGGTTATTCCAAAACGAAACCCTAAAGCACTGGCAGAAAAAATAGAGGAAGTAATTAAGCTATCCGATAAAAAAATGTTTAGTATAAGAAGTTATGCACAGCAACGTGTAAAGTTAAATTTTACAATTAAAAAACAGCAGAAACAGTTTGTAAGATTCTTTAATATATTGTCAAAGTAATTAATGTTTCAAATAGAATAAATGATATTTTCATTTTTAAAATACATACAACCTACGAGTTATTTTATGAGGTACGACATAAATGGAAATTCTGTTTTTCCCATTGTCAGTTCCTTATCAGAAGAAATAAAGGTTCTTTTAAATGAAGATGTTAATTACAGTTCTAAAACTGCCAAAAATTACGACCTGTCTTGGCAAGCTTATAAAAGAGGTTTTTTAGGTCAAGCTGAATTCTACAAGACATTTGATGAATTAAGTATTCAAGATGAATATAATTTTATTGCTAAATATTATAAAAAGCATTGGTTGATTTATATTCTAGTACTGCGATTATTAAGCTTTAAAAATCCAATAAATGAGATAAAAGCTTTTTTAAAATCACAAAAAATAAATCCAATTTCACTGTACAAAGTTCCGTTTCACTCCAAAATTCCTGAGAATTTCAAATCTAAGTTTCACGATAAGCAGCCTTTAATCAGCGTTGTTATCCCAACTTTAAATAGATATGATTATT
The DNA here is from genome assembly GCF_002163855.1 of Winogradskyella sp. PC-19. Classification (NCBI taxonomy): domain Bacteria; kingdom Pseudomonadati; phylum Bacteroidota; class Flavobacteriia; order Flavobacteriales; family Flavobacteriaceae; genus Winogradskyella; species Winogradskyella sp. PC-19. The sequence continues at coordinate 987,425 of NZ_CP019332.1, read as the reverse complement.
TAAATAGGGTTTTAAGAGATTTTGAAAAGCAGACATACAAAAATTTTGAGATTATTGTGGTAGACCAATCTGACGGCTTTACAAAAGAATTTTATAATGATTTCAGTTTAAAAATAATTGTAATATATCAAGATGAAAAAGCTTTGTGGTTAGCAAGGAATACGGCTATTAAAGAAGCTAATGGTAGTTTAATAGCTTTTTCTGAAGATGATGTGCGTATTAAGCCAGATTGGTTATCCGAACATTTAAAATGTTTAGATTATTTCAATGCAGATATTTCGGCTGGGATATTTTTCCCTGAGAATGAGTCTATTTCAAAGGATAAAGATTTTTTTACTATTTCAGAGCAATTTGCGACAGGTAATGCGATGTTATCAAAAGACATATTTAAAACTGTCGGCTTATTTGATAGACAGTTTGAGAAAGGTAGAATGGGAGATGGCGCTTTTGGCTTACGTTGTTTTTTAGAGGGCTATAAGAGCGTTTCTAATCCAAAAGCTTATTGCTTAGATGTAAAAGCACCAATAGGTGGTTTAAGAGAATTTGGAGCTTGGGATGCATTTAGAACTCAAAATTGGTTTGTACCAAGGCCTATCCCAAGTGTTCTTTATTATTTTAGATTTTATTTTGGTAATAAGCTTTCTAAATTAGCTTTAATAAAAACAATTCCAGCTTCAGTGTTACCTTACAGGCTTAAACGAAACAAAATTTTATCTGTTTTAGGGGCGTTTTTGGCTATATTGATAGCACCAATTCTAATATATCAGATTATAAAATCTTGGAATTTGGCAACAAGGAAACTTAAAATAGGTCCTAAGATTGAGCGTTTGTAATGTCTGATAAGAAAGAGCACATTGTAATTTTAACTTCGGAATTTCCTCCGCTACCTGGTGGAATAGGAAATCATGCTTGTAATTTGGCAGAGAATCTTACAGTGTCTGGTTATAGAGTTTCTGTCATTGCAGACCAACGTGCAGATTCAAATCAAGAAGTTATATTTGATAAGAGTTTAAAAAGTAAAATATACCGTGTAAAAAAAGTGTCGATACGTTCTTTAATGTATCTAAAACGCATTTGGTTATCTTTTAAACTGTCAAAGTCTGCGGATGTATTAATCTGTTCTGGTAAGTTTCCATTGTGGATAGGTGCTGTTTTAAAGCCAATTATTAAGGCTAAAGTTATAGCTGTAATTCATGGAACAGAAGTTAATTTTTCAAATCAAAATCTAAAAAAATCGATAAGTATTTCATTACAGCGGTTTGACAAAGTTATAGCAGTTTCTAATTATACAAAAAATTTAGTTTCACATTTGAAGTTAAAAAACACCATGGTCATACCAAATGGATTTGAAATTTCAAATTTTTCATCGAGTGCAGCCTCAATTATAAATTTAAAAGGTTCACCAAGTTTATTGACTGTCGGAAATTTGACAGAACGCAAAGGACAAGCTAAAGTTATTGAATATTTACCTAGTCTTATTAAAAAATATCCAGATTTACATTACCATTGTGTAGGTTTAAAAACTGAAATTGATAAATACAGACGTCTTTGTGACAACTTAGGTGTCTCTAAATATGTTACATTTCATGGTCATGTTGGTGTAGAGAAACTTCATGATTTTTATCGTAGTTCTGATATTTTTGTAATGCTAAGTCAAAATACTGCATCAGGTGATATAGAAGGTTTCGGTATAGCTTTGATAGAAGCTAATTATTTTAGACTACCGACAATTGGGTCAAGAAATTGTGGGATTGAAGACGCTATTAATCATCAAAATTCGGGATTATTGGTGGATTCTTCTAAAATTAAAGAGTTTGAGAACGCAATATTTCAAATACTTAATAACTTACCACATTATAAAGTTAAAGCTAAAATTTGGGCAGAAAAACATCAATGGAGTCAAATAATTAAACGTTACATATCTTTTATAAAATCTTGAAACTTTTAATAATTTCACATACCGAACATTATATGTCCACTGATGGACAAATTTTAGGTTGGGCTCCGACTGTAAATGAAATTAATCATTTATTAGATATTTTTGATGAAATTTATCATGCATCTATGCTTTATCATGGTGTTGCGCCGGCCAGTACAATGGCTTATAAATCGAATAAAATTAAATTTATTGAAATACCATCTTCAGGTGGAAAAACTTTTACAGATAAATTTAGAATTATTTTTAACGCGCCTAAAACTATTGGTATTATATCTACAATTCTAAAGAAGGTAGATTATTTTCAGTTGCGTACACCCACAGGTATTGGTACATATTTAATTCCTTATTTGACATTGTTTTCTAAAAAGCAAGGTTGGTATAAGTATGCAGGTAATTGGAATCAAAATGATGCGCCTTTGAGTTATGCTTTGCAACGTTTTTTGTTAAAATATCAAAGACGGAAAGTGACCATTAATGGAGAATGGAAAAATCAACCTGCACATTGTATAACATTTGAAAACCCATGCTTAACTGAGGATAATATAAATGAAGGAAAATCCATTACAGCATCAAAAAAAACGAACGGAAAATTGAGTTTCTGTTATGTTGGTCGTTTGGAAACACCAAAAGGTGTGGGTAGAATTATTAATGCTTTCAAAAATTTAGAGCCTTCATTAAAGGATAGAGTGGAAGCAGTTCATTTGGTTGGTGATGGTACAGAAAAATCAAAGTTTTTAGACTTAGCTAATGATAGTAAGATTAACTTTAAATTTTATGGTTTTTTAGATAGAAAAGATGTTTTTGATATTTATAAAAAGTCACATTTTTTCTTGATGCCTACAACTGCATCTGAAGGTTTTCCGAAGGTAATTGCCGAAGCAATGAATTTTGGATGCATTCCTGTAGTTTCAAATATCTCATCTATAGCACAATACGTTATTGACAGAGATAATGGGATATTGTTGTCTGAAGTAACTGCTGAAAAATTAGAGGAAGTCTTAGCAGATTTATTGTCTGATAAACCCGATAATCTAACTTTTAAAATGACTAATCAAGATTTAGTCTTAAAGTTCTCTTATGACAATTATAATTCCAAAATAGTAGAAGGTATATTAACCAGTGCTGCCATATGAGTGATTACAATCAGCTAAAAGCATTTATGGTTTACATCAGGAAAAATAAAACCCTGCGTATTATTTTGTTTTTAACATTGTTGAGTTATTTCTACAACCTAAAAGTTATGGGCTACAGTTTAACTGGTCAAAACGAGTTACGATTGTATGATTTTACAGGTTTGTTTTTGCTCTATTACCTAATAAAATATAGAACATATTTTATGTTATATATAAAGGCAAAACCTTATCTGTATAGGCTGTTTTTATTTATTTTTTGGGCTTTAATTACAATGATTTTTACTTTTATTTTTAGCATTTATATCAATAAAATAATTTGGATTTTACGTACAATTCTGTTTATGTATCATCTTTTTGTATTCTCAACGGCTTATTTATTCTTTCTCGTATTTTTAAGAGAAAAAAAGTTCTATAAGCAAATTGTTACTTTTTTTATTGGGCTAGTTATTTTTGAAAATGCTATTGTTTTACTTCAGAATTTTGGCTTTATAGATTTTTTATGGGGCGAAATAGACAGAAGAGATTATCTTGGTTTTTTGTCTGGTACTTTAGGGCCAAATAAAATTGTATTGGGGCTAACAATGTTTTTATCAATTGCGGCACTTCTAGCTTTATCCCTAGAGAAGCGTATAAAAATTAATAGAACTTTAGCTTTTATAGCTATATCTCTGTCTGTAGTAAACCTATTAATTTCTGGATCACGAACATCTTATTTAGCCCTTGGTATTCTTTTAGCAATAGTACTTCTATTTAAACCTGGTAAAATGCTAGTAAGCTTAGGTGTTTCTTTAGTTTTATTATTTGGAATTACATTTTTTGTGCCAGAAATAAGGAATAAAATAGTTGAAGTTTATCAGTATAGAATTGAATCACGAATAAGTAATAAAGAACAACTTAGAGATAGTAACGTAACTGAGTTATATGAGGATTTGGGTGCTGGAAGAAAAGAATTACAAACACGTTTTTTACTGAGTTTAAAGGATAATTTATATGTTGTGCCTTTTGGAGCTGGTTTTAATAATAGAATGCTATTTCCAGGTAATTCGCCTCATAATATGTATTTGACGCTCATTAACGAAGTTGGTTTAGTTGGATTATTTTTTTATGTAATTTGGCTTTTGGGTTATCTATTCATAAACTTTAAAACTTATAAAACCTTGGGTGTTTTTTTAAAAGCCGTAGTTTTGGCAATGATGGTAACCTTGTTATTTGGAGAGCATTTATATATTTTTAGACCAGTGTTCGCATTATTAGGCTTATTTTTATTTGTAGTAGCATTATTAATTTCACCGAGATATTTTAAGTATGGATTTTGATTTAAATAATTATAGAATTGGTGTCATAATCCCTTATTATAATGCTAAAGACTTTATTGCAGATGTTATTAAGAATTTACCAGAATATATAGATACAATCTATTTGGTTAACGATGCAAGCTTAGAAGAAATACCTAGTCAGGTTAACACTTTTTTAAAAGTGAAAATCATTGATTGTGAAGTAAATCTTGGTGTTGGTGGCGCAGTTAAAAAAGGTTTTATAGCTGGAATAACTGATAACATGGACTATTTAATAAAAGTGGATGCTGATGGTCAAATGGAGAGTAAATATATTCCTGATTTACTTAAACCATTAATCCAAAGCACTGCGGATTATGCAAAAGGGAATCGTTTTCATGATTTTGCTAAGTTGCGTAAAATGCCCTTTATTAGGAAAATAGGTAATTTAATATTGTCATTTTTAACAAAATCGGCGACAGGATATTGGCATGTGTTTGATCCTACAAATGGTTTTTTTGCCATAAAAACAGCTTCATTAACAAAAATGAATTTTCAAAAACTTAGTAACAGATATTTCTTTGAAACCTCAATTTTGTCAGAATTATATTTTCAGAAAGCAAGAATAGTAGATGTGCCGATGAGTGCGGTTTATGGAGATGAGACATCAAATATGAAAGTGTGGAAAATGCCTTTTGTTTTTCTTCCTAAACTTATAAGGTTATTTATAAGTAGAATCGTTAAGCGCTATTTTATATACGACTTTAATATATCATCTGTGTATTTGATATTTGGTTTGCCATTGTTTTTATTCGGTATAGTATATGGTGTTTACAATTGGATATATTACTCATCTCGAGATATTTTTACACCTACAGGCACCATAATGATAATTACTTTATGTATTATTCTCGGTTTTCAATTACTGTTACAAGTAATTAATAATGATATTGAAAATTCTCCTAGGCCTAGCAAATGAAACATAAGAAGACAAACATTTTTTTAATCGTTATTGCCTTAAATTTAATTGTTTGTGTAGGTTATTTTTTTGAAGGGTTAGATTACAAATACAGTGATTTATCTACTGATTTGCATAATATAATTCCAATAATTCAAAAATTAGATAATCCAAATTTATTTCAGAATGATCTTTATTTGAATGACATTAAAAATGTTGAATATTACACACCTTTTTTTGTAAAATGTTTACACTTCATTTCAAATCTTGTAAATCAGAATTATATTCTAGCATTAAATATTCTTAACACATTTAGTCACCTGCTATATGGTATTTTATGGTTTTATATTTTTTATAATTTTTCAAATAAATTTTTTCTTTCACTTATTTTTTCTCTGCTTTTAAAAGGTGTCATTTGGCTACCTGGCTTTGAGTTTTGGGGTGTTTCTAATTTGGATTTATTACTTCCGCGAACACTATATTTTACCCTAATACCCATACCATTTTTAATATTTAAAAAAAATGTATTGATACGAATTTTTTTAGCTTCGTTTTTAATAGGTTTACTTTTTAACTTTCATCCCATAAGTGGGTTAGGAGGTATTTTGTTGTTCTTGATTTATGCTATTGCTAAGATGTATTACGACAACTCGAAAGTTAATTACTATTTGATACTATTATGTTTTTTGGCAGTAATCCTTGGAATGATACCTTTTATTATTACATATTTCACATATACCAATTCAACTATTGATTATGATTTAGAATTATTCGAAGCAGCTTTTAGCGAACGTATCTCTTTAAAATTCTCTAAACCAATATATTATATAAACCAATGGATGGATATAAAATATCTGTTTTTTTATATCCCATTTCTTAGTTACCTCGTATTATGTCTCCGTGATAAATCTGAAGGAAAAAGAGCAAAATTTATATTATTCTCAGCTCTAGCATTAATTTTTTTACCAAATATTTCTGTCTATATAGAAGATGTTATTAATTCAGTGATGGATACTAATATTAGGATGTCCTTTCAACTTATCAGAATACAAAAACTAGTTATTATACCATATTATCTTTCAATGTTTTTTCTGATTGATTATTTACTTGAAAAATATGAAGTTTTTAATAAATATATGCTCAAAATTTCGATTGTATTTGTAGTAAGTTTAATAGTCTGTCATATAAGTTTATTTAATAAAATACCTGTATTTGGAGATGATATTTTTAGAACTATTTTGCCTTCTAACCTAAGCCTAAGACCTAAGTCAGTTAAAAGCATTTCAAATCAAGATAAGATGGCATACTTCATAAAAACACATACAAATATAGATGCTGTTATTTATGCAAGTCACTTGTATAGAGTGTCGTCACAGCGTTCAGTTATCTTAGACTTTAAAGGAGCATCTATGCTGATAGAAGGAAATCCAGCAAGATTAATTAATTGGTACAATAGAAGAAAAATTTTAGAAAGTTTTCATGATGATAAAAATAAAGTAGAGTTTGTTAAGACTATTGGTGCAACACATATGGTTACCAACAAAATAATAGAATCTTTAGAGATTCTAAATGAGGAAGGAGATTTATATCTTTATAAATTATAATGTATAGAATTCTTTACATAGGAAATAACCTAGACTCTTCAAAAACCAATGTATCATCAATACAGGTTTTAGGAGCTTTGCTTGAGTCTGAAGGCTATAATTTGCGCTATGCTTCTTCGAAAAGGAATAAATTCCTTCGATTACTGCATATGATATGGAGTTGCATATGGAATTCAAAATGGGCGGATGCAGTTTTAATAGATACTTACAGTACGCAAAATTTTTATTATGCCTACACTTGTAGTTTAGTGTGTCGATTATTTAATATTCCTTATCTACCTATACTTCATGGTGGAAATTTACCAGAACGTTTAGATAAAAACCCAAAATTATCTGCTTCAATATTTGATAATAGTTTTAAAAATATTTCACCTTCAATATATCTCAAAAATGCTTTTTCTGAAAAAGGATATGATAATGTCGAATATATACCTAATAGCATTTCGTTAGAAAATTATGCAGTTTACCCTAAATCATTTAATACAATCAGGTTGCTTTGGGTGCGTTCGTTTTCAAAAATTTATAATCCTATTATGGCTATAGAGGTGTTGATACGTTTGAAAGAATTGGGTCATGAAGCAGAACTTTGCATGGTAGGACCAGATACGGACGGTAGTTTGGAAAAAGTTAAAGCATATGCAAAAAAGACAGGTGTCAATATTAAGTTTACTGGTAAATTGACAAAAAAAGAATGGATTAATATCTCTGAAGATTACAATATTTTTATGAATACTACCAATTATGATAATATGCCGGTAAGTATTATTGAAGCAATGGCATTAGGCTTTCCATTAGTAAGTACAAAGGTTGGCGGTATTGCTTATTTGATAAAAAATGAAGAAGAAGGTCTCTTGTCACCAAAAAATAATGCGGAGGCAATGGCAGAAAACATTATTAGAATTTTTGAAGACGAAAAATTAAGGGTAAAGCTATCTACTAATACAAGGAAAAACGCAGAACGTTTTGATTGGCAGTCTTTAAAAAATGAATGGCATGCTATTTTTAAAGCACTTTAAGATTTGTTTTGTTTTCTGTTCAAGAGATTTATCTTTACAACACCAACTATCTCCTAATTAATGAAACAAAATAGTGCCATACACTTTGAGATTTCAGAGCGCAAGGTATTACTGCGACTGATTGATATTATTATGGCATTTTTGGGCATTTTTGTGCTCTCTAACTATTTTGGATTCGAATATCTAAATATTGGTATAGAAAATACGGTTCCTCTGATAGTGTTAGCCGTTTATATTTCTATATTCGGAACTATATTCGAAATCTATGATTTGCAGCAAGCTAGTAAGCTAGATGTCAGTTTCAAAAACATAGTTTTATGTATGTCTACAGTAGTACTCTTTTATCTGCTGACTCCAATAATTACCCCTTTTTTACCAGAAGCACGTTTACAAATCATCTATTTTTATATTGCGCTAATAGCGTCCGTTTTTTTATGGCGTGTATTATATAATATACTTATTGCTTCACCACGTTTTTATAAACATGTGCTTTTGGTAGGTGAATTACCAAATATTGATAATGTTGTTAGCACATTAACGTCGGCGGACTCAAATTATAGATTTATTGGATTTATCAATAGTGAAAAAAACAATAACGATTCAATAAAGTATAAAGGTCTAAAAGAGTATACTACTAAGCACTTATCAAATGTTATTATTGACGAACAAATATCTGAGATTATAATTGCGGCTAATAATGCAGAAAATATTACACCAGATTTATACCATGAATTGATGCTATTATTAGAGCGTGGTTTTAAAATCAGAGAGTATACTCAGGTTTATGAAGAGGTCACTAATAAAGTACCTATTCAATATGTAGGGAAAGACTTTTACAAATACTTTCCATTTAGTAGAAACAACGAAAATCAGCTATATAAGTTTTTTCAACGTGCGTTTGATATCATTTTTTCATTTTTTGGACTATTATTTATGATAGCGATTATTCCTTTTTTACTAATTGGAAATGCTATAGGGAATAAAGGACCTTTATTTTACACTCAAGAACGTATTGGAAGAAATAGTACGCTATTTACAATTTTTAAGTTTAGAACTATGGTTGTTGATGCCGAATCGCAAAAAGCGCAATGGGCAACTAAGGACGATGTGCGAGTCACATATTTTGGCAAGTTTTTAAGGCGTTCACGTTTGGACGAAATTCCACAATTTATTAATGTACTCAAAGGTGAAATGAGTATCATCGGACCACGACCAGAGCGTCCATTTTTTGTGGCTGAATTATCTCGTTCAATACCATTTTACGAAACTAGGCATATCGTCAAACCTGGTCTTACCGGTTGGGCTCAAGTGAATAGCCGATATGGAGGATCTGTTGAAGAAAGTCTTACCAAATTGCAATACGATTTATATTACATAAAACATCGTAGTCCATTCCTAGATTTAAATATCATACTAAAAACTTTAAGTACAGTTTTATATTACAGAGGACAGTAATAGCTAGACAGTTTTGTAATATTTAATAAGATAAATATATCTAACCATAAGCGCAATTAGAAGTGGCAGTAAACCTATTGCAAATACTTGCACACCAATTGTCCAATGCATTGACATTAATACGAGTAAGATTATTAAAAATTTCAAATAACTTCTAAACCATTTTTTTGGTGTCTTTTTAAAAAATTGGAATAAAGTAAAAAGATTTAGCGGAAAAGCCCATAGTATATTATAGTTGTATCCTGTAGTTGTATGGTCAGTACCAAACCATAAGAATAGTAATAAAACTCCCGAAATACCAGAGATTGAAAAAAGTATAACGTCTAGCCAATTAGACCTTTTATTACCTTTATTATCCTTATAAGTTATAAATAGTATACCTGCAGCAATAAGACACATTATAAAAATCGGACTTATAAAAAAACTAGTCTTATAACTTACACCATGTTTAGATTTGTAGATAGTATTAGTACTTTTCACTAATGGTTTTCCATTTATGTTTGCATTTCCGAAGCTTTCAAAAATGTATTTTGGCAAAAACATCTGCTCTTCTTGTGTTGCAGTTTTATCTATAATTGAGCCCAAAGCTATATCAATCCCAAAACTTCCCCAAGTATTGTGGCCTACCTCTTCGTGTATTAGATTTCTGAAGGACTTTTTATTTTCGTTATTTAATTCGGGATAAATGATGGTTCTATTGCTAGCGACATTGGCGACATCTCTAATTTTAGTTGCACAATTATCGTAAAAAAAATCGTAGAGATAAGCTCTATTTTCTGGTTTGTAATTATTAATAAGGTAGTTGTAAAGACGTTGTTTTTGCTCCTGCGATAGGTCTAATTTTTGCTCCTCGATTGTTCTGTCGTAAAAACGATATAACTCAAAAAAATCTGAAAACTTTCTTTTCCCCATTAAATAATTCAACTTGCCTTGCGCAAATTTTAAATAAAAATTTGGTGTGTTAAAATTATATCTTCCATAACCATAAACCACATCAAGTCCACTATTTCTATCTTTTATTCTAAAGGCACTATGACCAAAAGCGTCATTGAGATTGTCGCCTTGACCGACAGTTAATACAGATATTTCTGCATTTGAAGAAAGCTGCATGTTTTGAGAAAAACTAAAACTGAAAAAGAATAATAAAGTGAGAAAGTATAGATTAAGCTTCATAAGTAAGTTTGGAATTTCTATCTAAAAATACTGAAATCTAGCTTCACTGAAAACACATTAGAATATAATGCGGCACTTTGGTCTCCAATATCTGTGAATGCGTAATCGATTTCAATACCCTTATATTTAAAACCTACACCAAAGTTTGGCTGAAAAGTTAAGTTTTCAGAGTTATCTATTTGTAATTCATTCTGAAAATTTCCTACGCCAGCTCTTAGAAATACTAAATCTGTATAGCCAAATTCAAAACCTAAAGCAGGTGCAAAACTCGCAAAAGACGTAGAGATTACATCATTAGTTTCTGCGAAACGTGCGTTAAGATTAAAAGCGGCTAATAAGGTATAATCGTAATGAAAAGTCCACAGTTTTGAAACACCAAGCTCAAGTTTAGGTAATGTCAATTCAGACTTTTCTGGTAAGGTTTGATTTTGACCATCAATTGCTCCACTAATTTTTTCGAATTGCTCTTCGTCAATTGCCCATGAATTATAAGTTGTTGTAATATCACGAGCCATAAAACCAAATTTCCAATCGTTTTTGCTTTCAAATTGAATACCAACATCAAAACCAAATCCCCAAGCTGTTGCAAAATCTCCAATAACTCGACGAATTACTTTTGCATTAATACCATAATTTAGACCATCAATCGGTAGTTTACGCGCATAGGATAAAGTCACACCATAATCTGCAGTCGAAAATGTGTTTATTCTATCGTAGTTGATAACACCTTGGTCATCAATTAATTGAGTTGTGTCTAATATGTCATCAACCCCAAATCTTATCACTGATATTGCAACAGCGCTTCTATCATCTATAGGCATTGCATAGCCTATATAGTTGTAGTTAGCAATATTTGCAAAATAGCTGGAGTGCATTAAGGCGAGTTGGTTATCTTCTATATTTACCAAACCTGCGGGATTCCAATACCCCGAATTTACATTGCTGGTATGTGAAGTTACTGCATTACTCATACCTAGAGCTGCAGCATCCACACCAATATTCATAAACTCATTGGAGTATTTTCTTGTGGTTTGTCCCGACATAGCAAGCGAAACAAAGACCAAGACTATAAAGTAGTACTTTTTCAAGAACAAATTTTTTACAAAGATGCACAATATTTTGTTTCTATTAAACTATAAAACTTAGCAGTTATTGTATACGATATGGTTAGAACTAAAATACTTTTCTATTTTTACAGAAACTAACTAATAGAATGAAACGACACATTCCTAACATTGTTACGGGTCTTAATTTATTTTCGGGCTGTGTAGCTATTCTTTTTGCAGTTCAAGGACAATACGTTGGTACTGCTTTATTTGTCTTTTTGGGTATATTTTTTGATTTTTTTGATGGACTTCTAGCACGAAAACTAAATGTTCAAAGCGAGTTGGGATTACAATTAGATTCTTTAGCAGATGTAGTTACTAGTGGTGTTGTACCAGGTATAGTAATGTATGGTTTAATTAAAGATGCCTTAGGCGGCGACAGTTCTTTTGTCATTGATAACACATGGAATAAAACTGTTGGTTGGGTAGGAGTAGAAATTACTCCAGTAGCTTTGATTGGTTTATTAATAACGGTAGCATCCGCATATCGGTTGGCTAAATTTAATATAGATGAAGACCAACAGAATTATTTTAAAGGTCTACCAACTCCAGCAAATACGTTACTGATTTTGTCTTTGCCATTAATTTTGCATTACCAATATTCTATTACGATTGCTAATTTATTTGGTCAACTTTGGTTTTTGATAGCTTTGACAATAATTAGTTGTTATCTACTAAATGCTAATATTAAATTGTTTGCTTTAAAATTCAAAACTTGGGACTTTAAACCTAATGTCCTCCGCTACTTGTTTTTAATTGCAAGTATTATTTTATTAGTAATTTTTAAGTTTATTGCAATACCAATAATCATTTTATCCTACATTTTAGTTTCAATATTTACACAAAAATCAATCTCATAAATTATTATGGCTCAAGTTATTTTCACACTACTCATGCTTGTTATGTTACAAGCAGTTCTCGGTTTTGACAACCTTTTATACATTTCTTTAGAGTCAAAAAAAGCACCTGAAAAGGATAGAAAACGCGTACGTAAAATTGGAATTCTAATAGCCATAGCTCTAAGGATTGTATTGCTCTTTGTGTTGGTGTCATTGATAGGATATTTTCAAAGTCCATTTTCTTTTTTAACAGGAAAAATGGAAGATGTTTTAGAGTTTGCTTTTAATGGTCATAGTCTCATTGTACTTGCGGGTGGCGGGTTTATAATTTACACAGCAATAAAGGAAATTTGGCATATGATTTCTCTAAAAGATTTAACTATTGATGTAGAAGATGCTTCTAAAGGTACTAAGTCGTCAAATGCGGTTATAGTAAGTATTGTTATAATGAATCTAGTGTTTTCATTCGATTCTATTTTAGCGGCTATCGGTTTGACTAGCGAAATAGAAAACTCAACAACAGCATTTATCGTTATGGCTATCGCTATTGTTGCTAGTGGTTTATTGATGTTGTTCTTAGCAGACCGTATTTCAACATTTTTAGCAAAAAATAGAATGTATGAAGTGCTAGGCTTATTTATTCTTTTTATAGTAGGGATAATGCTTGTTACAGAAGGTGGCCATTTAGCACATCTAAAAATCTTTGGGGAAGAAATTGTTCCAATGAGTAAAACTACTTTCTATTTTGTAATTGTAGTATTGGTTATAGTCGATATTGTTCAAGGACGATATCAGAAGAAATTATTGAAGGAAGCAAATAAGTAATTTAGAATTCTAATTTCTTTTTACGAAGCTCGAAGTTTTTACCAAGATAAACTTTTCGCACCATTTCGTCTTCAGCAAGTTCTTCAGGAATACCAGCTTTTAGGATACCACCTTCAAACATAAGGTATGTTCTATCAGTAATAGCAAGTGTCTCTTGTACGTTGTGGTCAGTAATAAGTATGCCAATATTTTTCTTAGTCAGTTTAGCAATAATTCGCTGAATATCCTCAACTGCAACTGGATCAACACCAGCAAAAGGTTCATCAAGTAAAATAAAGTTTGGGTCGGTAGCTAAAGCACGGGCTATTTCTGTTCGACGACGTTCACCACCAGATAACAAATCACCGCGAGATTTACGGATATGTCCCAAACCAAATTCTTCAATTAGTGATTCCATTTTATCGTGCTGCTCTTTTTTGCTCAGTTTTGTCATTTGAAGAACACTTAAGATATTGTCTTCAATACTTAGTTTTCTGAAAACTGAAGCTTCTTGTGCCAAATAGCCAATACCATTTTGAGCACGTTTGTACATCGGATAATTGGTGATGTTTTTATCTTCAAGATAGATGTTTCCGCCGTTAGGTTTTATAATACCTACAATCATGTAAAAAGAAGTCGTTTTACCAGCACCATTTGGTCCAAGTAATCCTACAATTTCTCCCTGATTAACCTCAAGCGAGACATCTTTTACAACTTTTCGTCCACTATAGGACTTCATTAAATTTTCGGCGTGTAATTTCATCTATTATTTTCTATACTCTAGAACGGTAAAAATACAATTTTAGTTTGAAGGCGAAACGAAATCAGAATTTTCTAGAGCTTCCCAATACTCGTGGGCACGTCTCAAATGAGGAATAACAATTGTCCCTCCAATTAAAGTGGCAATACCTAAAGTCTCGCTTACTTCTTCTTTTGTAATACCTTCTTTGTAGGCTGTTTCAAGATGATACTTTACACAGTCATCACAACGCAATACTGTAGAGGCAACCAGACCAAGTAGTTCTTTTGTTTTTACATCTAAAGCACCAGCTGCAAATGCATTGGTGTCTAAATTGAAGATGCGTCTTACAATCTTATTTTTATCTGCTAATATTTTATCGTTCATTTTAGAACGGTACTCATTAAATTCTTTTACAACGTCTGACATTTTTTTATGCTTTTGCTTTCTGTTTTCGTTCTTTTCTTTTTTGATTCCTTACAACTATTCGCGAAATTAATATACTAACTTGATATAGTATTAAAATTGGAACAGCTACAATTACCTGACTATTAAGGTCTGGTGGAGTAATTACTGCTGATATTATTAATACAATGACTAGGGCGAATTTCCTGTATTTTTTCATTATTTCAGGAGTGACTAAACCGACTTTAGTCAAGAAATAAACAATAATTGGAAGTTCAAATACTAATCCTGAAGCCAACGAAGAAGACTTTACAACAGCTATAACAGAGTCTAAATCAAAGTCGTTAACAACCAAATCACTTATGCTATAATTAGCTAAAAAGTTAAAGGATAACGGTGTAATGACATAATATCCAAATAAGACACCTGTAAAGAATAAAAAAGAAGCAACAATAATAAATCCTCTTGAATTTTTACGTTCATTTTTCTTTAAACCTGGACTAATAAATCGCCATAATTGATATAAGACATAAGGAAATGCTATTATAAAACCGGCATATATCGATGTCCATATATGAGTTGAGAATTGTCCTGCAACAGCTCTGTTTTGTAAGTCAAATGGAAACCTGTCTGCACAAAAGGTCGTATCTTGAATACCCATCATCTGTGACATTTCACATAACCATTGGTATGTTGGGAAAGTCATTTCTGTTGGCCCGAAAATAATAACACCAAACAGAATCTTAGGAAAACAGAATGCTACAATACCAGCTATGAGAATAGCTATTGTAATTCTAATAAGATGCCACCTTAAATCTTCAAGATGGTCAAGAAAAGACATTTCGTCAACAGGTTTTTTTGCCATTAGATTATGCCTTCTTTTATTAAATCGTGTAAGTGAACAACACCAGCATACTTTCCGTCCTTTTCAACTAATAATTGAGAAATACCAAACTCTTCCATAACTTCCTTAGCGTCTACGGCCATGGCATCTTCGCTTATGCTTTTTGGGCTGCTACCCATAATTTCTTTAGCAGTCAAATGTGCAATATCATCACTTTTACTAAGCATACGTCTCAAATCGCCATCAGTAATTATGCCTACTATTTTTGAGTCTTGTGTAACAGCAGTGACGCCTAACATTTTTTCAGAAATTTCTATGATAACTTCTTTTAGGCTAGCATCTAATGTCACTTCAGGTTTTTGATTTACCGATGACAAATCATTAACTCTGAGATATAAACGTTTTCCTAATGCGCCACCAGGATGGTATTTTGCAAAATCTCTGCTCGAAAATCCACGGAGTTTTAAAAGACAAACAGCCAAAGCGTCACCAATAACTAATTGCGCTGTTGTACTTGTGGTAGGTGCTAAGTTGTTTGGACAAGCTTCTTGTTCTACATAAGCATTAAGTACATAATCGGCTTGCTGTCCTAAAAATGAATCTTTGTTGCCTGTAATAGCAATCATTTTATTCTTAGCATTTTTTATAAGAGGAACTAAAACTTTAATTTCTGGTGTATTTCCGCTTTTTGAAATACAAATGACCACATCATCTTCCAAGATTAGTCCTAAATCTCCATGTATTGCATCTGCGGCGTGCATAAAAACAGATGGCGTTCCTGTAGAGTTTAAAGTGGCGACAATCTTATTGGCTATGATTGCGCTTTTTCCAATTCCGGTAATAATAACACGGCCTTTGGAGTTGTAAATGAGTTCGGTAGCATTTGCAAAATCATCAGTTAATAAGTCAACAAGGTTAGCAATTGCATTGCTTTCCATAGTTATTGTAGACTTTGCGATATCTAGAATAGAGGATTCAGTTTTCAAAATCAATTCGTATTTTGATATAATGTTTAATTCTAAAGATTTTTGTTATCTTTAAACTTCATGCAAAGGTAAATATAAAATTACGAATAGGGATTAATGAACGTTGCACAAATTGACTTACATGCCGAACTAAAAAAATACTTTGGATTTTCACAATTCAAAGGATTACAAGAAGACGTTATAAAAAATGTAGTAGCAGGTAATAATACCTTTGT
This sequence comes from Winogradskyella sp. PC-19, assembly GCF_002163855.1. Taxonomy (NCBI): domain Bacteria; kingdom Pseudomonadati; phylum Bacteroidota; class Flavobacteriia; order Flavobacteriales; family Flavobacteriaceae; genus Winogradskyella; species Winogradskyella sp. PC-19. The sequence goes on along the minus strand of NZ_CP019332.1, from coordinate 970,935 downwards.
TATTATGCCAACAGGTGGAGGAAAATCTTTATGCTACCAATTGCCTGCATTGATTAAAGAAGGTACTGCTATCGTGGTTTCGCCTTTAATCGCATTGATGAAAAATCAGGTAGATGCTATTAGAGGTGTATCAGAAAATGAAGGTGTTGCTCACGTTTTAAATTCTTCATTAAATAAAACACAAGTCAGACAAGTTAAAGATGACATTACTAATGGTGTCACAAAACTTTTGTATGTCGCACCAGAATCACTGACTAAAGAAGAGCATGTAGAGTTTTTAAGAACAGTTACCATATCTTTTATGGCTGTTGACGAAGCACATTGTATAAGCGAATGGGGTCATGACTTTAGACCAGAATACAGAAATCTAAGACATATTATAAAGCGTATTGGTGATAATATTCCAATTGTGGGATTAACTGCTACAGCTACAGAAAAGGTACAAGAAGATATTTTAAAGAGTTTAGGTATTCCTGAGGCTGTAAAGTTTAAAGCATCATTTAATCGCCCAAACTTATATTACGAAGTACGTCCAAAAACAAAAAATGTTGATGCAGATATTATTCGTTTTGTAAAACAAAACGAAGGAAAATCTGGAATTGTTTATTGCTTGAGTCGTAAACGTGTTGAAGAATTAGCACAAGTATTACAAGTCAATGGTGTAAAAGCTGTGCCTTATCATGCTGGTTTAGATGCAAAAACTCGTGTGAAACATCAAGATATGTTTTTGATGGAAGATACTGATGTTGTTGTTGCGACAATAGCATTTGGGATGGGAATTGATAAACCAGATGTACGTTTTGTGATTCACCATGATATCCCAAAAAGTATTGAGAGTTATTATCAAGAAACTGGTCGTGCAGGTCGAGATGGTGGCGAAGGTCATTGTTTGGCTTATTATGCATATAAAGACATTGAGAAGCTCGAAAAATTTATGGCAGGAAAACCTGTCGCAGAGCAAGAGATTGGACATGCGCTTTTACAAGAAGTCGTTGCATTCTCAGAAACTTCAGTGTCGCGACGTAAGTTTATTCTACATTATTTTGGCGAAGAATTTGATAACGAAACTGGAGATGGTGGCGATATGGATGATAATGTGCGTTTTCCTAAACCACAAAAAGAAGCTAAAGACGATGTAAAAATTGTCTTAGACGTGGTTGATAAGACCAACCAAAAATACAAGGCTAAAGATTTAGTACAAGTAATTGTTGGTAATGCCAATGCTTTAATTTCCTCTCATAAAACTGACCAACAACCATTTTTTGGTATTGGTAAAGATAAAGACGCTAGACATTGGATGGCATTGATACGTCAGATTTTAGTTGGTAAACTTCTAAAAAAAGACATCGAGACTTATGGTGTTTTACGGATAACTGATGCTGGTCAAAAATTTATTGCGTCTCCTACATCTTTTATGATGGCAGAAGACCATACGTTTGACGAAACTACAGACGATAATATTATTACGAATTCAAAATCTCGTGGAGCTGTTGTTGACGAAACGCTAATGAAAATGCTAAAAGATTTACAGCGTCGCGTAGCAAAACAAAACGATGTGCCGCCATATGCAGTTTTTCAAGAATTTTCCTTGGAGGATATGACACTAAAATATCCAACAACATTAGAAGAAATGTCTAATGTAAACGGTGTCGGAGAAGGAAAAGCCAAAAAATTTGGAAAACCTTTTGTGAGTATGATTGCTGACTATGTCGAAGAAAATGATATTGAGCGTTTAGAAGACATGGTCGTAAAATCTACTGGAAGTAACTCCGCATTAAAACTATATATTATCCAAAACGTAGATAGAAAGTTGCCACTATCAGATATTGCATCTGCAAAAGGAATGGAAATGCCTGATTTTATAAAAGAGATGGAAGCAATTGTCTTTTCTGGAACTAAACTGAATATTAGTTATTGGATAGACGATATTTTGGACGAAGACCAGCAAGAAGAAATCCATGACTACTTTATGGAGTCTGAAACTGATAAAATAGACGTTGCCATTGATGAGTTTGATGGCGATTACGATGACGAGGAACTACGCTTGTATCGTATTAAGTTTATGAGTGAGGTTGCGAATTAATTACTTTATAGTTTTTAGATGAATTTCGAGAGTATTGATTTTAAAAAATCTATCGATAATAAAAAATTAGTTTCAAACAAAACACTGGTAACTAAAATATGGGAACATGGATTGATACCACTTCATATTACTTTATTATTATGCATCGCTACATCATATCTTTATAATAATATGGTAAATAATGAAAATTATTTGTCATCTCTATTTATGTCTTTATTAATATTTTCTTTGTTGGTTTATGTGATTTATTTTATTGCAAAAATGTATAATTTTAAAGAACTATCAGGAATTTCTGAAATAGAGAATTTAGAAGTTATTAAACAGATAAGTGATAATGCAAAATGGGCAATAAAGACAGAAGACAAGGTTAGTATTATAGAAGTCAATGAATTAAAATCGTTTTCAGGTTATGGTAAGCAAATTGTAATACTTTATAACGAAAACAAAGTTTTTGTGAACTGTATTTCTTTCGCTTTAGGGAAAACTCCCAATCCATTGCTTTACTTTTCTAATAAAAAAATATTAAGAAAATTTGAGATTGAATTTAAAAATAAATTAAAATAATTCTACTCTTCCTCATCACTGTCACCAACATACTTCGTGAACAAAATATCCTGCTTCTTAGCTTTTAATTGAATACTTTTAATCTTACTATTTTGAAGCATTTTGATATCAGCTTCTTCAATTTGGAAGTCTATTTTAGTAATACTTCTATTAGAAACGTTAGAGTAATCTGATTCTAACTCTAACATATCAGAATTTAACTGTAATTCTATCTCTTCACCTTTTAAAGTCAGTGTAGCACCTTTTATGGTTTTGATATGAAACTGTCCAACAACAACAGTCTGAAAAAAGAAATAACCACCCAATTCATTCAAACCTGCATACAGAACATTATTTTCAGAAACCCCAAAAGGTGTATTTTCAACATCTTTTATTATAGCTTCTGTATGGTCATCGACATGTAACTTTTCCATTGCTCTAGGATTACCAAAAGCAGCTTTTATTTTGGTGATAAAATTCATCTCTTTTTTTTTCAACAAAACTAAGATTATTTTCCATTTTGCAGTACAGGTAAACTTTACACTTTCGACTTTTTACTTGTAACTTAAAGCATTATCTTTGCAGCTTTAAATAAAACATAGAACAATGCAAGACGGTTTATACGCAAAATTCAATACTTCAAAAGGTAAAATTTTAGTTAATCTAGAATTTGAAAAAACACCTGGTACAGTTGGTAACTTTGTGGCTTTAGCAGAAGGAAATTTAGAAAATTCAGCTAAACCTCAAGGAACGCCTTACTATGATGGTTTAAAATTCCATAGAGTTATTCCTGATTTTATGATTCAAGGTGGTTGCCCACAAGGTACAGGTACTGGTAATCCAGGTTACAAATTTGATGATGAAATTCACCCAGATTTAAAGCACGATGCTCCAGGAAAATTATCAATGGCCAATGCTGGTCCAGGAACAAACGGTAGCCAGTTTTTTATTACTCACATAGCTACAGATTGGTTAGATGGTAAGCATACTGTTTTTGGAAATGTTGTTGAAGGACAAAATATTGTAGATACTGTTGCACAAGGCGATACAATCGAAAGCTTAGAAATTGTAAGAGTAGGAGATGCAGCTGAAAAATTTAATGCTGTAGAGGCATTTAGAACTTTTGAAGGTGCTAGAGAAAAAAGAGTAGCTGCTGAGCGTGAAGCAAAAAAAGCAGAATTAGATAAAATATCTGCTGGTTTTGAAGAAACAGCCTCTGGTTTACGTTACCAAGTCATCCAAAAAGGAGAAGGTAAAAAAGCTGAAAAAGGGAATACAGTTTCTGTACACTATAAAGGTCAATTAGCAGACGGTACGGTTTTTGATTCTTCATACAAAAGAAATGCGCCATTAGATTTTCAAGTTGGTGTAGGACAAGTAATAGCAGGTTGGGATGAAGGTATCTGCTTGCTTAATGTTGGTGATAAAGCACGTTTGGTTATCCCTAGTGATTTAGGCTATGGTAGTGCTGGTGCTGGCGGTGTTATACCACCAGATGCAACATTAGTATTTGATGTTGAGTTAATGGATGTAAAGTAAATACCTAATTAAACTATATAAAGGCTCTGATGTTTTATAACTCAGAGCTTTTTTAGTTTAAATTTATTTGCCGATTATTTTTTTCTAATTTAGTGTTCCATTATAACCCCAAATAATGATGCATGTAAAAGATTCTCCTTTTTATAAGGACGTTATAAAAGAGTTTAATTATAGTCACGGAGACGTCTACATTTTTGAAGGATTTGTAGTTTCAGAAAACAACTATGGTATTACATACTCATGGGATAACCATGGAAAAAAGGTTGTCGATGATATTGTGGATTTTTTTGGAAAAACAGGTAATAATTTAGTTTATATTTCCAATCGCATTAATTCTTACGCAGTAAAACCAAATGATTGGTTAAAGTTCTTTTCTCATAGTTATAGTATAAGAGGTTATGGTATTGTTTCAAAAACTAAAGATGGTGTAATGAATACTATGATAGAAAATTTATTTTTCAATAAAAAAATTCAACGTTTCGAAAGCCTTGAAGTTGCTATAGATTGGGCTAGGAATAAGGGAATTACAGAGGCTGCGGAATAATATTAGACTTTAGAGTAACATTTTTCTGAAATATTCGTCTCAGTAATAGTGAGACTTTTTTGCTTTTAGTTAACCAATCAATCCATATTAAAAATGAAAATCAAAACTTATTTTTCAGTTCTAATGCTTTTGTTTCTAGTATATAGTTGTACAAAATCCATTGAATACACGGAAGCTTTCAAAAAAGAAACAGAGGGCTCTTATTTATATAATGCCGATGATGTTATTGCTATTTCTTATGAAGGCAATACAATGTTTATGAACTGGCGCGGTGTGAAAACAAAGCCAGTTGTTACTGAGTTAAACGAGTTTTTTGTTCCAGATATGTATAAAAAATTGCGTTTTTTGAAGCATCCTGAAACCAACCAACGTTACCTTTCTATAATATCGGAAACTAATTCAGATAGTTTAAGTTATGACTATCTTAAAGCACCTAATGGTTACAAAACACCCAGTCAATATATCGCAGAAAAGAATTTTGATAAGGCACTCGAAGGTTTACTGAAGATTAAAGCAGAAGACTCATTAAGTGAGTTTATAAACCAGTATAAATTTAATAGAATAGGTTATAAATATATTAGAGAAGAAAATTTTGAAGATGCTATTGCTATTTTTGAAATGAATACAAAACTGCACCCTAATAAACATAATGTTTATGATAGTTTAGGTCAAGCGTATTTGGTTACCGGTGATAGCCTTAATGCTTATAAAAATTATAAAAAAGCTTATAAAATTAATAATGGAAATCGAAGAGCAAAAAAATATATAGATGCTTACGATAGTAAGTAATATTCAACCAAATCTCTTTTAAGCAGCTTATAATAGCTGCTTTTTTTGTGCTCAAAAATTACATTTTTCAGATGCTTTTTTTAGTATATTACAATTCATCATAAAAAAACTACAATTGAGTAAATATTGGTTTTTTTATCAAGAAGACCTTCGGATATTTGAATCAAATAAAAAATAATCATCATGTCAACACTCGTTAAAATATTAATCATGTTAGCTATTAAGGCTGCTTTTTTTGGAATGCAAAATGTAACTAGTCACGATATTACTGTCAATATCAGTGGACTAGAAAGTAATGACGGTAAAATATTAATCGGTCTATACGATGAAGAAAACAAGTTTTTAAAAGACCGTTTTAAAGATGCAATTGGTGAAATAGACCAAGAGAAGAGTACAATAACATTTACTGATATCCCAGAAGGAACTTATGCTATATCTTTTATACATGACGAAAATGATAATGGAAAAATGGACACCAATTTTATGGGTATACCTAAAGAAGATTATGGATGCTCAAATAATGCTAAAGGATTTATGGGGCCACCAAAATGGAAAGATGCCAAGTTTGAATTAAAAAGCGATAAAACTATAGATATTACATTATAAACATCAATCAATAAAATACATCATCATGAAAAAATTAATCATCATCTGTACAATTCTAGTTTCTGGTTTTAATCAAGCCCAAACACAGTTTGAAAAAGGTATGGATAAGGCCTTTGAGCTATGGCAATCTGATAAACCAGATGAAGCTATAAATTTGTTTGAGCGTATAGCAAATGCAGAAAAAGACAACTGGTTACCTCATTACTACATTGCACAAATCAATAGTATAAAAAGTTGGAATGTAAAAGACGAAACTGTATTAAAAGCCCAATTAGAAAAAGCGCAAGAGCATTTGAATACTGCAATGGCTTTAAGTAAGAATAATCCAGAGCTTTTAGTGATGCAAGGGCAGATATATACTAATTGGGTAGCATTTGACGGTAGGACTTACGGAATGAAGTATGCGGCAAAGGTTTCGGAATTGTATAATAACGCTTACAAGATTGCTCCTGAAAATCCTAGAGTTGTTATGTGTAAAGCGGATTGGGCAATGGGTTCTGCAAAATATTTTGGTCAAGACCCAAAACCTTATTGTGAAGAGTTAGAAAGTTCACTAGTATTATTTGATGCTTTTGAAGTAGAAAGTAAATACCATCCAACTTGGGGGAAAAATAGAGCGAAACAAGCTATTAAAGGCTGTAAAGAGTAATTAAAAAATCAAAAATGCTAAATCTAAAATCAATTAAAAGTGTAGTAATAACATTTCTTATAGGTTGCTTAATATTTATTATTGGTGAGCTATTATCAAAAGATATGTTTACCTATAAAGATGTTAATCAGTTTGTGATTGAATTTGCATTTTATCAAGTCTATACATTTGCCATAAGTTATGTTAATTCAATTTATTTTAATTATGTATTAAAACTCAAATTTACTAGTTATGAAATTATAAAGAGAATTTCATATGGGATAACAGGGGCAATTTTAGTAACTCTAATTACAATATTTATTTTGAGAGTTATGATTTCTAGATTTGTTGAAGGAGTTTCGTTCAAAAGATTTATTGAAACGACTAGCTGGCAGGATTATTCTTTTGCTTTATGGATTACACTTACAATAATTTCAGTTTTTTATGTCATCTATTTTTACAATAGGTATCAAAAAACAAAAATAAAAGAGCAAAAAGTTATTGCAGGTGCAGCAAGTGCTAAGTTCGATGCTTTAAAAAATCAGTTAGACCCACATTTCTTATTTAATAGTTTAAATGTTTTAACAAGCTTAATAGAAGAAAACCCGGACAGTGCTCAGAAGTTTACAACAGCTTTATCTAAAGTATATAGATATGTTTTAGAACAAAAAAGTAAGGATTTAGTTACAGTAGATGAAGAGTTACAGTTTGCCAAAACTTACATGTCTTTACTGAAGATGCGTTTCGAAGACAGTATAATTTTCGAAATACCAGAGAAAGCTTCAAATCCAGAAAGTCGTGTAGTGCCACTATCATTACAGTTACTTTTAGAAAATGCAGTAAAGCATAATATGGTTACATCAAGTAAACCACTGCATATTAAAATATACGAAGATGGTGGTTATTTGGTAGTTATGAATAACCTTCAGAAAAAGCAAATTGTAAAAAAGAGTAGTGGTGTAGGATTAGAAAATATAAAGCAGCGTTATCAACTGTTATCAAATAAAAAAGTTATCATCAATCAACGAGCAGAAGACTTTGCAGTCGCAATACCAATGCTCACAAAACAAGTATCAATCATGAGACAATCACAATTACCTCAAAACAGACTAGACGATAGTTACGTAAAAGCACGTAAACGTCTTGAAGAACTTAAAGGCTTTTACGGTAGCTTAGTATCGTATTGCTTAGTTATACCTTTTTTAATATTTATTTGGTACCGCTATTCAAGTAATACGATTCAATGGTTTTGGTTTCCGATGCTAGGTTGGGGATTAAGTTTATGTTTTCAAGCCTATAAAGTATTTGTAAATGATGGCGCATTTGGTGCCAAGTGGGAAGAACGTAAAATTGAAGAATTTATGCGTAAAGAAGAAAATAATAACCGTTGGAACTAAAGATTATGAAAAATCAAGAATCAATTTCAAAATTTCAGCGCGCAAAAAATAGAGTAGAAAAATTAAGAAAATTTTACTCGCACCTTACTGTTTATCTAGTAATAAATTCTATCATCACGGGATTCAAAGTTTATAACAACTTAGATAGTTGGGATGCTTTTACAGCAGATTTATTTAGCTTTAGTACACTAAGTTCATGGATAATATGGGGACTTATCTTATTAGTGCATGCCTTTACAGTATTTATTTTACCATCACTATTAGGTTACGATTGGGAAGAACGAAAAATTCAGCAAATCATGGAAGAGGAAAAAAACGCACAAAAAAAATAGAATTATGGAAAAGTATAGTATAGAACCTTACAAAAACGAACAGTCTTCTGGACAAGATTATAGAAATGAAGATGCTTACATTCGCGCCAAAAAACGAGTAGAAGCTATTATAGGCTTTTATTGGCACTTAGCAGCTTATGTAATTGTTAATATATTTTTAATCTTACTAATTGCTCTTAATTCAAATGAAGGATTTACAGGCTTTGGTACTTACGCAACTGCTTTCTTTTGGGGTATTGGTTTAGCGTTCCATTTTATAGGAGTCTTTGGTTTTAATTTTTTGTTAGGAAAAAATTGGGAACAACGTAAAATTGATGAATTTATAGAGAAAGAGCGTAATAAATTTAACGAATACGAATAATCATGAATCAACAGGAAAAGAATAAACGTATGTATCTAGAAGCTCAAAAAAAAGTTTCTAAACTTAGGATTTTCTATGTTCATTTAGCTGGATATTTAGTGATGACTGGATTTATTATCTGGAATAATATTATAATTGGTGATACAGAGTATACTGATGCCATTCTCGCTATAAACTATTCTACGCTTTTCGTTTGGGGCTTTTTTATTTTGCTTCACGGAATAAGAGTCTTTAAAAGTGACTTTATTTTTAATAAAAAATGGGAAGACAAAAAACTCAAAGAATTTATGGGAAAAGACCATAAAAACTGGGAATAAAAAAGTTTAAAATTTAATTTACTGAAAGTAGTACTATGAATGTTATAATTATAGAAGACGAAAAACCATCAGCAAGACGATTACAACGTATGCTCAACGCAATTGATATTAATGCAGAAACGATGTTGCATTCTGTTGAAGAGGCTATAGACTGGTTTCAGAATAATACACATCCTGATTTAATATTCTTAGATATACAGTTAAGTGATGGGTTATCATTTGAGATTTTTGACGCTGTAGAGATTAAGTCTGCTGTAATTTTTACAACAGCTTACGATGAGTATGCGCTGCAGGCTTTTAAACTCAATAGTATTGACTATTTATTAAAGCCAATAGATGACGAAGATTTAAAAATCGCTGTAGATAAATTCAAAGAGCATGCTCCAAAAAAACAAGCAGTCACACTAGATTTTAATGACATAAAAAATCTTTTGGTTAATCCAATTGAACGTGAATATAAGAAGCGTTTTTCTGTAAAAGTCGGACAGCATCTCAAACTAATTAACATAGAGGATATTGAATGTGTTTATAGTGAAAATAAGGGTACTTATGCTTACACTAATGAAGGAAGAAATTATCTTTTAGATTCGACTTTAGACCAACTAGAAAATGAATTAGAACCACACGTATTCTTTCGTATTAGTCGAAAGTTTTATGTCAATGTTAATGCTATAAAAGACATGGTGAGTTATACAAACTCTCGATTACAAATAAAGTTGAATACTTTTAAGGAGCAAGATATTATTGTAGCAAGAGAGCGTGTAAAAGATTTTAAAAACTGGTTAGAATAAGTCGAATACATCACCTAGGCTATCTCCGATGATATCTCCAAAATCATCAAAGACACCAAACATGCTGACATCCAAAAATAAATCAAGAAGTAATAAATCTGTTAAGTCAGACTCCCAAGACTTTTTAGACTTCTTCTTGGCTTCTTTTTGCCAATTTTCATAAGTTTTTTCTTCTTTGGGAGTAATAACCATCGGTTTGTTAGAAAAGCTTTTTTCTAGGATGATATCGTATTCAGCACGTTTTTTGTTGTTAGAAAGTACATTAAACGCTTCGATTATTATATCAAACTTCTCTTTCGCTTCTGGTGATTTATTATTTTCTGGATGATATAAAGCAATTTGTTTCCTAAATGCTTTTTTAATGGTTTCTAAATCAGCATTTTTATCAACACTAAGTATAGAGTAATAGTCAGTAATCATTTTGTAAAGGCTTTATCTGTAAGTCACAGATACATTAAAATTGTTACAATTAATCGTCTTCAATACGATTTTCGTCAAAAGCAGATGGTAACAATTTAGGAATGAACTTTACAAATAATGGTAGTAATAACATACCTCCAGGTAACATAAATATCGCTAAGCTAGGTATAGATTTAAAGATGTCTAATAACTGATTCTGAATCTTTTTTTGCTCTTCATCAGTTAGGTTTCGAGTTGTAGATTGCGATAATAAAAGCATGGCTTCTTTACTCTGAGAAAGTTCTTTAAGTAAACGCTTACTATTTCGTTTTATAAGTCTAGTAACAATACTGCTACTATTGTCATAGAAACTTTGTGCAAGATTTTTTGCACTTAAAAACGAAATATTTTCTTTATTAAGCTCATAAAACGTATTAATATCATCGACTGATTGTATTAAAGTTTCTGTGTCAACTTGTAAATCTTTACGTAACTGATTTAGATATATATATTCTTCTTTATCAATTTGTTTATCACTCCAAGATGCCATACAAACCGTATCAATAACATAAAGTTTTTCTAAAGGTTCTGTTATTGTTTTTGCGACATCATTACCATCACTACGCTTTCTGTTTTTGTGACCTAATGAAGCTTCAAAAAGTTTCACCAAATTATTGTCATACTCAGTTTTGTTAGTTTTTGAGTCCAAAACAGCAAACACAATTGTTTCTAAATCCGACTCAAAATCTGAGATGTAAGTTTTGGTGTCATCTGGGGATGTCAAAAAATGATGGTATCCGATAATATCAATAAAGAGAAAGGCATTAATTAAAAAATAATTAAAATTTTTAGTAATGATATTATCATCTATATGAATACGTTTATGGATAATCTGCTCAAGGAGTCTGTCTTTTTCAGGCTCACCAAAAAGTCCTGATAAGAAAGAGCGTTTATGCTCGTCAGTTGCTTTATAAAAATCAACGATACTTTGTGTAAAGTCTGTACTATTTTTTTCTGTATGATGTATGTAATAAAAAGCACTAACTAGATTAACTTTACAGCGTTCTTCTTGATTAAAATCTTTGTCTTTAACCAAACCACAAAGGCAGCTAATGTTACTACCGTATATAAAACCGGTATCCTTAAGTTTATTGTAAAATTGATGTTTATCAAATTTTAAAATTGAACTTTTAGGAAGTACAGTGAGTATTTTTTTTATCCAGCCGCTGGCAGAAGGATTCATGGGTTTGGTTAATTTAAAATAAAAAAGCTACCATAAAAGTAGCTTTTTTATGATTAGTCAGAAAGGTTTATTATTCAATAATTCCAGCACAACTGATACGTTTACCAGCTGCTCCACTTGGTTGGGATACGAAATCATCAGTACCTTGGTGAACAATTATTGCTTTTCCTGATATATCTTTGTTAGGGTCTCCGCATCCAATACACCACTGGTCAGTCTTAAACTGAACCTTACCAATACCATCTGTACCAACTTCAAAATTTCCTATATCACCTTTGTGATACCCTTTTTCGTCTCCCCATTCACCATGAGGTTGTGCTGTTGGGTTCCAGTGACCTCCAGTTGATTTCCCATCATCAGACGAACAATCTGCTTTATCATGAATGTGAATGGCATGCGTTCCTTCCGTTAAACCAGTCATATTAGCAGTCATACTTACAGTTCCGTTTTCGTATATGAAATTTACAGTTCCGTTGACTGTACTGCCACTTTTAGGAGATAAAGTCATAACCATGCCAGACTGTTCTTTTTCTGGTGTTTTTATTTCTTCAATTTCTTCTACTTCAATGACTTCTTCAGTCTTTTTCTCGTTTTTACAAGCGAATACAAAGGTTAAGGATATAAGAAAGGCTATTAATTTTAAATTTTTCATTATTCAGTTTTTTGGTTTGAAGTAAAGTTACACAGATTGTATCGGCTATGCAAATACTTAATTTTTTCGTAAAAATCACCTATATGATAAATATCATATTTTAAACAAAGTTACACTAGTAATTTTGAGTATCAATAAAATAGGTATGTGCAATTCACTTGTAAATAAATATAACGTGGCAGGACCGAGATATACAAGCTATCCGACGGTGCCATATTGGGATGTTAATTCATTTTCGTTAAACAAATGGAAATCATCTCTAAGACAGACTTTTTTACAAAGTAATACTACCGAAGGTCTAAGCTTGTATTTGCATTTACCGTTTTGCGAAAGTATGTGTACATTTTGTGGATGTAATAAGCGTGTTACAAAAAGACATGATGTAGAGTTACCTTATATAAAAGCACTTTTAAAAGAATGGAAACTTTATAGAGATGTTTTAGGAGGAAGACCAAGAATTAAGGAATTACATCTTGGTGGAGGTACGCCGACATTTTTTTCGCCTGAAAATTTAAAATTTCTAATCTCTGAATTATTATTAACTTCAGACTTGGCGGAAAACTATGAGTTTAGTTTTGAAGGCCATCCAAATAATACCACAGAAGCACACCTAAAAACGCTATTCGATTTAGGATTTAGACGTGTTAGTTTTGGTGTACAAGATTATAATCTTAAAGTTCAGAAGGCTATAAATCGTATTCAGCCTTTTGAAAATGTAAAAAAAGTAACTGAGTTAGCCAGAAAAATTGGTTATACATCTGTCGGTCATGATATTATTTTTGGATTACCATTTCAGACCGAAGCTGATGTAATTGAGACTATTGCCAAAACAAATCTATTAACACCAGACCGAATTGCATTTTACAGTTATGCCCACGTGCCATGGATTAAAGGTAATGGTCAGCGTGGATACAAAAGTGAAGACTTACCATCAGGAGAAGGCAAGCGCCAACAATACGATATAGGTAAAAGACTGCTAGAGACTATAGGTTATAAAGAAATTGGAATGGATCATTTTGCTTTAACGTCTGACAGTCTATATACTGTGATGAAGAGCGGTAAACTTCACCGTAATTTCATGGGATATACAGCATCAAAAACTAAAGGAATGATTGGACTTGGTGTTTCTGCTATTAGTGATAGTTGGTATGCATTTGCTCAAAATGTAAAATCTATTGAAGAGTATTATCATTTGTTAGATGCTAATATTATTCCGGTATACAGAGGTCATGGCCTTAATGACGAAGACTTGATTATTAGAAGTCATGTTTTGAATCTTATGTGTCAATTTAAAACATATTGGAATACTTCAAACACAAAATTTAATGAGCTTCCTGAAGTGATTATAAAACTTAGGGAGTTTGAAAATGATAGTTTGTTATTTTTCGAAAGTGAAGGATTACAGGTCACAGAAAAAGGAAAACCTTTTATAAGAAATATTTGTATGGCTTTTGATTTGTTATTACAACGAAAAAAGCCAGAAACACAACTGTTTTCTATGACAATTTAGTATTTTAGAAATCAATCTAGTATAAATTAAAAAAATATAAATCATGAAAAAAATTATTGTACCCATAGATTTTTCTGAACATTCTGAATATGCTTTAGAAACTGCTGCTTCAATTGCAAAAAAACATAATGGAGAACTTATAGTATTACACATGCTAGAGCTATCAAACGCTGTCTATACAGCAAGTAGAAGTTCTATTGGAGAAGAAGCTGTTTTTTATTTAAAACTAGCAGAACAAAAGATGAGTAAATTTCTAGACCGTCCATTCTTGGAAGGTGTTGAGATTACACCAGTAATTAAACACTTTAAGGTTTTTAAAGAGATCAATGATATAGTTGATGAGCAACAAGTAGACTTGATCGTTATGGGATCTCATGGTGCAAGTGGCGTTAAAGAGGTGCTTATTGGCTCGAATGCAGAAAAAGTAGTTAGACACGCTGATATACCAGTACTTATCGTTAAACAGAATCCTATTTTAGTAGAGTTTGATACAGCGATATTTGCTAGTGACTTCTCTGAGGAAGCAGTAGAAGCTTATTTAAAAGCTAAGGCTGTTTTTAATAAGTTAGATGCCACTATGAATTTGATTTATGTAAATACGCCAGATACAAGCTTTAAAAGTTCTATTGAAATTGACAGATTGGTATCTTCTTTTTTGAAAAAAGCGGATGGTAATCTTGAGTCTTTATCTGATGTACATGTAGTATCTGATTATTCTGTAGAGCAAGGTATTCTTAATTTTGCTAATAACATTGGCGCAGATTTAATAGCCGTTGCTACTCATGGTAGAAAAGGTTTAGCACATTTCTTTGAAGGTAGTATTTCTGAGGATATTGCTAACCACTCAACATTACCAGTAATGACATTTAAAATTTAATACCTAAAATGGGTAAATAATTATTTAGCAATTATTTAAGTAAAAAAAAACACCAGCGTTTAATAACGTTGGTGTTTTTTTATGCATTCAATAATTTACGTTCATCAAAGCTTAGACTTAAGTCTGCAATAACCTTTTCTTTTTTTGGTCTTATTGTATATAAGAACAATAAAATAGACCAGGTTATTATTAAGAAAACAGTTTCTCCAGATAATATAGTTAGCATGATGCATAAAAATGCAGGAGCTTCAATAGATGCACATTTTATAATAAATGCTGTTTGATAATTGACTAACTTTTGATTTAGCGGTGACTGTTTGTCAATTTTAGATAATTGATTTCTAAAAAACCTTAAACCTGCATATATAATTATTAGAGCAACAAAAGGAATGATATAATAAGCTGCTGGGATATTATCGGTATTGAATATTGATATTTCTGATGAGATAAAAAGAATAACTAAGCTAAAAATAAAAGGGCCAGCTATAAAAGCAGCGTGAATAATAGTTAGCGTTTTTATAATATGTTTTGGTGATGTATTTGTCAGATTTTGTTGCATCAATTTTTAATTTAGAATATAACTCTAAAATTAAAATTTTTAATGACAATCAATATTACCTGTAACCATTTCTACAACCGGTTCTGGTGAAATATAAGGAATACCAAGCCCTAAACCTCTTACAATGAATAATGCACCAATCACTACAACAAATATTGGAATTGCTTTTTGAATGTGTTGTTTTACTGAACTATTTAAGAATTTACCAATGTAAATTGCCGTAGTCATTAGCGGAATAGTTCCCAGTCCAAATAGCAACATATATAAGCTTCCTTTAGCCAAACTTCCTGAAGCAATAGCTCCAAAAACTGCCATGTATACCAAACCACATGGGAGAAATCCATTTAAAAAACCTATGGTTAAAAAGGTGTCGGCAGTTTTCTTTTTTAGAGCTTTTCCTAGTGACGATTTCACCTTTGAAATGAGACGATGTAGAGGTTTTGATAAATTGTATTTACCAATAGTCTTGTATGGTATTATGACTAAAACAATCATTAATATTCCTATAATTATTGATAATTGTTGCTGTAAACCAAAAATATAAAGGCTTTTGCCAACAATACCAAATACCAAACCAATAAGACTATAAGCTAATAACCGCCCAAAATGGTAAATAGCAATTTGCGTAACTTTTTTAAAAGAATTAGAACGATCAACAGGTAACATAAAGGCAATAGGCCCACACATACCAACGCAATGTAAACTTCCTAAAAGGCCTAATGCAAAAGCTGTTGCTAACATTATCTTTAGTAATTAAATTCTTTTTTAAACATAAATTCATCAGCCTTATAAGACCAATCAATTTTAATGTTCCAACGACCATCTAACAAACTATTGTCAGGTATGAGCAAATTGTGATTAGACAATGAGATAGGCATCTCAAAATCTAGTTGCTTATTAGATGGTCTATATAGGAACACTTTTCCTTTTATATTATTGGTATTTAGGTCTTTGGGAAAACTTAAAATAATGCCTTCATTAGTTTTCTTAAATTCTATGTTTTGATTTAGTTTTTTTGCATTTTCGACCTTGTTAATATCATCCTGGTATTTTAATTCTTGTTGATAATAATCTTCAGTTACCAAATCATGGTCAAACTTTTTGTCAGTACTCATGCTTATAACAAAGTACATGATAAAAGAAATAAATGCCACGAATGCTATGACTATTGCTGTTCCCCAGTTGATTTTCATAATTCTATTTTTAATTGTAACTTCTTGGACCTAAGAAACCTATACTAGTAGTTTCAATAAGTTTTTTGTTGCTATAAACGTCTATTGTTAATTTGTTTTTATCACCAGACAAATCACTTTTGTTTAATTCTATAAAAAGTGTGCCTTCTGCAATGTCTTGTGCTTTTAAGCTAAAACTATCTGAATTAGAGACTAATTTAATTTCGCCTTCTTTATTTCTAATTTTAAAGCTTATGTTTTCGATATCTTGTGATGTCTTATTGACCAATTTATAGGTGTAGACATTACTAATAATATTTTCTCCCTTTTGCTCATATAGTTGTCCTGGTAATCTCAATATATTTGCTTCTACATCATTTCGAAGCATTAGCATACCAAATAAAATACCAGTTAAAATTGTAAGGACTGCGATATAACCCTTCATTCTAGCTGTTATCTTAAACTTTGTTTTGTTCTCAATATTTTCTTCGCTAGCATAACGAATTAATCCCTTTGGAAGATTTATTTTTTCCATTACGGTATCACACTCATCAATACAAGCGGTACAGTTTACACACTCTAATTGGGTACCGTTTCGGATATCAATTCCTGTTGGGCAGACATGGACACATTGCATACAATCAATACAATCACCATGACCTAGTGCTTGTCTATCTTCATTTTTTCGGAAAGACTTTCTGCCATTTTCTGCTTCACCACGTTTGTAGTCATAAGCGACAACTATAGATTTTGTATCTAATAAGACACCTTGTAAGCGTCCATATGGACAGGCAATAATGCAAACTTGCTCTCTAAACCAAGCAAAAACAAAATAAAATACAGCAGTAAATATTAGTAATGAAATTAAGGTGCTTGAGTGTTGTAATGGACCTTCCGAAATATAGCTTAGTAGTTTGTCTCCACTAATTAAATAAGCTAAAAACACATTGGCAATTAAAAAGGAAATCACTAAGAAAATGAACCATTTAAAGACACGCTTTTTTATCTTTTCGGCATCCCATTTTTGCTTAGCTAACTTACGTTGTTTGTTTCTGTCACCATCAATCCAGAATTCAATTCTGCGAAACACCATTTCCATAAAAATGGTTTGTGGGCAAACCCAACCACAGAAAATACGTCCAAATCCAACAGTGAAAAATGTAATAAAAATGACTAAAATTATCATTGAGATTACAAACAAATGAAAATCTTGAGGCCAAAACGGAAAACTAAAAATATTGAAACGACGCTCCAAAACATTAAACATCAAAAACTGATTGCCGTTAATTTTTACAAATGGTGCAGCAAATAAAAATGCAAGTAAAATATAACTTACTAGTTTTCGTTTTTCCCAAAACGGACCTGACGGTTTTTTTGGAAACACCCAACTACGTTTGCCATCTTCACCGATGGTTCCAATAGAATCTCTAAAGACTTCGTTACTTGGGGTCTCCATTTTTTACTTTATTTATTAGATGCAATGGTTTTACCTTCAGTAATAACATCTGCTTCTGTATCTTCAGTAGTTTCTTCACTTTCAGTACTAGGAGCTTCTTCTGCTGCTGTTTCATCAACCCAGATTTCACCCTCAGCAGCTTTAGGTTCTGCAGGACTTGTGCCTTCAAATTGTAAGACATAACTAGCTACCTGTGCCATTTCAAATGGTTTTAGACCTTCAGTTCTCCATGATACCATACCTTTTCCGTCACGACCACCTTCAGAAATTGTTTTAAATACATTTTTGATGCCACCGCCAAGTATCCAATGTTTATCCGTTAAATTAGGACCAATTCCACCACCACCATCGGCTTTATGACAAACTGCACATTTGGCAACAAAAATTGCTTCTCCAGCTTTTAAATCTGATGCATCAGCTAATAATTCTACTGTATTTACACCTACCAAGTCTTTTGCGTTCTTTTTGTATTCTTCAATGGCACGCTGGGCTTCTGCATATTCGATTTCGAATTCTACAAATTGGTCATCTGCATTTAATACATGATATCGTACCATATATATAATACCAAAAATTATGGTAATGTAAAAGCTATAAACCCACCATGGCGGTAAGTTGTTATCTAGCTCTTTTATGCCATCGTAATTATGATCAAGTATAATTTCGCCTTCTTCTTCTATAGGTTTTGTACCTACAAGTTTCGTGTAAGTATTTTTTAACCATAATACGAGTTTAGAAGGTTCTTTTTGTTTTGCTAGATATCTTGCTTTGGCTTCTTCATCTAAACTTTGAAAAAGCACATTTTCCATTGCGGACACGATACTTTCAATTGCAATCAATATGACCAAAACGAGTAATAAAAATACCAATACTACTGGTTTTTCCATGAATGCAGGTTGGTCTCCTGATTCTACAAAATATTCTGTCAGACCAGCGATAATAAAAAATATAGCTGGTATTCTTATGTATGAAGGGATTAACTTTCTCATGATAATGTTTCGTTTTGGTTATCTAAAGGTAGATTACTCACCTTAGTGATGTAGTCTTTCTTTGCTGTAAATACCCAATAAAAGAGTGTTACAAAAAAGATAAAAAATATGAGTAGCGATATCATAGGGTATATTTCTATACCTGTGATAGTTTCGAGATGGCCTTTTATAAATTTGAACATAATACGTTAGTTTTTAGTAGTTTCTTCAATAATTTCTTTCACTTTTATATCTGTGCCTAAACGCTGTAGATAAGCTATAAGCGCTACAATTTCACGATTCTTCATTTCTACAAAATCAGAATCACCTGAAGCTTTATCTGCCTCATAACTTTTTACAAAGTCAGGGTCATCGTAAAGATTCTTTTCTATACTGGCACCTTGCTCTAACATAGATTTTTGTGCGTTAGCAATTTCTTCTTCAGAGTAAGGAACACCTAATGTTACCATAGCTTCCATTTTCTTTTCGGTCATGGATTTATCTAACTCATTTTTAATAAGCCATTGGTAACGTGGCATAATTGATTTTTCGTTCATCGCCTGTGGGTCGTACATGTGACTTAAGTGCCAACTGTCTGTATATTTTCCACCAACACGATGTAAATCAGGACCTGTACGTTTACTTCCCCATAGGAATGGGTGATCATACACATATTCTCCTGCTTTTGAGTATTCGCCATAACGCTCTACTTCACTTCTAAAAGGACGTACCATTTGTGAGTGACAGCCAACACAACCTTCACGGATGTAAATGTCTCGTCCTTCTAATTCTAGAGGTGTGTATGGCTTTACACTACTAATTGTTGGAATATTAGATTCGACAACCAGTGTTGGAATAATTTGTACTATACCACCAATTAAAATAGCAACTGTTGCATAAACTGTTAACAGAACTGGCTTACGTTCTAACCAAGTGTGCCAACCCTCGCCAGCGACACGACGTTTTGAAACACGCTTTAAAGCTGGTGCTTCAGCAAGCTCGTCAGTAACTTTAACTTCAGCACGTCTTACAGTCATAATAACGTTATAAACTAGAACTAACATACCGGTTATGTAAAGTGTACCACCAATAGCTCGCATCCAATACATTGGCATAATTTCAGTAACAGTTTCTAAGAAGTTACCATAAACTAATGTTCCGTCTGGCTGAAATTGTTTCCACATACTTGCTTGTGCAAATCCAGCAACATACATTGGTAATGCGTATAATATGATACCTAATGTACCAATCCAGAAATGTACATTGGCTGAGCCTATTGAGTATAGTTTTGTTTTAAATAATCGCGGTATTAGCCAGTATATCATACCAAAGGCTAAGAACCCATTCCATGCTAAAGCACCTACGTGTACGTGAGCAATAATCCAATCCGTAAAGTGTGCAATTGCATTAACATTTTTTAATGAAAGCATTGGGCCTTCAAAAGTTGCCATACCATAACCAGTAATTGCGACTACCATGAATTTTAAAACGGGATCAGTACGTACTTTGTCCCAAGCTCCACGTAGAGTTAACAGTCCATTAATCATACCACCCCAAGACGGTGCGATAAGCATTACAGAGAATGCTACACCTAAATGTTGTGCCCATTCTGGTAAAGCTGTGTATAATAAGTGGTGAGGTCCAGCCCAGATATAAATAAATATTAACGACCAGAAGTGAACAATAGATAGTCTGTAAGAATATACAGGTCTATTGGCAGCTTTTGGTACAAAGTAATACATTAAACCTAAGAATGGTGTTGTTAAGAAGAATGCAACCGCATTGTGTCCGTACCACCATTGTACTAATGCATCTTGTACGCCAGCATATACAGAATAACTTTTTAGACCACTAACAGGAATTTCTAAGCTATTAAAAATATGAAGTACAGCTACTGTCACAAAAGTTGCTAAGTAAAACCAAATAGCCACATAAAGGTGACGTTGACGACGTTTTAGTATAGTACCAATTAAGTTAACACCAAAGGCTACCCAAATTAATGCAATAGCAATATCAAAAGGCCATTCTAGTTCTGCATATTCTTTTGATGTTGTATAACCTAAAGGCAATGTAATTGCTGCACCAACTATAAGTAATTGCCAAGCCCAAAAATTAAAATTACTTAGCATATCGCTAAACATTCTAGCTTTTAAGAGACGTTGGGTAGAGTAGTAGACACCTGCAAAAATAGCGTTACCTACAAAGGCAAATATAACTGCGTTTGTGTGTAATGGTCTTAAACGTCCAAAACTTAGCCACGAAATACCGTCAGTCATGTTAGGGAATAAAAACATAAATGCGAGTATAAGACCCACAAGCATACCAACAACTCCCCAAAGTATCGTCGCATAGAGGAATTTTTTAACGATTTTGTTATCGTAATAAAATTGTTGAATTTCCATAGTTAGTGTAATTGATTTATTTAGTTATTTCTTTTTTTCTGGTTTTACCAATTCGTCTTCAAAAAGCATACGCACAGATGGCGTATAACTATCGTCGTATTGTCCTGATTTTACAGCAAAAACAAAGACTGCAAAAAAAACAATAGCAACTATAATACTGACTGCTAATAATATATATATAACGCTCATACCTATTTGAAGTTATGGTTCAAAAATACTGTTGAACCTTTTTTTAAAACATGACATTTATCATATCTAATCATTTTTTATCATTTTAATCGGTTACCCAAAACGTTAGTAGCAAGCGTTGTAAATACAACGATACTAATAGAACTTAAGGGCATTAAAATCGCAGCAACGACAGGCGCTAATTGGCCAGTAACTGCAAAATATAATCCGATTATGTTATAAAAGAATGAAAGTAAAAAACTCCACTTTATAATTTTTATAGCTGATTTTGAAGCTCTTATGTAATTGAATAACTGTTTAAATTTTGAGGCATCTAAAATCCCGTCACAAGCAGGCGAAAAGACATTGACATCTTCAGAAATGACAATACCGACATTACTTTGAGCTAGTGCACCAGCGTCATTTAGTCCATCACCAATCATTAAGACTTTTGCGCCTTCGTTTTGATGGTGTTTGATATAATCGAGTTTATCCTCTGGTTTTTGATTAAATATTAGTTTCGTTTTTGACGGTAATAATTTTTTTAAATTTTCGCGTTCTCCTTCATTATCTCCTGACAAAATAACTAGGTCGTAGTTAGATTTTAGTTGATTAAATAATTTAGAAACACCTTTTCTATAACTATTATAAAAGGTGAATTTTCCCTTATAAGTATTATTGCTGCTAATATGAACAGTTGTGTTTAAAACTTTTTTTTCGGTTGTATTACCCACAAAATTTGCTGAGCCAATTTTAAGATTTATATCATTGTGTTTGGCTTCAATACCTTGACCTATGTACTCTTCAAAAGTATCTAAACTAACAATATCATTTGCTTTTAATATGTCATAAAGTGTTCTACTAAGCGGATGATTAGAGCCACGAAGAGAGTTTTTTAGTACCAGCGATTCGTCATCAGATAACGTCTCACCATCATATTCGGCTGTACTAGTTTTATTAGAAGTTATCGTACCAGTTTTGTCAAAAATAATAGTATCTATTTGTGCTAACTGTTCGATAACACTCGCATTTTTAATGTAGAATTTTTGTTTGCCTAAAATCCGTAGTAGATTTCCAAAAGTAAATGGTGCAGATAATGCAATAGCACATGGACATGCAATTATTAAAACTGCTGTAAAAACATTTATTGCTTTACTAGCATCGAAAAAGAGCCAGTATGCCGTTGCTATAAAAGCTATTGCCAAAATTGCAATCGTAAAGTGTTTACTTATTTTATTAGTTATATTGGTAAAACCGTCTTCTTTATTTTTATTGAATACATCGTTACTCCATAACTGTGTGAGATAACTTTGTTCTACAGACTTAAGAGCTTCTAGTTCTATAACTCCAGCAGTTTGTTTTCCGCCTGCAAATAGTTTATCTCCAGATTTTTTGGATACAGATTGTGATTCTCCTGTTACAAAACTATAATCAATTTTAGCACGACCATTAATTAAAATACCATCCATAGGTATAAGCTCTTCATTTCTAATAAGGATTCTATCACCTTTTTTTATATCATAAACTTGGATAGTTTCTTCTTGGTTGTCTTTTATTTTAGTTACAGCGATTGGAAAGTATGATTTGTAGTCACGTTCAAAAGATAAAAAATCATAGGTTTTTTGCTGAAAGAATTTTCCAACTAATAAAAAGAAAACTAAACCGGCCAAACTATCAAAAAATCCTGAACCTAGGTCAAAAGCTATTTCAATACTACTTCTTATAAATAACACCGAAACCCCAAGAGCAATCGGCACGTCAATATTTAAAATCTTTGCTCTTAGTCCTTTATATGCTGAAATAAAATAGTCTTGGGCAGAGTAGAAAACCACCGGTAGAGACAATGCAAACATAAGCCATCTAAAAAGATGTTTATATTGCTCTAACCAATACTCATTAACTTCAAAGTATTCAGGAAAAGACAAAAACATAATATTACCAAATCCAAATCCGGCAACACCAAATTTGTAGATTAGCGAACGGTTTATATGTTTTTCTGTAGACTTAAAATCGTCCAAACTTATATAGGGTTCGTGACCAATGGTACTTAAAAGGAGTACAACTGATCTTAAGTCAGTCTCTTCCGATTTATAGGTAACCCTAACAGTTTTCTTTCCAAAATTTACTTGAGAGTCTGTAATATTTGGATTCAACTTGTTGAGGTTTTCTAATATCCAAATACACGAACTACAATGGATATGCGGAATATATAGCGTAGCAATTTCTACAGTATCACTTCTAAATTCAGTAAGTTTTTCAATAATATTTTCCTGAGATAAGAAGTCGTATTTGCCTTCGACCTCTTTTGGGATTGCTCCAGGAGAATTTTGTAAATCGTAATAGCATGTTAGCTCATTTTCGCTAAAGATTTCGAAAACAGTCTTACAACCATTACAACAAAATGATTTTTCTTGAAACTCGATTGGATGTTTACCACAATCGTCTCCACAGTGAAAACAGGATGTATTATCCATAAAATTTGCTCATTTATACCTGTAACAAAGATTACATTTCATCTCACTTTAAAATATGATATTTGTCATGTAATTATTATATTTGAAATAGTTGTTAAAACAAAAGGTATGAGTAGATGTGAATCCTGTATAGTTAAAGAGTTTAACTCTTTAAAAGCATTAACCAGAGATGAGTTAATGCGTGTATCCGCTTGTAAAACAGGTAACATTTACAAAAAAGGTCAAGTTATTTTTGAAGAAGGCGAATCTATAAACGGTGTTTACTGTGTAAAAGATGGTGTTTGTAAATTATCTAAGCTTAGTGAAAATGGAAAAGACCAAGTTGTCAAACTGGTTGTCAAAGGTGGCTTATTAGGAAAACGCTCAATAGTATCTAACGAAATTTCGAATTTAAGTGCAACCGCACTTAATGATATGGAAATGTGTTTTATTCCTAAAAGTGAAATCATGACAGATTTACAGAAAAATACTAACTTCACTTTTGATGTTTTACAAAAGATGGCATCAGATTTAAGAGAATCTGAAAATACTTTAGTTGACATGGCACAAAAGCCAGTAAAACAACGTATGGCAGAAACATTACTCTACATTTTAGATGATTTTGGTACTGATGATGAAGGTTATTTAAGTATCGTAATATCTAGAGAAGATTATGCTAGTATAGTTGGAACTGCAACTGAGTCTGCTATTCGTATTTTGTCACTGTTCAAAAAATCAGGATATATATCGACATCTGGTAAGAAGATAAAGATAGAAGACCCAAAATCTTTAAAGTGGATTCAATAATTTTATAATTCACTATTAAATTAAAAGAGCCGATAACTTAGTTATCGGCTCTTTTAATTTATTGTTTAAGACTGCATCTAATTAGTTTCAACTTCAATCTTTTCGTTCATAGGTTCTTGTCCATCTTTTGGTGCACCATCTTTTTTGAGGTATTTGTCTAAAAATTGTACGATACGCTCATTGGCTTCAATTTGGTTTTCTTTTTTCACAAAACCATGACCTTCATCTTCAAATAAAACATATTCGACAGGAACATTATTTTTTCTCACACCAGCGACAATTTCATCAGATTCTACTTGCAAAACACGTGGGTCTTGTGCACCTTGCAATACAATCAAGGGTTTTGTTACCTTATCTGTATGAAAAAGTGGAGAAATACGTTTTAATCTTGTTGAGTCCGCAGAGTATGGATCACCTAACTCTTTATATAAAGATTCTCTGAACGACTCCCAATATGGAGGAATACTTTTTAGAGTCCGCATCCAATTTGTAACCCCAAATAGATTAACACCTACGGCAAATTCTTCGGGTGTATAAGTTAAGGCAGCCATGGTCATATAGCCACCATATGAACCACCAATGATTCCAATTTTATCACCATCAATTTCAGTTTGCTCAGCTAACCAATTTTTACCTTCTACACAGTCTTGTAAATCTTTTTCGCCATGGTTTTTATCATCCATTTGATAAAATGTTTTTCCGTATCCACTACTTCCTCTATTATTTACAGCTAAAACCGCATAACCTTGATTTACCATATACTGAATCAAAGAACTAAATCCTTGACGTGTTTGTCCACCTGGACCACCATGTACCCAAACCATAGCTGGTACTTTATTTTCTGCAGATGCTTGATGAGGTAAGTAATAAATAGCTGGGATTTCTACACCGTCAAAAGACTTAAAACGTACAACTTTGGCAGTGACTAAATCTTCTGCATTAATATCTTTATTTAGTACATTACTAATTCTATGTTGTTCTTTAGTTTCAAAATTATAAGTATATAAGTCAGAAGGTGCATTCGAACCACCAACATACATACGCATTAATTTTTCATCGTTACTAAAACCAACACTAGTTATGCTTTTACCTTCAAAATCTGGTAAATTTATTGGTTGCATGGATTCTGAATCCAAAACTTCAATAGCATTTTTACCATCTTCATTGACAAAAACAACCATGTACTTATTGTTTTTTGTAAAATAACTACTGCTGATGTCCCATTTCTTTTCAAGAACTTTTTTACGTTCTTTAGTGTTAAAATTATAAGACATTAAAACCGAAAATTCTCCACCATCATCTGTGGTGTAATAAAACAATGAATTATCTGCAGAAAAATCTTGAGAACTATTAGCACTTTGATTTTCATTAATTTTTATGTTCTCTTTTGTTTTTGAGTTATAAATAAATAAATCACTATCATTTGTATTAACGCTTTTAGTTAGGGCAAAATAGTTTTCATCATCGGACATACCGCTAAACGTTAAGTTGTCTTCATTTTGGTATAGTATTTCTGATGAAAAATCCTCTAAATTCATTTTATAAACGTCAAAAAATCTTGGATCTCTTTTATTAGAACCAAAGTATAAACTCTTATTGTCTTTTGACCAGCCATAAAAATCTGATTTAGCACCTTTTTCTGGAGTAATATCTTTTACGTTTCCTTCTAAATCTCTTACAAAAAGATGATTTATTTCATCACCATTTCCATCTGCACTAAGTAACATTCGGTTGTCTTCTGGAAAAAAAGCATTTGCAAAAACAGAGGTACTATCTGATTGGGTAATAGCTGTCATTTCTCCTCCTTTTGTAGGAACTGTGTAGACATTATAAATTCCCGAACGGTTACTAGAAACTAGTAGTTGTGAGTTGTCGTATGAAAAACTTCCACCACCAATAGCTTCGTTATCCATAAATTGTTCAATAGAGTATTGCTTAACTTCTCTTTGTGCTTCATCTGTTTTTTTAGCATCTTCCTTACAGGAAAATAAGAGTACAGCAATACAAAAACTTAAAATCTTTGTTTTCATAATGATTGTTTTTAGTTGATTTAATCAATCCCAAATGTTTTGGTATCCTTGAATGGATTAGTCTTCAAAGTTTTCATATCAGCTTCGTAAGATTTCCATTCATTGTTAAAGAATGTATTAGTTTCGTTAAGTAATTCTTTAACGGCGTCTTTTGCATGTTTCATTAAAGTTGTTTCTGTTGTTGTCAAACCAGTTTGACTACTTCTAATATAACCGCTAGCTGTTCGTAAACGTTGTAACGCTGTTACTTCTGGATTACGAGTAATACCTTGACGTTTATCAACTTTACCGAAGTATTTATTTAATAGTTTATCAATAGACTTAACTACAGAATCTGAGGCTTTCATTTGGTCTTTATATGTCTCTTTATCTAGCTTTTTAAGTTCTGATTGATATTTTGAAGCTATATTTTTGCTTTCGACTAGTTGTTTTGAAGCATCTGCAAGGGTTTGCGAAATATTTTCTAACTCTTTTGATGCCGCATAAACTTCATCTATATTTTTTTGAGAAACATTAAGTCTTGGGTCAGATGCTACTTCGACCATAGTTTCAGAAGTCTGGTCACCATAATGCAATACTGCTTTATAAGTACCTGGTTTCACTGAAACACCACCTGGTTCTCTAGTCGATTTTCTAATACGTCTAGAAGGTCTATCTCCACCAGCTTCATCCATATACCAAGTCCATCGTTGCAATCCATTTTCCTTAGGCGCTTTTCTTTTTAAGGTTCTAATTAAACGTGTGCCATCATAAATCTTTAAACTGAGAGAATCCCATTTTACTTTTGTTTCTTCTTGTTCAGAGGTATTATCTTTTTTCTCTTTTTTTGGCTGTTCTTTTTTATTAAAAACATAAGCAAAACGAGCACCACCAGCTCTATTTTCGCCATGATACATAGCGTCTGCACCAAAACGACTTCCTGTTGGTTGTTGGTATGACGCTTGATACGCTGTTGGTGGATCAAATAATGTAATATTTGACTTCATCACTGAAGAGTTACTTGCCATTTCACGTAAAGGTCTAATATCATCTAAGACCCAAGCAGCGCGTCCAAAAGTTCCGATGACTAAGTCATGTTCTCGAGGATGTATTACTAAATCTTTAACCGAAGTTGTTGGGAAACCATTGGTCCATTTAGTCCATTTTTCACCTGCGTTTACAGAAACATATAATCCATCATCAGTACCTAAGAACATGAGGTTTGACTCTTCTAAATCCTCTACAATTGCTAATGTGTAGCTTTGTACATCATTTTCATCTACAATACGTTCCCATGTTTTTCCGTAGTTTTTTGTTCGATAGGCATAAGGTGTGTAGTTAAAACGTCTATAATCGTTAGCTATCAATAGAGCTTCACCTTTATTTTTATTAGACGCTTTAATTTGTGCAATCCAACTACCTTCTGGTAAACCTTTTAGGTTTTTTGACACATCCGTCCAAGAATTTCCACCATCTGTTGTATAATGGACGCGACCATCATCAGTGCCAGCCCAAAGCATATTTTTTTCTACAGGTGATGGTTCAATTACTAAAATAGTACAGTGATTTTCAGCACCAGTAGCGTCCATAGTTAACCCACCACTTTCAGATTGTTTTTGCTTTTCTGGGTTGTTAGTTGATAAATCGCCAGATATAACTGTCCAAGTTTCGCCTTTATCTGTTGATTTATGTACAAATTGGCTTCCGAAATAAATAGTGCTATTATCAAAAGGATCAATATTTATTGCTGAATTCCAGTTGAAACGCAATTGCACATCAGCATCTGGATGTGTTGGACGAACACCATAATTATTTCCAGTTTGCCAATCATAACGACTAACAAATCCTTGTTGACTCATTGACCAACCATAACGACTATCGTCTTTGTCCGGTACTACATCAAAACCATCTCCAAAACTAATCTCTTGCCAATAGCTATTCCGAATTCCTTGAGCACGCCAAACATATGCTGGGCCACGCCAAGAACCGTTATCTTGCATACCGCCATATACATTATAAGGATATTCGTTATCAACTGAAATATGATAAAATTGAGCTACAGGTAAATTACCTATAAAGCGCCACGTTTTGCCACCATCTTTTGTGATATTCATGCCGCCATCGTTTCCGTCTATCATAAAGTTTCCATTCTCTGGATGAATCCACCAAGCATGATGGTCAGGATGCACACCATTATTTGCGCCATAAGCAGGCATTAGTTGATTAAAGTTTTTTCCACCATCTTCAGAAACATTTACATAAGTAAAAACAGAGTATACACGATTTTCATTCTGGGGGTCGACATAGATTTCAGAGTAATAAAAAGGTCTATTTCCAATATCGCTTTTTTTGTTTATCATTTTCCAGTTAAAGCCACCATCTTCACTCTTATAAAGTGCATTCTTTTTTGCTTCAACTAATGCATATACAACATTTGGTTTCCCAGGAGCTATTGCAACTCCAATTCTTCCTAAATCTCCTTTAGGAAAACCTTCTTTATCAGTAATTTTTTTCCATGTTTTTCCGCCATCATGTGTCATTTGTAATGAAGAACCTTCGCCACCTGATTTAAAAAACCATGGGTCACGTTTATGTTCCCACATTGCAACAAACAGCTTGTTTGGGTTTGTTGGGTCCATAACTAAATCTGCAACCCCAGTTTTATTATTAGCGAATAAGATTTTATCCCATGTTTTTCCACCATCAGTCGTTTTAAAAACACCACGCTCTGGATGTTCACCCCAAGGAGAACCAATGGCACCGACATAAACTACGTCTGGATTTGTTGGGTCTACAATGATTCTATGAATATGACGGGTTTTTTCTAAGCCCATAGCCATCCAAGTTTTCCCACCATCAAGTGATTTATAAACGCCATAACCGCCATTAAGTGAGTTACGTGGATTTCCTTCTCCTGTTCCAACCCAAATGACGCTAGGGTTAGATTGTTGTATCTCGACAGCACCAATAGAAGCCGTTAATTCTTTGTCAAAAATCGGTTCCCATTTAATTCCTCCAGAAGTAGATTTCCAAAGACCACCAGATGCAGTACCTACGTACATTACATCGGGATTATTGTTTACAACATCAATCGCAGTTACACGACCAGACATGCCACCTGGACCAATGTTTCTAGGTTCCATGTTTTTAACCATGTCCATTGAGAATTCTTGAGCAGAAAGGAATGTTATGCATATTAGCATAACAAAAGAGAAAAATTGTTTCATTTTAAAAATTGGTTAGTTAGAGTAATGCTTAAAATTAAGGAAAACTATTGAAGGATTTATAAAAGTGATGTTAATGCTTTTAGTAACCACTTATAAAAGCATTATTTTTACATGGCTATGCAGGAAAAAAAGAAAAAAACGGGCTTTGTATTTAAAACATACGAAGCGCCACATCAGTCACCTTTTGACAAGCTTTTTGAAATTTTTAAAGAGTTAATCACTTATACTTCAGGTGATTTTGACGAAGCTATTGATTGGTTACGTCAATTGGATAAAGAATATGAATTAACTACGCCAGATTATAGTATTGATGATTTTATTGAAGATTTAAAGAACAAAGGTTATATCCGCGAAGAAATTGACCCTACTGGTCAAGGCGATGGAGAAGGCGATGGAAAGGGTAGATTAACAATTACTGCTAAAACAGAACGCGCTATCCGACAACAAGCGCTAGATCATATTTTTGGTAAAATAAAACGAAGTGGTGCAGGCAATCATAAAAGTAAAGGTGTTGGCTTAGGAGATGAACATACTGGCGATTTTAGAGCGTATCAGTTTGGAGATGCTTTAGATAAAGTATCAATGACTGAAAGTTTACGAAATGCTCAAGTTAACAATGGAATAGGAGATTTTAATCTTACTGAAGACGATTTGGTTGTTGAAGAAACACTTCATAAAAGCCAGATGAGTACGGTTTTGATGATTGACATCAGCCATAGTATGATTTTATATGGCGAAGACCGTATTACGCCAGCAAAGAAAGTTGCTATGGCGTTGTCAGAATTGATAACCACACGTTACCCTAAAGACTCTATTGAGATTCTAGTTTTTGGGAACGATGCTTGGCCAATTAAAATTAAGGATTTGCCATATCTCAAAGTTGGACCATATCACACAAATACAGTTGCAGGTTTACAATTAGCTATGGATATGCTTCGACGTAAGCGAAACACCAATAAGCAAATTTTTATGATAACTGATGGTAAACCAAGTTGTTTGCGTTTGCCTGATGGTCAATATTATAAAAATAGTAATGGGCTAGACCCATACATCACTAACAAGTGTTATGCTATGGCGCAACAAGCGAGGCGTTTACACATTCCAATTACCACATTTATGATTGCAGAAGACCCATATTTGATGCAATTTGTGCGTGAGTTTACCCAAGCCAATAGAGGTAAAGCATTTTATACAGGTTTGAAAGGATTGGGAGAAATGATTTTTGAAGATTACGAGAATAATAGAAAAAAGAGGATTAAAGGATAAAAAAAGAAATAAGAGAATAGAAAAAAGAAATTAAACCACAAATAGATGTCTATGTCTCTTTATCTTATTTTCTCTAAAATTGAATTATGAAAATAGAAAATATAAAAACACTAGGCGAATTAAAAAAAGCGGGTTATCAATCAAAATCAATAAAAGATGAATTGAGAGATAATTTAATTGAAAATATTAAGAACAAAGTCACAACTTTTGAAGGAATTCATGGTTATGAGAATACCGTGATTCCTGAATTGGAACGGGCGATTTTATCAAGACATAATATTAATTTATTAGGATTACGTGGTCAAGCAAAAACGCGTTTGGCACGTATGATGGTTAAATTATTAGATGAATATATTCCTGTTGTAGAAGGTTCTGAAATTAATGATGACCCATTACAACCGATTTCGAGATTTGCTACAGAATTAATCGAAGAAAAAGGCGATAATACACCAATCACATGGTTGCATCGTGATGAGCGTTTTGCTGAAAAGTTAGCAACACCAGATGTTACTGTGGCAGATATTATTGGAGATGTTGATCCTATAAAAGCAGCTAATTTAAAACTGAGTTATGCCGATGACCGTGTGATTCACTATGGCATGATTCCAAGAGCGAATCGTTGTATTTTTGTAATAAATGAATTACCAGATTTGCAGGCTCGAATCCAAGTAGCATTGTTTAATATTCTACAAGAAGGTGATATACAGATAAGAGGATTTAAGTTACGCTTGCCTTTAGATATGCAATTTGTGTTTACAGCAAACCCTGAAGATTATACCAATCGTGGTAGTATTGTAACGCCTTTAAAGGATAGAATTGGAAGTCAGATTTTGACGCATTACCCAGATAATGTAGATACGGCAAGAACTATAACAGCACAAGAAGCACGATTAGATGAGCGACAGTCAGAAGCAATTCATATTCCAGATTTAGCAAAAGACTTATTAGAACAGATCAGTTTCGAAGCTCGCGAAAGCGAATACG
Organism: Winogradskyella sp. PC-19; assembly: GCF_002163855.1. Lineage (NCBI taxonomy): Bacteria > Pseudomonadati > Bacteroidota > Flavobacteriia > Flavobacteriales > Flavobacteriaceae > Winogradskyella > Winogradskyella sp. PC-19. The sequence goes on along the minus strand of NZ_CP019332.1, from coordinate 938,853 downwards.
TAGATGTAAAAAGTGGTGTGAGCGCAAGAATGAGCATCACAGCATTTCAGAATTTATTAAGTACTGCAGAGCGTCGTTCATTACTTAACGGTGATACTAATACGTCTGTAAGATTATCTGATTTTACTGGGATTATTCCTGCAATAACTGGTAAGGTAGAATTGGTTTACGAAGGAGAGCAAGAAGGCGCCGATTTTGTAGCGAATGCTTTATTAGATAGTGCCATTAAAACCTTATTCCCAAGGTATTTTCCGAAGGTTGAAAAACTACAGAAACAAGACGAAGAAACACCCTATGATGATTTAGTGTCATGGTTTTTTAATAGCGATGGTTTTGAGCTTTTAGACAACCTCAATGATGCTGTATATAAAGCTAAATTAGATGAGGTAACACCGCTTGACGCTTTGCTTGCAGATTACCAACCAGATATTGAAAAAGAAGACGTCTATTTTGAAAAAGAGTTTATTCTTTGGGGACTAACACAATTTAAAAAATTGAGTAAATACAAATATTCAGAAGGATTAAAGTTTCAAGATCCGTACGGAAGCTATATTAATGGGTTGTAAAAAAATTCACCAAGTATCTCGACTTTTTATATTAGCATCGCAGAGTCTTATTATTTCTGCGATTCTTTTTTGTTTTGTGTCTTCACGTTTTGCACTAGTTAACCATGATAAGTAACTTTTTCTATAACCTTTAGAGAAGTTTTGATAGTTTTCAAAAGCGCGTTGGTTGTTATCTAAAGCTTGCTGAAGATTCTCTGGGATAATGCCATTCTCAACATCATCCATAGCTGTCCACGTACCAGTTTTTTTTGCTAAATCAATCATTTTCCATCCAGCATCTTGAATTAATTTTTTTTCTTCAAGCTCGATAATATACTTTTTGTTTAGAGCACTCCAAGTACTTTTCGGGTTACGATGAGTGAAGTATTGGATGCGTTTTCCATCACCTAAACTCTTTACAGTGGCATCAATCCAACCAAAACACAATGCTACTTTTACTGCCTCTTCCCAACGCATGGTTGGTCTTTTGGTTTCAAGTTTGTAGAAGACCAAATACACAGCTTTGTAACTATCATGATTAGTAAGTAACCAATCGTACCAATCGATATCACGCTCAAAATAGAGTTCAGGGAATTCCATTATAATTTTTTAGTATCAATATAGAAGTTTCTATCTACAACAATTACTTCTGTTTTTATAGGTGTAGATTTCCATTTGGTTTCAGGAAAAAATAATGACGTCTCGTTATCTAAAGTTATTTTTACTGGCATATCAAAACCATCTATAACATTAGACCATTTGTAGAAGAATTTATCGTCTTCAAATTTATAGTCTAGTCTTGGGATTTTTTCAGTTCTTAAATATTGGTCAAATATGGATGTAAGACTAGTCCATGAGTAGTTGTTAATATAATCTTCGACCTGTTTAGTTGTTACTGTTTGATGGTAAAATTCTTCGTTTAGTCCTCTTAGAATTTCACGCCATAAATCGTCATCTTCAATGATTTGTCTGATGGTATGCAATAAATTAGCACCCTTATAATACATGTCACTAGAGCCTTCTTTATTAACATTGTATTTGCCGATTAATGGTCTGTCATTTCTGATATTAGCTCTAGTGCCAATAACATAATCAGCAGACGCTTCTTTACCGTAGTAATAGTCTAAAAACAAATTTTCTGAATAAGCGGTAAAACCTTCATGAATCCACATATCGGCAACATCTTTATTAGTGATGTTATTTGCAAACCACTCATGACCAGCTTCATGTATAATTATAAAGTCAAATTTTAAACCCCAACCAGTTCGCGACAAATCGCTTCCCAAGTAGCCTTTTTTGTATTGATTACCATAGGTTACAGAACTTTGATGTTCCATACCAAGATATGGAACTTCAACCAACTTAAAGCTGTCTTCGTAAAATGGATAAGGTCCAAACCAATGCTCAAAAGCTTTAATCATTTTAGGAGCATCTTTAAAATGCTCTTTTGCTTTTTCAAGATTATCTTTTAGTACCCAGTAATCCATGTCAAGGTTACCATTTTCACCTTTATAAACTTCTGAAAAGTTTACGTAATCTCCTATGTTTACATTGACGCCATAGTTATTGATTGGATTATTAACATACCAATGAGACTTTACTTTGTCTCCTAAATCTTCGAGTTTACGCAATCTACCGTTAGATATGTTTGTTAAGCCTTTTGGGTTAGTAACACTTATAAGCATACTGTCTACTTCGTCGTACATGTGGTCTTTATTTGGCCACCAAACACTGGCGCCTAAACCCTGATTAGACGTGGCTATAAAATGCTTTCCGTTATTATCTTTTTTCCATGAAAACCCGCCATCCCAAGGTGCACGTTTAGCTTCTCTAGGAAAACCTTTGTAATGCACTATTACCGAATTAACATCGCCTATGTTTTGCTTTTCTTCAAGTTGAATAAAATGCGCATTTCCATCATGATTTACATCTAGTTCTTTACCGTTTTGAACGACTTTGGTAATTTCCATGGGTGACTGTAAGTCTATCTGTATAGACTGATTAGGTTTCAAAACTTTATATTGAATGGTGTTTTTTCCTGAAATAAATTTTTCATCAGGTTTTACCTCAATATCTAGATGGTAGTAAGTTAAATCCCACCATTCGCGCTCTGGAGTAATACTTCCTCTAAGTGTGTCTTGTCTTGTGAAATTATTTTTTTTATTAAGCAAACCTTGAGCCATGCCTAAAGAAGAGGATAAGATTATTCCTGTAAACAGAATGTGTTTTAATATTTTCATTTTTAGTTCTTGGTTAAAATATGACCACGTTTTATATTTTTTGCGGGTATAGAATCTAAAATTATAGGAATTGACTCTAGTCCATTTACTTCGGGTTTATATACACCAAAGTGTAAATGTGGAGACGTAGACCATCCTGTAAATCCGGATAATGCTATAGGTTGTTTAGCTTTTACAGAATCTCCAACTTTTACCAAATTGCCATATTGTTTGATATGTACATATTGGGAGAATGTATTGTTTTTATGATACAACATAACATAATTGCCATATTTTTTGAAGCTTTCTGTAGTTCCTTGTTTATTATGTTCAGATACAATTTTTACAACAATACCATCTTTTGCAGCTACAATAGTATCACCAACTGCCATTTCGAAATCTAAACATTTAGCCGAAAAAGAGCCATGATGAGAAAAATCGCCATCATAGCCTTGTATCACAAGTGATTCATATCCTTTTTGAAAAGGTAAAGTATACATTTGATTGGTATCATTTTCTTGATATGGATATCTTCCGTAATATCCTGCAAATTTGTAACGCTTAAGTATCTTATTAGAATCAATTTCGTTCTTCGGATATTTAAGGATTACAGATTCCCCTTTTGACTCGAGTTGATTCAATATTTCTTTATTTGTTTTTCTATGTATAGCTTTTACATAAAGTGGACAGTGTAATTTATTTTTTGAAATCACATAAATAGAATCGTTTTCGACTTTGAAATCTATAAAGCTAGGTGATGTTATTTTTTTTGAACAACTCACAAACACTAGTATTATAAAGCAAATACAGAAACAATTTCTAATCATGTTTATCTGATTATTTTACTTGGGAATGCTACTATACTTTCGTGCCCATCTTTACCAACTGCAGCTACACCAAAGAAAAAATTATCGACGACAATACCATCTAATGTAAATTGGTTGACATCACCAACAAAACGACTATTGTCCCAAGTTGGAGATGTAGTATCTCTCCAATAAATCTTATAACCCACAGCACCATCTACTTTTTCCCAACTAAATTTAGCTGATGGCTGAACGATACCGCCAATACCAACATTTTTTGGTGCTGGTGGAGCAGAAGCAATGCTTGCCAGATTAATAGCATTTACAGCAGTTATTTTTTTACAGTATGGAAAATTTACATGCTCAAAAGTGTCGCCGTAATTGATGCCGTTCTCGGTACGAATATCTTGATGCTGTTGCGTGTAATTTTCGTGAGCTTCCATAATACGAATACCTGCAAAACCAACATCATTAAAAGGTCTATGGTGTCCACCACGACCAAAACGGTCTAGACGGTATACCATCATTGGATTCATTTCAGGCATGTATGTTTTTACATTTTTATGAATATAACGGGCTAATTGACGCGAAATACCATCAACTTCTCCACCATAAAAACGTCTTGCGCGTCTTGCGCGTTCACTTTCATTAGCAGGAACAGGTTCTGAAAATATTCTGAACGTTCGATTATCAATAACGCCATCTACGCCTTTAATGTTTCCAATCATATCGTTATTTAATACACCAACAATATCCCAGTTGTTATCTTGAGCGTATTTAGCTAAACCTTGCCCACCAAATAAACCTTGTTCTTCACCCGAAAGTCCTACATAAATAATACTGCTTTCAAACTTATATTTGCTTAATACACGAGCTGCTTCAATTGCGCCAGCCATTCCTGTAGCATTGTCGTTTGCACCTGGCGAATCTGATGTATAGTCTGCAGGATTTGAGACACGCGAATCTATATCACCACTCATAATCACATATCGGTTGGGGTATTTTGTACCACGTTGAATGGCTACCACATTAACCACCATAACATCTTTAACGATACGCTGATTAGTGCCTTTTTTCACTAAATCTTGTTGGTAAAAAACCTCTAAGCAGTCGTTACAATCTTTTGAGATATTATCAAATTGTCCTTTTATCCAACGACGTGCTGCGCCAATACCTCTTGTTTCAGAAATTGTATCACTCAAGGTGTGTCTTGTTCCAAAATCTGCTAATGTCTTAACGTCACTTCGTAAGCGTTCTTCTGATACATCATCAATAATATCATAGATTTTTGGGTCGGTTTGGGATTGGCCGAAGGTAAAATTTAGTAATGCAATGGCTAAAATTATTTTTCTCATAAGTTGATGGTGTTTATTCGTTCTAAAAATAGGTCTTTAGTAAAGAAATAGTTTTTAAATATTTGTTAATTACTTTTTTTGGTCTTTGGATAATAATAAGGTCCCAAAAATATTAGCATCAATCCAACCTCGATTTTTATCATCACCGTGGACAGCAACTGATCCTATAAAATTTTCACGATTTTGACTTTTATCGTTATCACAATAGGCTAGTGCAAAACCTATATTTTTATTTGCGGTTAGTTTTACGGGTTTGTTTTTGGTATTGTCCTTATAACTGTCATCAAAAAGTGAAATTTTGACTTCCCATATAGAAGTATTACCAGTTGTAATTCGTTTCGAGTTAATATGAGAATTATAGAGTTTACCTTTTTGATCTGGTGACATATCTACGACGTTACCATCTAAAGCAATATGATAAGCAAACGCATTATGATTGTACTGATGGTTTCCACCACTATTATCTTCATCAATAAATATTTCTAGGCAGTCATCGTTCCACCAAGTTTTTAATGGGTCTTTTTCGTTGTCAATTAAAATATCATCTTTTATTTCAGCCAACAAATACAGTGCATCAGACGTCCAAGCTAATTTATAACGTCCTTGAAAATCTTGTGGTGTATATAAATCTCCTAGCCATAGTTGATTAATGGGTAACCATTCTGAAGTGTTCCAAATATCTTCATTGGCGACGCCATCAATTATTGGATTTATCCTTGCCTGTTTTACTTTAATAAGTTGTTTTAGAGGCTTTTTAATTTTCTTTTTATAGTTAAATTTTACTATCTCTGTTTGTCCGTTTTCTTTTATGTCTACATAGACATTCATTTCAGTATTAGATACACGCTCAAAGCTCATACCTTCAAAAACTACTTTATTTTCTGTAATTTCTATGAGTGGAAAATCTACTGTTTCATCTTTGGTTTCCCAGCCTTTTAAATCTGCTCCAAAATGTTTAAGTTGGAGTATAAGCGAGTTTTCTATCTCACGAATAATTTCAATTTCGTAGAATGTTACTTTACCATCATTAATAAGTTTAAAGGTTGCCATCATTGAGCCACCAGAAGGTTCACTCCAAATTTCTTCGGTTATACCACCAAAAGCTTCACCATGCCATGTGCCAGAAATCCAAGCGATGTTTTCTAGTTTTGGTTCTAATGTTTTGTTCTGAGCATAAAAGCAAATAGAAAAGAGAAGTGTGAAAATTGAAATGTACTTCATTTGTATTTAATTATTTTTTCTTTTAATGTGTATCTTCGTCAAGATACTATAAAGTTAAAAAATGAAACGATTTTATCCATTATTACTTCTTATTACCATCTTAATTATTGGTTGTACAGATTCAAAAATATCTTCTAACTCTGAAGTTGCTGAAATTAACCCTGAAACGTATTGGGGTGAGAGTCCATGGCCAGAGATTAGAAAGGAGCGCATAAATACATTACTGCCTAATGCTTTAAAAAATGCGAATGTAGATGCATGGTTAACCATTTGTAGAGAAAATAATAATGATCCAATGGCAGACCATATCGGAGGCGAAAATGCTGGTGGTACTGCGGTATTTTTGTTCTATAACGATGCAGAAGGGTTTCACTCCAAAGTATTTTCACCATCTGGTGAAGCCACAGCTTTAGATGATTTAGATATCCATGATGAGGTGGTTTCTGTTGAACGTGGTACGTCTGCTGTAAAAATGGCTGTCGATTTTATTAAGAAAAAAGATTTTAAGGCTATTGCTGTAAATTCCTCTGATAGCAATTCTGTTGCTGATGGTTTATCATTTACGCAACGTCAAAATTTAGAAGATTTTCTTGGCGAAGATACCGACCGTTTGGTGCCATCAACAGATGTTGTTTACGAATGGTTGTCCATAAAACTACCAGCAGAAGTTAAAATTTTAAAGAAAGCAGCACAACTTACTGCCGATTGGCAAATTGAAGCTTATAAACAAGTTGTTCCAGGTAAGTCAACAGACGCTGATATTGCTAAGTTTTTAAAACAAAAAATGACTGAATATGGTGTCAAAGATGGTTGGGCACCAGACCAAAATCCTAATGTAAATTCTGGTGAAGACCGTGGGCATTCGCACGCTACAGATAAAGTGATTATGCCTGGCGATGTGATACAAATAGATTTTGGTATAAAGGTTTATGACCGTTGGGTAAGCGATATACAACGTTTTGCTTATGTATTAGAAGATGGCGAAACTAAAGCACCAGATGATATTTTACATTATTGGGAAAGCGGTAAAGCAGGAAATCGTGCAGCGTTAACTGCTATGAAACCTGGCGTAAAAGGTGTAGATGTCGATAGAGTACAACGTGTATTGATGGAAAAAGCAGGTTCTGATTATGTGATGTGGAGTACAGGACATCCTGTAGGTTATGTGGCGCACGATGTTGGTCCTAATCTTGGAGGCTCACAAACCTCACATGTAAGACCAGCTTCAGAGAAGCTAATTAAAGAAGGTATGACCTTTGCTTTTGATGGTTTCCATGCTTGGAAATTAGACAACGGTGGTGTGAAAACCATTTCGGTAGAGGAGATGGCAGTTGTAAAAAAAGATGGTGCAGAATATTTAATTGCACCACAAAAGGATTTGATTTTGATTGGTTCTAAGTAACAGAAATTAGTTTATAAAAGTCACCTTGCTAATCAAACCATTTTCGACCTCATAAACGGCAACTGCTTTAAAGGTGCTGCCATTGGCAGTCACTAATTCATGGTCAATGACTTTATTGCCCGTAACGATACGGTATAATATTTTGCAATGTAAATCAGGTGTGCTCTCAAAAAAGCCTTTGTAAGAGTTTTTCATAGCTTCTTGACCTTCAGAACGTAATTCATTCGGAAAGTTATAGAGCTTAATGTCTTTGGTGTAAGTGGTCATAAATGCATCAATATCTCTTGCGTTATAAGCGTCTAATTGTTTTTGTACAATAACTTCTGGTGATACTTCTGATACTAAAGCGAGCATCGTGCCAATTTCATTTGTGGTAATACGCGTTATATTCTGGATATTATCATCTTCAAAATCTTTAAGAATCGAAAACCGAGAATCTTTTTCTGGATTAAATTTGTAGATTCTATTCGCTGTTGGAATTAAAATACTACCATCAATAAGCCAGCACATGTCTTCGACATCTGGTACTGTTTGGATAATTGTTTTTATCTCACCCGTTAATGGATCTAAAGATTTTATAAGCCATTTATCATCTTCTTTTGAGATAAAGCTTACTAATTTAGAATTTGGGATTTTATGAAACGAGCGCCCTACATTAGTGGCATATTTTCGGCTTTTTTGAGTTTTGATATCTGTTACAAATAGATTTAAGCCATCATCTACTATTACTGCCGAAACTACAGTGTTACTATCATACCATGTGTAATAGGCTACAACTAAGTCTTTTATTAGTTCAGTATATTCTCTTGTTTTAAAATTATAACGATATAAGCGTTGTTTACCATCATTATCTAATCGTACAGCAGATACATCTTTTGAATTTGGAATTTTTACAGGAGAATACTCACCACCATTTGGTGTACTATTTATAAAGCTTGAAACTTTATCTCTTATGTTATACTTGGCAATATCTGTCTGATTATTTCTTGTAGAAACATAGGTTAAGATATTATCGTTATAAAAACTAGGTTGGTTATCGTAACCTTCGTTGTTTGACACATTGCGTTGATTGATTAAGGATAATTCGCCATCCGTATTTTTAATATCAAAAAGATGAACTTCTGTGTTTTGGGCTAGAGTAGTAGTAATAACAAAAAATGAGAGTATTAGTAATCTGAATTTCATATTGCAAGTAATTTGAAATCTAAATATACGGAAATATAAAAGCCGATTTGTATTTAAACAAATCGGCTTTTAAAAATCTAATTTAAACTTAACCACTTCAATCTGTCGGCAATTAATCCTTCAGAACAAAATTTTATTAAAAGCAATACTTGTTTTCTGCTTTTACTTTTTCAGCAATCTCGTTACGTAAATCAACGATATCTGGATAGTTTGTATACTTCGTAAAACGTTTAAGTCCCATCAACATCATACGTTGCTCGTCGCCTTCTGCAAAAGAAATAATACTTTCTTTTCCTTTATCTTCAATGATATTTACAGCATTGTATAAATATAATTTAGACATAGCAATTTGTACGGATTGTTCTTTTTCGCTTGTACGTTTGGCATTTTTCTCAGTTCTTAAAATTGTAGATTCTGCCATATATATTTCGATTAAGATATCAGAAGCAGCAATTAATAATTGTTGATGTTTCTCCATTTCTGGACCAAATTTTTGAACCGCAGCACCTGCAACCATTAAAAATACTTTTTTAAGTTTCGCAATCATTGCTTTTTCTTCTGAGAATAACTCTGAATAGTCTGGCGTTTCAAAAGAAGGAATACCCATCAGTTCACTTTGTACAGCTTGTGCAGGACCTAATAAATCTACATGACCTTTCATTGCTTTCTTCACTAACATACCAACAGAAAGCATTCTATTAATTTCGTTAGTTCCTTCGTAGATACGTGCTATACGCGCATCTCTCCAAGCAGCTTCCATAGGTGTTTCTTCAGAGAATCCCATACCACCAAAAATTTGGATACCTTCGTCAGCACAATTCTGTACGTCTTCTGATACGGCTACTTTTAAGATGGAACATTCAATAGCATATTCCTCAACGCCTTTAAGTTCTGCTTCTTGGTGAGTATTACCAGCAGCTTCACGTAAAGCGATACGGTCTTCAATATTTTTAGCAGCACGATACGTTGCAGATTCACCAGCATAGGCGTCTGTTGCCATTTTGGCTAATTTCATTTTAATAGCACCAAAATCAGCGATAGGTGTTTTAAATTGTTTTCTTTCCGTAGCATATTCTACACCAGTAGTGATTATACGTCTTTGAGAATCTAAACACGCAGCCGCTAATTTAATACGTCCAACATTTAAAGCATTCATTGCAATTTTAAAACCTTCGCCACGACCTGCTAACATATTTTCTACAGGTACAACAGTATCGTTAAAGAATACTTGACGTGTAGAACTTGCTCTAATACCTAATTTGTGTTCTTCTTCTCCTAAAGTAATTCCGTTTGGATTATCTCCATCATATTCAACGATGAAACCAGTAATATTTTTGTCATCTTCTATACGAGCAAAAACTATCATCACACTACAGAAACCTGCATTGGATATCCACATTTTCTGTCCGTTAATTTTATAAGACTTTCCATCTGCAGTTAACTCAGCAGTTGTCTTACCAGAATTAGCATCCGAACCTGCACCCGGTTCAGTTAAACAATAAGCACCAAACTGCTCACCAGAAGCCAATTTAGGTACGTATTTTTGTTTTTGAGCTTCAGTTCCATATAATGTTATTGGCATAGTGCCAATTCCTGTATGCGCTCCAAAAGCAGTACTAAAAGAACCTGTTCCAGAAGAAATATAATCACAGGTTAAGCAGGTAGAAACAAATCCCATTCCTAATCCACCATAAGCTTCAGGAACTGCTACACCTAAGAATCCTAATTCTCCGGCTTTGCGCATAACTTCTTCAGTTAATGCATAATCTTTAGCTTCAAATCTTGGTTTGTGTGCAATGATTTCACGCTCGTTGAATTCCATCACCGCTTCTTTCATCATATTCTGTTCTTCTGAAAAATCTTCAGGAGTAAATACGTCTTCGCATTTTGTTTCTTTTACTAAGAACTGTCCGCCTCTTAGTAATTCTTTTTCTTGAGTTGCTTCCATAACTACTATATAATCTTAATTTCTTTACTTTCTTAATTTAAAAATTCAAATAGGCCACAAGCACCTTGACCAGTACCTACACACATGGTAACTGCACCATATTTACCTTGCATATTTTGTTTACGCATTTCGTCAAATAATTGCACTGACAATTTAGCGCCAGTACATCCTAGTGGATGACCAAGAGCAATTGCGCCACCATTAACGTTAATGATATCCAGATTTAAGTCTAATTCTCTAATAACAGCAAGAGATTGAGAAGCGAAGGCTTCATTCAATTCAATTAATGATAAATCATCTTGTTTTAGACCAGCTTGTTTCAGTGCTTTGGGAATAGCTTTTACTGGACCAATACCCATAATACGAGGTTCAACACCTGCAGCAGCATAGTTTACCATACGTGCAACTGGCTCTAAGTTTAACTCCTTAACCATGTCTTCGCTCATAACCATTACGAATGCTGCACCATCACTCATTTGTGATGAGTTACCTGCAGTAACACTTCCGCCAGCTGCAAAAACAGCCCTTAGTTTAGCTAATGCTTCTTTACTGGTCCCTTTTCTTGGACCTTCGTCTTTAGTTACGGTATATGATTTTGTCGCTTTCTTTCCGTTCGCATCAATGTAAGTTTGTTCAACATTTATTGGTACAATTTGGTCTTGAAAACGGTTTTCGGCTTGTGCGCGTAACGCTTTCATGTGTGATTTGTATGCAAACTCATCTTGGTCTTCACGAGATACATTGAATTGATTTGCAACTGCTTCAGCAGTATTACCCATTCCCCAATAATAATCTTCGTTACCAGTTTTTACAATAGCATCGTAATTCAATTCTGGTTTAAAACCTGTCATTGGAACGCTACTCATACTTTCTGCACCACCAGCGATGATACAATCTGCCATGCCAGCTTGTATTTTTGCTGTAGCCATACCGATTGTTTCAACTCCAGAAGAGCAAAAACGGTTTACGGTTACACCAGGAACATCAATAACTTCTAATCCCATTAAAGAGATTAAACGCGCCATATTTAATCCTTGAGAACCTTCTGGCATTGCATTACCAACAATAACATCGTCAATACGTTTTGGATCTAAATTTGGTAGCTCTTTCATCATATGTTTGATGGTTTCTGCTGCCAACTCATCTGTTCTTTTAAAACGGAACACGCCTTTTGGTGCTTTACCAACTGCGGTTCTATATGCTTTCACTATATATGCTGTTTTCATCTTTTTCTTAGTTTCTTAAAGGTTTACCTTTTGTTAGCATGTGTTGGATTCTCTCTAATGTTTTACGTTCTGTACATAAACTCAAGAAAGCTTCTCTTTCAATATCCAATAGGTATTGTTCAGATACTCTAGTTGGTTCAGACAAATCTCCTCCAGCCATTACATAACCTAATTTATTTGCAATTTTACGGTCGTGTTCGCTAATGTATTTACTGTCTTGCATAGAATCTGTACCAACCATAAACATACTTAGTGCTTGCTTTCCTAATACTAAAACATCATTTCGTTTTACTGGTTGCGTGTATCCAGCATCAGCCATTAGTTTTGCGTGTGCCTTTGCTGTTGCTATTTGACGGTCTTTATTAACCACAACAAAATCTTTTCCTTGTTGCATTAAACCTAAATCAAAAGCTTCGTATGCAGAGGTAGACACTTTAGCCATACCAATAGTTAGGAAGTATTCTTGCAGTGTATTTAATTGAACATCACCTTTTCTGAAAGTGTCTGATGCTCTTAAGGCCATTTCCTTAGAGCCTCCACCACCAGGAATCACACCAACACCAAACTCTACAAGTCCCATGTAAGTTTCTGCTGCAGCAACAATTTTATCTGCGTGTAATGAAATTTCGCAACCACCACCAAGTGCCATACCGTGAGGTGCAGAAATTGTTGGTATTGAAGAATAACGCATACGCATCATTGTGTCTTGGAAGTATTTGATAGCCATATTAAGCTCGTCATATTCTTGCTCTGCAGCCATCATGAATATCATTCCGATGTTTGCGCCAACTGAGAAATTTGGACCTTGATTACCTACGATTAATCCAGCAAAATCTTTTTCTGCTAAATCAATACCTTTATTAATACCTGCTAGAACATCACCACCAATAGTATTCATCTTAGATTGGAATTCTACATTAAGAATACCATCACCTAAATCTTGAATTGAAACTCCAGAATTACTAAATACTTCTGTTGTTTTTCTAATATTATCTAAAATTATAAACGCATCCTGTCCAGGAACTTTTTCTTGTTCTTTCTTTGGAATATCATAGAAGTATGTTGCACCGTCTTTGATAGAGTAGAAGCTATCGCTTCCAGATTCTAGCATATCTGCAACCCAATCAGCAGGTTTTAAACCTTCGGCTTGCATCATTTCAATTCCTTTTTCAACACCAATGGCGTCCCAAATTTGGAAAGGACCATGTTCCCAACCAAATCCAGCTTTCATAGCATCATCAATTTTATATAATTCATCTGATATTTCAGGAATACGGTTAGATACGTAAGCAAATAATGCCGAAAAACTTTTTCTATAGAATTCTCCTGCTTTATCTTTTCCTTTTACCAATACTTTGAAACGGTCTGCAACTTTATCAATAGTTTTAGTCAATTCTAACGTTGCAAATTTTGCACGTTTCTTTTCTCTATATTCTAAAGTGTTTAAATCAAGACTTAAAATTTCTTTTTTACCATCTGCAGAAACATTTTTTTTGTAAAAACCTTGCCCAGTTTTACTTCCTAACCATTTATTTTCCATCATAGTATTGATGAAATCTGGAAGTTTGAAAAGCTCTAAGCGTTCGTCATCTTTACAATTGTCTGCAATACCATTAGCCACATGAACTAACGTATCTAAACCAACGACATCAACTGTTCTAAAAGTTGCTGATTTTGGACGACCAATTACTGGGCCAGATAATTTATCAACTTCTTCGATGGTTAAATCAATTTCCTTTACGGTATGGAATAAACTCATGATTGAGAAAATACCAACACGGTTTCCAATAAATGCAGGTGTATCTTTAGCAATTACAGATGTTTTTCCTAAGAATTGTTCTCCATATCCATTTAAGAATTTTAAAACCGAAGCATCTGTTTTTGGTCCTGGAATGATTTCGAATAATTTTAAGTAACGCGCAGGGTTAAAGAAGTGTGTACCACAGAAGTGTTTCTGGAAATCTTCACTTCGTCCTTCATTCATAAACTTAATAGGAATACCAGAGGTATTTGATGTTATTAGTGTGCCTGGAGTTCTATGTTTCTCAAGTTTTTCAAAAACTTGTTGCTTGATATCTAATCTCTCAACAACAACTTCCATAATCCAATCGACATGAGCAACTTTTGCAATATCATCTTCTAAATTACCAGTGGTAATTCGTTTTGCGAAAGACTGTTTATAAATAGGAGAAGGTTTTGACTTCAAAGACGCTGTTAGAGCATCGTTTACTAACCTGTTTCTGACTATTTTGTCTTCAAGAGTTAAGCCTTTGGCTTTTTCTTTGTCGTTTAATTCTCTTGGTACAATGTCTAATAACAAGACATCAACACCAATATTGGCAAAATGACAAGCAATACCGCTACCCATTATACCAGAGCCAATAATTGCTATTTTATTAATTCTACGTTTACTCATTATTTTAGAATTGTTTCTTTTTGATTGTATATTTTTTTATTTGAAATCATGCGATTGATAACCTCTGCGACTTTGTAGAAGCCTAATAACTCTTCTTCAGAAGCATTTTCTCTTATTGCATTATTGAATGTCAAAACGCGATCACGAGAATAGTTTCGTTTTTCTTTACCGAAATCGGTTAAATGGATTAGTACACCACGACCATCTTCGGGATTTGGTTTACGTACGATGAGACCTTTTTCTTCCATAGTCTTAAGTGTTCGTGAAAGGCTAGTTGCTTCCATACCCATTTTAGGACCTAAAGAAGTAGAAGGTGTTCCTTCTTCTGGATCTATACTTAACAAAGCAAAGCCTGTAGCCATGGTAACACCAAATTGCGCAGCTTCTTCGTTATACATTTTATTGATAGCCAACCAAGTTGTTCTCAATACATAGTCTATAGTTTTGTCTTTCAAACTCAAACGTTTTCGTGTTAGGGAAACAAATATAATAAAAAATACTATGCACGCATAGTATATGTGAATAAATTATGCACGCATAGTATTTTTTATCTTCTAGTAAATAAGAAGAACAAAAAAACCTGCTATAAGAGCAGGTTTGTATTATTATTTTCTGTGTAAGTTAAGGTCTATAAATTTTTTCATAGAGATGATTATACATCTCTTTAATCACGTTTCTTTTCATTTTCATAGTCGGTGTTAATTCACCGTTATCAATAGACCAAACAGTAGGTGTGAGCTCAAAACGTTTTATTTGTTCCCATTTCCCAAAGTTTTTATTGTATTTATCGACTTCTTTTTGAATGCGTTTTATTACAATTTCTGAAGATGCAATCTCACTTTCAGATGTACCAATTTCGTGACCTTTATGTTCTATCCAGTCTTTTATAAACTCAAAGTTAGGCTGAATGATTGCACCCGGCATTTTTTCGCCTTCACCGACAACCATAACTTGTTCTATAAATAAAGATTGTTTAAGGTCATTTTCTAGAAGTGTCGGAATGACATATTTTCCTCCAGAAGTTTTAAACATTTCTTTTTTACGTCCAGTAATTTTTAAGAATCCGTCATGGGTGATTTCTCCTTTATCTCCAGTATGAAAATAATCGTCAGTCATTACTGAAGCCGTTTTTTCAGGGTCTTTATAATAACCCATCATTACATTTGGCCCTTTTATTAAAAGTTCTCCGTCATCTGCAATTTTAACTTCAACATCTGGTATTGGTTTACCTACAGTACCTACTTGGTACATATTGTCCTTGTATAATCCTACGGAAACGACAGGTGAGGTTTCTGTTAGCCCATAACCTTCCATGACTCTCATGCCAGCTGCTCCAAAGACTCTAGCTAATCGTGGTTGAAGCGCTGCACTTCCGGATACCATAGTGTATAGATTTCCGCCTAAAGCGTCTCTCCATTTACTAAAGATAAGTTTGTTTGCTATCTTTAATTTAAATTCATAAAAAGCACCATTGGCGCCGTAAGGTTCCCATTTTTCACCTAGTCTTACAGCCCAAAAGAATAATGCTTTTTTTATACCAGTTAGGTCTTCGCCTTTAAGCATTATTTTGTCAAAAACCTTTTCAAGTAGTCTAGGTACAACACTCATAAGGTTAGGTTTTATTTCTTTAGCGTTGTCGCCGATTTTATCTAAAGCTTCAGCAAAATAAATTGATGTACCAGCATACTGGTATACATAAATTAGGACACGCTCAAAAATGTGGCAAATAGGCAAAAAGCTTAATACACGTGTTCCTCCAGTTTCTGGAAGAGGTACTCTAGGTGAACTTGCTAATACATTACTTGTAATATTCCAGTGGCTCAACATAACACCTTTTGGTTTTCCTGTAGTACCAGAAGTATAAATGATAGTTGCTAAATCTTCAGATTTAACTTTATCTTTACGGGCTTCAACCTCAGATTGGTTACTGTCGTCTTTTCCAAGTTCAAATAATTCTGAGTAATGCTTACACCCATCGATTTGGTTAAAAGAATATACTTCTTTAAGCTGAGTTTTTGCTTTTATTTTATTTACTTTTTCTAATACTTCGGCATCAGATACAAAGCAATATGTAGATTCACTATGATTTAAGACATATTCATAATCTTCTGCACAAATAGTAGGATAAATTGGTACATTGGTAGCACCAACTTGTAATGTACCTATATCCATGATATTCCATTCGGTACGATTTGTTGAAGAAATTAAGGCAATTTTATCACCTTTTTGAACTCCCATTCTCAAAAGTGCACGACTTATCGCATTTGCCTTATCTAAATATTCTTGTGTAGACATAGGTGTCCATTTTCCATCATATTTAGTTACCAAGGCGCTATCATTTGGATTATGCTTTAATTGGTGGTACGGAAAATCAAAAAGTCGTTTTATTTCTGTCATAGTCAAAATTCAATTATAGGAAAGCAATATTACGAAAATATGAAAATTAACATTAGTATTTTGAATGATTAAAAATGAGAATGAGTTTTTAACAAATATTTATTGCTTTTCAATCCATAGTCTTGCATTTACAAACGCCTCTAGCCAAGGTGACACTTTATCATTTCTGTCGGTTGGATAGTTCGCCCAATTCCATGGAAACGTAGAACGCTCAATGTGTGGCATAGTTACTAAGTGACGACCTGTTTTATCACACAACATCGCTGTATTAAAGTCCGAGCCATTTGGGTTGTGTGGATAGGCTTCATAAGCATATTTAGCAACGATATCATACTTGTCTTCTGAATATGGTAAGCTAAATTTACCTTCACCGTGAGAAATCCAAACACCCAATGTAGTGCCTGTTAAAGTTGAAAGCATTATAGAATTGTTTTCTTGAACCTCTACAGATGTAAATGCGCTTTCGTGTTTACCAGAATTATTGTACGTCATTTTTCCGTGTAGATCATGGTCTGGATTAATAAGGTCTAGTTCCATCCATAATTGACAGCCATTACAGATACCTACAGATAAGGTATCTTCTCTTTTAAAGAAGTTTTTTAGTGCTTTGTTTGCTTTTTCATTGTATTTAAAAGCACCTGCCCAACCTTTTGCCGAACCTAAAACGTCAGAATTAGAGAATCCGCCAACAGCACCTATGAATTGAATGTCTTCTAAAGTTTCACGACCAGATATTAAATCTGTCATGTGTACATCTTTTACATCAAAACCAGCTAAATACATCGCATTTGCCATTTCTCGTTCTGAGTTACTTCCTTTTTCGCGGATAATAGCAGCTTTCGGTTTGTTTGTATTGTTTTTGTAATCTTCTAAAACGCCTGTAAATTTTTCAGGAAACGTATAAGCTAATGGCTGATTTTTATAATTTTTAAAACGGTCTTTTGCTAAACCATTTGCCGTTTGTTTTTGGTCTAGTAAATATGAAGTCTTGTACCACATATCTCTTAATCTAGAAACAGTCATGGTAAAAACATCGTTTTGGTTAATCACGCTTAGCGTGTCACTTTTAGTAACTTTTCCAATATTATGGAAGTCTATATTAGCTGCAGATAATTCAGCTTCAATACTGTTGTCTGAGGATTGGAACACTATTCCAGAATTTTCAGCAAATAATACTTTAATAGAATCTTTTTGTTGCAATGCAGTTAAGTCTAGTTCTGCACCCAAATTATTTTCAGCAAAACATAGTTCTAACAAAGTTGTTATTAAACCACCAGAAGCAACATCATGTCCTGCAACAATTTTCTTAGTTTTTATTAGTTTCTGTGTTGTGTTAAAGACAGTTTTTACGTAAGCTGCGCTTTTTACACTTGGCGTATTACTGCCAATTTTATTGTTGATTTGAGCGAATGAACTTCCTCCTAGTTTAAAATTGTCTTGAGATATGTTGATGTAATAAATATCTCCTTTTCCATGCTGAAAAACGGGCTCAATCACATTTGTAATATCATTACAATTTGCAGCAGCAGAAATAATAACCGTACCAGGAGAAATCACATCGCCATCTGGGTATTTTTGCTTCATTGATAATGAATCTTTACCAGTCGGTACGTTAATACCCAAATCGATAGAGAATTCTGAAATGGCTTTTACTGCTTCATATAATCTAGCATCTTCACCTTCATTTTTACAAGGCCACATCCAGTTTGCAGATAATGAAACACTTTTTAAATTATCTTTTAGTGGTGCCCAAATGATGTTGGTTAATGCTTCAGTAATACTATTACGACTTCCTGCAATAGGGTCAATTAAACCAGAAATAGGCGAGTGTCCAATTGAGGTAGCAATACCTTCTTTACCATTATAATCCAGTGCCATAACACCAACGTTATTTAGTGGTAATTGTAATGCGCCAACACATTGTTGCTTGGCAACTTTTCCGCCAACACAACGGTCAACTTTATTAGTCAGCCAGTCTTTACATGCTACAGCTTCAAGCTGAAGCACTTGGTCTAGGTAGTCGTAAATATCATCTGGATTGTATGAAATTCCTCCATAATTACGTTCAACAGTTTTGTCAGTCATTATAGTTTTTGGAGAACTCCCAAACATGTCTTCTAAAGCCAAATCCATTGGCGAATTACCATTTGTTTTAGACTTGAATGTAAACCTATGGTCACCAGTAACTTCACCAACATCGTATATTGGCGAGCGTTCTCTGTCTGCTATTTTGTGTAATGTATCGAGGTGTTTATCAGCAATAACTAATCCCATACGTTCTTGAGATTCGTTGCCAATAATTTCTTTATCTGATAATGTAGGGTCACCAACAGGTAGTTTGTCTAAGTCTATTTTCCCACCAGTATCTTCAACTAATTCCGATAGGCAATTTAAATGTCCACCAGCACCATGGTCATGAATAGAAACTATAAAATTCTCTTCGCTTTCAACCATACCACGAACTGCATTAGCTGCACGTTTTTGCATCTCTGGGTTAGAGCGTTGCACAGCGTTTAATTCAATTCCTGAAGAAAACTCACCAGTATCTGCCGATGAAACGGCTGCGCCACCCATACCAATACGATAATTTTCACCACCAAGAATGACGATTTTATCACCAGTTTCTGGGGTGTCTTTTAAAGCTTGGTCAGCTTTTCCGTAACCAATACCACCAGCTTGCATGATAACTTTGTCGTAACCTAACTTTCTGTCATTTTGTTCATGTTCAAAAGTTAAGACTGAACCACAAATAAGCGGTTGCCCAAATTTGTTTCCAAAGTCTGAAGCTCCGTTTGATGCTTTAATTAAAATATCAATAGGTGTTTGATAAAGCCATTTACGAGCCTCAAATTTTTGTTCCCAAGGTCTGTCTTGCTCTAATCGCGAATATGAAGTCATATAAACCGCTGTGCCTGCCAAAGGTAGAGACCCTTTTCCGCCAGCAAGTCTGTCTCTAATTTCTCCACCAGAACCTGTGGCTGCACCGTTAAAAGGTTCTACAGTTGTTGGAAAATTATGTGTTTCGGCTTTTAGGGAAATTACAGAATCGTAATCTTCAGTTGTATAAAAATCTGGAACATCGGCACGTTTTGGTGCAAATTGCTCCACTTTTGGCCCTTTTATAAACGCTACGTTATCCTTATATGCTGAAACAATATCGTTAGGATTTTGTTTCGAAGTTTCTTTGATTAACTTAAAAAGCGATGTTGGTTTTTCTTCATCATCGATAACAAATGTGCCGTTAAAAATTTTATGGCGACAGTGCTCAGAATTTACTTGAGAAAATCCAAAAACTTCAGAGTCTGTTAATGGACGTCCTATTTTCTTTGATACATCTTCTAAGTACGCAACTTCTTCTTCACTTAATGATAAACCTTCTTGTTGGTTGTATACTGAAATATCTTCAATATTTAAAATGGCTTCTGGCTGAATTTCTATTGTAAAAATATCTTGAGTTAAACTATTATATTTTTCAGAAATCATTGGGTCAAAGTCTGAAAAGTCTGAATCTATAGCTTTAAATTCTTCAATACGGATTATATCAGAAACTCCCATGTTTTGAGTGATTTCGACAGCATTTGTACTCCAAGGCGTAATCATTGCTGCTCGTGGTCCAACAAAAAAAGCATCGATTGATGCTTGTTCTATTTTTGGTTGGTCGCCAAATAGCCATACTAATTTTGAGATGGTTTCTGTTGATAATTCTTTTGTTGCTTGAACAGCAAATACGTTACTGTTTTGGTTTCCGAAGAAATGAATCATTATGTGAATTTTGTTGAGTTATGAAGGTGTAAATTTAGTTTTTTTAAGTCTATTAAAAGCAAATTATTCCATCGAAAATTTAGAGTTATTCACGGGTTATTAAAACTTGTAAATGACTATTAATTGATAAGCCTGAAACTATTAAGAATGTCTTTGCCAACAGAGGTATTATTATCGTACATGTAAATTGTGATTTCGTATGCTAATTGTTTTTTTGGGTTGATGGCAGCAATAACATAAACTAGGTTATCTTCACCATCATAATAATCATGGGCAATAGCATAATGTGCATTTTTAATATTTGGAACGATTCCTCCATAAGTTACTTTCTTTAAGCCTAAGCCTTTGGCGGTATTGACGGCACCATTTTTTTGAGATTTTATAAAGCTTTCTAGTTGTTCACTTATGTTAAAGACCTCAATATCTACTGATAAATTCTCATCTTCGGACTCGTAGCCTAATACTGTTACTGCTTCAGTTTCATATTTGTAAACGTCATTAGGTACAGTAAGTGAGATACCGTATTCTTTTGAAAAAACAGTTTTTTGAGCATTTAAATTTATAGTTAATAAAAAAAGAAATGAGAATAAAATTGATTTCATGATTTGATTATTAGTGTATTCAAAAATAGGCATAAAAAAAGCGACTTTATGAGTCGCTTTTAAAATGATAAATTATTGTTTTATTAATTTCTTTGTAACTATGCCATTGTCTGTTTTTAGTCTTAATAAGTATACACCTTTTTTTAGGTTAGCAATATTAAGCTTTTTTTGATTTGATGTTAAATTTTGCTTTTTGACTTTTTTTCCAAGCACATCATAAACTTCTGCTATAATCGCTTTGTTAGAAAGTATTGTAACTTCATTTCCTTGAACAGGATTTGGGTATACTTTGATTTTCTCTTGCTCAAAATCTTCTGTTGATAAAACTGTCCATCTGTTTTGTGCTGGTGTGCCTCCCCAAATTAAAGTTGCTAAATAAGGATTATCTACAAATGGATTTCTATTTCCTTGTGCTCCGCTTATAACTGTATTTCTGTTATCTTCTATTCCGTTATCAACTACTGGGTCAGCGGCGTTCCATTCTAAAAATAAAGCAAGCGAACCCACATCAGTAAATGGTTCATTATACCTAAGATTAACGTACATTATTATTCTAGCAACATCTCCACGCCAGTCATTACCTGGAAAAAACTCGTTATTTGATGAGAAATAGTTTCCTGAGCCATCTCTAAAAGGATCATTACCTCTTAACGAATTAACACTTATGATACAAGCACGTAACAAGTGTAAATCAGCTTCTGCAGTTCCAGAGCCTAGTAAAGAACGTGGATATACATGCTCTGTATTGTAAGTCTGAGGTGTGTTAGGATTATTACCTGATAACCATTGGTCGTCTGGTTGAACGTCACCACTGTAAATAAGAGTTACATTATTTGGATCATTAGATGAAGTGTCTGCGTCATATAAAAAATTATGTCTTTGCCCATATGTTAAGAAGGTTGAGTGACTTCCTATAATGATAGTTGCTAATTCATCATATAAGTCTGAATTTGATGCGGAATATTCTATATTACTACTGTCGTAGTAAGTAGATAAATTTGCAGGAGGAACAACTGTTTGGCTAAAAACACCAGTTGCTAATAATAAAAAGAGTTGGTAAATGTGTTTCATAAGAATTAATTTTTTTCCAGTAAGGCCATGTAAAAACCATCAAAGCCAGATTTGTGGGCTAATATTTTTTTGTCTTTTACAAGTTTAAAATTCTTTCCATTTTCCGAAGTTAAGAATTTTTCAACTTGTTTTTCATTTTCAGATGGTAAAATTGAGCAGGTAGCATATACCATTTTACCGCCATCTTTTACCATTTTAGAGTATTGTTCTAAAACCTCTTCTTGAGTTTTTTTAATATTCTCAATAAATTCAGGTTGTAATTTCCATTTAGCATCTGGATTACGTCTTAAAACGCCTAAGCCAGAACATGGTGCGTCAATTAATAATCTGTCTGCTTTGCCATGTAATTTCTTAACAGGTTTTGTGTTTTCAATTGCCTTTAACTCAATATTATGAACACCGTTTCTACGTGCTCGTATTTTAAGTTTCTTTAATTTACTCTCGTAAATATCCATAGCAATGATTTGTCCTTTATTTTCCATTAAAGACGCCAAATGCAATGTTTTACCACCAGCACCTGCACAAACATCCACAACTTTCATGCCCGGCTTTACGTCTAGAAAATCTGCAACCAATTGTGAAGAAGCGTCTTGTACTTCGAACCAACCATTTTTAAAAGCTTCAGTCTTAAAAACATTTGCACGTTCTACTAATTTTAAAGCAGATGGATGATTTGGTAAAAACTCGGTTTCAATATCTTCAGAGGCCAATTTGGCTTGCAAATCTTTTTTATTTGTCTTTAAAGTATTAACCCTAAGAATAACATCGGCTTGCTGGTTTTGCATAGCTATTTCTGCAGTCCATAATTTTTCACCAAGTTCTTCAAGTCCTAAGTTATCCATCCAATCAGGTACAGATTCTCTTAGTTTTCTTGTTTTAGAAAGCTCGTCAAAACGTCCTTTGATTTTTCGTGTTGGTGTATCTGTAAAATATTTCCAATCGGGAAGTGTAATACCTCTTAATGTAGCCCAAACAGCAAAAATCCGCCATAAATTATCTCTATGAAAAGGCTCCTTAACATCAGCAATTTCTGCATATAATCTTTTATATCTAACGATTTGGTACACCGTTTCTGCTACAAAACCGCGATCACGACTTCCCCAGCGCTTATCGCGTTTCAAAAGTTTTTGAACCACTTTGTCGGCATATTCACCTTCATTAAAGATTAGGTGTAAGCCATCAATTACTGCAAAGCATAAGTTTCTGTGTAGTCGCATAGTATAAAAAAATTCAGCGTGCAAAGTTAGTATTATTTAATGATTCTACTAATTAATTACTTTGTAATTAAACGTTTAATACTTCTATTTTTCTTTATTTATTGAACAGTAGAAAGATAAATAAATGAGTAATTAACTACGATTTTAATTTTATTAATTTTATCAAAAATTAAAAACCAATGCGAAACCTTATTTTAATATTTCTTGTGATTTGCCTCTTTTCTTGTCAAGAAGATTATAAGCGACCTGAGTTAATTTCAAAAATTGTTGTAGAAGACATAATGGTAGATTCTACATTAAGCGTTAGAGCCATAGATTTTAATGAGGAGTACTTGTTTTACGGAAGTGCTGACCATTTTGGTAAAAGAGCATTGAATAAAGAATTAAAAATCGACATCACTGATTTTAAAGTTAAAAATGGTAAAAATCATTTTAAATACGTTTACAAAGGTGATAGTTTACCTTTACACTTTAGAGCTGTAGAAGAAATTAATGGTCATCTATTTGCTTTATCAATTGCAAACCCAGCAAGACTTTATAAATTATCCAAAAAGGCAAAACGTGTTGAAATGGTTTATGAAGAACGTCACGACAAGGTTTTTTATGATGCAATTAAGTTTTGGAATGATAAAGAAGGTATCGCAATGGGTGATCCAACTGACGATTGTATAAGTATTATTATCACTAGAGATTCTGGTGAATCATGGCAAAAATTATCATGCGATATTTTGCCGAAATCCGTTGAAGGTGAAGCCGCTTTTGCAGCAAGTGACACAAACATTGCCATTGTAGGTGACGAAACTTGGATTGCTACTGGTGGAATGGCTAGCCGCATTTTGTACTCACCAAACAAAGGCAAAACATGGGAGATTTTTAATACTCCAATTGTGCAAGGTAAACCGACTACTGGCATATATTCTTTAGATTTTTATGATGTAAAAAATGGGTTTGCTATTGGTGGTGATTATACAGATGCTGATGGAAATATTGGAAACAAAATAAGAACAAATGATGGTGGGGAAACCTGGCAATTAGTTGCTGATGGAGAAAATCCTGGTTACCGTAGTTGCGTCCAATATGTGCCTAATAGTAATGCTAAAGAATTAGTTGCAGTTGGTTTTAAAGGTATTGACTACAGTAATGACGCTGGTCAATCTTGGACACATCTTAGTGATGAAGGTTTTTATGCTCTAAGATTTGTGAACGACTCTACTGCTTATACTGCAGGTCGAGGAAGAATTAGCAAACTACTGTTTAGATAAAAAAAGAAGCCAATTGGCTTCTTTTTTTAATCTCTTTTTCGTCTATCTCTTAATTTTTTTAATAGCTCTCTGTTAAATTCATCTTCGGCTCTTTTGAGACGAATAATTTTTTTTACAGGTATAACGCCTTTTAAATCTGAAATTAATTTAACCTTAGCTTTATGCATATTATTCTCAGCTTTAAGAAGTTTGTCTAATACTTTATTAGCTTCAGCGTCAGACATGTCAGGATTACGTCTTACAGATTGTTTAACATCTCTAAGATCTTTTGACCTAATATTATCTGTTGTGGTTTCAAAAGCATTATAAATTGGCCAAAATTTTTCAGCTTCATCTGCAGTTAAACTTAGTTTTTCAGTAATAAAAGCTACTTTTTGTGCTTTTATTCGTTCTTTCATTTGACCTCTTTGCGCAAAGCTTACTAAGCCAAAGAATAGTGATAGTATGAGTAGTATTTTTTTCATAATTATTTTATTCTATAATTGATTCTATATCTGTATTTTCTAATAGATAAGTTTCAAGATTTTCTTCAGTATAAATTGTTTCTGTAACAATAAAGTCGTCTTCTAAAAAATCTGTATCTGACATCATCTGAGCTAATTCGTAACTATTAATATCACTACTTTCAAAATACGATTCTACCATTTCTACAGATAACTCTTCAGTGGTCGAACCATTAAAAATAGCAAGCATCAGTAGGAGAGAAGCTGCAATTCCGGAAACGAAATACAATTGTTTTCTTGAAAATAGACGAACAACTTTAGTGTTACTTTCAGAAGTTACTTTATTAAGAATCTCTGTTTCAACAGATGCAAAATAATCTTTTGGTACTGTAAAACCAGGTGATGAAATGCCTTCCATTAATTTTTCTTCATTTAATCGTTGCATTAACTTTTCATCAAATGATTCAAAATAATCTTTTGGAGTTTTAAACCCAGTTGAATTGACGCTATGTAATTTATCTTCTTTCACTTTGTGCTGAACTTGTTTCAGTATCTTTTTCAGTATCTTTTTCTGTTTCTTTGACTATTAATTTTCTAAAAGGTTTAATTCTTCTTTATAAAATTTCTAAGAACTAATCAGAGGTTAAAAAGGTTTGAATTTTTTTTGCTGCTATATGATAGGAAGCTTTTAAAGCACCTTCGCTGGTTTCTAATACATTGGCAATATCTTTATATTTCATATCGTCAAAATAGCGCATATTAAATACTAATTGTTGTTTTTGCGGTAAAGTTGCAATAGCTTTCTGAAGTTTGATTTGAATATCATTACCTTCAAAGTAAATATCGGCTTGCAAATTATTTATGACGTTATTCTGAACTTCTTCGTTAGAGATTTTTAATCGTTTTGCATTTTTATTGATATGTGTAATCGATTCGTTTGTAGCTATTCGGTACATCCAAGAATAAAGCTTACTATCTCCTTTGAACTTATCTATACTTCGGAAAATTTTAATAAAAGTATTCTGAAGTACATCATCGGTATCGTCATGATTTATCACAATTTTACGAATATGCCAATAGAGCCTTTCTTTGTAAAGAGATAATAACTCTCTAAAAGCGGTTTCTTTAGTGTCATCGTTTTGTAAACGTGATATTAAATCTAATTCTTCTGTCAACAAATCTGTTATTTGAAACTTTGACTAAGGTAATTAGAAATGGTTTAATTTGAATTAGTAAAAAGCAATAAGTTTAGATTTTTCGCTATGTTCTAAATGACATTAATTATTCAAAACTCTGCATCTCAACAAGTTTTTTGTAGACACCATCTTTTGCTAAAAGTTCGGTATGTGTACCTTGTTCGGCTATTTGACCTTTTGACATTACAACAATCTGATCTGCATTTTGAATAGTAGATAAGCGATGTGCAATAACAATTGATGTTCTGTTTTTCATCATGTTTTCTAAAGCTACTTGTACTAAACGTTCACTCTCAGTATCTAGAGCTGAGGTAGCCTCATCCAAAATCATAATCGGTGGATTTTTTAAAACTGCACGTGCAATACTAAGACGCTGCTTTTGTCCACCAGAAATCTTAGTTCCACCATCACCAATATTAAAATTTAAGCCACCTTTTAAATCTTTAACAAACTCCCAAGCATTAGCTATTTTTAAAGCTTCAATAACGTCGTCATCAGATGCATCTTCTTTTCCAATAAGGATATTATTTTTTACAGTATCGTTGAATAGAATTGAGTCTTGAGTAACTAATCCCATTAATCCGCGAAGTGAGGATTTTTTCAAATCACGAATATCATTACCATCGATAGAAATATCACCTTGATTAACATCGTAAAAACGTGTCACCAAGTTAGCAATGGTACTTTTTCCGCTACCTGACTGTCCAACAAGTGCAACACTTTTTCCTTTTGGGACTTTTAGTGTGAAATCCTTTAAAACTAAATCGTCTTCATATTTAAAAGAGATGTTATTAATACCAATTTCGGAATTAAAGTCGTCTTTGGACTTAGCATTATTTTTATCTTTTATTGGAGATTCAGTATTTAAAATCTCTAAAACTCGTTCTGCTGCAGCATTACCTTTTTTAACACTGTAACTAGCTTTACTAATTGCTTTTGCAGGTGTTAAGATGTTGTAGGCAAGTCCCATAAATACGATGAACTGTTTGCCGTCTAATGTGCCATCAACTAAAACCATACGACCACCAAACCAAAGTAAAACACCAATAACACCGATTCCTAAAAATTCGCTTGTTGGTTTTGCTAGATTTGTTCGGTTTAATAATGAATTTGAAAATTTAAAAAAACGATTTGTAGAATTTTGAAACTTTGATGCAAAATTATTTTCAGAATTATAACTTTTTATAACCTTAAGTCCGCCTAAAGTCTCTTCCAAAATAGATAAAAAAGTGCCTTGTTCCTTTTGAACTTTATCGGATTTACGTTTAAGACTTTTGCCAATCAGTGAGATGATAAATCCCGAAATTGGAATAAAAATAAACACAAATATTGTCAGCTTTACACTAATTGTAAGCATGAAAAGAATTGTGAATATTATAGTTAACGGTTCTCTAAATATCAATTCTAAAATTGAAAGAAAAGAGTGTTGAATTTCTAATACATCAGTCCCAAAACGAGCTAAAATATCACCTTTACGCTTTTCAGAATAAAATGAAACTGGAAGCTCTAATGTTTTGTCATATAAGTCGTTACGTAAATCTTTAAGAACACCATTACGTAAAAACGTAATAAAATACATCGCTAAATAGTTGAAAAGATTCTTTAAAAAGAAAACACTTAATATGAGTACTATAACAAAAATTAACGCTTTAGAAGCATCAGACCCAGCTATATCTGTAATGTAATAATTAAGGCTATTACTGAAATAATTCCCAAACTCTGTAAAACCTTCATAAACTGGTTTTGATGTTGGCTTTTCGGCTTCAGGATTAAATAAAACCTCTAATAATGGCATTAATACCATAAAGGATAGTCCCGAAAATAAAGCGTAAAAAATATTACATATAACGTTTAGTACCGCGTATGTTTTGTAAGGCAGCGCAAAGCGTATGATTTGTTTAAAATAGTTCATCTAAATATTCATGTCTTTTAGAATAGCATCAATCTTAGATTCCAACAATTGCTCCGTTTTATCAAAATCAGACACATTGTCTAGTTCTGTATTTACACTGATGTAAAATTTTATTTTTGGTTCTGTTCCGCTAGGTCTTAAAGCTATTTTACTTCCATTTTCGGTATAATATATCAAGACATTAGACTCAGGAATATCTAGCTTAGAACTTTCATGTGTTTGAAGATTTTTTGCAACTGATAATTTGTAATCTTCGATTAGGACAACTTTTTCGCCGTTGACTTCTTTTAAAGGATTTTCTCTAGCATCAACCATCATCTGTTTGATTTCATTGGCACCTTCAATACCTTTTTTTGTTAATGAAATTAAACGCTCTTTATAAAAGCCATGCTTTGTGTAAAGTTTGATTAATTCCTCATAAAATGAACTACTATTTGCTTTTGCTTGTGCAGCGATTTCACAAGCTAATAATGTCGACGTAACGGCATCTTTGTCACGTACAAAATCACCAACCATAAAACCAAAACTTTCTTCACCACCACCTACAAAATCGAGTTCTGGGAAGTCTTTAATCATTTTTGCAATCCATTTAAAACCAGTCAATCCAATTTTGCATTCTGTGTTATATGAATCCGCTAAAACACTCATCATTGGTGTTGAAACTATTGTAGAGCCAATAAACTCTTTCCCTTTTAATTTACCTTTATTCTGCCATTGTTTTAAAAGGAACTCTGTCATTACAATCATGGTTTGGTTACCATTGAGTAATGTAATTTTACCTTCTGAGTTTTTTACTGCAATACCAACGCGGTCACTATCTGGGTCAGTACCAATAACTATATCTCCATTAACTTTCTCTGCTAATTCCATAGCCATTTTAAGAGCAGCAGGTTCTTCTGGGTTTGGTGAATCAACTGTTGGGAAATCACCATTCGGTTCTGCTTGTTCTTGTACAATATGAACATTGTTATATCCTGCACGTTTTAGAGTCTCAGGAATCGAAACAATTGACGTACCGTGTAAAGAAGTAAAAACAATATTTAAATTGTTTCGAGCTTCTGCTGATGTATCAAAGCTTCCATTTTTTACAGATGCATTTATGAATACATCATCGACATCTTCACCAATGTATTTTATTAAATCTGCATTTGATTCAAATTTTATTTCAGAATAATCAAGACTATTTATTTCAGAAATGATTTCAGCATCTTGAGGAGGCACCAATTGTCCGCCATCTTGCCAATACACTTTGTAACCGTTGTATTCTGGTGGATTATGTGATGCAGTCAATACAATACCGCAATGGCAATCTAAATGTTTTAAAGCAAAAGATAGCTCTGGAGTAGGGCGTAAGTCTTCAAATAAGAAAACTTGTATGCCATTAGCCGAAAACACATCTGCAACTACTTTTCCGAAGACTTTACTGTTGTGTCTACAATCATATGCAATTGCAACTTTTACTTGTTCGTCAGGAAACGATTGCTTTAAATAATTACTAAGACCTTGTGTGTTTTTGCCGAGTGTATATTTGTTGATACGGTTGTTACCAACACCCATAACACCTCGCATACCACCAGTTCCGAATTCTAAATTTTTATAAAAACTTTCTTTAAGTTCTTTTGGGTTACCAGCAACCATATGGTTTACTTTCTCCTGAGTTTCTTTGTCAAAAGTTGGTGTTAACCATTCGTTTACTTTTTTTAAAATTTCTGGTTCTATATGCAACATAGTCTATTAATTATTGGTACAAAAGTACATAATTAGAATAATGGGTAATAAGAATGATGATGGAATTTAATCTAGATTTAAATTCTCTTTTATAAGGTAGCGTTTGTTATCTCTTTTAGAGCGCAATATAAGTTCTCCTAAAAAACCAGCAATAAAGGATTGAGTTCCAATAATCATTGTTGCTAGCGCAATATAAAAAGTTGGCCTTTGAGTAATTAATCTACCTGAAGGATTTAGAAAAAGCTTATCTATACCCATGTAAAATGCAAACGTAAAACCTATTAAAAACATAATCACACCTAAGGCGCCAAACAAATGCATTGGTCTTTTACCAAAACGCGATAAGAACCAAATAGTAATCAGGTCTAAAAATCCATTGATAAAGCGATTCATTCCAAATTTTGTTGTTCCGTATTTTCTGGCTTGGTGTTTTACAATCTTTTCTCCAATAGAAGTAAAGCCTGCATTTTTAGCTAATACGGGTATGTAGCGATGCATTTCTCCGTTAACATCAATGTTTTTTACAACGATATTCTTATAAGCTTTGAGACCACAATTAAAGTCATTTAGCTTAACACCAGAAGTGCGTCTTGCTGCCCAATTAAATAGTTTTGATGGTAAATTTTTTGCAATTACAGAATCGTAACGTTTCTTTTTCCAACCAGAAACCAAATCAAAATTATCCTCGGTTATCATACTATATAATTCAGGGATTTCTTCAGGATTATCCTGTAAGTCAGCATCCATAGTAATTACGACATCACCAGTGACTTCTGCAAAACCAGCATGAAGCGCTTGAGATTTACCAAAGTTTTTAAGAAATCTAATACCCTTTACATTGGTATCTTTTTTAGAAAGCGAAGAAATAACTTGCCATGAATTATCTGTACTGCCATCGTCGATGAACAGAATTTCATAAGAAAACGAATTGGATTGCATCACAGATACAATCCAATCGTGTAATTCTGTTAGCGACTCGGCTTCATTTAGAAGCGGAATGACTATAGATATATTCATGTGTTTCGAGGTCTAGTGTTTAGACTTCAAATGTAAATAAAAAAATTAAGCTTCGTTAGGGTCATTCTTTTTTGTAACTGCCGCTACAATAAGACCAATAAGACTCATTATTACAAGGAAAATAGAGTACCCTAAAAATTGATTTCCTAATGAGAAAGGGTCATTTTCTTGTAATTGTACTACTGCTTGATCTATTGACTCTTGTGGAGCTCCAAAGTTCTCCATCATTTTCACTTGATTTTCAACTTGCATTTCTGCTAGAATCTGTGCAGCCTCCGTATCTACTACATTAAAAATTAAAAAATACACAGTCGAACTTATAAATAGCCCTAAAGCAATTGTTATGAAGTAAGATGTAAATGCTTTTTTAAATGAGATGAAGCCACCTAATATTTTTTTAGATGAATTAATGGACAAAACTCCGAACACAATTATTGAAATAAATATCGCTGCAACAAGTAATAAACTGTTAAAAAGTTTAATGTCGATTACATAAATTAGAATATTTATTGCTGCTAACGCAATTCCTAAATATAGACCATAATTGATGGCATTTGATTTAATTGATTTTTCCATGGTTTTTTAAGGTTAGTTAATTAATCAGTTAGTAAGTATATAAATATACGTAAACGTTACAATTTGATTGAAATAAAGTTGAAATCTATATCATTTTATGACCAACAACACATAAAAATGAAAATCACATAAAATAAAGATTTAAAAAGATTGTAGTTTTGTAAAAAATAATTAAATTTGCACCTCGAAAAAAATCGAAATATTAAAGCATTTAGTGATGAGAAAAGGTATACATCCAGAAAATTATAGAATAGTAGCATTTAAAGACATGTCTAACGATGAAGTGTTTTTAACTAAATCTACAGCCGATACAGCAGAAAAAATTGAGGTTGATGGCGTAGAGTATCCATTAGTAAAATTGGAAATTTCTAGAACATCTCATCCGTACTATACTGGTAAATCTAAATTAGTAGATACTGCTGGACGTATTGATAAGTTCAAAAACAAATATGCTAAATTCAAGAAATAAGCATATATACATATTTTATCAAAAGCCTTTCTGAACAAGAAAGGCTTTTTTTATACCCATAATTCAATTAAATTTGATGTTCAACGTTTGGAGCATTAAAACATTGGTTTTTACTTCAAATAACAAACATTGGTTTTTTATGAACTACATCCTTTTTGACGGTCCTAACAGAAACAACTTATTACCTTTTACTTATACAAGACCTGTTGCTGATATTAGAGTTGGTATTTTGACTATTAGAGAAAAGTGGGAGTCTTATGTAGATTACACCACTACTACCATTACCGAAGATTATTTGTCTGAAAAATTTCCGATGGTAGAGATGGAAATCAATACAATGATTAATGCATCTTTTTTACCAAACACCGAAATCATTGCGCTTGTAAAAGAGCTTAAAATAAATCAAGCTATTTTTAAAGATGAAGATGTAGTTGCTTTTTGTGTCGAAGAAGGCGCAGAACATGATGATTTTTCAAATTTTGAAGCTATTGAGTTTGAAAGTGATATTATTAAAATAGAACATACTTGGGATATTTTTTCAAAAAATGCAGAAGCTATTTCAGATGATTTTGAATTGATTACCAAAAACCGAAAATCACAACCAATTCCGGCCACAGTTAATACGATAAATCCTGAACAAATTTTTATCGAAAAAGGTGCTAAAATAAATTTTGCAACTCTTAATGCTAGTAATGGCCCAATTTATATTGGTCGAGACGCAGAAGTGATGGAAGGTAGTTTAGTTCGTGGACCGTTTGCACTTTGTAATAATGGTGTTTTAAAATTAGGAGCCAAAATTTATGGACCAACAACTGTTGGACCTTTCAGTAAAGTTGGTGGTGAAGTTAATAATTCGGTGATTTTTGGATACTCAAACAAAGGTCATGATGGATTTTTAGGTAATTCTGTACTTGGCGAATGGTGCAATTTAGGTGCTGATACTAATAATTCAAACTTAAAAAACAATTATGCAGAAGTTAGGTTATGGGATTATAATTCTGAGGGTTTTGCTAAGACAGGACTTCAGTTTTGTGGACTAATGATGGGTGATCATAGTAAATGTGGTATCAATACAATGTTTAATACTGGTACTGTTGTCGGTGTTAGTTCTAACATTTTTGGTAGTGGTTTCCCTCGTAATTTTGTACCAAGTTTTTCTTGGGGCGGAAGCAAAGGCTTTGTCACTTACAAAACAAATAAAGCCTTCGAAGTTTCGGAAGTTGTAATGAAACGTCGAAATATTGCTTTTTCTGAGATGGATAAAAAAATATTAGAGCATGTGTTTGAAACTACCCAAAAGTTTAGACGTGATTAAATTTTTAGTTTATAAAATTTTTATTGTTTTTTTACTTTGCTCTAATTTAAGTCTTGGGCAGAATATAAAAATAAAAAACATAAAGCTTAATAATAAACTAGACCATTTTTCTCCTGTCATGCTTAATGGTAAAATGTTTTATAGCCGTAATTTATTAACTGCTAGAGGGAAACTTGTTAAAGACCGTTTTGGAACTCAACTTTTTACGTTGATTGAAGCAAATGTTGATACTCAAGGAGAGTTCAGTCAAAAAAAACCAGTACTAGGTAATAGATATGGAAAAAAAAATATCTCTGTAGCGACTTTTACCAACGATGGACGGTATATGTACTTTACCACTAATGCTCTCGAAGTTGGAGATAATAACCGTAAAGATTTTAAAACCTATAACTTACAATTACAACGTGCAGAATATGTAAAAGGTAAAGGTTGGACAAATTTTACTTTTTTGCCGTTTTGTAATAAAGATTTTAATTACGGTCACCCAGCTCTAAGCCCAGATAATAAAACACTTTATTTTGTATCAAATATAGAGGGTACAAAAGGAAGAACTGATTTATATAAAGTTTCTGTTTTCGAGCATCGCGCTTATGGTAACCCCGAGAAATTAAGCGAATCTATAAATTCTTCAAGAACAGAATTATATCCTTTTATATCTAGGGGCAATATACTTTACTTTTCTTCTAATAGACGTAACGGAATAGGTGGCTATGATATTTATAGTTATAATCTTAAAGAAACAGACGAAACTATAATTCCCAAATTACTCCCAGAACCTATTAACAGTGTCGGTGAAGATTTTTCTTTCTTCTTAAAAGAAGATGGAAAGAGTGGCTTTTTTACCTCTAGAAGATTAAGAGGAAAAGGAAATGATGATATTTATTATTTTACTGGATTTTAGATTTAGAAACATCTTTTAAATCTAGAAGGTTTGTGGCATTAATTCCTAGATTATTTACGTTTTTTCTAGTAAACCTTACAACTTCGTCATAAAACAATGGGATGATTGGTGCAGATTGCATTACTAAACTGTCCATTTTAATATACAATTCTTTACGTTTTTCAGAATTAGTTTCTAAATAGGATTGTTCGTATAATGCATCAAATGTGTCATTCTTAAAATGCGTATAGTTTGGTCCATTTGGTGCGAAATTCTTGCTATAGTAAAGCGATAAATAGTTTTCTGCATCTGGGTAATCAGCAATCCAACTGGCTCTAAAAAAATCGAGTTGACCATTGGCTTTTAAATCTTTTAAACTCGAAGCAGGAATAACGTCTACAATAATCTCTAAACCTATTTTTTGAAGTTCTCTTTGTATATATTCACAGAAATTGAGATAATTACTCGTGGTTGTTAGCGTAACTTTTGGGTTATTAATATTTGTTTCTTTTTTGAATTGACTCAGTAATTCTTTGGCCTTTTCAGGATTGTAAGAATAGCCAATAGTTTCATCAAAACCTGGAAGACCTTTAGGGATAAAGCCACCATTTGCAGGGATACCAATACCGTTTCTTAAATAGGTTATCATTTTTTTTCTGTCAAACCCTAAATTAATGACCTGTCTTATTTTTTGAGACTGAACTTCGTTGACCTTACTTGCCATAAAAAAAGCAAGATATTCAGTGTTTAGATACGGACCACGAATCATATTCACGTCTTCAATGTACTTGGCTTTTAGTTTACCTTTAGTAGTTAAAATTTCATCTTTATATGATGCATCTAAACCTGATACAAAGTCAATATTACCTTGAGCAAATTGTAGAAATTCGCTTTGCTTGTCTGGCAAGAATGTAACTGCAACTGCTTCAAGTTTTGGGAGTTTATTTCCTTTTGTGTCTTTTTCAAAATAGTTTTGATTTTTTCTTAAGACTAACTTTATATTCTCTTCCCAACGTTTAAATTTAAAAGGACCAGTGCCAATTGGATTTGATCTAAAATCTGTTCCATAATATTCCACAATTTCTTTAGGTACTACTGAACAATATTTCATAGTAAGCAATCCTAGAAAAGCAGGAAATGGTTGTTTGAGTTTTATGGTGAAAACCGAATCATTTTCGGCATAAAATCTTTCTACTTTATTTAAGACCCAACTGCCAGGAGAAGCTAGTTTCTCGTCTCTAAGTCTATTAAAACTATATTCAAAATCTGATGCATTTACTGTGCGTGTAGAGTCATGCTTAAATAAGTTGTGCTTATGGAAATAAACATCATTTCTTAATGTAAAGGTATACGTTTTTGCACTATCAGATATTTTCCAAGTCTTTGCAATAGCTTGCTGTACTTCAAGATTGTCATTCATTTGCACAAGTCCATTAAAAATCTGGTTAGTCGCCCAAATATCTGCTAAATCCTTTGAAAAAGCTGGGTCTAGAGAGCTTATGTTTCTGTGTTCATTATATCTAAATACAAGATAATCTTTGTTGTCCGTAACCGATTCAGAGCAAGATTGAATTAGAATCAGTGTTATGACAAAAATTAGTCTACTGATTTTTAAAGATCTAAAGCTTAATATTTGTTTTAGCATTTTGAGTATTAGTTGTAAATTTGTGCCCTCGAAAAAAAGCTCTTATCTCTATTATCGAGTAAAAATACAAGAATGAACGGTAGAAAAAAAGTCGCATTTTATACATTAGGTTGTAAGCTTAATTTTTCTGAAACATCTACAATCGCTCGAAACTTTAATGACGAAGGTTTTGATCGTGTTGATTTTAAAGAAAATGCGGACATCTACGTTATAAATACATGTTCTGTTACCGAAAACGCTGATAAGCGTTTTAAAACCATTGTTAAACAAGCGCAAAAAACAAATCCAGAAGCTTTTGTTGCTGCTGTTGGTTGCTATGCCCAGCTTAAACCTGAAGAATTAGCTGCTGTTGATGGTGTAGATTTAGTATTAGGCGCTACAGAAAAATTTAAGATTACAGATTATATCAATGATTTATCCAAAAACGATTTTGGTGAAGTGCATTCTTGCGAAATTGAAGAAGCCGATTTTTATGTCGGTAGTTATTCAATAGGTGACAGAACACGTGCATTTTTGAAGGTACAAGATGGCTGTGATTATAAATGTACGTATTGTACAATTCCTTTGGCTAGAGGTATTTCTAGAAGTGACACTATGAAAAACGTATTGCAAAACGCTAAAGAAATATCAGAAAAGGGGATCAAAGAAATCGTTTTGACAGGAGTCAATATTGGTGATTATGGTAAAGGAGAGTTTGGAAACAAAAGACATGAACATACTTTTTTAGACTTAGTTTCTGAACTTGATAATGTCGACGGTATTGAAAGATTACGAATATCTTCAATTGAACCGAATCTATTAAAAAATGAAACGATTGATCTAGTTGCTAAATCAAGAGCTTTTGTTCCTCATTTTCATATACCTCTTCAAAGCGGAAGCAATAGTTTACTCAAAAAAATGAAACGCCGTTACATGAGTGAATTGTACACTGACCGTGTTGCTAA
Organism: Winogradskyella sp. PC-19; assembly: GCF_002163855.1. Taxonomy (NCBI): domain Bacteria; kingdom Pseudomonadati; phylum Bacteroidota; class Flavobacteriia; order Flavobacteriales; family Flavobacteriaceae; genus Winogradskyella; species Winogradskyella sp. PC-19. The sequence continues at coordinate 902,094 of NZ_CP019332.1, read as the reverse complement.
AATTAAAGAAGTCATGCCACATGCATGTATCGGAGTTGATGTTATTGTAGGTTTTCCTGGTGAAACAGATGAGTTGTTTTTAGAAACCTATAATTACCTCAATGAGTTAGATATTTCGTATTTACATGTTTTTACCTATTCTGAACGCGACAATACGGAAGCTGCAGATTTTGATGGTGTAGTTCCAAAAAATATTAGAGCAAAACGTAGTAAAATGTTGCGTGGACTTTCTGCCAAAAAGCGACGTGCTTATTACGAATGTCAATTAAATACTAATAGGACAGTTTTGTTTGAAGGCGAAAACAAAGAAGGTTATATTCATGGATTTACAGAAAATTATGTAAAAGTGAAATCACCTTGGAATCCTGAATTAGTGAATACAATACATCATGTAAAACTCACAAAAATTGATGACGATGGTTTAGTTCGTTTCGATTTTATAGATTAGTTTTGCTTTGGATTAATTAATACGTATTGTAATTTACATATGAAGAACACTTTTAAAATTCTTCTTCTAATTTCTATAACTTTTTTTACAGTAATATCTTGTCAGGATACAAATCCATTATATGGTGAATGGAAATTGTCTTCATGGTATATTGGTGTAGAAATAGATTTAGACAAAAATGGAATAAAGAGTACTAATTTATTGGACGAAGTTGACTGTGATAATAAAGAGGTTTTGACTATAAAGTCTGATGGTACTTTAAATGCCGTTAATACATATAACCCTATTGTCAAGATTTCAAAAAATAATAGCAAATATGTATTTGATGTAAATTGTAATAAAGGAGCTTTAGGTTTTGCATCAACCTACAAAACGGTTGGAGATACGGTTGTCATTGCTCCTAATAACGAAGAATTTATATTTAGTGGAAAGCAGTTAACTAGAGTCTTCAAAAATGCAATACGAATCTACAATAATGATTTTACTGAAGTCATTGAAACTAAAGACTTGACTCTTAGTTATACTAAATAGCTGTCAATTAAAAAAACATAAAAAAAACCGAAGCATTTGCTTCGGTTTTTTTATTTAAAAATAAGTAATGTTTTATATTCTAATCCCAACAGGAAGCATACGCTTATATTTCCTGTTTCCTCTTACAAATTTTGCGATTTCTGGACTAGTAGGAACAACACAAATGTTGCGTTCCTTGATGTTACTAAATACCATGTCTATAAATTCTAATTCAAACTCTCTGGTCCTAATAGCATCAGGAATAATTAATTTTGTTAAGAATATCTTACGCTCTTGTAAAGAATACTCTATGATTGCCATTTCTTTTTCAACCTTTAATTCAAATTGACGTAAAAATTCATTGTCAACTAATTCTGCGGTCTCTGTCATAATCTTTTGTATTTTAAATTAGCGGTTGGCTAGAGTAGAAACTATATTTTTCAATAGATTTGTGCAAATGTACAAAAATTCTAATAAAATTCTGAATTTATTGTGTTAAACATCAGTGTTGTAAGGGTTTTCGGTGAAATTGGAATTGTATTTTTTATGCATTTTTTATAATAATTTTAAAGATGAAGAATAATTTGACTCATGTTTACTTAATGCCAGGAATGGCTGCAAATCCTACGATTTTCGAGCATATAAAACTTCCTGAAGATAAATTTCAAATTCATTGGTTAGAATGGAAGATTCCGAATAAAAATGAATCACTAGAATCATATGCAAAGCGTATGATAAAAGATATTAGTCACGATAACGTTGTACTCTTGGGAGTTTCTTTTGGAGGAATTTTGGTACAGGAAATGAGCAAACATATGAGCTTAAAGAAGCTTTTCGTAGTTTCAAGTGTAAAGTCTCATCATGAATTACCAAAGCGTTTCAAACTTTTAAAGTACACAAAAGCCTACAAGATATTACCAACGCAATTAGTTGGTAATATAGATTTATTGGCAAAATATGCTTTTGGTGAAACTATAAAAAAAAGAGTAGAACTGTATAAAAAATACTTATCGGTTAATGATAAGGCATATCTTGATTGGGCTATAGAACAGGTTGTTTGCTGGGATGAGGAAGAGGCAAACCCAGACGCAATATATATTCATGGTGATAAAGATTTTGTATTTCCACATTCTTGTGAAGGTGATTGTATTGTAATTAAAGGTGGCACACACATTATGATTATTAATAAGTATAAATGGTTTAACGAAAATTTACCAAAACTAATTAACGATAAACCTTGACAGCATCATGTTTATTTAATACATTTAAAACAAAAGATTAATATGAAAACTATTAAAAATATATTATCGGTGATTTGCCTGATGGCGCTTTCAGGATTTTTTATTTTCGCTATGCAAAAAGGTCCTTCTGATCAGGTTACTGATGCAGATAAGAGTAATATTTCTCCAAAAGTGACAAACGGCTATAATGTTTATGCATTGGATGTACCAATGGACTTAAACTTCGCTGATGAGCCATTGCCACTAGACAATCCTGATATCTATGAACGTATGGACCGAGAGCTTTTGGTTAATACCTATTGGCAATCTAATGGATTATTAATGTTAAAACGTGCCCAGAAGTATTTTCCTATCATTGAACCTATTTTAAAAGAAAATGGAATTCCTGAAGATTTTAAATACTTAGCAGTTATCGAAAGTGGCTTGACAAATGCTGTTTCTCCAGCAGGAGCGAGAGGCTTTTGGCAAATCATGAAAACTACTGGGCGAGAAAATGGTTTAGAAATTAATAGTAATGTTGACGAACGCTACCATTTAGAGAAAGCAACTAAGGTAGCTTGTAAATATCTTAAAGAAGCCAAAGCAAGATTTGGAAATTGGACTTTGGCAGCAGCATCTTATAATGCTGGCAAAGCCGGAATAGGACGACGACTTAAAGAGCAAAACGTTAGCGACTATTACGATTTGCTTTTAGGAGAAGAAACAGGCCGATACATGTTCAGAATTGTTGCGTTAAAAGAGATTTTAAATAACGCAGAAAAGTATGGTTTTAATTTTAATGAAAAGCATTTATATAAATATGTCCCAACAACAAAGGTAAAAGTTGATACTGCAGTTACTGATTTTACAAAATTTGCTGAAAAATTTGGTATAAATTATAAGATTCTAAAAATTCACAATCCTTGGTTACGTGAACCACACCTTAACAACAAATCACGAAAGCTTTACGAAATTGCAATTCCTAAAGAAGGATTTTACAAGTAACTTTTAGATAACAGGTACTAAAAAAAGCTCATTTTCTTAATTAAGAAAATGAGCTTTTTGATTTCATCTAACCATCTATCGACGACTTCGTCTATTCTGTCTAGAAGAAGTAGGTTGCCCGTATTGTTGTTTTGGAATCGAAGCTTTTTTCATCTGTTGCTTCATCATTTTTATTTGTTCAGCTAACATATCTCTTTTATCAAGTTTTTGAGCTTCCGCCAAAAGTTTTTGAGCTTCTTGTTTTCTGCGCTTACTAAAAGCAATTCCAGCTAAATTTAATTTTGCCATTGCCAAATCATGATCCATGGATAATCCAAGGTCAATAGCTTTCTTAAAATATTTTTCAGCTTCATTCATGTTGGTTTGAGAGACCATTACTCCATTTAAGTAATTCAAATAACCTTGTTGCTTTTTTACCAAGGCGCCTTCTGGGTTCTTAATTTTATCTAACCATTTTTTTGCACCAGGAAAATCTTGTTTTCTAAGCTTCAAAAAAGCCAAGAGAATCATTTCGTTTTTAAAGTATAAGAAAATGAATATCAATGACAATAATATGTACATAATACCATTCCCTATTTCTCCTTCTGTAAATTGATACACTGCAAAAGCAATAATAGCTGCTGCGATGACTAATTTTATATTTTTATTGAACATAAATTTTGTTATAAATTGCGGATGCCAAAGGTAATAAAAACAATTAAAAATAATTTTTATTTGAGACTTGTTAAAGTAAAAACTTGTTGTATATTTGCACGCAGTTTTGGGATAGCACCCAGTATTAATAAATAATATAAGATTTTAAAATATATAAGACATGCCGAAAAGAACGTTTCAACCGTCAAAGAGAAAGAGAAGAAACAAACATGGTTTCAGAGAAAGAATGGCTTCTGCTAATGGTAGAAAAGTTTTAGCGCGTCGTAGAGCTAAAGGAAGAAAAAGATTATCTGTATCTTCAGATTTAAGACATAAAAAATAATGATTAACAATTGTTAATATTTTAAAGGCGTTACTTAGGTGTAACGCCTTTTTTTGTACCCAAACGATACTTATTTTTGTAAATCAAATAAATTAATCAAATGCCAAAAAACAAAAACATCAAGTCCATTTTACTCATAGGTTCAGGTCCAATTATTATAGGTCAAGCCTGTGAATTTGATTATTCGGGTTCTCAAGCACTGCGGTCTTTAAGAGAAGACGGAATAGAGACTATTTTAATAAATTCTAATCCAGCAACTATAATGACCGATCCGTCAATGGCGGATCATGTGTATTTGTTGCCTTTGACGACAAAATCTATAATTAAGATTTTAAAAGATCATCCACAGATTGATACGGTATTACCAACTATGGGTGGACAAACTGCTTTAAACTTATGTATTGAGGCAGATGAAAAAGGTATATGGGAAGATTTTGGTGTAGAGATTATTGGTGTTGATATTGATGCAATTAATATTACAGAGGATAGAGAGAAATTCCGTGAGTTAATGTTAGAAATTGGTGTTGGTATGGCACCACAAGCAACAGCAACTTCATTTTTGAAAGGTAAAGAAATTGCGCAAGAATTTGGTTTTCCATTATGTATACGAGCATCCTTTACGCTTGGTGGTGCAGGTGCAGCAATTGTTTATGACGAAAAAGAGTTTGATGAAAACCTAACACGTGGTTTAGAAATCTCTCCGATACATGAGGTGATGATAGACAAAGCCTTGTTAGGATGGAAAGAATATGAATTAGAGCTGTTAAGAGATAAAAATGACAATGTTGTCATTATTTGTACAATCGAAAACATGGATCCTATGGGTATCCATACCGGAGATTCTATTACTGTAGCACCAGCAATGACTCTATCGGATAAAACTCAGCAAAAAATGCGTGATATGGCAATACATATGATGCGAAGTATTGGTGATTTTGCTGGTGGTTGTAATGTGCAATTTGCTGTAAGTCCAGATGATCAAGAAGAAATTATTGCTATTGAAATTAATCCTCGTGTTTCACGCTCTTCTGCTTTGGCAAGTAAAGCTACTGGTTATCCGATTGCAAAAATTGCTGCCAAATTAGCTATTGGATATACTTTAGATGAATTAGACAACCAAATCACAAAATCTACCTCGGCATTATTTGAGCCAACGTTAGATTATGTAGTTGTTAAAATACCACGTTGGAATTTTGATAAATTCGAAGGTTCTGATAGAACATTAGGGCTTCAAATGAAAGCTGTTGGTGAGGTAATGGCAATTGGACGTTCTTTCTCTGAAGCTCTACATAAAGCCACACAATCTTTAGAGATTAAAAGAAATGGTTTAGGAGCAGACGGAAAGGGTTATACAAATTACGATACGGTAATCGAAAAGTTAACCTATGCAAGTTGGGATCGTGTATTTGTAATATACGACGCAATAGCAATGGGTATTCCGTTAAGTAGAATTCATGATATCACAAGAATCGACATGTGGTTCTTAAAGCAATATGAAGAGTTATTTCAGATTGAAAAGGAGATTTCTACTTATAAAATCGAAACTATCGATAGAGATTTATTACTTGAAGCAAAACAAAAAGGATATGGTGATCGTCAGATAGCCCATATGTTAGGCTGTCTTGAAAGTCAAGTGTACAACAAACGAAAAGAGCTAAAAATTAATAGAGTTTATAAGCTCGTAGATACTTGTGCTGCTGAGTTTAAAGCGATGACGCCATATTATTATTCAACTTTTGAAAGCGAGGTTGAATATCCTGATGGAACAGTCACTGTAGATAACGAAAGTGTAGTCACAGACAAAAAGAAAATTATTGTATTAGGTTCTGGACCAAACAGAATAGGTCAAGGTATCGAGTTTGATTACTGTTGTGTACACGGTGTTCTAGCTGCTGCAGAATGCGGTTACGAAACTATAATGATTAACTGTAATCCTGAAACTGTATCAACTGATTTTGATATTGCTGATAAATTATATTTTGAACCTGTTTTTTGGGAACATATCTACGACATTATTCAGCATGAAAAACCTGAAGGCGTGATTGTACAGCTTGGAGGACAAACTGCTTTGAAGCTAGCTGAAAAGTTAGAAAAATGGGGAGTTAAAATTATGGGAACTAGCTTTAAATCTCTGGATTTAGCTGAGGATCGTGGAAGTTTTTCAACTATTTTAAAAGAAAATAATATTCCTTACCCAGAATTTGATGTTGCCGAAACGGCTGATGAGGCACTTGCAATTGCAGATGTTTTAGATTTCCCAATATTGGTAAGACCATCATACGTACTTGGAGGACAAGGAATGAAAATCGTAATTAATAAAGACGAATTAGAAGCACACGTTATTGATTTATTAAAATCTATTCCTGGTAATAAGTTGTTATTAGATCATTATTTAGATGGTGCTATCGAAGCTGAAGCTGATGCCATTTGTGATGCAGATGGTAACGTATATATAATTGGTATCATGGAGCATATTGAACCTTGCGGTATTCACTCTGGTGACAGTAATGCTTTATTGCCAGCGTTTAACTTAGGTGATTTGGTAAAACAACAAATTATAGACCATACGCATACTATTGCTAGAGCATTAAATACTGTAGGTCTAATTAATATACAATTTGCAATTAAAGACGATACAGTTTATATCATCGAGGCAAATCCAAGAGCATCTCGTACGGTACCATTTATTGCAAAAGCTTATAAAGAGCCTTATGTAAATTATGCGACTAAAGTGATGTTAGGGGAAAAGAAAGTCACTGATTTTGATTTTAATCCTCAACTTGAAGGTTATGCCATAAAACAACCGGTTTTCTCATTTAATAAGTTCCCTAATGTAAATAAAAAGTTAGGGCCAGAAATGAAAAGTACTGGTGAAAGCATCTTATTTATTGATAGTTTAAAGGATGATGAGTTCTATGATTTGTATTCAAGACGTAAGATGTATCTTAGTAAATAAGTTAAAATTCCGACAAAACGTGTAATTTACCGACAAAATACTTGATTATGGGATTTTTTTTATAAATTAGACCTTAAATAGTTGATTTTGAATAAAAAAACATTCTTATTTGTAACGTTTTTATGCCTGAATACTTTATTGATTGCGCAGCAAAATATATTTGATGCCTGTAGACAAGGAGATTTAGATGCGGTAGAAAGGTTATATAATATTGATACTAATATTGTAAATGCCGAGGAAGAGAATGGATATTCAGCACTAGTATTATCATGCTATTATGGGCACGAAGATATAGTTAGCTTCTTGGTTAATAAAGTTAAGAGTTTAAACAATAAAACATCGTATGGTTCACCATTAATGGCTGCAACTGTAAAAGGTTACGATAATATTGTCGAGATTTTATTAAATCACAATGCAAACCCTAATATAGCTGATGACCAAGGTGTGACAGCTGCTCATTATGCAGTATTATTTAAAAATTATATAATTGTTGAAAAATTAGTAAATGCAAAAGCTGATTTTACTATTAAAAATAACGTAGATAAATCTGCTTTAGATTATGCAATTAGTCATAATGACGAAAAATTAAATGAATTATTAAAGCTCCAAAAATCTTAAATATGATGAAAAAAATTACCCTTTTATTCTTTTTATTATTAACTGTTTTTGGGTTTTCTCAAAATTGGACAACCGGAACTGTTAACCTTAATGGTTCAAATTATTCTGTTAAGTTTGATGTTAATACTACAACAGATATAGTTACAATGACTATGATAGGCCCATCAAATGAATGGCTTGGCGTCGGCTTATCTAACGTTGTATATTCTGCTGGAAGTTCTATGGGACAATTTAATAATACTGATGGAAGTGGAGATGTGGCAATATATACCAATAATTCAATTTCTGACAGAAAAATGCCTGGTGGTAATGGTCAACCAAGTATTGATGTTACTCAGAACTGGAATATATCTTCAGGTGGAAATACAGTTAATGGTACTACAAGAACAGTGATAGCAACAAGAGCTAGAGATACTGGTGATCCAAATGATTTTGACTTTCCAACAGCACCACCAACTTCTTTTACTCTAGTTTGGGCTAAGGGTGGAGCTGGAACAAACAACTCCTTTGGATTTCATTCTGGTGGTAGAGGTGCTGTATTATCTACAAATAATGTTTTGAGCAACGAAGATTTTCAAATTAACCCTACAAAGTTTACAATATCTCCCAATCCTGCATCCAAAGATTTAAATATTGGTATTGTTTACGATGCTAGTAGAGATTATAGTATCGAAGTCTATGATGTACTAGGTAAACAAATATATAGAGGTCAGCTATCAAAAAATGATACATCTATCAATGTGTATAATTGGAGAGCTGGTGTTTATCTAGTTAAATTAACAAGTGATCAGTCTACGCAGACTAAACGTTTTATTAAGCAATAAAACTAATTTCATAATAATATTAAATGACTATCAATCAATGTTGGTAGTCATTTTTATTTTGATTAAAATTTAATTCATGTTATGAGAATCAAATATTGTGATGTTTGTAAGAAAGAGTTTTCCACGATGTATCGCGTACAATACGACACCTCAAAAACTTGGGTTTTTGTATGTAAAAATTGTTTATTGGATGTAAAACCGAATAATTCTAATTACAAATACGGCGGTACATGGAAAAAATAGTTTTACAAACTTAAAGTTGAATATCTACACGATAGTCTTTCAGTTCTTCAATATAATCTTGAGCTGAAAAATTTGAATCTGAAAACTCAACTTGTCTATTTTTACTAGCTTCAATACGTTTTATAGCTTTTAGGAAACGCTTTAATTCTTCTTTAGTTTGTACAATAAGTTCTGGTACTTTTGATGTTTTTCCAGCTTCATCAATAGCCACCATAGTAAAATAAGAAGAATTGCAATGTTTTACATTCCCGGTTTTTATATTTTCAGATTCTACTCTAATACCGACGACCATCGAAGAATTACCAACATAGTTTACTGAAGCTTTCATAGTTACTAGCTCACCAACTTCAATAGAATTTCTAAAATTTACTTTATCAACTGAAGCAGTTACACAATAAGAACGTGAATGTTTTGTCGCACAACTAAAAGCAATCTGGTCCATAAGACTCAAGATATAACCACCATGTATTTTGCCACCAAAATTGGTGTTAGATGGAAGCATGAGTTGAGATATTTCTATTTGAGATTCTTTTACGGTCTTTTGCATATCTATTGTTTATTCAATGTATTTTTCATGCCATTTATTTCTTATTCCAAATTCAGTTTCAGTTTTTTGAAATAGACCAATCAATAAAAAAACAATACCTAGAATTGCACTAAAAATTATTATAAATAAATTGAAATCTTCTTTTTTTGAAATTTTATAATCTGTTATAATTAAAATAACGGAAAAGCAAATACAGATAATACCAGCTAAAAGGGTTCTTATATAGTAAAAGCGAAGCGTCCACTTATAAATGGTATCAATAGTTTTTTTATTCAAAATCTTCTTCAGCTCTTTTAATGATATTCTCAGGTAATGATTTTTTAGCTTTGGCTCCCATTTTCTTGATATTTTCGACACGAGAAATTAAATTTCCTTTTCCTTCAACTAATTTGTTCATGGCAGAAGAATAATCATTTTTAGCAGCGTCAATCTTTTTACCAACTCCTGTTAGGTCAGTAACTAAGCCTTCAAACTTATCGTAAAGTGCACCAGCTTGTCTTGCAATTTCAATAGCATTTTGTTGCTGTTTCTCGTTATTCCACATCGTATCAATTGTTCGTAATGTTGCCAAAAGCGTAGAAGGTGTGACAATAACAATATTTTGCTCAAAAGCTTTGTTGTAAAGCGAGTTATCTTCATTGATAGCTACGGCAAAAGCTGGTTCAATTGGAATAAACATTAACACAAAATCTGGAGATTCTATGTCATATAAATCTTGATAGTTTTTTGCTGAAAGTTGGTCCACATGCTTTTTTATAGAACTAACATGAGATTTTAGATACATAGCTCTTTCCTCGTCCTCGGCATTAACCATTCGCTCATAATCAGTTAGTGATACTTTACTATCAATAATCATTTTCTTTGAGTCAGGTAGATGCAAAACGACATCCGGCATTACACGAGAGCCATCTTCGCGCTGAAAGTTTTGTTGTACAAAATATTCACGGTCTTTCTCTAAACCAGATTTTTCTAAAACACGTTCTAAAACTAATTCACCCCAATTCCCTTGTGTTTTACTATCGCCTTTTAATGCTTTTGTTAGGTTAGTGGCTTCCTTTGCCATTTGCTGATTCAAGTCTTTAAGACCAAGTAATTGTTCTTTAAGAGCAGAATGCATACTTATACTTTCCTTCTGCGAATCTTCAACCTTCTTTTCAAACGTTTTTATTTTCTCTTCTAATGGATTGAGTATGTTTTTTATGTTTTCTTTATTCTGAGTTGTAAACTTTTCAGATTTTTCTTCAAGAATTTTTGATGCCATTAATTCAAAATCTTTTCTTAGCTGTTCTTGTTGTTTGGCAAGCTCTTCGTCACGTTTTAAATTTTGATGTTGCAGGTTTTCAAACTCAGTATTGCGACGCGATAATTCGGTATTTAAAAAATCCTTTTCACGACGAATTTCTTCACGTTCAGATTCTGTCTTTTCAACATTTTGTTTTAAATCATTGATAGTATTATTAAGCTGAAGTTGTCTTTCTTCCAAAGTACTACGTTCACTTTTACTTTTAAGCTGTGAAAATTTAAGTCCAATAAAAGCACCAATTCCGGCAGAAATTATAATTGCAATCAAAAGAATAAGCGTGTCGTTCATGTTTTAAATCTGAGTTTCTTCAAAGATAATTTTTTTGTCATTTAGAGTGAAGTGAAGCATCTTTAGTTTTCAACAGATTTTTGATTTGTCGTACTAATGAAAAAGGGCTATTTAGTAATCTTAAAGCTACCCGTTTTGGTATCGAAGGCAATCATATCTTTTGGGAATAGCGAATTAAAAACCCCATTTTCAATAAGACTACTAGGTTGATTGCAAATAATGTCTTTATCAGTCATTACAATCATTGTATCACAAAGCTGAATCGCCAAATCTATCTCATGTGAAGAAAATAGAATGGTCTTACCAGTTTCTTTAGCTAACCTTTGTAATAATTTTAATATATATGCTTTATGATACATGTCCAGATGTGTAGTTGGTTCATCTAAAACGATAATATCTGTGTCTTGAGCCAATGCGCGAGTAATCATAGCTTTTTGAAGTTGACCGTCACTGAGTTCAAAACACTTTTTGTCTTTTAGTTCGGAAATATTAACTAAATCAATCGCGTCATTTATTTTGATAGTGTCTTCGTCAGAAAGATTTCCTATCCAGTTTGTGTAAGGATGACGCCCTAAAGCTACAAGTTCGTATACCGATAAGTTTTTAGAGGTTAATTGCTCAGTCAAAACAATACTTAGCTGTTTAGCCAATTCAGTATTTGTGGATTGTTTTAGGTCTTTTCCATTTAGAAAAATAGTTCCAGACAAACTTTGCTGAACTTTTATGAGTGTTCGGAGTAAAGTTGATTTACCAATACCATTGGCGCCAACCAATCCAATGAGTTGACCTTTATGTAATTCAAAATTTATGTTTGAAGCAACAATAATCTCATTCTTTTTTGTTTTGTAACCAATAGAAAGGTTTTGAGTTTTAAGGATGATATTTGATTTGTTTTCTTTCACTAAATTAAAACATCATTTTTCGTTGTCTTACCAATAGCCAAATAACTACAGGTGCACCAACCAAAGCTGTTATTGCATTTATTGGTAATATATAATCACTACCTGGAATCTGAGCTATACTATCACAAATAAGCATAACAATTGCACCAAACAAGCATACAGCTGGTAATAGAATTTTATGATTTGAGGTCGTAAAAATTTGTCGAGTTAAATGAGGTATTGCCAAGCCTATAAAAGCTATTGGACCTGCAAATGCTGTTATAGTACCAGCAATTAAGCTTGTAGCAATTATAATAACGAGACGATTTTGTTTTAAGTTAAGACCTAAACTTTTCGCGTAATTATCACCTAGTAAAAGACTATTTAACCCTTTTATTGATAGGATACTTAGTAACAATCCGATTAAATAAATTCCAGAAAATATTAAAAGTTCACTCCACGATAGGTTGCTTAAACTACCAAATCCCCAAAAAATATATTGTTGTAACTGCTCTGCAGAACTAAAATAAGAGAGTACACTTACTACAGCAGCAGTAATGCTACCAAACATTAATCCAATAATCAATATCGCCATAGTGTCTCTAACTTTACTAGAAACCGCTAAAACGGCTAATAAAACTATAAAACTACCTAAACTAGCAGCAATAACAATACTCCATTTTGTTGTAAGTGTTGTCGCAAAGACACCACCAAATAAACCAGAACCCAAAATAACTAATGCTACTCCTAAGCTTGCTCCAGAGCTTATACCTAAAACAAAAGGTCCTGCTAATGGATTTCTAAATAACGTTTGCATTAATAACCCAGAAATTCCCAAACCAGAACCTACTAGAATCGCAGTAATAGCTTTTGGAAGCCTGAAATCTGTTACTATAACTTCCCAAGTAGAATTTTCTATGGTGCCAAAAAGACTAGAAAAAATACTTTTAAAAGGAATACTAACTGAGCCAAAACTAATGTTGACAAAAAAGCAAAGTACCAATACAAAAACTAGTATTAGAAACTGAAATCGATATGTTTTGCTATTATTCAAGTGGTTTGAAAAAATAAGGTGTGTATGAATCTAATAATTCTGGGTGACAAATTTTTATAATGTCTTTTAAAACCAAGTCAGGTCTTGCAGTGCCTAATTCATAATACAATACACCACCAGTAACACCAGTCGTATTAGAAAAACTATAAACTGATTTATTTTTGAAGGCTTCAAAATTATTATAAAGTGGATTAGCTTTTTCCAATTGACTCAAGCTTGAATAGTAAGAAGGACTAAGCCAAATATCAGCATTTTTTGCTTTGTCTAGAACAGCTTCAAAACTTAGATATAAACTTCCATTACCAGAAGTGTCTTTCCATATATAATCGACATTAGCATCTTTTAAAAACTGAGCTTCTGGACTATTACCGTTAGGTAAATGCCATACGTCTTTTGTCATTGCACCACTCAGAATAGAAGGCTTTGTCTTAGCGTTCTTAGCAATTGCTTTGGCTTCTAAATAGTTTTTCTCTATGGTATTGAAAATAGAATCTGCTTCTTGTTCTTTATTATACAATACACCAAAAAACTTGATCCATTCAGCTTTTGCTAGTGCCGATGACTCTACCCAATCACCGTTATAAATTACAGGTACGTTTGCTCTTTTTATTGTTTCGAAGGTTTTATTAACACCATCAATGCCAAAACCTACAACTACGTCTGGATTTAGTTCTATTAATACTTCGGTGTTTATACCTTCATTTTTTCCTAGTTCTCTTACAGAACCATTATTTATAAGTTGCCTTGTTTTGTCAGATGAAATATAGTCTGTACCGGGAAAACCTACTAAACTTTTTTCGACACCTAGAAGCTCTAATGATGGAATGTTTGTTGTTGATGTCACAACTATTCTTTCTAAAGTATTTGTTATAACGCCATCATAAGCATCTTTTGGGAATGTCATCTTCGATAATTGTTCAGAAGAAGCAAGTAAGTATGTATACTCTTTCTCAGATTTTGGCCAAGGTTTTGAGATGGTTAGAATTATGTAATCTTCATATTCTACTACAGTAAAACCTTTTGCATATTTAAGCTCTAGTTGTTTTGATTCTGAAAAAGGAAGTAATTCTTCTTTCTTATCATTTTTACAAGCGACGAAAACTAGAAATAGGAATATGTATTTATAAAATTTCAAAGGTTTAGTTTTCTTTCAAAAGTAATATTATTTAGACTTTTAATAGAACACATTAAAGCAATTGTTTAATTTCGCACCGAAATCTGGTTCGATTCATAAACTATTTATGTTTCGATTAAAAGGGAATCTGGTTAAAATCCAGAACTGTTCCCGCAACTGTAAGCTATAAAGCTTGTTGTTACCTTCAAAGTCACTGTTTCAAATTTTAGAAATGGGAAGACAAACAACAAGACGCAAGTCAGGAGACCTGCCAATTTCAACATAGAAGTACAACTTTCGGGATAAAAGTTTACGTATAGTTCGCTGTATGTTCTCGAGTAATTAAATTTTAAATGAAAAAAATGAAATGGTTAGGTATGCTATCTATTGGCATGCTAAATCTTGGATTTGCGCAAACGCAAGATTCAACAAAAGTCGAAAAATTGGAAGAAGTGGTCGTCACCGACACACGATTTGCAATTAAACGAGAAAATTCTGGTAAGACAGTTATTAAAATTTCTAGAAAAGAGATTGAAAATAATCAAGGACGCACTTTAGCGCAATTGATTAATAGTAAAAGTGGTTTCGAAATTAATGGAACGCGAAGTGTAGCAGGACAAAATCTTGGGTATTTTGTTCGTGGTGGAAATAATCGACAGGTTTTGGTACTTATTGATGGTATACAGGTAAATGACCCATCTTTGGTTAATAATGAATTCGATTTACGTCTTTTGGACTTAAATACTATTGAGAGTGTTGAGATTGTAAAAGGTGCGTCGAGCACGCTATACGGTAACTCAGCTGCTACTGCTGTAATTAACATTACAACTAAGAAGTCTTCTAAAAAAGCTATTTCAGCAAGTTTTCTATCTGTAGTAGGTACTAATCAGTCGCAAGATGAAAATGATTATAGAGCCGAACAGTTTACAAATAATGTTACCGTAAATGGAACATTAAATGACTTTACATATGTAGCTAGTTTTGGCAATCAGTTTGCAGAAGGTTTGTCCGCTGCAGAATCTGATAATCCTGAAGCTGACCCATTTTCTAGATATAACGTGAATTTGAAATTAGGCTATGAATTTTCAGATAGTTTCAGTGTAACTGCTCACGGAAGTATAGATAGGTTTAAAACAGATATTGATGGTTTTCCTGCACCAGCTTTTACATTTGCAGACACTAATGACCAATTTACTTCAAAACAGAAGCGAGTAGGCTTAGCTCCAAAATTCACTTATAAGAATGGTAGTGTGCAAGTTAGTGCTGCCTATACGGATATTGAAAGAGAAACTATTTCTGCTTTTGGGTCTGTAAACGAGGCAGAAAGTTTTGTCCTTGATGCTTTTAATAAATACACATTTAACGAAAATATATACACTATTGTAGGTATTAATTATGGTGATTATAAAAGTTTGTTTGCTGTTGAGGAAAGTTTTACAAATACTGATCCTTACGCAAATGTGGTTTATGTTACTGACTTAGGACTAACAGTTAATATTGGAGGACGTTTAAATAACCATAGCGAATATGGGTCTCAGTTTGTGTATAATATTAATCCGTCTTATAAGGTAACAGTAAATGAAGGTTACGCTAAAGTTTTTGGTTCTTATGCTACATCTTTTATAGCACCAAACCTATCACAGTTATTTGGTTTTTTTGGACCTAATCCTAACTTAGAACCAGAAGAAAACTTGACTATTGAAGGTGGTTTTGAATTTAATACTAAAAAAGGTTTTAGAATTAGTACTGTGTACTTTAACAGAGATGAGGAGAATACAATACTATTTGGTTCAAACGGTTATGAGAATGCAATTACTGACGCCACAGTTCAAGGTGTAGAAATTGAGACAGAATTTAATATCATAAAAGATTTATCAATTTCTGCAAATTATACATTTACAGAACTAAAAGATGGCACACGTATTCGTTTGCCAAAACATCGTGCAAATGCTAGTTTAGGTTATGATTTTTCTCCAAAAACTTTTGCATCTATTGATGCCCAATATGTAGGCAAAAGACAGGATACAGATTTTGCAACTTTTTCAAATGTAGATTTAGAAGCTTATTCTTTAATCAACTTATACTTTAGTCATAAGTTACTAGAAAATAATAAATTGAAAGTTTTTGCATCCGTAAATAACGTGTTTAATGAAGATTATTCAGAAATTTTAGGATTTACAACTTTAGGAAGAAATGCAAGTTTAGGACTTAATCTTAAGTTTTAGAAGATTATTTATAAGAAAAAAAAAGCCACTTCAACAGAAGTGGCTTTTTCTTTTTATTTAAAATACATATACCCATCGAATTGTTCATCCAACTTTTTTGATTTTAGTTCTTCAAAGCCAGAATGACTGATATTATTTGTAAATCTTCCTGACCCAGTAATATCAGCTATTGCCCTTGCTAATAGTGGTTCTTCGACGTCACCAAGTGTCCCAAAATTAGTTCTAGATTCTTCAAGTAGTATATTTGGTACTAATCCCGTTGACGGCACTAAAACATCATCTCTATTAGATACATTTCCAGTTAATGGAAAAAGGGCATATGTGTGTGCTGATGTTACTTGAGACGTTCCAAAATCAGGAGAATCAAATACTAATCGGTTTGATGTTGTTTTTCCAGATGTATTGGTTCCAATTTGTACAACTTCAATATAAGGTCTTAGACTATTAATTGTAAGCTCACTTGCTGAAGCAGAACCATTGGTCGTTAGTACATAAACCTTATCTAAACCTAGACTATTTGTTGTAGCACCACCATCAATAGTATTGGTGAAATTGAATGTTGTGTTTTCATTTTGACGATTAGGGCCATTGATATTGTTCGCATATGGCTGCCCATTAAATTGACCAGTTATCATATTTGCCAGTCTAGTTGCTGTCAAAATACTTCCACCACCATTATATCGTAAATCTAATACTAAATGCTGTACATTAGCAGCACTTAGGGTAGCAAAAGCCTCATTTAATTCTGTTTCAAAGTTACCTCTAAAACTATTGTACATAATATATCCAATGGTTTCGTTGTCCTCTTCTATTACTTCTACGCGATGAACAGGGTTGTCAGTAAAAGTTGATTTAGATGCAGTAATACTTGTTCCATTTGGTGTTATAATATCATCATCTAAAGTTTCTGTACCATTATCATTGTAATTCGCAAAATCAAAAGTAGCTGTATCTTGAGTTAATAAATCTGCAAAATTCGTTGTTGTTAGTGTAATTCCATCAACACTAGTTATAAACATGTTGCGTTCTATTCCTGCTAAATCGCCATTACTACCATTTAAAACTAACCGTACTATGGCATAAACTTCATTAGAACTTTCAGGGACAGGAAAAGCAGAAAATCTTAAACCGTTAGTTTCAGTTGTTCCGTCAAATAATTGTAATGCTTCAAATAAATCGGGAAATAATACGCTGAATCTATCAGTATTACCAGCATCAAACACTAATGCATCAAAGATGGTTTCTGGTGATGAAAAACCTGATAAATAATCTAAATATTCTGGAGTAGAATCATATCTATTGTCTTCACCGTTAATACCAAATCTTTCGTTTCTTAAATCTGGCACATCATCTCCGAATATATAAAACTCATTCATTCCTTTCCAGATAAAGTCTTTAACATCATTTGTAAAAACAAGATTATCATCTCTATCCTCAAAACAACTTGTTGCCGAAAAAGTAACTATTGCTGTTAATATTAGTAATTTAAAACTCTTCATTTTTATTTGGGTTTACTGTAATAATATAGGTTTCAGTTGTAAAACTCTAAATTTACTTACAATATTGTAGAATTAAAAGGAAATACGACTAAGGCTTTAGCTTTGATGATAATTATAAAAATAATTCAAATTTTAAAATATTGAAAATCAGCACATTAAATTTTATTTTTATGTATTTGTAACAAAAATTGTTAAGCTTCGTCGTAATTATGAAAGCAACTAAAATTGTTTTTCAACCAATCAAACCAAGTAATGACACAGGCAGATTTTGTAAAATTAGTGATGCCATTTAAGGACAAAGTGTTTCGTTTAGCAAAGCGACTACTGGTTTCTCGAGAAGAAGCCGAAGATGCGACGCAAGAAATACTTTTGAAATTATGGAGAAACAAACAGAAAATCAGTGACTACAAAAATGTAGAAGCATTTTCTATGACCATGACTAAGAACTTTTGTCTAGACCGTTTAAAGTCTAAACAAGCTCAGAATCTAAAGATAGTTCATAGTAATTATCAAGACAAAGGCCACTCGTCATTACAAAAACAAGTAGAAGCAAGAGATAGTGTTGACTGGGTCTCGAGCATAATAGAAACATTACC
Source organism: Winogradskyella sp. PC-19 (assembly GCF_002163855.1). NCBI lineage: Bacteria > Pseudomonadati > Bacteroidota > Flavobacteriia > Flavobacteriales > Flavobacteriaceae > Winogradskyella > Winogradskyella sp. PC-19. The sequence continues at coordinate 883,787 of NZ_CP019332.1, read as the reverse complement.
AGAACAACAACAAATTATAGTTCAGCTTAGAGATATAGAGCAGTACGATTTTTCTGAGATTTCTAAAATGTTAGACATGAATGAAACAGCAATTCGTGTAGCCTTATCAAGAGCTAGAAAAACTATAAGAGAACAATTAACTAAGACACATAGTTATGGTATTAAATAGTATCGAAAAATTATTAGAAAAGTACGACAACGCAGAAACAACACTTCAAGAAGAAGCACAATTAAGAGCTTACTTTGCCAGTGATGATGTAGCACCTCATTTAGAGTCTTACAAACCTTTGTTTGTCTATTTTGCTAATACGCAGCAAGAAGCGTTTACCAAAGACGTTCCATTAAACACTAAAAAGAAATCAAATTTCTATCAATGGATTTCAGTCGCGGCGGCAGCGGTTATTATGCTCGGTATTATGATGCCACAAATGTTGAGTGGTCCAACTTATTCTGATAAGGAAATTGAAATGTATAACAAAACTAAAAATGCTTTAGCCTTTATGTCTTCAAATTTTAACGAAGGCGCATCGAGTCTTAACGTTTTAGAGATGGCATCAGATAATTTTAATGCTGGTATGTACAAGGCTAATTTTGTTAAGGAATTCGGAAAAACAACAAACAAATTTTTAAAATAACAAACAATAACACAAAAACAGAAATCATGAAATCGAAGATTCACGTAAACAGAAATAATAAAATAAGTATGATGAGTAAAAATTTAATTTTAATAGTAGCTTTTGTATTGACATCGGCAGTTTCATTTGGTCAAGGCGTATTTGACAAATTCGAAGATGTAGATGGCGTAACATCAGTAGTAGTTAACCAAAAGATGTTTAAGATGCTAGCTACAATGGGTATTGACTTAGATGACCCAGATGCACAAGAATTTGTAAATATGGCTAAAAACATAACAGGCTTTAAAGTATTTACAACAGGAGACGAAAAAATATCTGCAGATATGAACGCTACAGTAAAGTCTTATCTTAAGAAAACTGACCTTGAAGAGTTAATGCGCATAAAAGATGGTGACCAGAACGTATTCTTTTATATAAAAGAAGGTAAAGATGAAAACCATGTAAAAGAACTTTTAATGTTTGTTAACGGTCTTAAAGAAATGACTAAAGGGCAAGATATTGAGATCAATGGGAAGAAGAGAGAAATCGAAACAGTTGTATTATCATTAACAGGAGATATCGATTTAAGACAAATCTCAAAGTTGACAAATCAAATGAATATGCCAGGTGGCGAGCAGCTTAAGAAAGCTAGCAAGAAAAACTAATACAAATCATCATGAAATTTCAATCAATCAAAAAACTTGTGATGTTAGCCCTAATTGTTACTGCTTTTGTGAGCTGTAACAATGGGCCAACGTTGCAAACCTATTATGTAGACAATGAGTTAAAGCCGGGATTTACCACGTTCGATGTGCCAACAGGCTTTATTGATGTCGATAAAGTAGAACTTTCAGATCAGCAAGAAAAAGCTTATAAATCAATAGATAAGCTTAATGTTCTGGCTTTTAAAGTAGATGAAAAAAATGGTGATGTTTACAAAACAGAATTAGAAAACGTAAAAACGATTCTTAAAAATCCTAAATACGAAGAGTTAATGCGAGGTGGTAACACTACTGACGGAAAATTTGTAGTAAAGTTTTTAGGAGATATCGAAAACATCGATGAACTTATAATTCTAGGAAATGCTAATGACAAGGGTTTTATGGTAGCTAGAATCTTAGGTGATGACATGAACGCTAATGACCTAATGTCTTTACGAACAATCATGAATGATGTAAAATTTGAAGATACAGACCTTAATGGTCTTACCGATTTTTTTAAATAGACTGACCTCTATTCATTAAAATGTTAATTAGAATCGTCTTGAGGATTATCTTCAAGACGATTTTTTATTAAATCTTTTTTGAATAAAATAACAGATACAATAGTGGCTATTGCAGCAGTTAGACCAATTATGATAATTTTAATAATTACGTAATCTAAGACGCTAAATGCTCCTGCTATAAAAAATAAAAGTGTAATTATAGCTACAAAACTTAAGGCAATAGTATTGTTATTTAGAGGAAATGGAAGTTTGAATTTCATATGCCTGTATAATTACTTGGCGAAATAGCTTTCAATTCGTTTTTAATACTCTCAGAAACTTCAAGTGTATCAATAAAATTAGAAATTGAAGATTGTGTAATTGCTTCGTTGGTTCTTGTTAATCCTTTTAAAGCTTCATATGGATTTGGATAATTTTCCCTTCTCAAAATAGTCTGAATAGCTTCTGCAACAACAGCCCAGTTATTTTCTAAATCTTGACGAAATTTAGTTTCATTCAATAATAGTTTTCCTAAACCTTTTAGTGTAGAAGCAAAAGCAATCAATGTGTGTCCAAAAGGGACGCCAACATTTCGTAAAACGGTGCTATCTGTTAAATCTCGTTGTAATCTCGAAACAGGTAACTTAGCTGAAAGATGTTCGAAAATAGCATTTGCTATACCTAAATTACCTTCACTATTTTCAAAATCTATAGGGTTTACTTTGTGTGGCATAGCCGAACTACCAACTTCGCCTTTTTTAATTTTTTGTTTAAAATAATCCATTGAAACGTAAGTCCATATATCTCTGTCTAAGTCAATGATTATCGTATTAATACGTTTTAGAGCATCGAATAATGCTGCCATATGGTCGTAATGTTCAATCTGAGTAGTCGGAAAAGAATGTTGTAAGCCTAACTTTTCTTGTACGAATTTTGTACCAAAATCTTTCCAATCGATATTTGGATAAGCCACTTTATGTGCATTAAAGTTGCCTGTTGCTCCTCCAAACTTAGCGGCGCTTGGGATATCATTTAATAAATTAAATTGCTCTTTAAGTCTAACAGCAAAGACTAAAATCTCTTTACCCAAACGCGTCGGAGATGCAGGTTGTCCATGAGTTCTTGCTAGCATTGGTATTGCTTTCCACTCTTCTGCAAGTGTTTCAATTTTTTCTAGGAGCGTAAAGTATTCAGGAACATAAACATCATTCATGGCATCCTTAATACTTAAAGGTATTGCTGTATTATTGATGTCTTGAGAGGTTAATCCAAAATGGATAAATTCTTTATAATCTGATAACCCTAAAGTGTCAAATTTATCTTTTATAAAGTACTCAACAGCTTTAACATCATGATTTGTAACCTTCTCTATATCTTTGATTGCAGTAGCATCTTCAGAAGAAAAATCTCTATAAATCTTACGTAAATCTTCAAATACTGTTGTATCTACAGATGATAATTGTGGTAACGGAATCTCACAAAGCGCAATAAAGTATTCTATTTCTACTAAAACGCGATATTTTATGAGAGCTTCTTCAGAAAAATAGTTGCCAAGAGATTCGACTTTTGAGCGGTATCTACCGTCAATTGGAGAGATTGCATTCAGTGATGAAAGTGCCATGTATGTTCAGAATTTTGAAAGAATCAAATATAATGAAGTCTATTAGAATTTTGTAGTTCAAAGCCTTAAGATTTTTTCTTATTTAATTTTTTTAAAATATGTCGCGCTCTAGCCTTAAAAGCAGCACTCTGTAAAGAAAAATCACGTTCTAAAATAATTTGTAATTCAGGATGTATCCAATCAAATTCTAATCCAAGTAGGTAAAGAGCGTTCATACCGTAAGCTTTGGGTGCTACTTTTTCTTCGTTAATCATCCAGTCAAAACAAGCTTCAGTAATTTTTTCACGATGCATTATATTTAAGTGATTTTTTATCTCTGAATTATCTTTTCCATAATAAGTGGTACATAATAATTCACAGATTTTTGCAACTGGTCTAACAGCAGAATCTAGGTGAACTTTACTTATGTTGTTAATAAAGATATCTAAGAAGGGAATGATTTTTTCAAGCTTTTCGGTGCACATAAATTCAAAAACCCAAGCAGCTCTGCAAGATATTTTGTCATTGACAGAAAAAAGAATTTCGAGCAGAGGTGATATTAAATAGGTATTATCAATTACAAGATTAGCGTAATACAAGCGTTTTTCTCGTGAATGATTTACGTAATTTAATTCTGTATAAAGTTGGTCTTTTGTCAAGAGTATATTTGATTTTCAGTATTCTAAACTAAAGAAATTTTATTTAAAAATTTAATCTCATAAATGCGTATGTTTTTTATTTAGAATTTATCTAAATAATTTTTATTTCCAACATTAGGTGCTTAATTTTGTGTCATCATATTATTTAAAATTAGAAAGAAAAATAGTTGAGTTTAAAGCGCGTAATTATATCGGCTTTTGTCATTATGATGATTGGTACATTGTTGGAGTTATTCCTGCTGAAGCATTATGAAGACATATTACAGCTCATACCAATACTCTGTATAGGTTTGGTAATGATATTCACGATTCTTCTATATTTTAAAAGGACAAGCATCATTAAAGGTACATTTAAACTACTATTATTAATGACAGCACTCGGTGGTATTTATGGAGGTTATTTACATTTACATGCCAATTATGAGTTTGAGGTTGAAATGACACCAACCGCTAGTAATTGGGATTTAATTATTGAGAGTTTTTCTGGTGCATTACCAACACTAGCCCCATTTAGTATGATAGTTTTAGCATTAATTGGATATTCATATTTAATACTTATAAATCAAAAACAATGAAAAATATAACAAAATTAGTACTCGTATTCGCATTAACAGCCACAAGCTTTTTTTCGTGTAAAAACGAAACAAAAGAACAACAGGAAAAGAGTGAAGTTGTAGAAACAACAACGAAAACATCTCAAAATAAAACTGAAGAAACTACAACTAAAGCAAGCACAGTCTTAAATGCAAATCTAGCAACCGAAGCAGATTTAAATAGCTTAGAATTACCTTCAGAAATGGTCTCTCAGATTTTAGAAAATAGACCATTTGTTAGCATGAATGATTTAGATGCTATTTTTAAAATTGAAAATAAAGAAGCGCTTTATAAAAAACTATTCGTTCCATTTAATTTAAATACAACTGCAGAAGCTGATTTTAAAATTATTCCTGGTGTTGGTAAAAAAATGGCGCATGAGTTTGAAGAATATAGACCGTATACTAGCGTAAAACAATTTAAAAGAGAAATTGGTAAATATGTTGACAAAACTGAGGTAGAGCGCTATTTGAATTATGTCTTTGTACCAGTGGAATTAAATACAGCTTCTGAAGCTGATATCAATGCATTACCAGGAGTTGGAAATAAAATGGCACATGAGTTTGAAGAATACAGACCATACAACAGTTTGACTCAGTTTAGAAAAGAAATTGGAAAATACGTTGACGATAAAGAGTTGAAACGTCTAGAACGTTTTGTTTATTTAAAGGATAAATAAAAATCTAAAAAATGGATTCTTATTCTCCAACAGAATATTATTTTCAATTAAAAGGTTGTTATGTCTCATAGCAACCTTTTAATTATTGGCTTTGTATTGCCCGAACCTAAAAGTTCAGCAGCAGGTAGTCGTATGTTACAACTTATCCGCTTGTTTCAAAAACAAGGTTATGCTATAACATTTGCCACTACTGCTAATGATAGTGATAAGGCATTTGATTTAAATTCAATAGGTGTAAAAATCACTAAAATTGAATTAAATAATGCTTCTTTTGATGAATTTGTAAAAGATTTAGAACCAGATGTCGTAGTATTTGACCGCTTTATGACCGAAGAACAATTTGGTTGGCGTGTAGCCGAGCATTGCCCAAATACAATTCGAATTCTTGATACAGAAGACTTTCATGGATTACGGAAAGGTAGAGGAGAAGCTATAAAGAATCATGAGGATTTTTCATTAAAATATTTGCAAAACGATACCACTAAACGTGAAATTGCTAGCATTTACCGTAGTGACTTAAGTTTAATCATTTCTGAAGTTGAAATAGAAATTTTGACAAAACAACTCAAAGTAGATAATAATCTTTTATGTTACTTACCCTTTTTACAAGAGCCCATTTCAGGAATTGAAATAGAAATATTACCAGAATTTGAAAAGCGTCAGCATTTCATAACCATTGGTAATTTTTTACATCCGCCAAATTTTGATGCTGTATTACATTTAAAACAAAATATTTGGCCTTTAATTAAGAAGCAATTACCAGAAGCAGAAATGCACTTGTATGGCGCTTATGAATCGCAAAAAGTCTCTCAGCTTAATAACAAGAAAGAAGGTTTTATAATCAAAGGGTTTGCCGAGGACGTCAATGCCACCATGCAAAGTGCGAGAGTTTGTCTAGCTCCTTTACGATATGGTGCAGGTTTAAAAGGAAAGCTTATAGACGCTATGAAAAACGGAACACCTAGTGTAATGTCTTCTATTGCTGCTGAAGGTATGTTTGGCAATTATGAAGTAGCTGGTTTAGTTGATGATTCTCCAAGTAGGTTTGCACAAAAATCCATAGACTTATACCAGGACAAGAACAAATGGAATAAAAAACAAAACGCTGGTTTTAATATTATAAACCAACGTTTTAATGTTTCTAATTTTACATCTGATTTTGCAGAAAAAATTGCCTACTTATTTAAAAATCTAGTTACACACCGTCAACAAAACTTCACTGGACAATTGTTGATGCACCACTATCTTCAGAGTACCAAATACATGAGTAAGTGGATTGAAGAAAAGAATAAGTAGCTCTACAGTTTATCAATAATACTATCTATTAACTCTGATGTTGTGGTATATGACAATCCTTCCTGCTTTGCAATTTCAATAGCTTCTTTGGCTTTCTTTAAAGCTTTTGTATAATTACCAGTTTTGTATAACAAAGCAGCGTGTGTATCTACATTGTAATAAGTAGCTTCTAAATCAATTGAACGTTCTACAATTTTGATAGCTTTCAATAGAGAGTCAACATCTCCGTGTTCTTCGTAAGTATGCCATGCTAACGAATTTAGTCTTGAAGAGGAGTTCCAAATTACATCTAGAGTAGCTTGACTATATTCATCGGAGTTCCCATGTTTTGCTGTAGCATCATAAGCAGTAATAATTGTAGAACCACTGCTTAAGTGTTTGTCTAAAAGTGATTTCATTTTTGCTTTACTCATTGCACCTTCAATCTGTTCAAGATTAGAACTGTTTTTTATAAAAACATAGGTTGGCATAGCAGAAACACCCAAAGCGTCATCTACTTGATTTTTATCTACATCGATTTTGTAAAAATCGACATTTGGATATTCGCTTTCAAGCTCTTTAATTATTGGCGCCATACGTTTACATGGCCCACACCAAGTAGCATAAAAATCTACAAGTATAAGTCTATTGTTATTATTAAGCAGTTTTGATTCTGCATTTGCATCGGTTATTTCTGTTTGTGCATTAGCACCCAAATAGAAACAACTAAGGAGTACAAAAAAGAAAATATTTTTCATTTTATTAATTATTTGCTGTAAAATAACAATTTTAATTTAAGATATGTAAAACATTAAATATGTATAAAATGAAGGTGAATTTGTAAATTTCAAAAATGTAAAGTATATTTGTCATTAAGTAAAATTATTTTTACTAAATATAAAATAAATTTGTCAATTATGAATAAGAAGAGTTTTGTAGAATGCGAACGTAATCGCATAAAAAAATTGTTAGATTTTAGATTGCCAACATCCTTTAAATGGATAGGTGTAATTTTATTGATTACCGCTTTTACGTTGTTTTTTGTAAGAAAACAATTCCCAGAACAGGCAGAATTAATTAGGAGTATCGGTAGAACTATCTTTATTATTGGTCTGTTATGTATTTCGTTAGCTAGAGATAGAGAAGATGATGAAATGATTGTTGCTCTAAGAGCACAATCTTATGCGATAGCATTTATTCTTGGTGTGTTATATGCTATTATAATGCCATATATTGAGTTTGGAGTTTCCAATATTGTACATTCTGGTGGTGAGTCTTACAAAGAGCTAGGAGATTTTCAACTGCTTAGTTTTATGCTTTTAATTCAGTTAGGATTCTATCACACATTAAAACGCTACAGATAATGAAGAATACAATAAAAGTAGAACGTGCTATCTTGAGTCTTACACAGGATGATTTAGCAAAAAAAATTGGAGTGTCAAGACAAACTATAAATTCTATTGAAGCTAATAGATATGTACCTTCAACAGTTTTAGCACTTAAATTATCTGCAATTTTCAGTAAGCCTGTAAATGATTTTTTTAAGCTCTCTGATGATGATTAGGGTTGTCTTTGTTTTAGTTGTAATTATTGTTTACTTAATCTTTTAATAGTTTATTAAGTTCTAGCATTCCTGATGTTGCTGGTTTTTGAATCACAGTTATTTTAGAATTGTGTATTACAGCAGGGTTTGGGTCTACATAATATATCGGGATATTAGAGTCAACAAAATTCATCAAACTTGCAGCTGGGTAAACTTGCATACTAGTACCTATAATAACTAAGATATCTGCTGTTTCACAGATTTCTACTGCTTTTTCAATCATAGGTACATCTTCACCAAACCAAACAATATGAGGTCTTAGCTGGTATCCATTAGTACATTTATCTCCGAGATTTATGTCTTCTTCCCAGTTTCTAATATCTTGTGGATTTCCAGTACTTCTTATTTTTCTTAATTCGCCATGAAGATGTAATACATTTGTACTTCCAGCACGTTCGTGAAGGTCATCTACATTTTGAGTGACTATCGATACTTTGTATTCTTCTTCTAATTCAACTAAAGAGATATGTGCCGCATTTGGAGTTACTTCTTTTAATTGTCTTCGACGTTGATTGTAAAAATCTAAAACTAATTCAGGATTATTACAAAACCCTTGAGGTGAAGCGACCTCCATCACATCATGACCTTCCCAAAGTCCATCTGCATCTCTAAAAGTTTTTATACCGCTTTCTGCACTTATGCCTGCACCAGTTAATACAACAATATGTTTTTTCATAAATCAAAAATAGCGAATCTTACAATCATCTATTTTTATATTTTTGGGTTATGAATGATTTAAAACTTCTAAAACATCTTGAAGGTTATCTTACTGAAAATCGTTTAAAACGTTTCGAAACTGTTTTACAGCAACGTACCAAACATTTTACTGTCGCAACTGAAGACGTGTACCAACTACATAATACAAGTGCAGTGATGAGGTCTTGTGATGTTTTTGGTATTCAAGAGTTAAATGTCATTGAAGAAGCCAACTCGAAAGATATAGATAGAGAAATTGCTATGGGTGCCCAAAAATGGGTTGATTTAAGGCGTTATGGTAGTGTAAAAACTTGCATCGATGACTTAAAACACCAAGGCTATCAGATTGTTGCTACGACACCACATGTAAACGATTGTGATTTAATTGATTTTGATATTTCTAAAAAATCTTGCTTTTTCTTTGGACGTGAAACAGAAGGCCTATCTGACTATGTTAAAGCAAATGCGGATTGCTTTTTAAAAATACCAATGGTTGGTTTTACGGAGAGTTTAAATATTTCTGTTTCTGCAGCTATAATTCTACAGCACGTGACAGCTCAATTGAGAAAATCTAATGTAAAATGGCAACTTTCCGAAAAAGAACTTATTGAAAAGCGCTTTGATTGGATAAAGAAAACTATTAAGGATTATAATGCTATTGTAGAGCGTTTTAAATCTACGTAGTGGAATTAATAAATCAAGGTGCAGTTTTACGCTTATTACGTTTTCTCTCGTTATTTCTGTTAAGGACCTTATATTCCTCATAACATTCGCTAATAGCATCTAGAACCTGAAGGTCATTTGCTGTGCGAATAAAATCACGAGAGTAGTTACATTGATTGACGATTTCATCTAAGTCATATTTATCAACTTGAAGTAAAACGGTCAACATCTCACGGTCAAAACGTTTAGAAAGCTGATTTCTAATTTCATCATCTTTCTTCATTTCCTTCAGCTTACGCATTTGGTTTGGTTTTTTACCAAACATCTTATATAAGAAGTCTGCTGGATTAAATATGGCACCTAAAACTTTGTTAACCACATTAGTTTGTCCGCCTTCATAACCTTGATTTGGTATACCAGAAATTCTGTATCGGTTATTTGACCTAATCGGGATTTGTTTTAAATCAACTTCTAAATAACCGGTAAGTTTTAACTGATTTACTACAACTTCTTCAAGAGCTAATGCCAAATCTGTCATTTCAATTTCTGTATTACCAAATTTAATCCAATCATTAGTAACTCGAACTTTTATGGATTTGTAACCTAAATACGATAAGTGAAGCGTATCATTAACTTTTGCTCTAATCTCAAACATACCGTTGTCGTCTGTCGTGGTTCCAATGACTTGGTTTAGGTTAACGATATTGGCATCTACAAGTGGTGCTTTAGTAGTACTACTTATTATTGTAGCTTGCACTCGTGTAGGCTCATTAGAAGATTCTGTGTCTTGTCCATAAATACTAATGGATACAAAACAAAGTAATAAAAGTAAGTAATGCTTCATGACTTTTTCTTACAGCGTAAAGGTAGTAAACAAAACGCAGTTAGGCGAATTGGACTATTCAATTTGACGTAATATTAACACCAATCTTACTGGGTAAGTCTGATTTAGTATTTTTTTTAAGCACTAAAAAAGCCCAGAATAAAATTCTGAGCTTTTAATTATATTATTAATCTCTTCTTCGAGAACGTCTTGGTCTGTCCGAACCAGAATAGCTAGAGTTAGAGTTTTCTGAGCGTCTTCCTCTTGGTTTATCATCGTTAGAACGTCTGCTACGTCTGTCGCCTCTGTTAGCAGAATCATCTGAACGTCTTGGTTTTCTGTCACCTCTATCGCTAGAGCGTCTTTCGCTACGTCTATCATCTGAACGTCTACGTCCGCCGCCACTACCGCCATCTCTTCGTCTTCCACCGCCACTGCGATTGCGTCCACGTCCGCCGCCTCTGTTTTCTGACACTTCAACGTTTACAAAACGACCTTCGTGTTTAAAATCTGTGAAGAAAGCCAATACTTTTTCTTGAGTTTCTTTTTCAGTATTAAAGAACGAAAAGCTTTCTTTTACGTCTACCTTAAAGACATCATCACGACCTAATTCTAGTTTTTCTTTTAAGAAATCTTTCAATTTCATCCAGTCAAAACCATCTTTACGTCCAACATTGATAAAGTAACGTGTGTCGTTTGATGATTTACCGTAATCTCTACCTTCACCACCACGAGAATCTACAACACCTAAGTCCTTCGATTTTTGGTAGTAGTTATGGAAACGGTTAAATTCTACTGAGAAAAATTTCTTAATCAAATCTTCCTTAGACGTATCTACAAATAATTCATTTATACTTTCAAGGTACTTGTCAATCTCGTCTCCAGTTTCGGTATTATGTATTTTATTAGCCAAAGACATTAACTGTACTTCGGTAATTTCTGTTCCGCTAGGGATATCTTTCTTTTCAAACTGTTTCTTAATGATACGCTCGATACTTTTTATCTTACGTAATTCACTTTTTGAAACAATGACCATAGAAACTCCAGTGTTTCCTGCACGACCAGTTCTACCAGAACGGTGTGTATAGGTTTCGATTTCGTCTGGTAATTGGTAATTGATAACGTGTGTAATGTTGTCTACATCGATACCACGGGCGGCAACATCTGTTGCTACCAACATTTGTATTTGTTTGTTACGGAAAGATTTCATCACCAAATCACGTTGATTCTGGCTTAAATCTCCATGCAATGCACCAGCGCTATAACCACTTTCGATTAAGTTTTCGGCTACTTTTTGTGTGTCGCGTTTTGTACGACAGAAAATAACAGAAAATATATCTGGATTAGCGTCTGCCAAACGTTTTAGTGCGTTGTAACGGTCACGAGCATTTACTAAATAATACTCATGCGATACGTTACTTGTACTTTCGTTTTTATTACCAACAGTAATTTCTAACGGATCGTACATGAATTTTTTTGCAATCGTAGCCACTTCTTTAGGCATTGTTGCAGAAAATAACCACGTGCTTTTATCGTCTGGTGTGTGCGATAAGATATCTGTAATATCTTCGTAAAAACCCATGTTAAGCATCTCATCGGCTTCATCTAAAACACTGTATTGTATTTTAGAAATATCTACGAGTTTACGGCTAATCATATCTTTCATACGACCAGGAGTTGCCACAATAATTTGTGCGCCACGCTTTACTTGGCGTGCTTGGTCTGTAATACTCGCACCACCATAAATAGCAGTTACATTAAGCCCTTTACAATATTTACCGTATTGCTTAAGCTCGTTTGTGATTTGTAAACAAAGCTCACGTGTTGGTGATAAGATTAGACCTTGGGTTGTACGACTCTCTACATCGATTTTTTGAAGCATAGGAAAACCAAATGCCGCTGTTTTACCAGTACCGGTTTGTGCCAATGCAACTAAATCGCGTTCTTCTTTTAATAATAATGGTATTGCTTGTGCCTGAACTTCACTTGGAGTTACAAAACCCATGTCGTTAATAGCATTCAATAGGTCTTGGTCAAGACCGAGTTCTTGGAATGTGCTCATTCTTTTGTATAAGTATTCGATTGTATTATGTAGTGTTACATAAGAAGCGAATCGACATACTTATTCTAAATTCTCCTTGTAACACATCCTCACTCTGAGGAATTATCAGAAAATCAGTTCTCTGACTTTCAGCGTGCAAAGATACACTTTTATTTAACTTTGTTTTTATCGAGATTTTGGAGTTACGCTTAAATATCATGATATGAATCCGTTTTTAATGATTTATATCAGAAGTTAAGCTAAGTTAGGATTTTAAAATCTAGAAATCAATATGATATACAATAGAGTTGTTGACGTTTTATAAACAACACAATTATGGTTTTATCATTTTCCAAAAGGTATACAAGTCTTTTTTTAGAGGCTTGTATTGTTCAGGCATTGTTGCAGCTGGAGACATGCTAAAAGAAATATCGTCTTTAAAGTACCAATAATTACCTTTTAGTTCGCCTTTGTCAGTATCGATATTCCAAGATTCGATATTTATTATGGCATAACTGTTTTCGGCTTCGACATAGTCTATTGCAAAAACTTTTAGGTCTTTTGATGTATTGTATTTTAGTTTAATACTAATATCTAATTGTTTTTTCTCTTTGTTAGTTGTTATATCGAGAGTTTTTAATTTGTAGTCATTAAATTCTTCTCGCCATTGGTAACGCTCTTCTTCTGTGGCTTGATTGCTAATTCGGTAAAGTTGTTCTGCTACTTTGATGCTATCTTGCTCATTACGTATTATAGTAAACAGATTATTTTGATTTATAGTAATGGTTTGCGTTTTGGTATCTATACTGACGTTTGTCTTTTCGGCCATTACAATACTGTTATCAACACCAAAAAACGTACCGATGGCAAAAAATATGACTTTAATGAGTTCCATTTATATTAGATTTGATTTTATAAAGTATTCAGAAATTGAATTAGCTCTTGTACAGCCTTTCCTCGATGTCCAATCTTATTTTTTTCTTCTAATGAAATTTGTGCGAATGTTTCATTGTAACCTTCGGCCTTAAAAATAGGGTCGTAACCAAACCCTTTTTCGCCATTTTTTTCTTTAGTAATTTCTCCTTTACAAATGCCTGTAAAGGTTTTTAATACGCCATTAAGATGTAATGCAATTACTGTTTTAAACTGAGCCTTTCGGTTTGATTTATCTTTTAAATTTTGCAGAAGTTTTTCCATGTTATCATCAGAATTGCGTTTTGGTCCTGCATATCGCGCCGAATAAACGCCTGGCTCTCCATTAAGGACTTCGACTTCTAAACCTGTATCGTCTGCAAAACAATTGTATCCATAGTTTTTGACCAAGTATTCTGCTTTTTGGATGGCATTGCCTTCAATTGTTGGTTGCGTTTCGGGTATGTCTTCTGCACAACCAATATCTGCTAAACTTAATAATTGAATATGGTCAGGAACTAATACTTGAACCTCTTTTAATTTATTGAGGTTGTTGGTGGCGAATACGAGTTTCATTTATAAATAAGATTATAATGTGAAAATAAAGTAATTTATAGATTAGTCATAAAAAAGCCCCTATATATCGAGGCTTCATTTTTTATATTCGTTATAACTTATAATCTGAAATAATATCCTTCAGCTTTAGCTTTAGGTCTTCACCAGAATCAAAAATCATCTGTTCATTTGTTGGAAATGGTATTGGACGATTTCTAATCAAGTTTCTGTCATCGTTATTGAGTGCACGTCTATCACCTCTAAAAGTGGCATAAAAATGCTCAAAAACAAATCCACTATTTATGTTAAATTGCTCTATAGTTTCTTGAGCTTTTAAATCTGTAAAAACCACATTGGCTAAAACTTCTGCTTGTTTAAATTGTTCTGTTTCAAAAACTCTAGCCCTAACGGTGATGATTTTATCTTCTTTAATATCATTGCCAAGACTATCTTTAGCGACATTACCATTAGCATCTAATCTGTATTGCCAACCATCTTTGACGCGTTGCTGACGGACAACTTCGCGCTCACGAACTTGCTCTGGCGAAATATTAATGCGTGCTAATTGTAATTGCATGGCATAATCATAATTCATGTCTTCATTTTCATCAGCATGATATTGCGTCCAAAATTGATTTAAACCATATGTGTCAAAATCGAGTAGGGCATCTTCTAAGCGTCTTGGTATGATTTGTCTCGTCTGATTTTCTATGTCTACAATAACATGTGCTGTTCCGCGCTCATGAGCTTCTTGCATGAGCTCACGTGTTTTTTCGTAATTTGGATTTATATCTTCGATATATGCCAGAGTATTGTAGGCATTTCTTATTTGAAATTTGTCATCGCCTTCTAGAAGCGCTATTCCTTTTTCGTAATAGAAATCAGAAACATTTTCACGGGCTTTAACTATTTCATTTGTATAATCTTTCTGTTTAAAAAATACTTCACGTCCATTTACACTTAATGGTAATAATGGTTTTACAGCATTTTGTCTGTTAGCTAAAGCATTGTAGGTTTCGTAAATACGTCTATAAAACTCAGGGTTTTTTGACGTTTTTAGCCCGGTAATGGCTTCGATATCTCTATCATTAGCTTTGTCGTAGGCATCTTTAAGTAACAAAATATAATCTTGCTTTCGTTTAGCATCTTTATTATTTTGTAATTGTTTAACTGCTTTTGATATGGCTTTGTTGTAGTTACCAGAAGTTAAGGCACGTTCCACCTTTTTCTTCGATCCGCACGAAACGACGAATGCAACTAATACGAGTAAAATTGTAATTTTTTTCATAATCGTAGGTTTTAAGGTTTCAATAGTAGATTCCAATAGGCGTGCCAAACATAAAAAAGCCCAGATAAAACTGAGCTTTTTTGTTGTATTTGTGTCTTATTATTTATTTTTCTTAGGGTTAAAAACTGGTAATAATTGTGTTTTTACTTGACCAAAACCAATACGAACATCATCATTTTCGCAGTAACCACGCATAACAACAGTATCGTAATCATTTATAAATTTTCGTTCAGTGCCATCCTTCATCTTAAGAGGTTTGGTACCCTTCCAAGATAATTCCAACATGGAACCATATGAATCTTCTGTAGGTCCAGAAATAGTACCGCTACCCATCATGTCTCCAGAATTTACAGGACAACCATTTATCGTGTGATGCGCTAATTGTTGTGCCATATTCCAATACATGTATTTAAAATTGGATTTACATACAGTAGTCTCTTTTCCATCTTTTGGGATGATACCAGCTTCTAATTTAATATCAAAGCTGTGCTTTCCTTTTGTTCTTAAGTAAGACAGTGGTTTTGGATCTTGTTTAGGACTTTCAACTCTAAATGGTTCTAAAGCATCTAAAGTTACAATCCATGGCGACATAGAAGACGCGAAATTTTTCCCTAGAAAAGGACCTAAAGGTACGTATTCCCATTTTTGGATATCTCTTGCAGACCAGTCGTTAAAAACTACTAGACCGAAGATATACTCTTCAGCTTCTTCGATAGGAATTGGTTCTCCTAAGTCATTAGCATCCGTTGTTATAAATGCCATTTCTAATTCAAAATCCACTAATTTACTTGGCCCAAATACAGGTTTGTCTGCACCTTCAGGAAGTGTTTGTCCTTGAGGTCTATGTATTGGAGTATGAGTCGTAATTATTGAAGAACTTCTACCATGGTAACCAACTGGCATATGTAACCAATTTGGCATTAATGCGTTTTCGGCACCTCTAAACATTGTACCAACATTTGTTGCATGCTCTTTACTAGCATAGAAATCTGTATAATCGCCAACCAGCACAGGCATTTTCATTTCTATTTCGTCCAAGCGGAAGCATATAATTTCTTTATGTGCTGTGTGGTTTTTTAACGTGTCGTTGTTTTTGTCAAATATTTCAGCAATCCTGTTTCTAACAGCTCTCCATGTTTTACGGCCATCTGCAATAAAATCATTTAAGGAATCTTGAAGAAAAATATCATCTGTCAAAGGAATGCCATCAAAATAACCCAACTGATGTAAAGCACCTAAGTCAATAGCAGTATCACCAATTCGAGTTCCGATAGTAATAATATCGTCTTTGGTCAAAAACACGCCAAAAGGTATATTCTGAATTGGAAAATCAGAATATTTATTAACGTATAACCATGATGTTCTGTTTGGATTGTTGGCTGATAGCGGCATATTACTTATGTTGATTAATTGTTCATTATTTACTTTCAAATCTACATGATTTTTCAAATTAAAACTAATGTAATTCGTATTTTTGATGCTCATTTAACACCATTTTAAAGCATATGCAACGCGACGAACAAATTTTTGAATTAATTGAAGCTGAAAAAGAACGTCAAATCGATGGAATAGAACTTATTGCATCTGAAAATTTTGCAAGTCCACAGGTTATGGAGGCGCAAGGTTCGGTTTTGACAAATAAATATGCCGAAGGTTATCCAGGTAAGCGCTACTATGGTGGTTGCGAAGTGGTCGACGAGGTCGAAACAATCGCTATTGACCGCGCAAAATCTTTGTTTGGTGCCGCATATGCCAATGTGCAACCACATTCTGGGAGTCAGGCAAACACAGCTGTATATCATGCTTGTTTAAAACCTGGAGATACTATTTTGGGTTTTGATTTGTCTCATGGCGGCCATTTAACGCACGGTTCTCCTGTTAATTTTTCGGGACGTTTATACAACCCTACATTTTACGGTGTAAAAAAAGATACAGGTTATATAGATTACGATATGTTATCGGACCAAGCTGAAAAAGAAAAGCCAAAAATGATTATTGCTGGCGCATCTGCATACTCTCGAGATATAGATTTTGCTAAGTTTAGAGAAGTTGCCGATAATGTAGGTGCTTTGTTATTAGCAGATATCTCTCATCCATCTGGTTTAATTGCCAAAGGTATTTTAAGCGACCCAATGCCACATTGCCATATCGTGACAACAACCACACATAAAACGTTACGTGGACCTCGTGGTGGATTAATAATGATGGGCGAAAATTTTGAAAACCCATTTGGGTTAAAATTGAAAAATGGAAATCTACGTAAAATGTCAGGTCTTTTAGATTCTGGTATTTTTCCAGGAAATCAAGGTGGTCCATTAATGCATGTAATTGGTGCAAAAGCAATCGCCTTTGGCGAAGCTTTAGCGGATGATTTTTTACATTATATGTTACAAGTAAAAGCAAATGCAGATGCTATGGCAAAAGCATTTGTAGCTAAAGACTACCATTTAATTTCAGGTGGTACTGACAACCACATGATGCTTATTGATTTAAGAAATAAAGATATTACAGGTAAAGCTGCTGAGCAAGCACTTGTAAAAGCAGATATTACCGTGAATAAAAATATGGTACCTTTTGATACAGAATCTCCATTTGTGACTTCAGGAATTAGAGTTGGTACACCAGCAATAACCACTCGTGGTTTAAAAGAAGATGATATGGCTTTTGTAGTTGATTTAATAGATGAGGTGATTAATAACTACGAAGATGAAGCAACTTTAGAAGCTGTTGCAACTAAAGTAAATGCTTTGATGAGTGGACGTCCATTGTTTAAAGGATAATTATATTTCTTTGATATATAAAAAGCCTTTCCAATTTGGAAAGGCTTTTCTATTTAGTTATTTAGAATTATCTCTTCATTACTGCTATCACCTGCGACAAAAACACCAATGACTGATTTATTAGTTTTAGTAAGTGCTTTTTGCCAACATTTTTTCGCAAAATTCACTTCCAATTCAAATTTATCATCCCAAAAGTCATAAGCATCTTCAACTTCGTCTTCAAACTCTTCAGAATAGTCAACTTGAAGATTATCAAATACTTTTTGGGCTAGTTCATCTCCAATATAAAATGAATAACTATCTAAATCTATTTCGGGTTCGTTTTTTAAGGCTTCATAGTTATGAGTTTCACTATCTGCTGAAGCTCTTAACCATGACATCACAGCATCTGAAGGCGAATATATAATTTCTATTTTTTCAGGAATTTCTTCAGTTTTTAAAAGTTGGAATTCATCTTTATTATTAAGAACATTTACAAAAAATGAAACGATAACTTCTTCTGTTGGAAATAAAATTTCAGTTTGAAAAAGACGATTTATTTCATTAATTATTATCGACCAATCAGAATCGTTTAACTTAACAAAAGGTTTGTTAATCATATTAATCATCAAAAATAACACTCTCAAAAGCACCAGCATCTGGAGAAGCAGAACGAGATGTATTTAATAAATCAAATGGCACTTGTGTAGAGAAAATCGTGCTTCCTATACCATTTGCTCCAGAATCTTCACCGATTTGCATTAAGTTATCAAATGGTGCTTTAAAATCAGGGTCTGCGTTGAAAATGTTACTATCATAGAAAGTCATATCACTAAACACGTAATTGGTTGTACCTTCTAAATTACTGTTATCGAAACGTAATAAGCAGTTAGTAAACTTAAAACTA
The DNA here is from genome assembly GCF_002163855.1 of Winogradskyella sp. PC-19. Lineage (NCBI taxonomy): Bacteria > Pseudomonadati > Bacteroidota > Flavobacteriia > Flavobacteriales > Flavobacteriaceae > Winogradskyella > Winogradskyella sp. PC-19. The sequence goes on along the minus strand of NZ_CP019332.1, from coordinate 864,915 downwards.
AAATCATCACCTTGTTGGTCTAAGATAAATTCTGGATTATCATTTCCGTAGATAATACAGTTATTAAAATTGGCTTCTATCAATGGATTTGTTCCAATTGTAGTTTCGTCTATTTGTGTAAAATCGTTTAGTAAAACTGCTGGAAACTGTCTAAAACTGTTATTCCAATAGTTAGCAATAGTGCAGTGTGTAAAATTATATTTTCCGCCTACAGTTCCAGCAAAAGAGGATTGTCCAGAGTTATTAATCACAACATTTTCTGCCGATATTGAAGTTGCTCTTCCCAAAAGGCCAAACGAACTTGTATTGTAAATCTGAGAATTTGTAATGGTTAGTTTATCAGTTGGTGCATCGTCATTACCTTCTGCTAAAACACCAATAGTAGCATTCTTTATAGTAGCATGGTTTATAGTGTTACTGACACTTCCATTGAATAAATAAACTGTTCCCCATTGTCCTGGGACGTCTTCAAAGATTGGTTCTAATCTATCACCTTCAAGAATTACTTCGTTTTCTAAAAGTTCTTGGTCACTACTAGAAGCACCATTAATAGTTAGGGTAGAGTTATTAGTAATTAAAATCCCAGAATCCGCATGAAAATGTACACGTGCACCAGCTTCCATTGTTAGGGTTTCGCCTTCAGGCGTAGCAGCATAACCATAAATAACGTAGGGTTTTTCATTAGTAAATGTTAATTCTGAATTGGTTAAAAAGCGTCCAGGAAGCGATGTTTCGTCAACAATTCCGTCTCCATCGACATCAAAATTTAGATTCTCGAACATGGTGGTGTTTCCTTGAAAATCCGGATAAATAAATACCGCATCTTTAACTAAGGTTACTAAATCGACATCTTGTTGATTGGTTCCACCATCAAATAAAATTCTATCGGTATATAAAAACTCTGTATCCAAAGTTGGTAAAGTAGCAATGTCTATTGTTGTTTCAATAAAAATAAAAAGACTGTCTTTAGCCAATAATTCTACGTTTTCAAAAAACTTACCTTCTTGTGGTGTGCCTTCGTTGCCAGTACCACCATCGACATTCATTCTGTAAAAAGAAGCGGTTCCGCGTTCTAACTGAATCGTCGGAATTACAATATCTTCATCACTGCGATTGTAAACTTTTAGGTTGTATGTGCTGGAGCCAATATTATTAAAAACGGTATCTAAATACACTGTGTCTCTCGCAAATTCTAAGTTTCCTGTACTTGGTGTGAATTCGAAATCGTTACGACAAGAACTCCAAAAAATTAGAACTCCAAAACAAATAAAGAAGTATAGCAATCGCTTCATATAGTGAAAATGTTATTTCTGGTTAAAAATATAACTTTTCAAATTATGATTTAGTATAGTGACAGAAAAGAATGATTAATCTTTTACTTTTTCCTCAGCCATTTCTACGATTATCAAAAACTCTTGACTGTAAAGTGTAAATTCATCAAGAAGTTGAAGACGCATATTGTAACTGAGCTTAGTTTCTGGAATCGCCTTCTCTTCTAAAAATTCATAAAAAAGCGAATGGTATTTTTCGTGGATTTTTAAATCATTAACAAGCATTTTTTTAGTGAAAAAATTGTTTTCAGCAAAAAGAAGTTTGTATTGATTATATTTTAAAGTATTAGGTATTTCTTTCTTTTTCTTTTTAAAGAGTTTGCCAATTAGTTTGGCGACCTGAATAAAGTCTAAACCATATTTAGGAGTAGCATTATATTTTTGAGGTTCTTTTTTTTTATCTGTGGCAATGACTTCTTTTAAGTTTGCATTAAATGCTTTTTCTCCAAAGAGTTTTTCTTTTGGTTTGTCTTTGATATTAACCGCATCTAGCTCATTAATGATTTTTTGAAGTTCAAAAACATAAGTGCCTTCAAAATAATCTGGTTTAACAATTACCATAATGGGTTTGTAAAAAACTGATTGAAATGTAAGTGTGTCATTTACATTTGCTTTCAGAGTAAATATACCTTCGTCATTTGTAGCCGTGAGTATTTTTTTGGTAATGTTTAATACTTTAACACCTTTAACTCTAGCTTCTGCATCATAGACAATACCATTAATTTCTTGTGAGAATGAGAATATAGATAATACTAAAAGGAGAAAAGAAAATAGTTTTTTGAACATTCTTGATGGGTTAGCTAATGTGCAAGTACGTTTATTATTTTTAGTCAGAAAACTGATTTTGATAAATTTTAACCTAATGAAACGTTAATTAAACATCTCTGCTATTTCAGAGGTAATACGAGTAGGACGATTATTTTTTTTATCTATTAAACACCATTTAGTTTCAGAAGTAATAATTAGTTTTTCTGAGTTTTGATTATGCATTTCTACTTTTCTAATAGAGCTAACGCCTTTTGAAGATTCTACAAAGGTTTTGATTAAAACTGTATCTCCTAAAAAGGCTTGCCCTTTGTAATTGATAGTATGCTTTACCAGTACCCAATAATAATTATCTAATATGTTTTGTGATGCATTTTTAAGCCAATGTGCTTCAGCTATATCCTGAATCCATTGGACATAGCGTACATTGTTAACGTGATTAAGTTGGTCTAAATCGTCTTGAACGACCTTAATTTCTTTTTTAAAGATTTGCAATGTTTATTTTTTTACAATCTTAACTTCAAATAGTTTATCCCAACGTTTTCCAGTTACAAAAACTGTTTCAGTTTCAGAATTGTAGGCAATACCATTAAGAACATTATCATTAGCCGAAAAATTTGCAATTAACTTAGTCAATGGTGTAAAGTCAATAACACCTTCTGTTGCTCCGTTTAGAGGATTTATTATAGCGACACCATTTTTTTCGTAAATGTTGGCATAAATTTTTCCATTAATCCATTCTAGCTCATTTAGTCTTCCAATTTTACCTGTGTTGGTATATGCCTGTATTTTATCATCTTCAGTAAAAGTAGTAGTATTTAATGTCCAGATATTTTCCGTACCATCAGATTTGTACAAAGACTTACCATTGTTGCATAATCCCCAACCTTCTTTGCTCAGGTCATATCTGAAGATGCCTAATTTTTCGAATGTATTAACGTCATATATAATTCCGGTATCTGCTTTCCAAGTGAGTTGGTAAATCTTATCGTCTAAGATGGTAAGCCCTTCTGCAAAGTAGCCACTATTAAGATTTATGTTCTTTAAAACTTCTCCGGTTTTATAATCAACTTTTCTCAGTTTGGATTCACCAAATTGACCAGTACTTTCATAAAGCTCACCTTTGTAAAATTCTAAACCTTGTGTGTAAGATGTTGGGTCATGAGGATATGTATTAATAATCTCATAGGTGTATATGTCTGGACGACTATTATTTAAGACGACCAAATCACTTTCGGCTATAATTGTATCATTTCCAGAAATTACTTTAGCTACCAAATCTTGTTTGCCAAGTTTACCGTTTACTTTTAAATTTCCGGTAATTGTTTTTCCTTCTAATTGATAATCTATCGAATTTACACTTACACCATCAGGGTTATAAAGTGATAACTTTACAGTCTGTCCAAGAGTGGCTATATTTTTCTTTGCTGAAGTTTTTACCGTAAGCTTAGGCTTTTCGGTAGCGCAGCCTACTATAATAGTTGCTAATACTATGACTGCTAAATATTTAAATCTAAACATAAAATTGATTAAGTTTTGTGCAAGATATTTATAAAAAATAGGATTAAAAAAATATTGTGAAAGTATTAAAAGGTTGTATCTTTGCAGCCGGCAAGTCCTACACAACCAGCTCCTGTTGAATCCTCCAGGTCGGGAACGAAGCAAAGGTAAATGGTCGTAGCGGTGTGATGTAGGTAGCTTGCCTTTTTTTGTACCCAAAACTGAAATATTTTCTTCACATTGAATAGTTTTGAAATTTGTATTTTTCAGCATTAAAATTATAATATCTTATGTCTAAAGTTGTATTAATTACTGGCGGTTCTTCAGGGATTGGAAAATCCATAGGTGAGTTTTTAAAAACTAAAGGATTTATAGTTTATGGTACAAGCCGAAATCCGGATAAGTATACCAATAGCGAATTTACGTTAGTCGCTTTAGATGTTACAGAAGGAAATACTATTACTAGTTGTATTGACGAGGTATTAGATAAAGAGGGAAAGATAGACGTTCTAGTCAATAATGCAGGTGCAGGAATTACTGGTCCAATTGAGGAAATTCCTGATGAAGAAATAAAACGAAACTTCGAAACCAATCTTTTTGGTCCCATAAATGTTATCAAAGCAGTTTTGCCAAGTATGCGAGATAGGAAAAGCGGTTTGATTATTAATATCACATCCATTGCTGGTTATATGGGATTGCCTTACCGTGGTATTTATAGTGCAAGTAAAGGCGCTTTAGAACTAGTTACTGAAGCTTTTAGGATGGAACTCAAGGCTTTTAATGTACACATGTGTAATTTGGCACCTGGCGACTTTGCTACTAATATAGCTGCTGGACGTTACCATGCGCCAGTCTTAGAAAATTCTCCCTATAAAAAGACATATGGCGAGACGTTAAATACTATGGATGCACATGTAGATTCTGGCGGTAACCCAAAAGAAGTAGCAGAGGTTATTTTGAAAATTATTAATAGTAATAATCCAAAGATTCATTACAAAGTAGGTGCTTTTATGCAGAAGTTTTCTATAGTTTTAAAACGAATTCTTCCAGATAAGGTTTACGAAAAACTATTAATGAATCACTACAATTTATAAATTTTGGTATGTTTTTTGTGAATTGAAAGAGAAAATCTTTCATCATGAAATCAAAACTTTACTTACCCTTATTATTATCTTTTTTTGTCTTAACCTCTTGTGAGGAGTTTCTAGAATGTGCTTTTGATATTGACCCAGAAATCAACGAAAATACTATAGCTAGTGCAACTCTGGGTGAAGAATATTTTCAGATTATTACTGCCGAAGTTGATAATGCTGCAAATGACAATGCCTTTGATTACTTCTTTGAGATTTATGGCGACATTCCTGAAGGTATCGATATAATTTATTTCGCAAGACGTATTGAGTTTATTGGAAGACCATTAGAAACTGGAACTTTTAATTTTAGAGTATACCTTTATGTCGAAAGCTTTAGAGATGGTTATTTTGACTCTAGTCCAACATGTTCTGATGATGTCAGTAAAGACTTTAGTTTAGTAGTTGTTGAATAAAAGTTAATTTCTTTTATTTTATTTTCAATTAAAAGTTACCAATTATCGTAACTTCGTCCCGAAATTAAACACAACAACTCAAACTACAATTACATGAAATTTTTTATTGATACAGCCAATTTAGAGCAGATAAAAGAAGCCCAAGATATGGGTATTTTAGATGGTGTAACTACCAATCCATCTCTTATGGCAAAAGAAGGTATTACTGGGCACGACAATATTATGAAGCACTATGTGGATATTTGTAATATAGTAGATGGCGATGTTTCTGCCGAAGTAATTGCTACAGATTTTGATGGTATGGTTAGAGAAGGTGAGGCTTTAGCTGAACTGCATGATCAAATCGTGGTGAAATTACCTATGATTAAAGACGGTGTAAAAGCATGTAAGTATTTTTCTGACAGAGGTATCAAAACAAACGTTACATTGGTCTTTTCTCCAGGTCAAGCCTTATTGGCAGCAAAAGCTGGTGCAACTTATGTATCGCCTTTTATTGGACGTTTAGATGATATATCTACCGATGGGTTAAATCTTATTGCAGAGATTCGTCATATATATGATAACTACGCTTTTGAAACAGAAATATTAGCAGCTTCAGTACGTCACACGATGCATGTTATTGATTGTGCAAAATTAGGTGCTGATGTTATGACTGGTCCATTAAGTTCAATATCAGGATTATTAAAACATCCATTAACTGATATTGGTTTAGAAAAGTTTTTAGCGGATTATAAAAAAGGAAACTAGGTTTATCTAAACCTTAATATTTAAAGGAGCTCTATTTTAATACGAGCTCCTTTTTTAGTATCATATTCTGTAGAGTATTTTCAAAATCTTTACTGAATATGTTTACATTAGGATGAATGATGTTAGCTTTATTATCTACAATTATCACTTTATATAAATAGTTTACAGCAAGTGTTTGTAATGCTTGTTTAGGGTTTTTAAAACGGTATTCGTTGTTTAAATCAAATTTGTATTGATATATAGTTTCTTTCCAGAATTTATCAGGATTGTCATTAATGTTTATAGACATAAATCCCATTTTTGGAAACTGACTTTTTAACTCTTTAACACGATAGTGACTATTCTTGTAATGTTTTTTTGTGTTTGTTGACCAAAAGTAAATCAGTGTTGGCTTATCTACAACATCTGCAATAGTATATTCATCGTTATTTACATTAATCACCTTAATGTCTGGAAGACCTTTTCCTGGTTTTAAATTATCTAATGATGCGATAAGACCATTCATGTATTTGATATCTTCCTCATTGGTCGTTTTTGAAAGATAAGACGCCATAATTTCGTTTATTTCGTCTTGACTATCGCTATTGTTTACAAAAGCTCTAGTTTTATACTTCAGTAAATTATTTTTTATGATTTCATTTTGCACCAAGCTATCAACCAAGTCCAACTTTGCTTTGTTATACGATAATTCATGTCTGTTGAATTTACTGTGGAATTCATTATTGCTATAGAAGTGGTTTACAGCAATGTTATCAAAATGAAAAAATAAATATCTTTTGTAAGCAAAATTTTCACTTAAATGGTCAGCGTTATAATCTACATTAGCTCTGTAGTCATAAAAATTATCTGGTAAATCTTTTATGTGAACCATTTTATTTTCACCATAATATGCAAATGGGTAAATTTCTTTATCAGCATAACTATTGTAATCAATATTTGCTTTTATAATGGACTTTGCAAAATCAGAAATGTCCTTTTTTGCTACAAACTCTTTAAAATCGGTAAGTTGTCTTTGGTGTCTTTTGTCAACAAAATCTAAAAACACTTCAGGTTCCTTATCACTATGCTTTACTAGTTTACGATTGTTATTATAATTCTGATTGTAGGTTTTAAGTAAGTAATTATTCTTTTTAGCGCCGTTTCCTGTAAATACTAATGATTCGTCAAAATCATAGGTGTTTAAACGAATCATGATGCTGTCGTTAGGCTCTACAATGACTAATTGAATCTCGCTTCCGTGTCTAAAGTAGTAAACACCAGTTTCTATAGAATTAAACTTTTTTTGAAATCTATTATCACCATCTAGCTTAAGAGTATCACTAATTTTGCCATCACGACTGTAAAAAATAACCTTATCACCTTTTGGATTGATAATCTCACCACCAAAGAATGCAGTATCTGCATTATTATCAGATGTACTCTTACATCCCATAAATAAAGAGAGTAATGCTGTGAGGTATAAAATGTGGGGTTTCATTAAAAGTAACTTTTTGCACTTCATTATGGACAAAAATATGCCTTGGATAGGTTTTGTGTTGTTAATGCCTAGTTAAATGTTACTATCATTGACATATATTTCCTGTAATCACTTAAATTTTCTACTTTTGCCGCCAAATAAAACACCTATAAATGTTATCAGTTTCTAATCTTTCAGTACAATTCGGAAAACGCGTATTATTCGACGAAGTAAATACGACTTTTAATAATGGTAATTGCTATGGAATTATTGGTGCCAATGGTGCTGGGAAGTCTACGTTTTTAAAAATTATAGCGGGAAAAATGGACCCAACTTCTGGTCATGTGCATTTAGAGTCAGGAAAGCGTATGTCTGTTTTGGAGCAAAACCATAACAAGCATGACGAGGATACTGTTCTTGAAACCGTCCTAAAAGGTAATAAGCCGTTATATAAGTTAAAAAGTGAGATTGATGCATTATACGCTGATTATACGGACGAAAATGCTGAAAAGATTGGCGAGTTACAAGTGCAATTTGAAGAAATGAACGGTTGGAATGCCGATAGTGATGCAGCAGCAATGTTATCTAATTTAGGTATCAAAGAAGATTTTCATTATACATTAATGGCTGACCTAGATGGTAAGCAAAAAGTGCGTGTACTTTTGGCACAAGCATTATTTGGTAACCCTGATGTGCTTATTATGGATGAGCCTACCAATGATTTGGATTACGAAACAATTTCTTGGTTAGAAAACTTTTTGGCAAATTATGATAATTGTGTAATTGTAGTATCTCACGATAGACACTTTTTAGATGCAGTTTGTACGCATATTTCGGATATAGATTTCGGGAAGATTAACCACTTTTCAGGTAATTATACGTTTTGGTACGAGTCATCGCAGTTAGCGGCGAGACAGCATGCACAGCAGAACAAAAAAGCAGAAGAGAAAAAGAAAGAATTAGAAGAATTTATACGTCGTTTCTCGGCAAACGTAGCAAAGTCTAAACAGGCTACAAGTCGTAAAAAAATGATTGATAAGTTAAATATTGCTGAAATACGACGTTCTAGTCGACGTTACCCAGCTATTATTTTTGAACGTGACCGTGAAGCCGGAGACCAAATCCTAAATGTAAAAGGTTTATCTGCCAGTATAGATGGCGAAACACTTTTTAGAAATATAGATATTAACTTAAATAAAGGCGACAAGGTTGTTGTCTATTCTAAAGATTCAAGAGCTACAACTGCTTTTTATCAAATTTTAAATGGAAAAGAAAAAGCAGATTCAGGTGAATATGCTTGGGGTGTCACTACAACACAATCTTATTTGCCATTAGACAATAGCGAATATTTTGACAACAAATTAACATTAGTTGATTGGTTACGTCAATGGGCACAAACTGAAGAAGAACGCGAAGAAGTTCATATTCGTGGATTTCTTGGGAAAATGATTTTTAGTGGAGAAGAAGCGCTTAAAACCTCAGATGTACTGTCTGGTGGAGAAAAAGTACGTTGTATGTTAAGTCGTATGATGATGACAAGAGCTAATGTCTTGCAGCTAGATGAGCCTACAAACCACTTGGATTTAGAAAGTATTACAGCATTTAATAACTCTCTTAAGAATTTTAAAGGCACAGTACTTTTAACAACACATGACCACGAGTTTGCACAAACTGTAGGTAACCGCATTATAGAGTTAACACCAAATGGTGTCATTGACCGTTATATGACTTTTGATGAATATATGAGTGATAAAAAGATTAAAGAGCAACGCGAAAAGATGTATGCAGTAAATGTATAATCTATAGTATAGCTTAAAAATAAAAAAAGGAACGTCAATTTGGCGTTCCTTTTTTTGTTTTACTTTTTTATGTCTTAAGCTTCCATTTCAGCTTTTACACGATTAACAATTTCCGTAGCTTTTTCTAGCTCATCTCTTCTAACAACAACATCCTGATGACCACCATCTAGTGATGCATAGCCTGCCAGTCTTTGAGATTCTGACTCGTCTTTAATAATAGGAACAATACCAACTGATTGTAGCTCAGCAATAACACGATTAGCTAAAATAAAGTTGCCTCCGTAAACTTTTACATATTCTGAATTTTCCATAACTAAACGATTTAAAGATTATAACTATAAGTTACAAAATTTAAATGTATGTTACAAAATTGTTGCTATTTATTAGGCATTAAAATACTTGCTATCCCAAATTGCAGTATTAAAATTCTTTCCAGCGGCAAACCCATAATACAGTACAATAGCTGCAATAGATTTAAACATAAAAAAGAAAATCATACCTGTTTGCGAAGACGTCATTTTATCTGAAAATAAACCATCAGGAACCAAACCAGTAGCTAACAAGCTTACTAATAAGGTTGTAAATATTAGATTTCCAAAACTCTTGTATGGCCACATTAATAAACGCCTAAAAGGGTTAAGGTCATTTCCCCATTTATGAACGAGATAATAATAACCATTACCTATAGGTGCAAATAGTAATGGATCATCTGCATTTTCTAACTTAAATAGTTTTGAAGGTGCTACTATCTTAAAACCCGTAATATCAGTTTTATGGGATTTCTCAAGAGCTTTAATTTTTGACACTGCTTCGTATGGTAAATTTCCTTTAAAGTACTTGGTGTCTAAAAAACGTAGACGATAATCTATACAAATCTGCTTAATTTGGTCAATGTGGTATATGTTTTTGGTTTCTAACAAATCAAACTCAAAAGAATTATCATTAGAAGATTTACCAGAGTTTAGAGTTTTAATTATTTTTTCGTCATGATTATCATCTTTTTTCAAGATGGATTTTACGGACTCTAATATCAAAGATTCAGAATTTTCTTTTCTTTTTAAGCGCTGTAGTTTTTCCTCAATGTTGGTCTTTTTCAATAACATAGCGTTTTTATTTATAAAAATACTAATCAAATCAATGCAGTACAAGTCTTTAACATTTGTGTTTAATCAAAAGTTAATTCAGGGTTTAAATGACTAGTAAAGGTTAAACAAAAAGAGTGTGAATATTAAAAGTAGTAATAGATATTTTGCCTATGATAGATAACGCTTATGAAAAAATAAATATTTAATATATCACTAACGCTTCATGCTCCTATTATTTCCTAATTTTATAGTCGGAAAATAATATAAACTATACAATAGCAATGGATAACAAAGGAAATTACAACATCAATAGCAGTGATGCGGCAAATTGCCCTTTTTTGAGTGGAACTCAAAAAAAATCTGCTGGTGGTGGAACACAAAATAGAGATTGGTGGCCTAACGAATTAAAATTAAACATACTTCGTCAAAATGCACCAAAAAATGACCCAATGGGTGAAGATTTTGATTATGCTAAAGCTTTTAATAGTATTAACTATGACGAATTAAAAAAGGACTTAACGAACTTAATGACGGATTCTCAAGATTGGTGGCCTGCTGATTATGGTCATTATGGAGGATTTATGATTCGTATGGCATGGCACAGTGCAGGTACTTACCGTGTAGGAGATGGTCGTGGTGGTGCAGGAAGTGGAACACATCGTTTTGCGCCTTTAAATAGTTGGCCAGATAATGGGAATCTAGATAAAGCACGTTTATTACTTTGGCCAGTAAAAAAGAAATACGGAAATAAAATCTCTTGGGCAGATTTAATGATTTTAGCAGGAAATGTTGCTTTGGAATCTATGGGTTTCCCAACTTTTGGTTTCGCTGGTGGTCGTGAAGACGTATGGGAACCAGAACAAGATATTTATTGGGGTTCAGAAACAGGTTGGTTAGATAACGATGAGCGTTATGATACTAGCGATGGAGATTTAGAAGGACATTTAGGTGCAGTGCACATGGGACTTATCTATGTTAATCCTGAAGGACCAAACGGAGAGCCAGACCCACTTAAGTCAGCTCATGATATTAAAATAACTTTTGGTCGCATGGCTATGAATGATGAAGAAACTGTTGCATTAGTCGCTGGTGGACATACATTCGGAAAAGCACATGGTGCTGCTGACCCAGAAGAATATGTTGGTGTTGAGCCTCATGGCGCATCGATTGAAGAAATGAGTACAGGTTGGAAAAATACATTTCAGTCCGGTGTTTTAGATGATATTATTACAAGTGGAATAGAAGGCGCGTGGACACCAAACCCAACACAATGGGATGCAGATTATTTTGATGTCTTATTGAATTACGATTGGGAATTGACAAAGAGCCCTGCAGGTGCACATCAATGGACACCAACAGCTGCTTCTAATGCACGAAGAGCACCAGCAGCTGGAGGAAATGGAACACAAGCCTTGATGATGACTACAGCTGATATGGCTTTAAAAATGGATTCAACATACAGAGAAATTTCTGAACGTTTCCATAAAGACCACAAAGCGTTTGAAGATGCATTTGCACGAGCTTGGTATAAGTTAACGCACAGAGACATGGGACCAATTCAACGTTATTTAGGACCAGAAGTTCCTAAAGAAGAGTTGTTATGGCAAGACCCAGTTCCAACAGTAAATTATAATTTAAGTGATTCTGATATCACATCATTAAAGAAAATGATTTTAGCATCAGGATTATCAGTTTCTGATTTGGTAAAAACAGCTTGGGCATCAGCGTCGACATATAGAGATTCAGATAAACGTGGTGGTGCCAATGGCGGTCACCTTCGTTTAGAACCAATGCGTAATTGGGAAGTTAATAACCCATCTGAATTAGATAGAGTTCTTAAAGTCTATGAAGGCATACAGAACGAATTTAGTGGAACTATTTCAATGGCTGATTTAATTGTATTAGGAGGTGTTGCTGGTATTGAAGAAGCAGCTAGAAATGCTGGACATGATGTGTCTGTTCCATTTACTCAGGGTAGAGGTGATGCTTCACAAGAACAAACAGATTTAGAATCTTTTGGATATTTAGAGCCAATCGCTGATGGATTTAGAAACTATATGAGTCCAAAGTTAGATGTTGCTGCGGAAGATTTATTAGTAGACAAGGCAAATCTATTATCACTTTCTATTCCTGAAATGACAGCTTTAGTTGGTGGATTAAGAGTTTTAGGTGTTAATTTTGACGGTTCTAACTATGGTGTATTTACTGATAATGTTGGTAGTTTATCAAATGATTTCTTTACAAACATCTTAGACTTTACCTACACATGGAGTGCAACTTCTGATAACGATACAATATTTGAAGGTAGAGATAGAAGAACCGGTGAAGTTAAATTTACAGGAACGCGAGCAGATTTAATCTTCGGGTCTAATACAGAGCTTAGAGCAGTTGCAGAAGTTTATGGTGCAAATGATGGAGAAGAGCGTTTTGTGAATGATTTTGTTACAGCTTGGAACAAGGTAATGAACTTGGATCGTTTCGATTTAAAATAAATGTTAATGGATTATGAAAAAAGAGGAATGTACTTTGATAGTGCATTCCTTTTTTTATAAATTTTGAATTATGAATGCAACCGAACTGTTTTTTGACACTATAAGAAAAGGTTTTAATGATAGGCTAGTAGCTCAGATTGAAAATAACCCTGAAATTGTAAACGCAAAAGATGCAAGAGGCTTTACGCCATTGATATTTGCTACTTATTTTGATAATAAAGAAGCTTCAGAAATTCTTTTGAAATATAATGCTGAGGTTGATGTTAAAGATGCGTCAGGCAATACAGCTTTGATTGGTGTAAGTTTTAAAGGAAATATGGCTATTGCTGAATTACTGTTAAATAATGGTGCTGATATTAATGCTCGTAATAATGCAGATGTTACACCTTTAATTTTTGCAACGATGTATCAGCAAGAAGAGATGGTCAAGTTTCTATTAAATAAAGGAGCCGATAAGTCTTTAAAAGATAATACAGGTAAAACTGCTCTTCTTTATGCAGAAGTTAAGAGTTTTCAAAAAATAGCAACCTTACTAAAATAAAAAAGCCGCTAATTAGCGGCTTTTTTATTATATTTTTCTTTTCGAAGCATTTTTATTTTTATTCTAAAAGCTGCAAATAGTAATGTTGTAAATGGGCTCAACCAGTTAAACATAGCATATACAAAATATTCTCCTACACCTACGCCGAGCACACCGCTTTGATAAGCGCCACAAGTATTCCAAGGGATTAATACAGAGGTGACTGTACCAGAATCTTCTAGCGTACGACTAAGATTTTCAGGAGCTAAACCTTTATCTTCATAAGCTTTTTTAAACATTTTTCCTGGTATAACGATTGCTAGGTATTGGTCAGAAGCAATAGTATTTATCCCTAAACAGCTAACAACTGTACTTGCAAAAAGACCAAAAATACTAGAAGCTATAGATAATAATGCTTTCGTTATTCTCGCTAGGGCACCAATACCATCCATTATGCCACCAAAAACCATTGCGCAAACTATTAATAGAATAGTCCAAATCATACCGTTCATACCACCTGAAGAAAACAACTCGTTTAAAGCTTCATTATCAGTTGTTATACTTGTGTCTGTTAATACCGAAGTCGTTATTGCAGACAAATTTGAATCAGATAATCCAGCTAAGACTTCAGGTTGAAAAATAAAAGCAAAAATAGCAGCCAAAATAACACCTGTAGCTAATGCAATTAGTGGTTTAGTCTTCATCAAAATTAAAGCAATTACAGCAGCAGGTACTAAAAATAACCAAGGTGTAATGTTAAAAGTTTTATCAATCGAAGCTAACAAATTACTAATGTCAGCATTTCCAGTTGGTTCAATATTAGCACTAATAATTCCAAAGACAATAAGCGTAATAATAATTGTAGGAACTGTGGTTAATGCCATGTATCTGATGTGTGTAAATAAATCAGTACCTGCCATTGCAGGAGCTAAATTTGTTGTATCACTCAATGGTGACATTTTATCCCCAAAATAAGCACCAGAAATAACTGCGCCCGCAATCATACCTGGAGAGATGCCTAGTGCTGTTCCAATACCAACTAATGCAATACCAACAGTAGCGGAAGTAGTCCATGAACTACCAGTAGCAATAGAAATAACTGCTGCAATAATTACTGAAGCAGGTAAGAAAATTTCGGGACTTAATACTTGTAGTCCATAATAGACCATAGCAGGAATTACACCACTAACTAACCAAGTTCCTGCTAAAGCACCAACCAAAAATAAAATCATAATTGGAACAAATACACTTTTTAGATTCTCCCATATTTCAGCTATCATATTACCAATGGTCACTTTATTTAAGAACCCAACAACTGCAGCAACGACACCACCAAGTAATAAAATGATTTGATTTGTATATCCTCCAAACCACTCTTGTCCATCAACAAAAAAGATATTGTAAGCCAACATACACATCAGAATAACAACAGGAACTAATGCTTCGAGCAGACTAAGCTCTTTATTATCCATTATTTTTTGATTCTTTATTTTTATTTCTGTGTAATTGTTTTCGTCTTCCATTTGAATATGTTTGATTACGTAATTTTACAATAATCTTACTCTTATAACAAATTAAGCCATTATAATTTATTTTATCGAATAGATAAGTATTTCATCGGCAAAACTAATTTGATTTTAACTTTCTGTTTGTCAATATTTTAGGTGAATATGAACTTTAGTTATAATTATTTAGCTATGGTATCCACAAAAATTTGTTCAGCAATTAAAAGATTCAGAAAGCGAAGTATATCTTCTTTAGAAGCTAAAAAAGAACTTCGTAGGGCAAATAGTGAGCTTTGCAAAAAGGTAATGACTCTTAATTATGTGTCTTCAATATCAGTGAATTTAGAATTGCTAGATAAGGATTGTAGACTTGAGGAAAAGAAGTCTTTTGAGCAAGAATTAAAAATTGAAATCGTAAAAATCACTGAAAAAATTAAATTCTATTGTTCATTAATCTAGAAGTATCCATTTTAATAATTAATTTCACCACCATTGTATTAATTTAATTATAATTGGATTCATTAACTCAAATTGTTTTAGGTGCTGCTTGTGGCGAAGCTGTTTTAGGTAAGAAAATTGGAAATAAAGCATTATTGTTTGGCGCTATTGGTGGTACAATCCCAGATTTAGATGTTTTTATAGGTGGTTGGCTTTACGATAACGAAATTCAAGCCATGGCGTTCCATCGTGGATTTATGCACTCCATTCTATTTTCTATTTTAGGGACCTTTATTTTCGGCTGGTTGGTCTTTAAACTATATGACAAAGGAAAGCGTAAAAGCACAACAGAACTTCGTGATTGGCAAAAACTATTCTTTTGGTCCTTATTGACACATCCTATTTTAGATTGTTTTACACCTTATGGCACACAATTATTTTATCCGTTTTCAGATTATCGTGTAGCGTTTAATAATATTGCTGTTGCTGACCCACTATATACATTGCCTTTTTTACTCTGTTTGATAATATTAATGTTTTATAAACGGAGTAAGCCTAAACGAAAAGTTTGGCTAAAACTCGGCGTAGGAATAAGCTCAGTATATATGTTATTTACAGTTGTAAATAAATTTTATATCAATTCAGTTTTTGAAAAATCACTAGTCGAAAGTAACATAAAGTTTCAAAGATTTAGAACACAGCCTACAATATTAAACAACTTATTGTGGTATGGTGTCGCTGAGACAGACGATGCATTTCATCTTGGTTTTTATTCCCTTTTGGATAAAGGAAACCGTATTGACACTTGGAAAGTGATTCCTAAAGAAATTCCAATAATCCCAATGAATGATATTGATTTGTCTACATTGACATGGTTTAGCGACGACTATTATCGTGTTATAAAAGCAGACGATTTTGGTGAGTTTATCTATAAAGATTTGAGATATGCTTTATTAAATCCTGATGACGTTAATTCTTCACTATTTTCATTCAGAATTCACAAAAAGAATAACCGCTGGGATATGAAAAATAATAGACCTGAGATGGAAGACAATCCAACGTTTGAATCTGTTTTAGGACCGATGATTAGACGATTAAAAGGTATTTAATGTTAATTAAGAATATTTAAATCTTTCATGCATTTATGCATCATTTTATAGGTGCGTTCTATATCAGCATCAAGTCCAATAGAAAAACGTATTAATCCATCGCTTAAGCCCATTTCTGCTTGTTCTTCTTCAGGAATTTCTGATGAAGTTGAACTTCCTGGTGCTGAGAATAGTGTTTTGTAAAAACCTAAACTTACTGCCAAATAACCTAGGTTTCTTTCCTGCATAAGTTCCATCAAAGCATTTGCTTTGTCAAGAGATCCTACATCTATTGTTAGCATTCCTCCAAAGCCATACTTATCATTCATCATTCCTGAAAATAAACCATGTGACGGATGCGATTTAAGTCCAGGATATACAGTCTTGAGACCATCATTTTCAAATTTTTCTGCTAAATACGAAGCATTATAGCTATGTTGTTGCATTCTGATATGAAGTGTTCTTAGGTTCTTTAAAACCGAAGCCGCTCTTAAGCTATCCATCGTAGAACCTAGTAGCATACAAGCACCGTCATTAACATTTCGTAGCTGGTCAATAAATTCTTGTGACCCACAAATAACGCCACCTACAGTATCGCTTGAGCCGTTAATAAATTTGGTTAAACTATGTATAACTATATCTGCACCCAATTCGGCTGGAGAAATTGATAATGGTGAAAACGTATTATCAACGACTAATTTTAAGTTGTGTTTTTTGGCAAGTTTAGCCAAACCTTTAATGTCTGCAACTTCCAAAAGCGGATTACTTACCGATTCGCAATACAACACTCTAGTTTTTGAGGTTATGGCAGCTTCAACAACATCTAATTTTGTAATATCTACAAACGATGTATCGATACCCATACGTGGTGTGAAATTCTTTAAGAAAGCATAGGTGCCTCCATAGATTGTACGACTACTAACGATATGTTCTCCTTGTCCACATAATTGCATTAAAACTGGTGTGATTGCTCCCATTCCTGATGCAGTTACAGTCGCGGTTTCTGTGCCTTCCATTGCAGCTAGAGCTTCGCCTAGATATAAGTTTGAAGGTGTCGAGTGACGAGAATATAAATAACAACCATCTGCATTACCTTCAAAGGTATCAAACATTGTTTTTGCTGATAAAAACGTGTAAGTCGATGAGTCTGAAATCGAAGGATTTACACCTCCGAATTCACCAAAATATTGTAAATCTTGAATATTGTTTGCAGGTTTAAAAGCCATGATATATTATTTTTATTTAATTCAAAATTCATAATATTTAGAATCAAAAACAATAGAGTAAAGTTATTTTAGTAAATAAATCATATAATTATTAAATATTTAGATTTTTTATCTAATTTTATGTGAATAAAGCTAATTAATGATGAAAATTTTACGCTTATGGTTTTAGATATTACTGATAAACGTTTACTGCAATTACTTCAGGATGATTGTAAGCAAACCACAAAAGCATTGTCAAACATTTTAGGGTTATCTGTCACTGCTGTTTACGAACGTATAAAAAAGTTAGAAAATCAAGGGTTTATAAGCAATTATGTAGCTTTGATAAATAAGGAACTTGTCGATAAGAGTTTTGTGGCGTTTTGCCATGTTAAACTAACACAACATACGCAAGAATACGTAGTGCAATTCGAAAGAGAAGTTGCTAAATTGCAAGAAGTATTAGAGTGTTATCATATTAGTGGTGATTACGATTACTTGCTCAAGGTTATAGTTGAAGATATGGAAGAATTCAGAGAGTTTATGGTCAAAAAACTGACCAATATTAATCATATTGGCAGTACTCACAGTATGTTTATGATTAACGAAGTCAAACATAGTACAGCGATTATTTTATGATGTTTAAATCTAAACGATATAGAGCACTAGAGCTTTTTGTGCTATTTGTTCTTTTTCCTGTTTCGCTGGTATTACAATGGCCAATGGAAACTAAAATAACTTTGGGTGCTTTGGCATTTTTGTATGTTATTCTGATTACTGTTATGGTTGATAATTTTTCGTTCTCAAAAATATCAAAATCAAAATGGAGACCGTTTATTATTGGTACGGCTATTAAATTTTCAGTAATAGCACTATTGTTATCAATCTATGTATATGTAACAACTCCTGAGAAATTATATTATGTCGTTATAGAAAAAACAAAAGTTTGGTTGTTTTTCTTAGCTGTTTATACACTAGTTTCTGTGATTCCACAAGAGTTGGTTTACAGAACATTCTTTTTTAAACGTTACGAGCTACTTTTTAAAAACAAAAATTTATTCATTTTAATTAATGCAGGTTTGTTCTCATTAGGACATTTATTTTTTGGTAATACTCTAGTAATGTTTATCACTTTTATTGGTGGTTTGTTATTTGCATTTACCTATTCAAAAACAAAGTCTACTCTTTTTGTATTGATAGAACACACACTTTATGGCTGTTGGTTATATACAGTTGGTATGGGTGAAATGCTCGGTTTTCCTGCATAAGTTTTATTAAGAAGGCAACCATTTCTACTTTTTTTTCGTCTTTAATAAAAAGACTTACTTTTAATTCATCAATTCAAAATTATATATGAAGAAATTTTTACTGTTAATCGGATTCACAATTATTGTTTCATCATGCGGAAGTATTGCTAATTATAACGAAGCGGTAACTAAGATGCATCCTGTAGAGGATTTGCGAGAAGATGTCGATAAGGTATACAAGCAATTAAAACGCCTACACCCAAGATTATATCAGTTTACCCCAAAGGAAACTTTAGACTTTAAGTTTGATAGTTTAAAAACTGCTATTAAAGCGCCAATGACCAGTCGAAAATTTCATAAAGAGCTAGCTAAGGTTACGAAGTTTGTTGGTCAAGGCCATATGTCAGTCTCGCCACCTTCAGTAAAATTTAATCGAAAAGAGAAAAGAGCTAATAAGTTAAAAAAGTTTGATATCAACAATCTAGAAACTGAATATGTCGAGGACAAATTGATTATCAGTAAAGCCAAAGGGAATGATTCACTATTACTTAATGCTATAATCTTAAAGGTTGATGGTAAAGAGACTAAGGACTTGATGACAAAATTCAAAAAATCAGTAGCATCAGATGGTTACAATATAACATTCTATAATAGAGTAGTAGGTAAACGTTTCTTTGGGTATTACAATCAGGACATAGGTCGATTTGATAGCATCTCATTAACACTAAAAAATTCTGACTCAACTTTTATCAAAAAATACAAACGTGTCAAAAAAGAAAAGAAAAAAGTCGATTCTTTAAAATCTGATTCACTAAAGAATGCCAAACCAAAAAAGAAGCTTACTAAAGCCGAGAAAAAAGCTAAAAAACTAAAGCGTAAAAAACTATTTAAAGAACGTCAAAAGTATGGCTACGACTATCTAAATAAGATTAATAATAGAGATTTAAAATTTATAGGAAAAGATAGTACTGTAGCTTTAATGAAGATTAGAGGCTTTAGTAGAGGTGATTACGAAGCTTTTTATGAAGAAGCTTTTACAAAAATAGATTCGGCTAAATCAAAAAATCTAATAATCGATTTAAGAGATAATTTTGGTGGGCGACTAAATGAGATTACTAATTTGTATTCTTATCTCACGGACAAGAATTTTCAGTTGATTAACCTGAGCGAAACAAATAGTAGAATACCAATGCTAAAAACAGCTATGAGTAATACGTCTTCTACTTTACAAAAAATTGTGTTTGGGCTATTATCACCAGGTATTATTACGCACAATCTTATTCATACCAGTAAAAAAGATGGGCAACTGTATTACAAGTTTAAATCTGCAAAAGAGACAGAGCCAAGTCCATTAAATTTTAAGGGTAATGTTTATGTTTTAGTTAATGGTAATTCGTTTTCGGCATCTTCTGTAATCTCTACACAACTAAAAGGCAGTAAAAGAGCGACTATTGTGGGCGAAGAAACTGGAGGCGCATATAACGGTACAGTTGCAGGATTTTATAAGGTTTATGAATTACCTAACACTAAGGTAAAAGCAAGAATTGGCTTGATGCATATTGATTCTAAATATAAAACCACACCAGATGGTTATGGTGTACAACCAGATGTAGAAATCAGTCCAACATACCAAGATAGACTTAATGGTATTGATCCTGAATTAGAGTGGGTTTTAGGAGATATTGAAACGAAAAAGTAAATTGATTTTGTGCAACATTCCATTAGAGACTTTTAATATAATGAGTATTCTTTATTCAATTATATTTATATTAGAGTTTTGATTCAACGTAATTTATGAAGTACAAAGAAGTAAAGGATTTATATAAATTAATATTTAAGTCTTATGACAAACCATCTCTTGAGGCGCATATAAAAAAAATCATTGAGTTAGATTTTTATTTGCCATACAGTTCTACATTTTTCTGTATAACAAATACACAAAGCCTAACATTTGAGTATGTAAGTAAAAATTTTAAATCTTGCTTAGGGTTAGAATCTGAAATTTTAAAAACCCAAGGCATGCGTTATTTCTGGAGTAGGATACATCCAGAGGATTTGGACAAATGGCTTGCAGCATTAAACGAATTGATGGAGTTTACATTAAATAATATTAATTCTAAAGATAGAAGTAAAGCAAATTATACTTGGAATTATAGATTCAAAAATTCCGAAGACAAATATGTAAATATTATTCAAAACACAACGCCTCTAGCTTTTGATAAAACAGGAAAACCAATTATAGGATTAGCACATTATACTGTTTTACACGAGGACATAAAGATGGACATTTCGGCATCTGCAAAAATTCTTAATTCTAATGACGAATATGAAACTATATTCTTCAATAGTTATTCGCAAAAATTATTATCAGCGGGAATAAGTCATAGAGAAAGAGATGTTATTCGTTTACTTGTTCAAGATTTAAGCAGTAAACAAATATCAAATCGTTTAAATATTAGTTCCCACACTGTAGATACTCACAGAAGAAATATTTTGAAAAAACTTAATATTTCTTCAACAGGAGAATTGGTAGGTATGCTTATGATTAATAAAAATATGATTTAATGTATTTACTCAAATTGAGTATTGTGAATGATTGAATTATAATTCATCTTTACGTAGTAATTTTTATTATAATTATTGGGGGATAATTATAATAAATATAGAAAATGCCTAGACTGCATATATGCTGTTTTTAGGCATTTTTCATTTTTTAATATCTTAAAAAATGGAGTATTCTATTCGCAAATGGTTATTCTAAGTTGTATTTTTGTAGTTACATTTAATTAGATAAAAAACTTCTTATGAATTCATACGATGTCGTAGTTATAGGTTCTGGTCCTGGTGGATATGTTGCAGCAATTCGTTGTGCACAATTAGGCATGAAAACCGCAATAATCGAAAAATATTCAACACTTGGTGGTACATGCCTTAATGTAGGCTGTATTCCTAGTAAAGCACTTTTAAGCTCTTCACACCATTACGAAGAAGCAACAAAGCATTTTGCGGATCACGGCATTGAAATTCCGGGTGATATAAAAGTTAATCTTGAAAAAATGATTGGTCGTAAGCAAGCTGTTGTAGACCAAACAACTGGTGGTATTGATTTCTTAATGAAGAAAAATAATATCGAGGTTTACGAAGGTTTAGGGTCTTTTAAAGATGCGACTCACGTAAATATTGCTAAAAACGATGGCTCTACTGAAACTATTGAAGGTAAAAATATCATCATAGCAACAGGAAGTAAACCAAGCAACCTGCCATTTATAGAATTAGATAAAGAACGCATCATTACATCTACCGAAGCTTTAAAGCTCAAAGAAATTCCAAAACATATGATTGTTATTGGTGGTGGCGTTATTGGTTTAGAGCTTGGTCAAGTATATTACCGACTAGGTAGTCAGGTGACAGTAATTGAATATCAAGACCGTATTTTGCCAACGATGGATGCAGGTTTATCTAAAGAGCTTAACAAAGTCTTTAAGAAAGCCAAGTGCAAAATGCAGATGTCTCACAAAGTACAATCTGTTGAGCGTATTGGTGATGAAGTTATTGTTAAAGCAGAAAACAAAAAAGGCGAAGTTGTAGAGTTTAAAGGTGATTACTGTTTAGTATCTGTTGGTCGTCGTCCATACACAGATGGATTAAATGCTGAAGCTGCAGGCGTAAAAATTAATGATAGAGGACAAGTTGAGGTTAATGAACATTTACAAACATCTGCCTCTAACATTTATGCTATTGGCGATGTTATTAAAGGCGCAATGTTAGCTCACAAAGCTGAAGAAGAAGGTGTATTTGTAGCCGAAACGTTAGCAGGACAAAAACCTCATATCGATTATAACTTAATTCCTGGTGTAGTTTATACATGGCCAGAAGTGGCTGCTGTTGGTAAAACAGAAGAAGAATTAAAAGAATCTGGTATAGCTTATAAAGTTGGTCAGTTTCCATTTAGAGCTTTAGGTCGTGCAAGAGCCTCTGGAGATATTGATGGTTTTGTGAAAATCTTAGCAGATAAAACAACTGACGAAGTATTAGGTGTGCATATGATTGGCGCACGTTGTGCTGATTTAATTGCCGAGGCTGTTACTGCGATGGAGTTTAGAGCATCTGCCGAAGATATTTCGCGTTACTCACATGCACATCCAACATTTGCAGAAGCTATCAAAGAAGCCGCATTAGCTGCTACTGACGATAGAGCATTACATATATAAACCTTTAATACACAACCATGAAAAATTTATTTTTAATACTGCTCGTAGTACCATTTTTATCTTTTGGACAGATTACTGAGAAGAAAAAGAAAGCCATTGATAATTATGCTAATGTGATTTGTGGCTGTGTTAATACTGTAATTACTGATTTGCATCCAAAGATGTTTGAGTCTTTTATATATTTAGCAGAAAACGGTCAAGAGAAATTTCCTGCTCATATACAAAATGTATTATCTGAAATGACTGATGAAGAAAAACAGGCATATATGGCTTCTTTTCAAAAAATACAAGAGCCAGCATTTGGAGCTAAAATTGATAATTGCGACAAATCATCTGGTATTACCGAAGAATTAAAAAAAGAAACGGATGATTTGACTAGTGATACACACAAGTATCTGATGGAGTATTTAGGAAAAGAAACGTCTTGTAAAATACTTAAAGTGCTTTATGACATGGGTTCTGGTAAATAAAACCGAACTTTAATTATTTATAAAAAAAGCGAATCTTGAGATTCGCTTTTTTTATACTTTTATGTAATGAAAAATATAGCAATACTTCTAGTCCTTTCAATCTTAAGCTTTGGTTGTACATCCGAAAAAGAAATGAAAAAAGAAGATACTTATGTAAAAGAGTATTTAGAACGTTTAGAGAATTCCAAAAAATACACCTTGCTGGTTGCTGATATGATGCTTGAAGAAAATTACGATTTCCGTGCAACGCCAGAGTCTATGAGTTTTGCAGAAAATTTACTGCATATAGGTTACGCTATGGATTGGCACAGCCAATCGTTGTTAGGTGGTCGTGCGGCTAGAGTTTGGCAAACCGACACCATTTTTAAAACAGCAGGTAAATCCAAGGCGCAAATGATAAAACTTATTAATGATACTTATGATAGGGCTATCGCGCTGATTTCGAGTTATGATGTAAATAAACTATCAGAACGCTTAGATTATTTTGGTGCCAATAGAACAAAACGCCAGATTTTAATGTTACTATCAGACCATATAACCCATCACCGAGGACAGATGTTGGTTTCGTTAAGATTAAAAGGCATCAATCCACCACGATACGTACTCTATCAATAATATGAAAAAATACATACTTATAACATTAGCTTTTTCAGTTTTTGCTTGCGCACCAAAACTAAAAAGCAATATCGAAACCAAGCTAGAGCCTTTGCCAAAAGGCACATTGATAGTGGTCTTAGAGCAAACAGATAATCAAGATATAGAAGGACAATTAATTGGTGAAGTTAGTGCCAAAGACAACGGTTTTTCCGTTAATTGTGGGTATTATCAAAACATTAATAACCTCAAGGAAGTCGCAAGAAACTCTGGTGCAAACTTGGTTAAAATTACCCAAGAGAAACAACCAAGTAAGTGGAGTAGTTGTTTTAGGATTTGGGGAAAAATATATAAAGTCGATGACCCAAAAGTGTATGAGACTAAAATAGAATGGAGTGATAAACGACGATTAGTTTGGAGTGATTTTAAAGGCACACCAGACACAGAGGCGCATCCAAACACATTGGCAATAACCAACTCAGGTTTTGGTATTGAGTCTAGTTTTAATCCTTTTAAAGCCTCAGAAATTATTGTGCATAACACGTTTAATACCTTTAAAAGTTGGGGTATACCAGAACATATGAACGATTATGTATTACGCCACGAGCAAATACACTTTGATATTACAGAAATCTTTACCAGAAAATTACGCAAAACATTGTTTGATAATAACCTAACGAGCAAAGACATTACAAGAGCAAAAGCACTTTTTGAATCTACCTTCCAGGAATACAAGCTATTTCAAGAGCGTTATGATGCCGATACCCAAAAGGGCGAAAAGAAAGACACACAAGAAAAGTGGGAAGCCATTGTCGAGATAGAATTGGCTAAATACGACGCTTACAAAACGTAGATTTTTGTTTATAACTGTTTATAAGTCAATTGCTTTAGCTATTGACTTTATGAAACCAAAAATCTAACTTCGCTTATCAATCGATAAACACAATTGAAACTGAGTTTATCTTAACGTTGTACAACATTTGATGAAAAACAAAATCTCATTATTCATATTTGGAATTTTATTACTGATTTCTTGTTCTGAAAAATCGGAATTTCTAAAAAACTGCGAATGTGAAAAAATCAATTTAGATAGTGATGTTACTTTGTTCGGAATGGAACATCGTTATTCGATTAAATTACCAAGTAATGACTGGAATCCAGAAATAACTGATAATGGAATAAGTGCTGGAATTTTTGATGGGAATGCTTTCAAATATTTCGGACTTACAGAAATGGGAAAAGCAAAACCTTGGATGAATCTTGAGGAGCAACAAAAGGATGTTGAAAGCAAGTATGACGTGCTTGAAAATGGAATAACGGACATTTTTGAAAAAAAGGCGATTTGGAATCTCGTAGAAGAAAAATTCGATACGATTCCAATAATTGGATTATATGTAACAGTTGAACATCCAACAGATGATTTATTCTACACTTTGAACCTTGCAGTTTCAAAAAACAAATACGGTAAAGAGGAATTATGCGAACTTGAAAACATAATCAAGTCGTTTAAAATAGAATAAAAAAACATTGTACAACAACGGCTATAGTTCATTACGGCTGAAATTCCTAATCGGAATTTCAAGCCTTTTTGCTAAATTTATGGTTACGGCGGAATGATACTCGCGTACCATTCCGTAACGAAACCATAGCCAGAACCGATAAGCGTAACTCCTAAAACCTTTCCAATACTTTTAAAGCTTCTGATTTATAACTTCGACTAATCGTTAAGGTTTTGTCACTAATAGTAACAAACTCATTGGTAAAAGCTGTTATTTCTTTAATAGCAACAATATAAGAGCGATGTATCCTCAAAAATTGAGACTTTGGGAGTTTGGCTTCGATATTGCTTATCGTTTCGCGGGTAACTAGCGTTTTGCTTGTAATGAGCTTAGTCGAAGTATCTTTTAAGTAAATTTTAATGTAGTCGCTATAACTTTCGATATAGATTATACTATCAAAATCTACTTTTTGCATTTGGCGGTCGGCACGAACAAAGATAAAATCTTGTAGTTCTATAGGCTTTGCTGCCGTTGGTGGTATACTTGTTTCAGCAATTTCAAAATAGCGGTTAATAGCCTGTGACAAACGCTCAAAAGAAATAGGCTTCATCACATAATCTACAGCTTGTAAATCAAAACCTTCGACAGCATAATCACGGTACGCTGTTGTAAAAATAACTTTGATACTTTTATTAATAGATTTGGCAAAGGCAATACCTGTAATTTCGGGCATGTTAATGTCCAAAAACACCAAATCGATATCATGTTGGCTAATGGCATTAAACGCTTCAACCGCATTACTACATTTAGCCACAACGTTAATGCGCTCCATCTTTGATAGATGCATGGCTATGATATCTCTTGCCATAGCTTCATCGTCTACTATGATGCACGAAACGATTTTAGCCATGTTTTAAATCCAATTTAAGTTGCACCTTATAATTATTTTTTGTTTCCGTAATTTTTAAATCATACTGGTTTTTGTACAATAACTCTAGACGCTTTTTTATGTTTTCTAAACCAATACCGTGAGGTTTTGATAATGTCTTTTCGTGCGAGTTACTAATGGTAAAATCAATACTTTTCGCAGTACATACAAATGCAATAGTAATAGAGAGTTTACCATCGATAATCTTACCATGCTTAAAACTGTTTTCGATAAACGGCAAGAAGAGCATTGGTGCTACAGTTAATGTTTCAGAACAAGAAGACTCTTTAAAGCTGATATCTAAAGTGTCATTAAAACGTGTTTCTTCGAGACTGATGTAATCTTTAATATGGTTAATCTCTTCGGCTAAACTAACAGATGGTTTATCGACTTGATATAATAAGTAATCGAGCAAGTTGGAAAGTTTCAGAATCATTTCTGGAGTTTGCTCAGACTTTTTTAGTGCAAATCCATAGATGGTATTTAAGGTGTTAAACAAAAAATGCGGATGTATCTGCATCTTCAAATACTTAAGTTCTTGTTCTTTTAATTTTAGTTGTGCTTCAAGTATTTTGGCTTCGAGTTTAGTATTCTTATTCGACTGCTTTAGATTCAACTTTAAGAGTTTAAAAGCACTTACAACTATAACTACCAAGCAAATACAAGTAATTATAAAAACACTGCTCTTGCTTAAAACAGTCATTTTTTCAAACTTAAAATCTGTCAAAAATGCTAATGCAAAAAAGATTGAAAACACTGCGCTAAACACTAAGATGATTAAGGTGTATATACTGTATAGACCAAATAAAAAGTAGCGTTTTGTAATTAAATAATCGGGTAATAACTTATAAATAGAAATATAAGTAGCAGCAATAGTCACTGGCATTAAAAATAATGAGAAATAAATCACATTCATATCAATTGTGTTGCCAACACCAAAAATCGAGGTGAAGAAAAACACTATAAAAACCCAAAACAAAATATGACGCAGTACGCGTATTAAAGGTTTAGTTATTTTATTTTTTATTCTCACTATTTTAAGATATTGCTACAATAATAATCTATTTTTTGTGGGTGTTATTATTTTATAGACGAATAACAGATTTTGTTTGCGTTTTGACGCTGTAGTTAAATCCAGTTTAAAATTGGTAGTTAGTCGCATAAAATTTTTTGAAATAAAGTTTAAGCATAAGTTTGGAGTATTATTAACATAAAAAAACTTAATTATGAGATTATTAAACGAAGGAGGACCAATGATGTACATTATTTTAATACTGTTGTTATTGTCATTATTTTTTATTTTAAAAGCCTTTATGAGTAAAGCTAAAGACAACACGCAATCTAAAAAAATGATTGGTTTGGCAGTAGACTCCAGCTTATTATCCTTAGTAATTGGTTGTTTAGGTTCTTTATTGGGAATCATTGGACTATTTGATATGGTAGAAGCTCTTGGTGAAACAAGACCCGACCTTTTTTCAGCGGGACTAAAAGTATCTTTATTGACCATAACATTTGGATTGTTCTCTTTTGTTATAGCTAGAATAGGAATTTTGGCTTACAAATGGAGTTTAAATTCAGGCGATAACAAGTAATCAATACATTACTATGAATACTATAAAGACGCAACTAGCTTCAATACTTGTCATAGCACTTGTTTTTTCTTGCGAGCAAAAGTCATCATCAAATATATCAGAAAGCGAATTGATAAATAAAATCAATGCTGTTCAACAACAAGTAATGGTCCAAGGAAATATAAGTGAAGAAGAAGAACAGGCGCTATTAAGTTTATGCAGCATTATATCAAAGAGTGACGGTTTAGGCGATTACAGTCCAGATAACAGAATGGTATTAAAAGATGTTGATATAGCGCCTGTGTATGAAGGTTGTGAGGAACTATCTGCTGAAGAAACAAAAGCATGTTTTAATACCAAAGTGGCAACATTTATAAAACGAGAGTTTAATTTAAAGCTCTCTAAAGATTTAAATCTTGCAGAACAAAAGCAAGTAGAAGCTTTTTTTATCATCGACGAAAACGGAAACCGAACTGGGATGAAAGTTAGAGATGCAGAAGTAAGCATTCAGGCAGAAATCTTGCGTGTACTAAGAAAAATGCCAATTATGAAACCAGCTAATCACAATGGGAAAAACGTTTCAGTGTTATGTTCGTTGGTATTAAAATATGGCAATGATATCGAAGTAGATGTGGTTTATATTCCAGAAAGACCCAACAATTAAAATGTAGACTGGTACATATTTAGCACACTGATAGGTATACATTAGGTGTAAAATAATCAACCCTTTATAAATCTTAAAACAATTATGAAAAAGATACTTTTCCTTTTCGTGTTGCTTTGCAATGCGGTAAACTTAAATGCACAAGACACCAAACAAATCGATGATTATTTGAATGTGCTAGAAGCTAATAATAAGCTCATGGCAACAATTTCTGTTACAAAAGACGGAAATCAATTTTACAATAAAGCCGTTGGATTTGCAGATGTTTCTAGCAATGTAAAAAATACTAATGAGACAAAATTCAGAATTGGCTCTATCACAAAAGCATTTACAGCAGTTATGATTTTTCAGCTTATAGATGAAAAACGATTAACATTAGATACACCTTTATCTCTATATTTTAATGAGATACCTAATGCATCAAAGATTACAATAGCAAACTTACTCAATCATAGTAGTGGATTGTTTAATATCACCAACGCCTCAGATTTTGGAGAGTGGATGTTAGGGTCATCATCAAGAGCTGATATGTTAAAGAGATTAAAATCCTACGATGTAGATTTCAATCCTGGTGACAAAACAGCATATAGTAATACAAATTATATTTTACTTGGTTACATTATTGAAAGCATCGATAAAGATATCTATGCACAAGCTTTAGAGCGAAGAATCACAAGTAAAATAGACTTAAAGGATACTTATTTTGGTGGAAAAATTGATTCAGAAAATAATGAAAGTCATTCTTATGCTATCGAAAATATAAAGTGGAGTAAGCAATTAGAAACCGATATGTCAAATCCAGGTGGAGCAGGAGCAATTGTTTCTACCTCTTCAGATTTAACCAAATTTATGGACGCGCTTTTTACTGGTAAACTGATGTCTGATTCAAGTTTTGAAGCGATGAAAAAGACGAATGATGGAGAGACGTGTCATGGAATCTTCTATGCTAATCTTGATGGTCTAGATATTTATGCTAGTGAAGGTGGCATTGATGGATTTCAGTCCATGTTAATACATGTGCCAAAAACGAAAGTAACTATTGCGCTTACAGCAAACGCATTAAGTTTTAGTAAAATGCAAATTATGTTATCAGTTTTAGGAGTTACTAATGGTCAATCCATCATTATGCCAGTTTTTACAGAGTTACAATTAACTGAAGAACAAGTAAAAATATATGAAGGCGAATATGCAAGTTCGGAAGTACCTTACAAATTGATATTCAAGGCTAATGGAACTGTTTTGATGGGTGCTCCAGAGCAAAGTAATTTACAAGAGTTAAGAGCGACAAAGCAACATCAGTTTATATATGATAATTTAAGTATCGTATTAGATTTTTATCCAGGAATAGAAGTAGTGAAGTTTACTAAAGGAAATGATAAACCTATATTGTTTAAGAAAATAAAGTAGTAGTGTTTTTGGTTATTTTATTTTTATAAAGCGAACATTTTAGTTCGCTTTTTTTTATCTTTAGAGGTAATTAAAAAACAGCTTTTGGAAGAACTCACACTAACAACACCAGCACTTTTATTTTCGGCAATTTCCTTAATTATGTTAGCGTATACCAATCGATTTTTGGCCTATGCATCGGTGATTAGAAATCTAAGAGACGAATATTTAAAACGCAAAGAAGCGTCATTAATCAAACAAATCAAAAACCTAAAGTTACGTTTAGATTTAACACGTTACATGCAAATCTCTGGCATCACGAGTTTATTACTTTGTGTACTGACCATGTTTTTGATTTACATCGATTACCATGTGCTTGCTGTATATGTATTTGGTTTAGGATTGGTACTTCTTCTGGTATCATTAGCCTTTTTGATTTGGGAAATACAAATCTCTGCAAAGGCATTAAATAACCATTTAAGTGATATCGAAGACGATTTGAAACAGCGCTAAAACCTCGAATTACTTACGTTTTTTATTACGCTTATTGTAGTTTTTGTCGCCACGAGTTTTTGGTTTTTTGTATTTTTTCGCAATTTCTCTTCGGTAACTACCACCAAGATTTACTTTTTGATTTTTCTCGCTTTTTTCGTGAAACGCTGGTCCAGGTGCATCTTCATCTCTACGCTTTGTAGGGTTGTAGCGTTCTTTTATGACATTGCGTTCTTCTTCAATCAGCTCTTTAGAAATCTCAACAGATTCAGGGATTTCATGAGTATCAATTTGCATTTGCATTAACGCTTCGATACGTTCTCTTGACTCTTGTTCTTTTTCTGTAGATAATAAAATGGATTGTCCTTTACGTTCTGCACGACCAGTACGACCAATACGGTGCATGTAATTTTCTGGATAATCTGGCGTATCAAAATTGATAACGTGAGAGACATCATCAATATCTAAACCACGTGCCATGACATCTGTAGCAACAAGTAACCTGTTTTCACCTTCTCTAAATTGCTCAATACTACGTAATCTATAATTCTGAGTTTTATTAGAGTGAATCACACAAGTTTCTGAAGGGAATAATTCTTCAAGCTTATCAAATAAACGGTCTGCCATTCGTTTGTAAGCCACAAAGATTAAAACTCTTGAGTAAGTATCTTTATCATGAAGCAATTCTTCAAGAAGATTAACTTTGGTGTAAAAATTAGGCACATCATAGCGTTGCTGCGTAATGTTTTCTAATGGTGTACCAGAAACGGCTATAGATATTTTAGTCGGGTTAATAAAGAAATCTGTGATTAACTCATCGACATCTGTTGTCATAGTCGCCGAAAACATAATGTTTTGCCGTCTTGCTGGTAGAATATCAAAAATATTCATCAATTGATGTCTAAAACCCAAATCGAGCATCACATCAACTTCATCAATAACTAATTTCTGTATTGATTTTAATTGTAATACACGACTTACTGCCAAATCATATAAGCGACCTGGCGTTGCCACAATGATATCTAAACCTTGTGCTACAGCTTGTTTTTGCGTATTGATATTAGTACCACCATAGACACCAAGTACGCGGTTATTAATATACTTAGAAAGCTTTTCTATTTCGCTTACAACCTGTACAACTAACTCACGTGTAGGCACTAAAACTAAGACTCTTGGATTCTCTTGAGTAGAATATTTTAGATTTTTTAAAATCGGCAACATGTACGCAAAGGTTTTACCAGTACCAGTTTGTGCAATACCAACAACATCTTTACCAGAAGCTACAACATTAAATGATTCTGCCTGAATTGGCGTAGGTGTTTCAAAACCTAAGTCATCAATAGCGTTATATAGCGGTGTGTTTAAATTTAAATCTCTAAAATTCACAATCTTAATTTATGGCACAAAGATAGGGTTTCATAATTAGTAGACTAAGGATAGTTAAGGTTTCGTATGATGACCAAATTTTGGTATTTTGCACTAATTAATTTTCTATTGAGAACACACAAATATCACCAGCCGAAATCTATTAAAAACTTTAAGCATCAGTTATTGTTTTGGGCACAACAATACGATGATGTTGTTTGGTTAGATTCTAATAACCATAACCCAAAATACAGTAGTTATGATGGGGTTTTGGCAGTAGACGCTTTTACGTCTATAAAGACTGATTACAAAGGTGCTTTTGAAAAATTAAATGAATACCAATCTATTACCAATGATTGGTTATTTGGTTATCTGACATATGACTTAAAGAATGATGTTGAGCTTTTACAGTCTAATAATTTTGATGGCTTGCAGTTTCCAGATTTGTATTTCTTTCAGCCAAAAAAACTATTCCTTATAAAAGAGGATAAAGTTGAAATTCAGTACCTAAGAATGGTCGATGACGAAATTGAAGGAGATTTAGAACAGATTGGAAGCACTGTCCGTTCGAGCGCAGTCGAGAACTATCCGAGTTCAAAGCAAATAAAAATAAAACTTCGTATTCACAAGGACGAATATTTCAATAAAGTTGAGCAAATGTTAGCGCACATTAATCGTGGTGATATTTACGAAGCTAATTTTTGTCAAGAGTTTTATGCTGAAAATATAGAGATTCAACCTTTAGAAACTTTTAATAAACTCAACGATATTTCAAAGCCACCATTTGCTACTTTTTTAAAAACGGATACTAAATATTTGTTATCGGCTTCTCCAGAAAGGTATCTAAAAAAAGAAGGTAATAATGTTATCTCTCAACCCATAAAGGGAACAGCAAAGCGTTCAATAGATAAGATAGAAGATGAGCAATTAGCTAAGGCATTAGCCACAGATGAAAAAGAGCGTAGTGAAAACATAATGATTGTAGATTTGGTTCGAAATGACTTGTCGCATACGGCAACAAAAGGAAGTGTTAAGGTAGAGGAACTCTGCAAAGTGTATTCCTTTTTACAGGTGCATCAAATGATTTCTACTGTGGTTTCTGAAGCAAAAGAAAATGTAAGTCCAGCTGAATTATTAAGAACTACATTCCCAATGGGAAGTATGACAGGCGCACCAAAGATTTCGGCAATGCAAATTATCGAAAACTTAGAAGAGACAAAACGCGGATTATATTCTGGGTCAGTTGGTTATTTCACACCAGAAGGTAATTTTGATTTTAATGTCATCATCAGAAGTATTTTGTATAATCAATCTCAAAAATATGTATCATACTCTGTAGGTAGTGCGATTACAGCCAAAAGCAATCCGCTAAGAGAATATGAAGAGTGCTTGATTAAAGCCAAGGCAATGCGTGAGGTTTTGGAAGATTGATAATAAGGCATAAGTTAAAAGGGATAAGTGAAAGGCAAAAAGTATATATTGTAAATTTGAAAAATGAAAAGTTATAGAGATTTAATAGTTTGGCAAAAGTCCGTTAAGATGGTTACTTTGGTTTATACAGTCTTAAAATTTTTTCCTAATGATGAAAGATTCTCTTTAGTCTCTCAAATAAAAAGAAGCGCTGTTTCAATTCCTTCAAATATAGCTGAAGGTTACGGTAGAAATTATACTAAAGATTATTCTCGTTTCTTACAAATCTCTAGAGGTTCTTTATATGAGATGCAAACCCAGCTAGAAATAGCTATCAATTTAGAATTTATTAATGTAAATCAGTTGGAAGAAATTAAAAGCTTATCAATTGAAGTAGAAAAAATGTTGAATACATTAATCAAGAAACTTAGTCAATAACATCTTTTAACTTATGTCTTATTACTTCTTACTCAATTGAAAGAATTTAAGCAACATATAAACCAATACCTTCCTTTCCTAAAAGAAAGCAAACTATTAATTGCCATTTCTGGAGGAATTGATAGCGTTGTTTTAGCACAACTTTGCAAAGAAGTAAATCTGAATTTTGCATTAGCACATTGCAATTTTAACTTAAGAGGAAATGAAAGCGACGCAGACGAAGCCTTTGTTTCAAAATTAGGAGAAGAACTAGATGTAGAGACCTTTATTCAGCATTTTGATACCAAAGTTTACGCCAGTGAGCATAAGTTGTCTATTCAAATGGCTGCTAGAGAATTGAGATACGATTGGTTTAACGAATTGGCAGAACAATTAGAATTCGATTATATTCTAACAGCGCATCATGCCGATGATAATCTCGAAACATTTTTAATTAATTTCACTAGGGGAACTGGATTAAGTGGATTAACGGGAATCCCTATGATTAATGATAATATCATTCGTCCATTACTACCATTTTCTAGGCAAGTCATTGAAGCATATGCAAAAGAAAACAATATAAACTGGCGAGAAGATAGTAGTAATGAAAGCAAAAAATACCTTAGAAACAAGTTACGTCACGATGTGGTTCCCATCTTAAAGGAGATCAATCCACAGCTGTTAGATAGCTTTCAGAATACCTTAGAGAACTTAAATGACACAGCAGATATTGTTGAAGAAAGCCTCAATGCAGTTGCTAAACGTGCTATCGTAGATATTGATAATAATGGCATCACCTTTAAAGTGTCTGAGTTCAAGAAAGTAAATAATTCAAAAGCATATCTGTTTGAGATGTTCAAAGATTATGGCTTTACAGAATGGAATGATGTTTTCAATTTATTAGATGCTGAAACAGGTAAATACGTCACTTCAAATTCGCATAAACTAACAAAACATCGAGAGTTGTTAATTCTATCAGATAAAAGTCATTTTGAGCAAAGCGAATACTCTCTGCTAATCTCTAATGATAAGAACGAAGTTGAAACTCCAATAGGAATCATATCCTTTAAAGAAGTTTCAAGCCTTTCGGAATCAACAAAAAATATAATCTTTATCGACAAACATAAGTTTAAGTTTCCTTTAGAATTAAGACTTTGGCAAAACGAAGATATTTTCTACCCAAGTGGAATGAATGGCAAAAAGAAAGTCAGCAAATACCTGAAAGATGAAAAATTAAAACCTTCAGAAAAACAAAACACGTGGGTTTTAACTTCTGATGACAAGATTATTTGGGTTGTTGGTATGCGTGCCGATAACCGTTTCAAGGTTGATGAAAGAACAAGAGATATTTTAAAAATAGAGTTACATTAAATACTAACTGTCACTTCGAGCGCAGTCGAGAAGTCTCAATATATGAAAGTACTAAAAGGAAACATAGTAGACGTCCAAAACCGTCGCATCTTTAAAGGAGAAATCACTATCGAAAGTGGTAAGATAAAATCCATAGAAGAAAAACCGTGCGAAGAAAATCACTTCATCTTACCTGGCTTTGTAGATGCTCACATACACATCGAAAGTTCAATGTTAGTGCCTTCTGAATTTGCCAAAATCGCTGTTAATCATGGCACAGTTGCAACAGTTTCTGACCCACACGAAATCGCCAATGTACTTGGCGTAAAAGGTGTGGAGTTTATGATAGAAAATGGAAAGAAAACACCTTTTAAATTCAATTTTGGTGCGCCAAGTTGTGTGCCTGCAACATCTTTTGAATCTGCTGGGGCGATTATAGATTCTGATGATATCAAACAATTAATGGCAAATCCAGACATCAAGTACTTGGCTGAGATGATGAATTATCCTGGTGTTATTTTTGACGATGCTGAGGTTCATAAAAAACTAGAATGGGCAAAACATTACAATAAGCCTATTGATGGTCATGCACCAGGTTTACGAGGTAAAGATTTAGATACATATATTTCTGCAGGAATTACTACAGATCATGAATGTTTCTCCTGTGAAGAAGGTTTAGAGAAGCTTCAAAAAGGTATGGAGGTCATTATTCGCGAAGGTAGTGCTGCAAAAAACTTTGAAGCCTTAATTGATTTATTACCAGAACATTTTGAGAATATAATGTTTTGTAGCGATGATAAACATCCTGATGACTTATTGTTAGGTCATATCAATCAGCTTTGTGAACGTGCTATTGCGAAAGGCATTGATGTATTTAAAGTATTGCAAGCTGCTTGTGTTAATCCAGTAAAACATTACAATCTTGATGTGGGTCTGTTAAAAGAAGGTGATACCGCAGATTGTATTGTGGTTGAGGATTTAAAAGACTTTAAAACGCTTCAAACCTACATTGATGGTGAATTGGTTTTCAGTAATGGCGAATCTAAAATCAAGCACGTCGATTTCGAAATTCTGAATAATTTTAATACAGACAGCAAAGTAGTTTCAGATTTCCAATTCAAATCAGATGCTAATCAAATCCGTGTTATTGAATGTTTAGATGGCGAATTGGTAACTAATGAAATTATACAAGACGCAACTACAGATAATGGAAATTTGGTTTCTAATACTGAAACTGATGTTCTTAAAATGACGGTTGTGAATCGCTATAAGAATGAGAAGCCATCGATAGCATTTATTAAGAATTTCGGGTTAAAGGAAGGCGCAATAGCATCTTCTGTCGGTCACGATTCTCATAACATTATTGCCGTTGGTGTATCAGACGAAGCAATTTGTAAAGCGGTTAATCTTTTAATAGATAATAAAGGTGGAATCTGTGCAATATCAAACGATTCAGAAAAAGTGGTACCATTACCAATAGCTGGAATCATGAGTGACCAAAATGCAAAAACTATTGGTGAAGCTTATTCAGAATTAGATAGAATGGCAAAGGATTTGGGAAGTGAACTTCACGCACCGTACATGAGCTTGTCATTTATGGCATTACTGGTTATTCCATCATTAAAACTTGGTGATAAAGGTTTGTTTGATGGAGACTCATTTAAGTTCACGAGTCTAGAAATCTAAAAATCTAACAATCTAACCACGTTAACATTTCATTCAAACTTTTGTGTAAAGAAAAAATTATCTTTAGGCTTCAAATAAAACCAACCACCATGATTAAAAATCTTTTCCGAGTTGTTGTGTTTTCAATCTTTATTTTAGGTTGTAAAGACGCACAAAACATCAATCTTACAGAAGCCGAAACTGAAGCAAATAAAGTTACTGCATCAGTAGATACTTACGCAAAGGACAATTACACCAAAAAAGAGGTGATGATTGAAATGCGTGATGGCATTAAATTGCATACAACTATTTACAGTCCAAAGGATACGTCAAAGACATACCCTATGCTAATGATGCGTACACCATATAGTTGCAGACCTTATGGCGAAAATGAATTTAAATCTAAAATCGGACCTAATAAATACCTGATGGAAGAAGGTAATATTATGGTGTACCAAGATGTACGAGGACGATGGAATAGTGAAGGTGTTTACGATAATATGCGTGCTTATATTCCGAATAAAACGGGTAACCAAGTTGATGAAGCTAGTGATACTTATGATACCATTGAATGGTTAGTAAATAACGTTGATAATAACAATGGAAACGTTGGTACATACGGAATTTCATATCCTGGGTTTTATGCAACATATTCGTTGTTAGACTCACATCCAGCGTTAAAAGCAGTATCACCTCAAGCTTGTATCGGCGATTTCTTTTTTGATGATTTTATCCATAATGGTGCATTTTTGTTAAGCTATTGGAGAGCGACATCAGTGTTTGGTTATATGAAAGATACACCAACAAAAGAAGCTTGGTATGAGTTTCCGGATATAGGAACAGAAGACCAATACCAATTCTTTTTAGATAACATGCCACTAAGTAAGTTAGATGATTATTATGACGAGAAAAACGTTTTTATGACGCAAATTGAAGAAAATGTAACCTACAACGAGTTCTGGCAGAAACGCGGAATTATTCAACACTTAAAAGATATTAAGCCTGCAACTATGATTGTTGGAGGACAGTTTGATGCTGAGGATTTATATGGTCCTTATAATACTTATAAAAGTATTGAAGCTAATAGTGACAATTATAATACTGTCGTTTTTGGGCCTTGGAGTCATGGTGATTGGGCAAGAAATAGAGAACGTCAAGTGATTGGAAATGTTCATTTCGGAGATAGTTTATCCGATTATTTTCAGAAAAATATTGAAACTAAATTCTTTAATCATTTTCTTAAAGGCGAAGCAAATGGCGAAACAGGTTTAGCTGAAGCGCACATGTTTGATACAGGTAAAAAGGAATGGCAATCATTCGAACAATGGCCGCCAAAAAATACGACTAAGGAAAGTTGGTTTATGCAGCCAGAAGAGCGTTTAACTCAAAGAGCTAACAGGATGATTGCAACTTCAGACTTTATAAGTGATCCAAAAAAACCAGTGCCATATTCCGAAGATATAAAAGTAGTGTTTACACCACGTAAGTTCATGACAGATGACCAGCGTTTTGCATCTCGTCGTCCAGATGTATTGACTTTTGAAACTGAAGTTTTAGAAAACGATGTAACGCTTGCAGGCGATATTTTATCAAAACTTAATGTATCTACAACAGGTACAGCAGCCGATTGGATTGTAAAGTTAGTCGATGTTTATCCAGCAGATACTGAAAATACAGATGATGTCCAAGACCATTTAAAGCTAAGTAATTACCACATGTTAGTACGAAGCGAAGTTTTAAGAGGTCGTTTTAGAAACAGTATGACCAATCCTGAGCCATTTGTACCTAATCAAAAAACTGCTGTTAACCTAAAGCTTCAAGATGTATTTCATACATTTAAGAAAGGGCATAAGATACAGGTACAAGTACAGAGTACATTTTTCCCTTACATAGATGCTAATCCGCAGACGTATGTAGATAATATCTTTAAGGCTAAAGAAGAGGACTTTAAAGCCCAAACACACAAGGTTTATAACGATTCTTCAATTGAGTTTACAATCTTAAAATAATTAATTGCATTAATGCCAATTATTGAATCCACTTACAAACCACTCTTTTGGACAAAGAGTGGTTTTGTTTCTACTGTATTTTCCGGGTTAGCTCGAAAGGTCAGCAATCTTGATCAGTCAAGAGAACGTATAACATTGCCTGATAATGATTTTTTAGATTTAGACTGGAGTTATTCAGAATCAAAAAGTAATAAAGTTATAATTCTCTTGCACGGGTTAGAAGGTCATGCACAACGTCCGTATTTGACAGGTGCAGCTAAGCTATTCAATCAAAACGATATCGATGCTTGTGCGGTAAATTTTAGAGGTTGTAGTGGAGAACCAAATTTGTTATATCGCAGTTACCATTCTGGAGCCACGGAAGACTTAGATGCTGTTGTCAAACATATTATTTCTCTTGATAAGTACGATGAGATTTACATTAAAGGTATTAGTCTTGGCGCTAATATGGCTTTAAAGTATGTAGGTGAAGAGAGAGAATTGCCTAAAGCCGTCAAAGCAGTTATAGCAATTTCATCGCCATGTGATTTAAAAGGCTCTTGTGATGAATTACTAAGTCTAAAAAATAAAGCATATGCCATTCGTTTTTTGGACCATTTAAAACAAAAGCTAAAACCTAAACTAAAGCAATTTCCTGATAAGATTACTGTAGATGATTATAAATCTATAAAAACATTAATAGATTTTGATCACGTTTATACATCTAAAGCTCATGGTTTTAAAGACGCTTATGATTATTACCAAAAGGCGAGTAGCCTGCAATTATTACCGAATATTAAAGTGCCATCATTACTAATCAATGCACTAAACGATTCTTTTCTATCACCAGATTGTTATCCAGTAAAAGAGGCAAAAGCGAATCCAAATCTATATTTCGAAATGCCTAAATATGGAGGTCACGTTGGGTTTATACAAAAAGGAGAGTTTTATTATAATGAGAAACGAGCTTTAGATTTTGTA
The DNA here is from genome assembly GCF_002163855.1 of Winogradskyella sp. PC-19. Classification (NCBI taxonomy): domain Bacteria; kingdom Pseudomonadati; phylum Bacteroidota; class Flavobacteriia; order Flavobacteriales; family Flavobacteriaceae; genus Winogradskyella; species Winogradskyella sp. PC-19. The sequence goes on along the minus strand of NZ_CP019332.1, from coordinate 825,200 downwards.
AGTAAACTTTAATTTGTAGATTTAATCAAATTAAAATCCATGCTCAAAAAAGTATTCGCAAGTGCCGTATTTGGTGTCGAAGCTTCAACTATTACGGTTGAGGTAAATGTAGATAAAGGTGTTGGTTACCATCTGGTAGGTTTGCCAGATAATGCGATTAAAGAAAGTAACTACCGTATTGCTGCTGCACTTCAGAATAATGGTTTTAGAATTCCAGGTAAAAAGATTACCATTAACATGGCGCCAGCTGATCTGCGTAAAGAAGGCTCGGCTTATGATTTAACTTTGGCGATTGGTATTCTCACAGCATCTAATCAAATAAAAGCTGAATACTTAGAGGATTATCTTATTATGGGCGAACTGTCTTTAGACGGAAGCTTGCAGCCTATAAAAGGAGCTTTGCCAATTGCTGTAAAAGCCAGAGAAGAAGGTTTTAAAGGTTTTATTCTACCAAGTCAAAATGCAAAAGAGGCAGCAATTGTCAACGATTTAAAAGTTTTTGGAGTAGATAATATCACACAAGTCATTAACTACTTTGATAAAGGAGAAACACTAGAGCAAACCATTATAGATACCCGAGCAGAATTTAATAAGAGTCTTAATTTCCCAGAGTTTGATTTTTCAGATGTCAAAGGACAAGAATCTATAAAGCGTTGTATGGAAATTGCAGCAGCAGGTGGACATAATATTATTTTAATTGGTCCACCAGGTTCTGGTAAAACTATGTTAGCAAAACGTTTGCCAAGTATTTTGCCTCCAATGACTTTACATGAAGCTTTAGAAACTACAAAAATACATTCAGTTGTCGGTCGTGTTAAAGCGCATGCTGGATTGATGGCGCAGCGACCATTTAGAAGCCCACATCACACGATTTCAAATGTCGCTTTAGTCGGTGGCGGAAGTTATCCGCAACCTGGAGAAATATCCTTATCACATAATGGTGTGTTGTTTTTAGACGAATTACCAGAGTTTAAACGTGAAGTTTTAGAAGTGATGCGGCAACCTTTAGAAGATAGAGAAGTGACTATTTCTAGAGCAAAATTTACAGTGACTTATCCGAGTTCATTCATGTTAGTGGCAAGTATGAATCCAAGTCCAAGTGGTTATTTTAATGACCCAGATGCACCTGTGACTTCAAGTCCAGCCGAAATGCAACGCTATATGGGTAAAATATCTGGACCATTGTTAGATAGAATTGATATACATATCGAAGTGACGCCTGTTCCTTTTGAAAAACTTTCTGAAGAACGTAAAGGTGAATCTTCAGTAGATATAAGGAAGCGGGTAACTGCGGCAAGAGAGCTTCAAACCAACAGATTTTTAGAATTAGAAAATGTACACTACAATGCTCAAATGAATACCAAACAGATTCGACAGTACTGTAAGTTAGACGAAGCTTCACTTCAACTTTTAAAATCTGCTATGGAGCGTTTGAACCTTTCTGCAAGAGCTTATGACAGAATTCTTAAAGTATCTCGTACAATTGCCGATTTAGAAGGTGTTAAAGAATTAACTGGTACTCACATTAGCGAAGCTATTCAATACAGAAGTTTGGATAGAGAAGGTTGGTTGGGTTAATCGTCTTTTAAAAAATAATTATCACCTTCAGTTAATTTTTCCCAAGTTTGACTGTCATGTTTATAAGAGTATACCGCTGAGGCTAGTCTACCGTCTTCTGTAGTTTCAAATGCGTATTGGTTGGCATAACGTGATAAAGAAATATATTTATCTTCTGTTATAGGGTATAAATGAATTTTTGATAAACCATTGCGTTCATAGTATAACTTATCGTCTTCCACCCAAAACAAACGACTGTTATAACTGCCAATAATTGAGTTGTATTGTTCTGCTATCTTTTCTTTGCTATTGTTTTTTACATATTCGATATGCTTTAGAGCCTGTTTCAAAAAATAATGGTTAGGATATTCTTCAATTGCTAATTTGTAATTCATTTCAGCTTTTTCGTAATCACCATCCATTAACGCTTTTTCGGCATTTTTAATAGTGTCATCGTAACGCCAATAGTGATAATTAATTCGTCTATTGAAATTGTATAAGTGGAGTTTTATTGCATAGTAATCTCTGTTTTTATCAGTCAAGAATTCATTAATGGTAGTATTTCTATAGCTATATCCACCTGTCATTAATTTGTCATCACCAGCTAAAATTGGAGCGCTTAGTTCCTGATTGGAGACGTGTCTTATTAATCGCTCATCATCCATAAAAAATTCATGAGTTTGTTCTGAATTTTCTGAGCGATATTTTCCTGTAAATTTTTCTAATGTTCTTTTAGTTGGCTTATTCTTTTTTAAGTATTCTATTACTGTGTCTACAGGTTTTACAAAATTTATCCAGTTTGTATTAATGATTTTTACGCGGTCTTGTGTTTTTTGAGCGCTTTCAATATCTCCTTTTAATAATTGAGGTCTTAGTTTAAGAGCAAAAATCTCAGGATTATTGGGTTGTACAACCTCAATGGCTTTTATGGCAGAAATTACTTTGTCGTAATCGCCACTTACTAGACTTGCATTTAATAAGTTGTTTCCATTATCAATACTTTTGTTCTTAGAGTATCTATCTTCTGCATACTTTATGTATGCTTTAATCTGTTTTGTTTCGCCATAAACAGCATTTAATAGTCTATTATATAAATTATCGTTAGGGTCTATCTCTAACTGAAGTTTTAATAATTTTTCTGCCAAATCCCATTCTTCATAGGCTATATATCTTAATATTCGAATTTGCAATTGCTTTTGTAACGGTAGTTTATTACTGTATTTATAGGCTTTGTCAATCAATGCTTTTTCGCCCTCAGCACCATTACTAAAACGTATACTACGTTGCCCATTTTCAAAATATGAAATAGAAAATTCTGGATCTAACTCATGTGCGCGGTAATAGTTACTTTCAATATTATGACGTATAGCTTCTAAAGAATTACTGTAAAACTCATTTAAATTCAAGTCAATATAAAAATCTCTTTTGTCTTCTGTAATACCTATATTTTCTCTTACGTATACGCTAACATCATCAAGTATATAAAGTAAATCTGTACCGTCGAAAGTTTTCTCAGAAACAGTTTTTCCGTTTTTAGCATTTTTAATTATTGGTGTAATGCTATAGATGCTATCTTTTATGTCAAAAGTGCCTTCAAGATAATAGTCATTAAAAATTCTTGACTCCGATACACGATTAACGGTGCCTTCAGTATCAGATAAATAGGGAGACAAATTTTTGTCTTGGGATAAATCTTGATATAGCAATTCTTGAATACCATCATCGAGCCAAGCATAGGCTGTGTCCTGTGTTTTGGCTGTAAATTGATAAATTGGCAAACCTATTCTGAATTCTTCTTTAGTAATAAGTTGTGTAGATAGATTCCCTTCATCATTCGTATAACTTATTTCTTTAGTGGTTGCTCCTAAGTCACTACTTCCAAATCCAAAATATGTAATGACTGCTAGTGATATTAAGTTAAGTGGGAATATTATTTTTTCACGTAGTTTTAAAATACCATTGTTTATTCGGTCTTGATGATAAAAATAAATTACGAGTGAAGGTATGATTCCAATAAAAATCCAAAGTAATAAGTCCACCCAATTTGGGGAAATATCATAACGATTGAGTATCCAGTCTATAAATTGTAAAAATGTCCATGCAGCTACCAAATATGCTGCCAGAAATTGAAGTGTTTTAATCCACTTTTTTTTACGTTTTTCTTCTCTCATTTATATACATACTGAATTTAAATTGAAAGATAAATAATATATATGAAATGCTATAATATGTAAATTGTATTTTTGAGAAAGCCTATTAAAATTTATAAGATTGATGAAAAATATTTTTACTGCTTTTGTATTTCTATTATTGCTGAATTGTAATAATGAAAAATCAACCAAAGCTGAATCTTCTAATGATGTTGAAGTTACTCAAGAAGAAATACCAAATTTAAACTTAGAACAAGCCAATCGCTTAGTAGATTTACCGTTAGCGTGTGTTGGTACAGAATTTCCATACCGATTAGGTCAAACATTAGGTAGTGTAGATGATTTAAAAACACCACGCGAATTACATCCAACATTCTATGGATGCTTTGATTGGCATTCTGCGGTTCATGGACATTGGAGTTTAGTTAGTTTATTGCGTCAATTCCCAGGATTAAAGCGAGCAGACGAGATTGAAGCGTGGTTGCTAAACAGTATTTCAAAAGAAAATATACTAAAAGAAGTGGCGTATTTTGATGATAAAAACAATAAGAATTTTGAACGTACCTATGGTTGGGCTTGGGTATTAAAATTAGCAGAAGAAATTCATATTTGGGATAATGATATTGCACGAGAATTGGAGGGGAATCTCCAACCTTTAACAGATTTAATTGTAGATAAATACCTTGAGTTTTTGCCAAAACTGAATTATCCTTTACGCGTTGGAGAGCATCCGAATACTGCTTTCGGGTTAACATTTGCCTTTGATTATGCTGTTAGATTAAAAAATGAGCAATTAAAATCTATGATTGAAAAACGTGCTCGTGATTTTTATAAATCTGATGATAGTTGTCCATTAAGTTGGGAGCCGAGTGGTTCAGATTTTTTATCACCATGCTTTGAGGAAGCCGCTATCATGAAACGTGTTTTGCCAATAGATGAATTTAAAACTTGGTTCGAAGCTTTTATACCAGAAGCAAAAAACAAAAATTTTGACATTGTTGTTGGCGAGGTTTCAGATAGAACTGATGGAAAATTAGTGCATTTGGACGGTGTTAACTTTTCTCGTGCATGGAGTTTGAATTATATAGCTAAAGATTTACCCGAATATTCACATTTGAAAAATTTAGCAAACAAACACATCAATTATTCCTTACCAAGTATTGTCGGTGATAGTTATGAAGGTGGACATTGGCTTGGTAGTTTTGCGATTTATGCATTGAATTCAATCGAATAAAATGAAGGATTTCTTCAAAAATATTGGTCCAGGACCTTTAGTTGCTGCAGCCTTTATTGGCCCAGGTACCGTAACATTATGCACAATTGCAGGTGTTAACTTTGGTTATGCTTTATTGTGGGCGATGGTTTTATCTGTGTTGGCTACTGTCGTATTACAAGAAATGTCAGCTCGATTAGGCGTTATAACTCAAAAAGGATTGTCAGAGACGATCCGTGGAGAGGTTAAAAGCCCAATTATAAGAACTGTAATTATAATCCTTATTTTATCTGCTATTGTTATTGGTAATGCTGCTTATGAAGCAGGAAATATTTCCGGTGGTGCTCTAGGTGTAAAAACACTTTTTGGTACACCAGAGTTTCAAGTTTTGAGTCGTAGTATCGATGTGTGGCCAATTATAATTGGTCTTATTGCTTTTACAGTATTGTATATTGGGAATTATAAAATCATTGAGCGTGCCTTGGTTTTTATGGTCATACTCATGAGTTTGGTTTTTTTGATTACAGCAGTTATAACTAAGCCAAATATTTTGGAAGTTCTAAAAGGTATGTTTGTGCCGCAGTTTCCTGATAATAGTATTCTAACCATAATTGGCTTGATAGGCACTACAGTAGTACCGTATAATATTTTCTTGCATGCGTCATTAGCAAAAACAAAATGGAAGTCTGAATCCGACTTATCCTTTGCTAGAAAAGATACCATTATAGCTGTTGTTTTGGGCGGAGTAGTATCTATGTGTATTATTATTTCGGCATCGTCTGTTTCATTTCAAGAGATTAGTAATGCTTCAGATTTGGCACTCGGTTTGCAACCACTATTTGGAGATTTTGCGAAATACTTTTTAGCGATTGGTTTGTTTTCTGCTGGAGTTACAAGTGCTATTACTGCACCTTTAGCAGCTGCCTTTGTTGCTTCTGGTTGTTTAGGTTGGGGAAGCGATCTAAAATCAAAACGGTTTCGATTAGTTTGGATTTTTATACTGTTTTTAGGTGTTTTGTTTTCTTCTATAGGATTTAAATCTATTGAAATTATAAAATTCGCACAAGTAGCTAATGGACTTTTATTGCCTGTTATTGCTGGAGTTTTACTTTGGATTATGAATAAATCTAGTATTTTGGGCAAGTATAAAAATTCTTCACTTCAGAATATATTAGGTTTTTTAATATTGACAGTAGCCGTCTTTTTGGGTGCAAAAACAATCTTAAGCGTATTTAATGTCATCTAATCTAAAAATAGATATCAATGCCGATGTTGGCGAAGGTTTGGGTAATGAGATGAGCTTAATGCCTTATTTATCCTCATGTAATATTGCATGTGGTGGTCATGCAGGTGACTTTGAGACTATGAAAGCTGTTGTGCGATTAGCTAAGAAACATCAAGTAAAAATAGGAGCACATCCGTCTTTTCCTGATAAGGAGAATTTTGGACGCTTAGATATGAAGCTGACTTCGGAAGTATTATTTGATAGTTTAAAATATCAAGTTGAAGATTTACTAATCGTCTTAAAATCCGAAAACTTAGAAATGCACCATATTAAACCTCATGGCGCTTTATATAATTTGGCAGCTAAAGATGAAGAAATTGCTAAAGTAATTTTGGAGGTCATAACCTCTTTTTCTAAGCCATTAAAATTGTACGCGCCATATAATTCTGTTATTTCTAAATTGGCAAAACAAGAAAATATTGAAGTTGTTTTTGAAGGTTTTGCAGATAGAAATTACAACGAAGATTTGTCGCTGGTTTCACGTCAAAAAAAAGACGCTTTAATCACTAAAAAAGACACTGTTTTTCAACACGTCTTTAAGATGATTTCAGAACAAAAAGTCAATACCATAAATGGAGTAGAGGTGGACTTGATAGTTGATACAGTTTGTGTTCATGGAGATACAACAAATGCTTCGGTTATTTTAGAATATTTACACCGTAATTTAAAAGCCAATACTATTAAAATATTATAATTAATTTGAAGTATAATCTTAAATATTTTCAATTCAATGAGCGTTCTATTTTAATTGAATGGCCACCAATAATTGATGATAATGTGCTATTTGATGTCCTAAATTTCAAAAATAAATTACTTCACAAGTATATTAAAGTAAAAGTTAATATAATTAACACATATAATTCAATATTAATTAATTATGGTTTAACTATTGAAGATGTCTATGGTAAGTTTTCTGAACTTAAATCCATATATTCTGAATTAGAAGAACACAGTTTAGTAAAACAGAAAATTTGGGAAGTTCCTGTTTGTTATGATGACTGTTTTGGAATAGATTTAGTCACTTTATCAAAAGAGAAAAAGTTACCAGTAGCTGAAATTGTCCAACGTCATTATCTGCAAATTTACACAGTATATTTTATAGGCTTCTTACCTGGTTTTTTATACTTAGGTGGCTTGGATGAATCACTGCATTTTAATCGTAAATCTTCACCAAATTTAAACATTAAAAAAGGTGCTGTTGGAATAGGTGGAAATCAAACCGGAATTTACCCTCAAAACTCACCTGGCGGATGGCATATTATTGGTAATTCTCCAATCAATTTTTTCGATATAAAAAAAGATAATCCATGCTTTGCAAAAGCTGGTGATAAAATAAAATTTCTGCCGGTTTCTATGGAAGAATATATATCTATTTCTAAAGATATTGAATCAAAAACGTATAACCTTAAAAGCCTGTTGATAGAATGATTAAGGTTTTAAAGTCAGGATTATTTTCAACAATTCAAGATAAAGGGCGTTTTGGATATGGAGAATTTGGAGTTCCTAAAAGTGGCGCTATGGATTTGTTTTCATTTGAGTTGGCTAATACTTTGTTGAGCAACGCGGTAAACGATGCTGTGTTAGAGATAACCATGATTGGTCCAAAGCTTCAATTTATGATTGATACTCAAATCGTAATTAGCGGAGCAAATATATCTCCGCATCTTAATGACTCTTTGATTCATAATAACAAAGTTTATAATGTGAAGCGTAATGATATCCTTAGTTTCAAAGTGCTAAAATCAGGTTTACATGCTTACGTTGCTGTTAAAGATGGCTTTAAATCTAATGTGGTTCTTAACAGTCGAAGTTATTTTAGTCCTATTACATCTAAAGCTAAGATTGAGGACAACGATGTATTACGCATAGAGCAATCAAATCTAATTAATAAATCACCTCAGACATTTTCTAAGCTAAAGCCAATAGATTATTCATCTAATTTTTTAGATGTCTTAAAAGGTCCAGAATTTGAGAAATTGTCTGACAAAGAAAAATCGGTGTTACTGTCTTCAGAGTTTCAAGTTTCTAATCTTTATAGTCGTATGGCATATCAACTTTCTCCATTATTTGATAATGATTTAGAATCTATACTTACAGGACCAGTTTTGCCGGGAACAGTACAATTAACACCCTCAGGGAAATTAATTGTATTAATGCGTGATTGCCAAACTACAGGTGGTTACCCAAGAGTTCTTCAACTAACTGAATCAGCAATTAATTTGCTGAGTCAAAAAAAAGCAAGGGATAAGATAGTATTTAAGTTAATAGAATAAAGATTAATGACAAGCATCCCAAAGTGCATCTTTTGGAAGAGGCGCTTCAATGAAAATAGGTTCTTTTTTTACTGGATGAATAAACTCTAAAGTTCTTGCATGAAGACTTATACTACCATCTTTATTACTTCTGTCAAAACCATACTTTAAATCACCTTTGATTGGACAGCCAATACCTGATAATTGTACACGTATCTGATGATGTCGTCCGGTTTCTAAGTCAACTTCAAGTAAGTAAAAGTTGTCAAGTGCTTTAATAACCTTATAGCTTAAGATAGCTTTCTTACTATTTTCAATCTCCTTTTTGTAAGCTGTGGATTTATTGTTCTTAGGATTCTTTCGTAACCAATTTACCAATCTATCTTCAGTTTTAGGTGGCTGGTTTTTTACCAAAGCCCAATAAGTTTTATTAGCTTTCTTTTCAGCAAATAATTTATTTAGCCTAGGTAAAGCTTTACTCGTTTTCGCAAACATGACAATCCCTGTTGTAGGTCGGTCTAATCGATGTACAACGCCTAAATAGACGTTTCCAGGCTTATTATATTTCTCTGCGATATATTCTTTTACAACATCACTTAAAGGCTTATCTCCAGTTTTGTCACCTTGTACAATATCTCCTGCTCTTTTGTTTGCAACTATGATGTGGTTATCTTCATAGATAACTTGAAGGTTAGATTTATTAGAGATTATTTTTTTAGACACAGAATTTTAGATTAATACTGCTCTTTTTCGTTTGGAAAGTCACTTGACTTAACATCATCTACATATTGACCAATTGCATTCGTCATTTCTTCATATAAATTCATATATCGGCGTAAAAAACGAGGATTAAACTCATGTGTCATGCCAATCATGTCGTGTAACACTAATACTTGTCCATCAACGCCGTCACCAGCACCAATACCAATTACAGGAATCGAAACACTTTCTGCAACTTCTTTTGCCAGAGCAGCTGGTATCTTTTCTAAAACTATAGCAAAACATCCTGCTTTTTCAAGCATTAAAGCATCTTCTTTCAATTGTTGTGCTTCTTGTTCTTCTTTGGCTCTAACAGTATAAGTCCCAAATTTATATATCGATTGAGGTGTCAATCCTAAGTGTCCCATTACGGGAATCCCAGCATTCAAAATCCTTTTAATAGATTCTTTTATTTCTTTTCCACCTTCAAGCTTTACGGCATGTCCACCAGATTCTTTCATGATTCTTATAGCAGAACGTAGTGCCTCTTTTGGATCACTTTGGTATGTTCCGAAAGGTAAATCAACAACAACTAAAGCGCGTTCAGCAGCCCTTATTACAGATGATGCATGATAAATCATCTGGTCTAGTGTTATAGGTAAAGTTGTTTCATGACCAGCCATAACATTACTTGCAGAATCACCAACGAGAATTACATCAATACCAGCACCATCAACAATTTTTGCCATGGTATAATCATAAGCTGTGAGCATTGAAATTTTTTCACCTTTAGATTTCATATCTACTAAGGTCTTTACAGTAATTCTTTTGTATTGTTTTTTTGCTATTGACATTCGGTTGTAATTAGTGAGTCGTAAAAATAATGAGATTTGTCTAACTTTTATCTACCTTTATTGAGAAATACATTTTTTAAATTCACATAAATAATAAGTATTCATCATGAAAAAACTTCTGTTTAGCCTAACATTACTATGTTTCTGTTCGTTTTCCTATACGCAAAGTGAAGAAGAAACTCAAGTGAAACAAACAATTATTGATTTTTTTGAAGCATTCCACAAACAGGATACTGTTAAGCTTAAGTCTATGGCTAAGGGAAACATAAATATGCAATCTATTTCCGTCAACAAAGAAGGTAAAACTCGTTTGGACGAAAATGATTATAGTAGTTTTATGAAAAATATAGCTGGAATACCTAAAGATAAAAAGTTCGAAGAAAAGCTTCTAGATTTCAAAATTCGTATTGATGGAAAAATGGCAAATGCTTGGACAGCTTATGAATTTTGGTTTGATGAAAATTTTAGCCATTGCGGTGTAAATTCTTTTCAGCTAGTAAAAGAAGATAAAGATTGGAAGATTATCTATTTGGTAGATACAAGACGACGTCAAGGTTGTAAAGCACTTTCAAAAAGCTAGTTTTAACAATCTGCCATATTAACACCAACAGCTAATCCACCTTCAGAGGTTTCTTTGTATTTGGAACTCATGTCTTTTGCAGTTTCCCACATGGTTTGTATAACCTTATCAAGAGGGACTTTTACATTTTTTGGGTCAGAATCTAATGCAAGTTCAGAAGCACTTATAGCTTTTATTGCACCCATAGCATTACGTTCGATGCAAGGTATTTGAACCAATCCACCAATTGGGTCACAAGTCAATCCCAAGTGGTGTTCCATAGCTATTTCTGCAGCTATTAATACCTGTTCAGGAGTTCCTCCCATAAGTTCAGTTAATGCCGCTGCAGCCATTGCAGATGAGACACCAATCTCTGCTTGACAACCACCCATCGCTGCAGATATTGTGGCATTCTTTTTAAAGAGACTTCCAATTTCTCCAGCAACCAGTAAAAATTTTCTAACATCATCAAAGTTTGCATCATGATTTTCAATAACCATATAATACATTAAAACAGATGGTATAACGCCTGCACTTCCATTAGTCGGAGCTGTGACTACACGACCTAGAGATGCGTTAACTTCATTGACGGCTAATGCAAAGCACGACACCCATTTAAGTATTTCTCTAAACTTTACTTCAGTACTTCTAATAGATTCAATCCATTCATAAGCATCATTATAAGGTTTGCTACCTTTAAGTTTTTCATGTTTATCGAAAGCGCGTCGGGTGACATTAAGACCACCAGGCAGAATACCTTTTGTATGACAACCTACATACATGCTGTCTAGCATAACATCCCAAATAGCTTTTAATTTAGTATCAATTCTATCTGGGTCACGTAGCGACAACTCGTTTTTATAAACCAATTCGCTTATCGTAAGATTTTCTGCATGACAATGCTCTAAGATTTCAGTTGCTTTTTGTATTGGAAAGGGAAAAGCTTGAAACTTTTCAACTTGAATTTTTGCTCGCTTTCGTTCTTTTTGAACGATAAAACCACCGCCAATAGAATAGTAAGTCTGCGACCTGTTCTTACCATTTCTCATTGTTGCAGTAAATTTTACGCCATTAGGATGAAATTCTAAAAACTTTCGATTAAACTTTATATTTTTTTCAAAATCAAAAGGAATTTCTTTTTCAAAATTCAGCATTAATATTTTTGAAGTTTTAACCAAGTCTACTTGATTCTGAATATTAGCAATATCAAAAGTCACAGGGTCAGTACCCAAAAGCCCCATTAAAACAGCAATGTCTGTAGCATGACCTTTGCCAGTTAGAGCCAAAGAGCCAAACAATTCTACTTTTACTGAAGCTACACCAGTGAATAACTCTCTACTCTGAAGATATTTAATCCATTGCTTAGCTGCTCGCCAAGGACCGAGTGTGTGTGAGCTCGAAGGACCAACACCAATACTTAGCATATCAAAAACAGAAATACTTTCCATTTATGTATTCGTTTTATTTTGCAACAAATATAGATGTTGTTTTTGTATGGTGTTTCCTTTTAGGAAATAAAAAAAAGCCTGAAAATTAATTCAGGCTTTTATATATAAAGGACGATTAATTATCGTCTCGGAAAACTTTCGATATTGTAAAGTTCTATAACAGTATCTATATCAGAATAATTTATTCTTCCAACATTATCTGCAGGGACAACTACAACTCTAAAAACTTGATTTTGTGTGTAAACTGAATCCAAATTATCTAAGTCTGAACCTTCAAGGAAGAAACGAACATCATCTTGAGTAAAATCAAAGTTATAGACCAAATCATTACCATCATCAAAAATCACAGTCTGTGGTACTAGTCTCCAAACATCTTGTCCGTTTATGGTATCCCATAAAATGTAGACCAAAGTTACATCAGACGGAAAAACATTAAATCCGTAGGGTTCAACAAATTCATAGTTATTTGCACTATTGAAATCCAAAACTATTTCAAAACTTGAAGACACAAAATCGTTGTTTTGTATTTCAACAATTTCTTCAGTAGTGCAACTTGTTAGCGCAAATGCAAAAATGGTAATTAGGGTAAGTATACGTTTCATAATTATATGTTTTTTATCAAATATATCAAATGCTGTGCCGAAGATTAAATTTTTAAAAAAAAGAATATCTGACATCATGTCACATTTTTTTTGATGGCATAATCATTGCCTATTACAAATCAAATTATTTAATGAATCATATTATAATTTTCGCTTAAACGGAAATATTTAAAACTATAAACAAATTATGAGTAAGATTATTGGAATTGACTTAGGAACAACCAACTCTTGCGTGTCCGTAATGGAAGGTAACGAGCCGGTTGTAATACCTAATGCAGAAGGTAAGCGCACAACGCCTTCAGTCATTGCTTTCGTAGAAGGTGGTGAAATTAAAGTTGGTGACCCAGCAAAAAGACAAGCGGTAACAAACCCTACAAAAACCGTTTATTCGATTAAGCGTTTTATGGGTAATAAATATTCTGAGTCTAAGCAAGAAGCAGAACGTGTACCATATACCGTTGTTAAAGGCGACAATGATACACCACGTGTAGATATCGATGGTCGTTTATATACGCCACAAGAATTATCAGCTATGATTCTTCAGAAAATGAAAAAAACTGCTGAAGATTACCTAGGACAAGATGTGTCTGAAGCTGTAATCACAGTTCCAGCATACTTTAATGATGCACAACGTCAAGCGACTAAAGAAGCTGGTGAGATCGCAGGTCTAAAAGTTCGAAGAATTATTAACGAACCGACGGCTGCGGCATTAGCATACGGAATGGATAAAAAAGGTACTGATCAAAAAATCGTAGTATTTGATTTTGGTGGTGGTACGCATGATGTTTCTATTCTTGAGTTAGGAGATGGTGTTTTCGAAGTATTGTCTACTGACGGTGATACACACTTAGGTGGTGATGATGTCGATGAAAGAATCATCGATTGGTTAGCAGAAGAATTTATCGCTGACGAAGATATGGACTTACGTAAAGACCCGATGGCTTTACAACGTCTTAAAGAAGCGGCTGAAAAAGCTAAGATTGAATTATCATCTTCTACACAAACAGAAATCAACTTACCATACGTAACGGCTACAGCTAGTGGACCAAAACACTTGGTACGTACACTAACACGTTCTAAATTTGAGCAGTTAATTGACGATTTAATAAAAAGAACAATTGAGCCTTGCCAGACTGCATTAAAAGCAGCAGGTTTATCTAAGTCAGATATTGACGAAGTAATCCTTGTAGGTGGTTCTACTCGTATCCCTGCAGTTGTTGAAGCTGTAGAGAAATTCTTCGGAAAAGCGCCAAGTAAAGGTGTAAACCCAGATGAGGTTGTTTCTTTAGGAGCAGGTATTCAAGGAGGTGTATTAACAGGTGATGTAAAAGACGTTCTTTTATTAGACGTAACGCCATTATCTCTTGGTATTGAAACTATGGGTAATGTTAAAACGAATTTGATTGAAGCAAATACGACGATTCCTACTAAGAAATCACAAGTATTTTCTACAGCAGCAGATAATCAGCCATCGGTAGAGATTCACGTATTACAAGGTGAGCGTCCAATGGCAGTAGATAACAAGACTATTGGTCGTTTTCACTTAGATGGAATTCCACCAGCAAGACGAGGAACACCACAGATTGAAGTGACTTTTGATATCGATGCTAATGGTATTATCAAAGTATCTGCTGAAGATAAAGCAACAGGAAAGAAACAAGATATTCGTATCGAGGCTTCTTCTGGATTAACAGATGAAGAAATCCAGAAAATGAAGCAAGAAGCTGAAGCAAATGCTGAAGCTGATGCAAAAGCTGCAGATACTGCTAAGAAATTAAACGAAGCAGATTCTATGATTTTCCAAACAGAAAGTCAATTAAAAGAGTTTGGTGATAAATTATCAGATGATAAGAAACAACCAATCGAAGATGCTTTAGCAGAATTAAAGACAGCTTATGAGTCTAAAGATTTAGAAGTTATCGAACCAGCTTTAGAGAAAATCAATGAAGCTTGGAAAGTAGCAAGCGAAGAAATGTACAAAGCACAGGCGGAAGCTCAAGGTGGTGCTGCAGGTCCTGATGCAGGAGCGCAAGGCCAACCAGAAGCAGAAGGCGATAATGTAGAAGACGTTGACTTCGAAGAAGTGAAATAAGTTTAAAGTTTTGTCATTCAGAGCGTAAGCGAAGAATCTCAAAAATAGAATCTAAAACGCAATTCTTAATTGGATTGCGTTTTTTGTTTTCTAATTATCAAACATTTAAGAACCGGATGTTTAAAAAAATAAAACCGTTTCTTTGTCTAGTAAAAAGAATAAAAGCTTAATGAATCAATTCATAACTAAAATCAAATCTACCAAACAACCAAAACGATTAGCTGTAAAGCTAAACGCAAAAGGCGAACAGTCCATTGTTATAGGTCATCCTTGGGTGTTCTCAAAAAGTATTGTAAAGATTAATGATGATGCGCAGACAGGTGATTTAGCTATAATTTTTAGTAAGAATAAAAACAAGGTAGTTGGACTAGGTTTATACGATGCTAAATCCCCAATCCGAATAAAAATTATTCACTCTGAAAATACCAAAGCTGATATTAATGCAGAATTCTTTCACTATAAAATTGAAAAAGCCTTTGCATTACGAAGTGATTTATTAGAAACTAAAACAAATAGTTACCGATTACTTTTTGGTGAGAATGATGGTTTTCCAGGATTAATAGCTGATGTATATGATAACGTTCTCGTTGTTAAGTTATATTCAGAAATTTGGCTGCCATATTTAGAGACTATACTACATAGTTTACAAGAGATTTCAAAAGCAGAAACTGTAGTTATGCGATTGAGTCGCAACCTTCAAAATAGCAATAACCATAATCTAAAAGATGGAGAAGTGCTCTACGGTAAATTAGAAGATGAGGTAGTACAATTTATTGAACATGGTGTTAACTTTTCAGCAAACGTTATAAAAGGACACAAAACGGGTTACTTTTTAGATCATCGCGAAAACAGAAGACGTGTTGGTGAGTTAAGCTCAAAAAAAACCGTGCTGGATGTGTTCTCATATGCTGGTGGATTTTCAGTTCATGCACTAGCAAATGGTGCTGATGAGGTGACTAGTCTAGATATTAGTAAACAGGCTTTAGATATTGCCAGAGAAAACGGAAAGCTTAATGATTATTACGGAATTCATAAAACGATTTCTGGAGATGCTTTTAAGGAAATGAAGGCTTTAATTCAAAAGGGAAAACGTTACGATGTCGTAGTTATAGACCCGCCAAGTTTTGCGAAGCAACAATCAGAAATTGAATTAGCAAAAAAGAAATACGCGCAGTTGGCTGAGTTAGGAGAGAAGCTAACAGCAAAAAATGGGTTATTGGTTTTGGCATCATGTTCTTCTAGGATTTTAGCACAATCTTTTTTTGATTTAAATCAACGTGTTCTAAATGGGCAATCTCGACTTTTTGAAACTATGCTTAAAACTAAACACGATACAGACCATCCAGTCACTTTTCCTGAAGGTGCTTATTTAAAGTGTGGTTACTATAAATTCTTAGAGTGAAACTATTATGCATGCATAATAAAATTATAATTATATTTGTAGCATAAGAAATACAATTATGCAAACCAAACTTACTCAATTACTCAATATAAAATACCCAATCATTCAAGCTCCAATGTTTTTGGTGTCTAACGTTTCAATGGTTACAGAAGCTATGAAAGCAGGAATTGCTGGTTGTATTCCAGCATTAAATTACAGAACGTTAGATGAGTTAAGAGCAGCTATTAAAGAGTTGCACGCTAATAAAGTTGAAGGAGGTTCATTTGGTTTTAATTTAATCGTTAATAAATCCAACGTAAAGTATAAAGGTCAGCTTGAAGTTTTATGCGAAGAAGGTTGCGATTTTATTATAACATCTCTTGGAAGTCCAGAAGAAACTATACGACAAGCACATGCTGCCGGAATTAAAGTGTTTTGTGATGTAACGGATTTACGATTTGCCAAAAAAGTAGAAGAATTAGGAGCAGATGCATCTATAGCTGTAAACAATGAAGCCGGTGGACATCGCGGAAATTTGACACCTGAAGAATTAACAAGTCTATTGAATAAAGAATTAAACATTCCAGTAATTTCTGCTGGTGGTGTTGGCTGTAAAGCAGATATTGATAAGATGTTAAGTTATGGTGCTGAAGGTGTTTCTGTCGGTAGTCCTTTTATCGCATCTTTAGAAGCTGGTGTTACTGATGAGTATAAACAAGCTTGCGTAGATTACGGTGCAGAAGATATTATTATGACCGAGCGTATTTCTGGTACACCATGTACAGTGATTAATACACCTTACGTTCAAAAAATAGGAACTAAACAAACGTGGTTAGAATCTGTATTGAATAAAAACAAGAAACTCAAAAAATGGGTTAAAATGATTCGTTTTTCTATTGGTATGAAAGCTACAGAGAAAGCTGCTAAAAAAGCAACGTATAAAACCGTTTGGGTTGCTGGACCTAGTATTGAGCATACCAAACAGATTCTTCCTGTTAAAGATATAGTAGCTAATTTAATAAAATAGTTAGCTTATAGAGTAGGTGTTTTTATCATTTAATTGTTTTATGTATATAAACTAAATCATAATTTAAATGAAAAAAAATACCCGCTTACTTTTAATTTTTGTAGTATCAATCTCAGTATTTCAATGTTCTGAAAGTGATGATTCAAGTCCATCACCAACTCCGATTCCACTTACGGTTACAGATATTGATGGTAATGTTTATTCAACTATCAAAATAGGAAACCAGACATGGATGGCCGAAAACCTAGAGGTGACGAGATTAAATGATGGTACACCAATTACAAAATATACATTTGAAGATTTTGGAAGCAATTGGGGAAGTATTAACAATCAAGTAGCACATTATCAATTTGCCAATACAGCAGATCTAAATAATATTTATGATGAAGAATTACCAGAGGATTTTTATGGTGCTATGTATAATCATTTTGCGGTAGAAACAGGAAAATTAGCACCAGATGGATGGCGTATACCAACAGAAGCGGATTTTATAGCTTTAGAACAACATTTAAATGCTAACGGATTTTCTTCTAACATTGCAGCGGCTTTAAAATCCGATAACGGATGGGATTCTTTTTCAGGTAATGGGTCTAATGCGTCTAGTTTTAACGGATTGCCTAATGGTTACGTTTCTGGATTTGGTACTCCTACAGCATCAGAAGCTATAGCATCTTGGTTAACTACAAATATTTCAGATACCGATAATAATTCTTCGACAACAAGGCGTTGGGTACAATTAACAGAAGACAATTCAATATTTTATTCTGATACATCCATAGTATTGGGCGCAGCTATACGATGTATTAAAATCGATTAAGTTGTAACTAAAAAAAATACTAGAAGAGGCTGTCTAAAAAGTGTCATTCAGAATGAAATGAAGAATCTTTTGAAGTTATAATTTGTTGATAATTATAAAATTGAGATTTCTCACATTCGTTCGAAGTGACAAAATAAATACTTTTTGGACAGCCTCTTTTAGTTGATATGAAGTTATGCACTAAATATTTAGATATAGTCTTAATAAGTAAAATCTTTTTTTAAGAATTACATTGAATATGTAACTTTAAGCTTAAGTCTTATACTTATAGACATCTTAATTTGACAAAGTGAAAAGCTAACTTCGCATATCATACAATAAAATCAATTAAAACTGGATTTTATCTAATCGATAAGCATAATTAAAAAAATAAGCTCAACATTGAAAACAATCCTACTCTGTTTTAACTTATTCATTTTCGCAGTTTGTACTGCTCAAGAGCATGAGTATTTAGTTACAAAAAAAGGCGATACGATTTACGGAAAGGTAACAAGAGCGACTAGTTTTTTAAATCCGTCTAAGATTAAATTTAAAGCTATAAATGGAGATAAGAAAACCTTACTTCCTGAAGATGTTGAAACTATAAAGTCTCTTAAATGCGTGGACGGTCAGTCTATTATAAAAACTATTTATGATGAATGGTATATAAGACTAGTTATTGATGGTAGAATAAAAGTGTACCAACTACTTGATGGCGTTATTTTTTATACCTCAAAGGATGGCTCTAAGATTCGGTTAAATGATTTTGTGGATTTAATGGCAGAAAGGAATCCCATTTAAGAATAAGACCTTTGTTTATTGATAATCCAACTATTTTAAAAGAGTTTGATTCATTGGTCGAGACAGAAAAAAATATTAAGTATATGATTGAGAAGTATAATAGTCTCTATAAAAAAAGATAGTGCTATTACTAATAATTTATAAAAATATTTTTGCTCGAATTTCTTAACTTGTTCAACAATCAAACATATACTATTTCTATGAAAAAATATGTCATACTTCTAGTTGCATTAATTTCCTCCTTAACCATTTTAGCACAAAACAATCAACCACAACGATTAGACAGTTTGTTTTCATCATTGTATGCTAAGAAAATGTTTAATGGTAACGTTTTGGTAGCTGATAAAGGAGAAGTTATTTTTAAAAAGAGTTATGGTAACGCTGTAGAAATACCTGAGCAAAAACTAAATACCGAAACCATTTTTGAGCTAGCATCCGTTTCAAAACAATTTACGGCAATTGGTATTGTAATGCTTCAAAAACAATGGAGATTAAATTATGACGATGAGATTTCAAAATATATCCCAGAATTGGCTTTTTATGAAAATGTTACTGTGCGTAACTTACTAAATCATACTGGTGGTTTGCCAGACTATATGGGCTTGTTTCAAAAGCATTGGGACAAATCTAAATTTGCTACCAATGACGATATAATAAAACTTTTAGCAGAGTATAAGCCAAAAGCCAATTTTAAACCAGGAAAAAAGTTTGAGTACAGTAATACAGGTTACGCCTTGTTAGCTTCTATTATTGAGAAAGCATCAGGTAAATCATTTACGGACTATCTCGCAGAAACAATTTTTAAGCCTTTAGGTATGAAGAATACCTTTGTGTATCGCAGTAGATACGAAGCTAGAGATATCGATAATATCGCTCTAGGTTACATCGCAGATAATAGCGGTAACAAAATACGCCCAGAAGATTTAGACAAGGAAATTCCGTTCTATTACCTCGATGGTATCGTTGGTGATGGTATGGTCAACTCTACCTTAGACGATTTGCTAAAATGGGATAGAGCGTTATATACAGACAAACTTGTTAATGATGTGGATAAGGCTTTGATTTTTAGTTCTGCTGAGACCAAAGACGGAAAAGGTTCTGGTTACGGTTTTGGTTGGGGTATTTCTGATTCAGAAACCTATGGTAAAATTGTAAATCACTCTGGTTCTTGGGCAGGAAATCTAACATTTATAGAACGACAACTAGATAATGATAAGACATTTATTATCCTTCAGAATAATACAACTGGATTAACTGAATTGCCGAATAAAAAGGTACGTAAGATTTTAAATAATGAAGGTTTTGTCATACCAAGAACAATTAAGCTCTCAGAAAAGGAATTAGATAAATACACGGGCATTTACTCTAACGAAAACTTTCCTATAAAAATTGGGTTTTTTGTACGCGATGGTATATTAATGGGTCAAGGCGATGGTCAAGGTGCTTTTCCTTTAGATAGTTATGCTGACCACACGTTTAAATTTGACCAAGCAAAAATATCTATGATTTTTAATACCGAAAATGATACTATAATTTTCACTCAAAACGGACAAACCTTTGTTTTTGATAAAGATAAATGATTTATTTATTCAATATAATTTGTATGCAAGAGAATGATATTAACTAAACTTTGTGATAGTCTAAAAATTATATATTCATTTTTTTTAGCAACCCGCTAATTCAGAAGAAAAAGCCCTTTTTTTATTTTAACATTTAATGTTTTATAAACTATAATTTTTTTAAATTATTGATTAAGGAACACATGTTTTTTGTTGTTTTGTTTAATATTTTGTAATTTTAGTTAAACAAAATAATAAACACTTATAAAATGAAAAAAATTATTTTAAAATGGTACCCTGTTATTTTAGCATTTATATGCTTGCTATATTCTGTAGGTTTGGAATTAGCAGGTATGACAGAAGAAGCTCAGTACTCAGCACACTGGCCAGGAACAATTCTGTTATTTGCTATTGCAATTAGACAACGAAGAACGACATGAATAAGGGCTTTTTAATTATTGGAGGTATAATATTTGCTGTATATATATACTTCACGTTTTGGAATATTTTTAATTCCCACAAAAAACAGAAAGAAAACCATTATCCAAACCTTACCGAAAAAGAAATAAATGAGAGTTATGAAGAATCTAACAATCTTTAGCTTTTCTACACTAAAGAGTATTCAGTTATGATATTTTAAAAATTGATATTATCAAAAAACTTTACACATTTTTTCTTTCAGAAAACTCCCAAAAACGCATAGAGAAACTTATTCTCTATGTTGCTTTGATTAGTTTTTTTGTGCATTTAAGTTTGATATACCTGACGAAGTTTGACATTCTGAATCTTTCTTACCAATCAGATCTACTCAAAAATCCAATATCTGCTATTTATACACCATTTTCGTTTATACTTATCTATGAAGTGTATTTGTTAATCTATTATTTACCTAAGTCTTTTACTACTTACATTACCAAACAATACGAGATTATTACACTTATAATAATTCGCAAATTATTTAAGGATTTAGCGTCGCTAGAATTAACAACAAACTGGTTTGATATTAAAGGCGATTTACAATTCACCTATGATATTTTGGCGTCAATCATTCTCTTTTATTTGATATATCAATTTCAAAAACAAGGGAAACGTATCAATATTCAAAAACCTAGAATAGATTTAAAAGTCGAAAAATTTATAGGTCGAAAGCGGATAATTGCTTTAGTTTTAGTGCCCTTATTTTTTCTAATGGCAATTACAACGCTTTTTAATTGGCTATCTGAGGTATCAGTTTCCTCAAATGATTTACCGTCTTTTGAAAGTATAAATAATCTCTTTTTTGATGAGTTTTTTACGGTACTAATTTTGGTAGACGTGGTTTTACTGCTAATCTCTTTTTTCTACACGGACAAGTTTCACAAGATTATCCGTAATTCAGGATTTATAGTTTCTACTATTTTAATTCGAATGTCTTTTGGTGTTAGTGGATTAATCAGTACGTTGTTGATTATAGCAGCAGTAATTTTTGGTTTGTTTATAATCATAATTCACAATAAATTTGAAAGGCAGATTTTTGATGATAATGCTTTAAAGACTTAACAGCCAAACAATCCACGATTAATGTAAAACATATTATTGAGGCAGATAATCCATTTATTTTGTAACAAATCGTTTCATTAGTAGTCATATAGATACACAACAATTAAAAAAAGAAAAAGTTATGATTCATATTCCAGCATTATTGTTAGGTACAGCTATTGGTACTGGTATCGGTATGTTAATCGCTCCAGAAAAAGGAAGCGATACAAGAGATAAATTAAAGAAAGAAGGTTTGGATGTTAAAGACCAAATAGTTTCGGACTTTAAAGACGTAAAAGAAGATGTTAGTAAAGCTGCAG
Source organism: Winogradskyella sp. PC-19 (assembly GCF_002163855.1). Classification (NCBI taxonomy): domain Bacteria; kingdom Pseudomonadati; phylum Bacteroidota; class Flavobacteriia; order Flavobacteriales; family Flavobacteriaceae; genus Winogradskyella; species Winogradskyella sp. PC-19. The sequence goes on along the minus strand of NZ_CP019332.1, from coordinate 803,087 downwards.
TTTCAGGTAAAGAAAAGCTAAACGAAGACATTGAAGATTTAAAAATTAAAGCAAGCCAAAAGGCAGAAAAAGCGATTACGTTTTTAGAAAAGCAATTGGCTATACTAAAAGAGAAGAATAAGACATTACAGCAAACAAGCTAAAAGTTTTAAATTTTGTCCGTTCGAGCGCAGTCGAGAACTTCAAATACTAAAAATCTTTAAAGATGGTCGACTTAATAGTCGGCCATTTTAATTTTAGAGCAAATTATTTTAGCTTTTACATAAAGCCTTATTATTTTTGAATATCAAAACTTTTAAACATGAAACTGTTTCGATTCGGAATACTATTTTTGCTGCTTTTTAGTTGTAAAATAATTGCTCAAAGCACTTTTACTTTCAAAAATACTACTGTAAAGCGCGGTACTAAAAGTCATTTTTTAATTCCTATTACGCATAAAACGGATACCGTAAATATTCCTGTCACCGTATTTCATGGTTTAAAGCCTGGACCAACTTTAGGTATTACAGCTGGTGTACATGGTTATGAATATCCGCCAATACTAGCTGCACAAGAACTGAATAAAAAAATTAATCCAATTCAACTAAAAGGAACAATTATTTTAGTGCAGGTGGCTAATGTTCCTGCTTTTCTTGGAAGGTCACCATATTTAAATCCACTGGACGATAAAAACTTAAACCGTTCCTTTCCTGGCAAAGCGAAAGGTTCTCTAACCGAACGAATCGCACATTTTATAACAACAGAAGTGATTTCAAAATCAGATTATTTTGTTGATATCCACGCTGGAGATGCTCCTGAAGATTTAAGAGCTTATAACGCTTGGTATCAAAGTGACGCATTGCCAAAAGTGTCTCAAAAAGGCAGAGATATGGCACTTGCTATGGGTTTTGATTATTCTATTATTTTTAAAATACCCGAAGAACGACTTAAATCGGCAAGTATATATTGTTCTCAAGAAGCATTTCATAGAAAGATTCCGTCTGTTGATATAGAATGTGGTAAACTTGGTCTCACTGATGATAATAGTGTTACTCGTATCGTAGATGCGATGGTTTTATTATTCAATCATCTTGATATGATTGAAACCTCTTTAATAAACCCTAAAAGCGATACAACTATAATTTCTAAGCGATACAGTATAAAAAGTAAATCTACAGGTATTTTTTATAGCTCAAAACGGGCAGGGCAAATGGTTAATAAAGGTGAGACATTAGGATACATAACAGATTTTTTTGGAAACAAATTAGAAGATGTACAAGCACAAAATGATGGTATCATACTTTACATGATTGGGACACCACCTATCAATAAGGATGAAACTATTTTTAGTATTGGATTACTTCAGTAAATATTAAAAACACATATTTTCTTAAAGACGTTTCGCTTTCGGTACAGCTATAAATAAAATCACTAATATTATTACAAGTATTGGTAATATGTTTTTTAAAGCTGATGTTTCGACTTTAGTTTCATGAAATTTTGGTTTAATATCATCCCAGTTTACAGTATCAGCATGCTCTTGTTTAAATACTTTAGGATAAAAGAATAAACGTAATTCCTCATGAAAAGCTTCAGTTTCATTCAAATATTCCATATGCTGACGTGTACTTGTTCCTGCCAATTGGTTAAATGCCAATTGTAAATGCATATTAGGGATTACATAAGATACTGAATTACTCGCTTTATCACGTAATCTAATTTTTTTATCTAATGCATTTTGTTGAGGTTGTGATTCGTCGTCACCCATTTGTTGCATGGCATAATACCATAACCAATTAAAACCATCTGTAGGATAACCATATGTTTTAAATTGTGGATAATGTTTGTAAAATGCTTCTATCGTGGCTTTTTTATCTGTATCCCATTTTACATGATATCCATCTCGTTGTGCGATTGTAGTAGTCAATGCTTCTGGAACAGGATATTTTAAAGCAACGTAGGCATTGATACTAGCCGGAAGTAAAATTAAAAGTACTAACCAACCTGATAACAATAGAAGCGCATTGAATCCAGATGACTTTTTAAGGCTTATGATTAAAAAAGTTAATGCAAACCAAAATAAAAGATAAAGTATTGCTAAGGTCACGATGGTGATAAAAGTTGTAGTTAAGGAAATGTCCATAACCAAAACGGCTACTATAAATAGTAGTAATAAAACTACAAGTAATAACGTAAATCTTATGGCAAGCTTAGAAATTATAAATCTTAATTTTGATTTTGCTTGCACAGCTATTAACGACCAAGTACCGGTTTCAGTTTCTTCAGAAACGACATTAAAACTTAATACAATGACTAGTAGAGGAAATAAGTAAATAATAATAAAAGAAAGGTCTAAATTCCCTGATTGTAGACTCATAGCATTTATCAAGTCGGTATCAAAGCGTTGCGCTTCAAATGTTTTTATGGTAATCCTTTTAACGGTTGGGTTAACATCTGACTGCCCAATAGATAAACCAGCTAGTGGATTTAGTGTATTAATATGCGCAAATTTCGCATAGTATAGTAGTAGACCTAAATCTTCATTATGTAAATTTACCTGACGCTCAAAATGTTGCTTTTGATGCGCTTCTACTTCTGCAATTTCAGTTTTTTGTCTTTCAAGATGTTTGCTTCCAATAACAATACTTACTATACCGAGTATAAATATTAATGACAAACTCATCCAAACTTCTTTGGACCTAATGCATTGTTGAAATAATAACTTATATAATTTAATCATAGTGCTTTTGCTCTTTTTGAAGTGAATAGGATTAAACTAAACGCTAAAATTCCCCATAATAGAATGGATAATAATGCTAAAAATGAATTTTTAATTGAAGAATCAAGAGGTATAGGTCGGTGTTTAAAATCTTCAAATTCTTCCCAATGTTCATGACCAATAACATTAACTTTCCCTTCGGAACTTGTAGCTTTTGAACTAATGTATTCCATCTGCAAATTATTCATGGTTTGTGCTAAACTGTAGCGATAGGCATCAGCTTGTTCTTGAAAATCGATATATGAGGAAAAATCAGTTCCAGATATTGTCATGGAGAGCTGTTTAATCGCTGTAAATGGATTTACCAAAGCTGAAAGCTGAGTAATATTATTCTGATTGTTATAGGTAGCTACTAAATATTTATAATGTTTTTTATAGAGTTGCGAAGATATTTTTTCGCCTTCTCGCATTACAAAGCCAGAATAGTTAAAAGGTAAATCGGTAACATCTGAAACTTTATGAACTGTTAAAACAGAGTCTCGTAACTTATTATAATGTGGGTCATCAGGATTATGACTATCACCTCTTTTAATAACATCTGCTTCTATAGCAGATTGAAATGCTAGTTTTGTTGGTGTAGGAAACCAATAATTTCCTAATGCTTGTGCTGATTTGGGTAACAATACTACAAATAGTAGCCAAATACCCAAAAGACGTAACAAGGCGCTTTTTGAAGTATGACTTCTTGCTGAGATAACAATAGTTAATGCAGAAACTATAAAAAAGAATATAGAATATCCTAAACTAATAATCAATAACCTTAACCAATCAGAAGTACTTGCTAGTTGATTGTCAACAATAAGAAGCGTAAAAACAACGACTAATAAAACGGGTATAAAAAACAGTTGTGCTATAAAAAATAGTCCAAGAGATTTCCCAAAAAGCATGTCTTTCCACGTGGCGCCTTGAGATAATAACATTTTTAGTGTATTATTTTCTCTGTCTGATGATATACTGGAAAATCCTATAAAAAATAAAATCAGAGGCAACACTAACTGCAGTAGTAAGGCCAAGCTTAATTCGCCAAACCTTAGGGCACCTGAAGCAAATGTAGCTTCTGAAAAATTAACACTATTTTGTCTATGGGCTTCTAAAAACACCGTACTTCCTGTATAGCTTTCAATACCATAGTCAAATGCCGATAGAACAGGACTGATTCTAAAGGCAAATGTCCCAAAATGCGCCATACGATGTGGATGCTTGTCAGGATTAGCTTCCCAACTCTGTCTCGCTTCCACTTGATGTGCTTCCCTTATATTATTTTGGATTGTATGGTTTTGTATACCACTAAAAGCTGCATAAGCTGTTAGTAATATAAAAACGATGTAAAGGATGTAAAATGTTTTTAGTGACTTTGTATTACGCCAAAAGTGTGATACAAATAGCCGAATGTTAGCCCATTTCATGTTTTAGAAATTATAAGTAGCGTTAAGTAATACATTTCGAGGTGCACCAGGTCCTAATCTAGAAGGATTAAGTCCACCTAACCAATATGTTTTATTAAATAGGTTATTTACCTTTAAAGTCAACTGCATATTTATACCACTTGGTTTGTAATATACTGCACCTTCAAAAACCGTATAATCTGGTAATAAAACTCTATCAGTAGAATAAGTTGGATTGTACCATGTAAACCTTTCGTCTACATATTGCGCACCCAAACCAACACCTAATCCTCTAAAAGTAGATGTAGAATTAAAGTTATATCTACCCCAGAAATTTGCATTATGTTTTGGAGCTCCACCAATTCTTTCTCCGATAAATTCTTCAATAGCATCTTCTTCAATAGTTGCATCATTAAATCCATATGATGCCATTAATTGAAAATTATTAGATACGTAACCCGAAATATCAAACTCAAAACCTCTACTGCGTTGCTCACCTCTCGTTGTTAACGTATCTAAATCGTAAGTATCACCTAAAAGAATGTTTTTCTGTGTTATATTAAATATCGCAAGATTAGCAAAAATTCTTCCATTTAAAAATTCACCTTTGGCACCAACCTCAACTAAACTACTTTCTAATGGGTCATATCTACCTGGTGATGCTGCCCAGAAAAAACCTTCGGCAGTTGGTGATAAAGAGACTGTGTTAGTGTGTGGTTGAAATCCGCCTAAATATGTAGCGTATGCACTAATATTATCATTTACTTCGTAAGTTAAACCAAGTCTTGGTACAAATGCACTTGTTGTAAATTCTTGTTCGTCATTACTCTTGTAATCAAAGATGTCTTTAAACCATTCGTATCTTAAGTTTACTAAAGCAGATAATTTTCCAATTTTAAATTGATTCTGAATATAGATACCATTAGAAGTATTTAAGTTAGCTGGAATTGATAATGTGGCAAGATTGTAATTGTCTGTATTTCTTGCACCATTAAAAGGGTCTTCTAGATTAAAATGGGGTACTGCTGGTACTGGCATAGTAACACCATCAACTGTCATTTGCTGAAAGTTCCCAGGGTTACTTGGGTCGTAATTTGCTTGTCCGCCATTAACTGTCAAGTATCTTCTGGCTCTAAGAAAACCTGCACCAATTTGTCTTTCCCAACGTGTGGCATCATAGCCTACTAAAAATTTATTAGTAATGTTACCTTTCTCTATATCGTAAGTAAAGAAAGCACTAAAATTATCAGTTTCCCAAAATTGCTGTCTTCTATCGTATCTTAACCTTGCGAGAGTTGGTATTACATTGCCATCAATATCTACAGCAGTACCATCAACACGGTGCTCAGCCAAATCTTCATCCCAAGTTTGCTTCATGTACTGCGCATTAAACGCAAAACTTTTAGTAAATCGTTGAGTAAAGTTAGCCATTAAAATCACCTCCTTATTTTTGTAATGGTCATTAGAAGCACCAACATTTCTTGTAATAGGCGTGCTATTCAAATCAAATTCACCATTTATAGCCCCAAAAATTGGCTGACCTCTATCTAAGTTCCCTTCAGCATCATTATAAATCATCTCAACATTAAGTGAAGTGTTTTCATTAGGAACAAAACTTATAGATGGCGCTAGTAAAATGGCGTTGTTATTTACAACATCTCTAAAAGAATCTGCTTCTTGAAATGCTGCATTAAAACGGTATAATAAGGTTTTAGATTCGTTTAAAGGTCCAGTGAAATCTGCTGTGGCTCTAAGAGTACCAAAGCTTCCTGCTGTTAAGCTTACCGAATTTCTTTTCTCAGTTAATGGTTTTTTAGTTACCATATTTACTGTTCCGCCAGGATCTGCACTAGAAAAAGTTACCGAAGATGGACCTTTAATAACTTCTACACGTTCTAGATGTGATGTAATCGGTTGTAAAAAGTAGTACTGACGTGTACGCATACCATTAAGCATTTGACCATCGTCTGCTTGTGTAATACCTCTGATATTGTAATGATTATATAAACCAGTAAGTGCAACGTTACTTACTGTCCTAACAGCTTCTGGTAGTTGAAAAGCCACACGGTCATCGATAAGCTCTTTGGTAACAGTTGCTACTGACTGAGGCAACTCTCTGTTTTTTATAGATGTTTTTGTAGCTGAGAAAGAGTAATCACTATTGTAATCTTTTCTTACACGACCTAAAATTTCTACACCTTGTAGTTGTTCAGTGCCTTCTAATAAGGTAATTGTGCCAATATTCTTAGTCTCATTATCGGTAATATCGATAGTTGATTTATAAAGTTGAAATCCTAAATAGCTTATTTCAATATTGTAAGTGCCGGCTGTTGTAGTTATGGTAAACTTACCTTCTTCATCTGTGATTTCCCCTAGTTTACCATTTGAGTTTTTTAGGACAATAGTAGCAGTATTGATTGGTATACCTTTTTCGTCAACTACTGTTCCTGTGACTTTAGATTGAGCAAATACTGTAATACTAAATAGAAGTATTAATAGTTTTGTTAATGATTTAAATAATTTCATTTTAGTTGTTTATTAGATAGTTTTTAAATATAAATTTTGAAGTTCTTCCGCATTGATTTGATTGGTATTTGCGGTGTGTACCAATTGTCCTTTTTTCATGATACCTATTCGTGTACCTACGTTTACGGCATTAAAAATATCATGCGTTGCCATAAAAATAGCTTTACCTTGTTGACTTAGCTCTTTACATATTTTAGTAAAGTCTAAAGTGGCTTTTGGGTCTAGACCAGAAATTGGTTCATCCATAAAAATATAATCTGCATTTTTACTTAATGCTATTGCTATACCTACTTTTTGTCGCATTCCTTTGGAGTAAGACGCTAATTTTTTATGGTGAACTTCTTCTTCAAGACCAGCTTTTAATAAATATTCAGATAAATCATTTGCTTGATATTTAAATCCTGCTAATCTGCTAAAGAAATCAAGATTTTCAACTCCAGAAAGATTACCATATAGCTGTACAACTTCAGGAATGTATGCTATCATTTTAGTTGTACTATTCTGATTAGGTTTAATTGAAATTCCATTTACTAAGGCTTCACCACTAGTAGCTTCGATTAAACCTAGAAATAGATTTATTGTTGTTGTTTTTCCAGCTCCATTTTGTCCAAGTAAACAAAAGATTTCTCCTTTTTTTACAGACAGATTTAGCGCATCAAGCGCATTTTGCTTACCGTAAGTTTTGGTAAGATTTACTGCTTCAAGCATATGTAAAAATGTAAAGGTTTGTGTAATTAGTATTGGTTACGGACAACCCGTAATAGAATCAAGAATATTCTTTTGAAAAAATAAAATATATCTATTGTAAATTGAGTTCTATCAATTTCAAAAAAGAAAATAAATTATTTGTTTAAAAAAAAATGTTAGAATTAATGCTGCTATAAATAATTAAATAGCATATTATTTTAAAAAAAAAGTCAAGAATATTCCTCTAATGTTTAGGAGGAGGTTTGTTGTATACAAATTCTGGTAAAACTATTGTTTCTTTAGAGATTTGATAACTTGTGAATAACACAAATGAATTTGGTACAAGACATGGCTCAATTTCTACAAAGCTATTAGTAGTGCTAATAAAATCTAGCTCGTAAGACTCTGCTAAAAAATCGCATTGTTCACATGGATTGGTATCATCATCGCTTATATGGTCTAAGGCATGAGCACTTAGTACCATTGGTAGCATTAGGATTACCGTAAAAAAAAGGTTTATAATTCTTTTATTTATATCTTTCTTCACGTGTCAAATATAAATATTTAATGCAATTTGGTTGCAATAATATTTAATTATTTAAAGTTTTTAATAAATTCTGCTTAGTATTTCTCCATTCATCCAAAAGTATACCATAACAACAAGTACTACGTCTAAAACCGTCTTTCATAATAGTATCTTTACGTAAGATACCTTCAAGTGTTCCGCCAATTTTTTCGACAGCACGTCTTGATTTTAGATTTCGCTCGTCAATTCTAAATTCTACTTTCTCGAATTCTAAAGTTTCAAAAGCGTATTGCATCATTAAAAACTTCATATTTTTGTTTAGACCTGTGCCTTGAAATTCGTGCCCAATCCATGTCCAACCTATGTGTAAGACTTTATTTTTCCAGTTGATAAGTCCAAATCTTGTTGAACCTGCATAGACTTGCTTTTGCTTGTCATAAACAATAAAAGGAATAATAGTTTTGTGGTAATAGCCATCTACAGCTAATTGTACATAATCACGTAATTTATCTGGTGTAGATATATCAGAAGGTGAGTAGTGGATGAGGTCTTTTTCCTGAGCTATTGTCTGTAATTGCTCATAATTACTCAAATCGATTAAGCTTAGTTTTACGCGGTTGTTTTCTAATGTTGGTGACTTCATACCAAGTTATTTATATAATCTACATTAACAACATGTTTACCTTCAAATGGTAAGACTGCTAATCGTTTCCCAAATAATTCGTTAGCGCGTTTACGTTCGATTTCAATTCTAACTTCGTCTAAATACTCATCTTTAGTACCGTAAATCAATTTCACTTTACAAGTTTCAGATAAGTACTGAAAATTTTTAGAGCTCAATTCTTTTGGTATGCCTCCAGAATGTAGTACCAATTTTGTTGGTTGTAATTGACGTCTTGTTACGTAACGTGTGGCAATACTAACACCTTGAGAGTATCCGAATATAATAAGGTTTTTGTCACTTGGAATACCTTCAGTTTCTAACACAGCATCTATATAATTCATGATATTTTGCATTCCAACTTCAGTATTATCACGTGTTAACCAATTGGCGCCAACATGCATTTTTGGTTGAATGTAATATTTACTCGGTGCCTGCGGTGCTATAACATAGTTTTCATTGGGATTTAAATTTTTAAAATATCTCAGAAAATATTGGCTTAAATAACCCATACCATGAAAGACGAGCCAAATAGTTTTGGTGTCTTTGTTTAATTGGTTAAGCGTAGCATATGAATTGCTTGTTGTATAAGTGATTTCTTTTTCGGTCGTATTCATTATTCCTTGTACTTTCAGTATTTTTGCATTCCGACTCTAAAAGTAGGTATAACTATGCAAATCTCTAAAGAAGAATTACTACAAAAAGCAAATGCGGCAAGTAAAGATACACTAATGGAAACCTTAGATATCAAGATTGTTGATTTTACCGAAGACACACTTACAGCCCGAATGCCAGTGACACCAAAAGTACATCAGCCAGACGGCGTTTTGCATGGTGGCGCAACAGCAGCTTTAGCAGAAAGTGTAGGGAGTTTTGCATCACATATATTTACAAACACTGACGAGTTTTTTGTGCGTGGTTTAGAGATTACAGCCAACCATTTAAAAAGTGCAAAAGAAGGTTATGTCTATGCAAAAGCATCTTTTTTGCATCGTGGACGTACAACGCAATTATTGGATATTAGAGTCACTGACCAGGACGATAATTTGATTTCTATTTGCCGTTTATCTACAATTACTTTGCCTAAGAAAAAGTAAATGACCGAAGCCTCTTTTTTTCAGAATTTAGAACAACAATATGACAAAAAATCACCTTTTGTTGTATATAGTCGTCCAATAAATTCTATCATAAAATATTGGTTGCAAAAAGATGATGAGTTGTACGAAACACAAGATTTTAAAGAAAGTGGATTTGTGTTTTCACCTTTCAATTTAGAATCTTCTGCAGTTATTTTACCACAAAATGAATGTGAACATCAAGTATTAGAAATATCTAACTTAAAAGTGGATAAGTCTCTAAATTCAGATTCTAAAATTAATTCTTCCGGTCAGTCATTTCATATAAATCTAGTCAATAAAGGAATAGATGCTATTGAAAATGGAGAATTAGAAAAGGTAGTACTATCTCGTTCTGAAAAACAGCCAGTTTCTGAACATCCGATTACTATTTTTAAACGCCTATTCAATACTTATAAAAATGCGATGGTTTATTGCTGGTATCATCCAAAAGTAGGCTTATGGTTAGGCGCAACACCTGAGTTATTATTTAAGGTCGAAGGTCAGCAGTTGACCACAATTTCGCTAGCAGGAACACAACCTTATAGCGTTGAAGGTATTCCAAACTGGACAAAAAAAGAATTAGAAGAGCAACAAATCGTTACTGATTTTTTAGCAAATCAGATTTCGCCATATACTACAAATACTAAAATCTCTGAAGTAGAAACGATTCGTGCTGGAAATTTATGGCATCTCAAAACTCGATTGATTAGCCGTATAGATAGTAAATCTGAGTTAAAATCTATTATCGAAGCGTTGCACCCAACACCTGCTGTTTGTGGTTTTCCAAAAGAAAAAGCCAAGACATTTATATTAAAAAGCGAAGGCTATAATCGTCAGTTTTACACAGGTTTCCTTGGTGAATTAAACTTTAAAATCGCAAAAACGCGTAACACCAATAGACGAAATATTGAGAATAACGCTTACAGTGTTGTAAAAACACAATCAAATTTCTACGTTAATTTGCGTTGTATGCAGATTCTAGACAATACTGCAACAATTTATGTTGGTGGTGGTATTACCAGAGGTTCTGTTGCTGAAAAAGAATGGGAAGAAACCCAAAATAAAGCTAAAACTATTGGGAATATATTAAGCTAAGTCCACTGAGAAATTCCTTATCTTTGTGTGTTGATGAACTACTCTAAAATTCCTTTAGCACAGACAGTTGTTACCTTATGCAAAACGCATAATATTAAGCATATTGTTATTTCTCCTGGAAGTAGAAATGCACCTTTAACTATTGGTTTTACACACGATGATTTTTTTAAATGTTATAGTATTGTAGATGAGCGCTGTGCTGCATTTTTTGCAATGGGTATTGCGCAACAAAATCAAGAGCCAACTGCTGTAGTTTGTACATCTGGTAGTGCTTTACTCAATTACTACCCAGCAGTTTCAGAGGCATATTACAGTCGTATTCCATTAGTTGTTTTATCTGCTGATAGACCAGAACATCTTATAGATATAGGCGACGGACAAACCATAAAACAAAAGAATGTTTTCGGGGAACACGTTTTTTATAGTGCGAATCTTAAACTAGATTTAAGAGAAGAAACACATAAACCACCAAAAGAGGAAGTTCCAATTTTCAAAAATTTAGAAAATAAAGTCGAGAAAATTTTAGGTTTACAAGATGGCATTCAATCCCAGAATGAAAAAGAAATCCATAAAGCGTTAAATAGTGCAGTTATAAATTCTGGACCAGTACATATTAACGTTCCTTTTGACGAACCTTTATATGGTAGAGTTGATGAATTGACCATAAGTCCAAAACCTTTCAAACTTCCAAATATTGAAAAGAATATTGAAGACTCCGTTATCAAAGAGTGTTCTAATATCTGGAAAAATTCAAAACGAAAATTAGTTTTGGTTGGAGTACTTCAGCCAAATTCAGTGGAGCAAAATGTTTTAGACCAATTGGTAAAAGATGAAGGTGTGATTGTTTTAACTGAAACAACATCAAATTTATACCATCAAGATGTTTTTCCTGGAATAGATAAACTTATAGCGCCATTAGATAAAGAAGATTTTCAGAAATTACAACCTGAAGTATTATTAACTTTAGGCGGTTTGATAGTTTCTAAAAAAGTAAAACGCTTTTTAAGAGATTACAAACCCAATTATCACTGGCATATAGATAAGTACAATGCTAATGATACTTTTTTTGCATTAGACAAGCACATAAAATTAAGTCCTAATACTTTTTTTGAATCATTTTTACCAGAGATTAAAGATGCCGTTAAAAGTGATTATAAGCAATATTGGTTATCTATCAGAGAGAGAAGAAGAAAGCTACACGATGACTACTTAAGTACAATTCCGTATTCGGATTTTACAGTTTTTGATTATTTCCTGAATAGTATTCCGAGGAATAGTCAGCTACAAGTAGGTAACAGCTCTGCGATTAGGTATACTCAATTATTTCAACTTAGACAGGATATATCTGTATTTTGTAATAGAGGAACAAGCGGTATTGATGGTAGTACAAGTACAGCATTAGGGTCGGCATCTATTTCAAAAGAACGAGTGACTTTTATTACTGGAGATTTGAGTTTCTTTTACGATAGTAATGCGTTGTGGAATAATTATATACCAAAAAATTTCAGAATAATAGTACTAAATAATTGTGGTGGCGGTATTTTTAGGATATTACCTGGTCATAAAAACACTGATAATTTCGACACTTATTTTGAGACGAAGCATAATCTTAATGCTTCAGATTTGTCAAAAATGTATGGTTTTGAATATCAATCAGCAGACTCAAATGAAGCGTTGAAAAAAGAACTAACATCATTTTATGATGATTCTAATCAACCAAAATTACTAGAAGTTTTCACACCTTCTCAAATCAATGATGAGATTTTACTCAATTACTTCGAGTTTATTAAGTAATAAAATACCGAATAATTTATAACCACTTGACTTTTAAAGGTAAAATTTACTATATTTAAATCGTTGTTGATTATTAATTGAAAAAATAAATAAAATGAGCAAAAGAGACGACTTAATTGCAAAATATGCTGCAGACTTAAAAGACAAATGTGGTATGAATCCAGACATGGACTTGTTGACAAAAGTAACTGTTGGTTTAGGACCATCTATTTATAATGCAGATGCTGCTACAGTTTCAGGTTCTGACGATAAAGAGTTAGCTACAGTTAAAAATAACTTTTTAATTAAGAAATTAGGACTTAGTGATAGCGCTGATTTAGATAAAGCTATTGATAGTGTTATCGAAACTTACGGACGTTCTAATCGTAACAAGTATAGAGCTGTAATTTATTATATGCTTACTAAGCACTTTAAAAAAGAGTCTGTTTATTAGAATAAAATAATCTATATAAGTTAGCGCTAATATTTCATTGAGAATATTAGCGCTTTTTTTAGCTACAAACATTAATAATAATAACTTTGCGGTATGATACAAATAGGCGATTATAACACACTTACCATCTTAAGAGATACTGAACCTGGACTTTTTTTAGGTGATAATGAAGAAAATGAAATTCTTTTGCCAAATCGATATGTTCCTGAGACATTCGAAATTGGTGATAAGATAGAAGTTTTTGCCTATTTAGATAATGAAGAACGACCAGTTGCCATCACTGACAAACCTTATATAAAGAGAGGTGATTTTGCTTTATTACGTTGTAATCAAGTGACTAAGTTTGGTGCTTTTTTGGATTGGGGTTTAGTTAAAGAATTATTTTGCCCATTTAAAGAGCAAGCATTTAAGATGAAAGCTGGAGGCTGGTATTTGGTGCATTGCTATTTAGATGAAGAATCCGAACGTCTTGTCGCGTCAAGTAAAACTAATCGTTTTTTAGATAACAAAGAATTGACTGTCGAGCACTACGAAGAAGTAGATTTAATAGTGTCTCATCCATCCGACCTTGGTATGAATGTTATTGTAAATAACCGCCATCTTGGACTAGTCTTTAAAGACGAAATCTTTAAAGACATAAGTGTTGGTGATAAGTTAAAGGGAATTGTTAAAAAAATTAGACCAGGAAATAAATTAGATATTTCATTGAGTCAGACAAGTTATAGAGCTATAGAGCCAAATGCACAAACCATTTTAACTGTTTTGGGAGATAACAATGGGTTTTTACCATTAAATGATAAATCTGCACCTGATGATATAAAAGATACAGTACAAATGAGTAAAAAGAGTTTTAAAAAAGCTATTGGTTCACTGTACAAAGACCGAAAAATTGAAATTAAAGAAGATGGTATTTATTTAAAATAATACTCTAATTACCAGACTCAAGAATCTCTTCAACCCACGGAATAGCATCCTCTATTACTTTGAATATTTTTCTGTTATAGGTAAAGAATTGGTTTTCAACTTCAAAGATACCTTTGCCGAACAAGGTATTACAGACTACAGCATAAGCTTTGAGGTTAGGAAAACTTTCATTAAATCGTTTTGCATCATTTAAGTCCAAAGAATACGTATTAGTCCTATTAGTAATGACACCAAAGTCCTTCTCTCCAAAAAACTTTAAAATTGCATCTTTAGTCTCTTTAAAAGATTCAAAATCTATATGAACACCTTCATTAAATTCAGTGACTACATATCTATCAAAAAAAAAGAGTTTTCCAATTTTAACTTCCTTGTAGTCAATTATATTGGTTATATTTTCGTAATCAGTTATAGACATATTTTATTTTTTTCGGACTACAAAAGTACTATGCATGCATAGTTTTTTAATACTGATTAAATGACTTTAACTTTTTTAAGAATAATTAAAGAATGTTTTGTTTGATTTATCTTGATATTGATAATTAAGTTACGAATAAATTAGTAATTACTAAACAATATGATTTTTAGTGTTTTATGTAAAAATCACTACATCGTTTTCGAATGTTTATAAATTTGATAAGCGCTAAATAAAACTTCAATAATTATTAAAAATCTAAAAAAAATTAAATATAATTTATGCGTATTTTTGTTTTTCAAATTGATTGATTATATGAGTAAAATAAAATGGGAAGTAGCTAAGGAATATGAAGATATCACCTATAAAAAATGTAATGGTGTAGCTCGTATAGCTTTTAATAGACCAGACATTAGAAATGCTTTTAGACCAAAGACTACATCAGAACTTTATGATGCATTTTATGATGCCAATGAAGACATTAACATTGGTGTAGTACTATTAAGTGCAGAAGGACCATCTACTAAAGATGGTATATGGAGTTTTTGCTCTGGCGGTGACCAAAAGGCAAGAGGACATCAAGGCTATGTTGGAGAAGATGGTTATCACAGACTAAATATATTGGAAGTACAGCGCTTAATTCGTTTTATGCCTAAAGCAGTTATTGCTGTCGTTCCTGGATGGGCAGTAGGTGGCGGTCATAGTTTACACGTAGTTTGTGATTTAACATTGGCAAGTAAAGAAAACGCAATTTTCAAGCAAACTGACGCAGATGTAACTAGTTTTGATGGCGGTTATGGCTCAGCATATTTAGCTAAAATGGTAGGTCAAAAAAAGGCTAGAGAAATTTTTTTCTTGGGAAGAAATTACTCTGCACAAGAAGCTTACCAAATGGGAATGGTAAATGCAGTAATTCCTCATCAAGAATTAGAAGATACAGCTTACGAATGGGCACAAGAGATATTAGCTAAGTCACCAACGTCTATTAAAATGCTAAAATTTGCAATGAATCTTACAGATGACGGTATGGTTGGACAGCAAGTTTTTGCAGGTGAAGCTACACGATTAGCCTATATGACAGACGAAGCTAAAGAAGGTAGAGACGCATTTTTAGAAAAGCGTAAACCCAATTTTGATAAAAAATGGATTCCATAAATCTATAGAAATTTATGAGTAAATTAAAACCATGGCTTTCTGCTATGCGATTGCGCACACTGCCTTTATCAGTATCAGGAATCATAATTGGCACTTGTTTAGCGGCTTATAATGGAAGATTTGACATCTTTGTATTTGTTTTGGCTTTGTTAACCACGGTGAGCTTACAAATCCTTTCTAATCTAGCAAATGATTATGGAGATGGTGTAAGAGGAACCGATAACGAAGATAGAGTTGGTCCTCAACGCGCCATACAAAGTGGAGAAATTACCCCTAAACAAATGTTTGAGGCTATAAAGAAGAATATTCTTGTTGTTATAGCTTTAACTATATCGTTAGTATATGTTGCATTTGGTCATCAAAATTTCCTGTATACTTTACTTATTATAGTTCTAGGTAGTTTGTCAATATACGCAGCTATAAATTATACAATGGGTGATTCTCCTTATGGTTACCGTGCTTTAGGAGATGTTTTTGTTTTTGTGTTTTTTGGTTTTATTAGTGTTTTAGGAACATATTTATTGAATGTCAAAACCATAGACCATATTGTGTTTTTACCTGCTACTGCATTAGGCCTATTAAGTGTTGCTGTTTTAAATCTAAACAACATGCGTGATAGAGAAGAAGATGCAAAAGTTAGCAAGATAACATTAGCTGTTAAACTTGGCGCTAAACGAGCTAAGAACTATCATTATTTTTTAGTAATAGGTGCTATGTTAACTGCACTGACCTACAGCATTCTATATTATGTAGAACCTTATAATTTTATTTTTCTTCTGAGTTTCATTCCTTTAGTAATTCATCTGAAAAAAATTAAACAAGCCAAATATCCTAACGACTTCGATAGTCAACTAAAGGTATTGGCTTTAACTACATTTTTATTTTCAATCTTATTGGGAATAGGCTATTTACTTTATTAAAAACACATAATTGAAATGAGATTTATACTATTACTAGTTTTTTGTTTTGCTACATTTTTGTCAATTGCTCAAGTAGATCAATCACAAACAGGAGCATGGTACATGTATTTTTTTACTCATCAATTAAAAGATAGTCAATTTGGAATCCAAGGTGATTTTCAATACCGTGATTGGCAAGGCTTAGGTGATAAGGAGCAATTATTACTTCGTTCAGGTTTTACATACACACCAAAAGAAACAAGTATAAAATTTACTTTAGGTTACGCAAATATCACTTCAGGTGTTCCAGGAGCTAACAACGACACATCTAATGAGAGTCGTATTTATCAAGAAGCATTATTTTCATCAAAATTTGGACGCTTTTTGCTAACACATAGGTTTAGGTATGAACAACGTTTTGTTGAAAATCAAGATTTTAGAACTCGATACCGCTATAACCTTTTTTTAAATATCCCAATTAATAATAAGGCGCTAAGTCCAAAAACAATCTATGCAGCGTTATATAACGAATTGTTTATTAATGGTCAACAAGAAATTGGTGATGGTAGAGAAGTTGAACTATTTGACCGTAATCGTACCTATCTTGGATTGGGCTATGTAATAAATAGTAATATCCGTTTTCAATTTGGTTGGATGAACCAGAAAACTAATACATGGGGTAAAGGACAATTACAGTTTAGTATGCATCATAAGTTGTAGTTTATCTCACTTCACTTTTCATTACAGTTTTGTGTAGTAATTTAGGAAAGAACCGCTTTAATAGTACACCTATAGTCTCTTTTTTACCTATGTAGGCTTCAAATTTTCCCTTTGAAATGGCTTTAAGCATTCGCTTAGCAAACGCTTCAACTGATAAACCATTTTCTGTCGCTTTATCTAATGTCTCTAATTTTGAACCATCACCAGTAAGTGCATTTTTGGACACATCAGTATTTACAAAACCAGGGCAAATCAGAGTAACTTTTATATTATCTTTTTCATGTTCCATACGCAGAACATCAAAAAAACCATGAAGCGCATGTTTGGCACCACAATATCCAGAACGATATGGTGAACCAAATTTTCCCATTAGACTTGTAACTGTTACAAAATGTCCATTTTGATTAGTTATAAAATGTGGTAATAATGCTTTTGACAAACCAACAGTACCTAAATAATCGATTTCCATTAGTTTTTTGTCAACAGAAATGTCAGTATCGATTATCAGTGAACGTTGACTAATACCACCGTTATTTATTAAGATATCGATATTTTTAAATTTGGAAATAGCTTTTTCAGCTATGGGTTTCATCATATCGTAGTTTGCCAAATCAAAAGCAAGTATTACAATATTTTCTGGATTATGACATTGAGATTTCACAAGGTTTAATTCCGTCTCACGTCTAGAAGATAAAATAAGTTTACAATCTAATTGAGATAGCTTAATAGCCAAAGCCTTCCCGATACCACTTGATGCACCAGTTATCCAAATTACTTTATTTGTAAAATCCATAGTTAAAACTTAAAGGTCAAAATTAGAAATTATTAAGTTATTACTAACTGTTTCAATAAAAAAACCAAGAATTATTTAAGTATCTTTGAAGCGCTATGATTAAAGCAAAATACCTAAAACATATTCTTAATTTCAAACGCCCAAGCGGAACGTCTCGAGGTGTAATGTCTACTAAAGAAACTTGGTTTATTACTCTCGAAAAAAACAATAAAACTGGTATTGGAGAATGTGGAATCTTGCGTGGCTTATCAATCGATGATAGACCAGATTATGAAGCTAAACTTAAGTGGGCTTGTAATAATATTAATCTGGGCTTAAATACTCTACTTAATGAGTTAGAAGAATTCCCAAGTATTCAGTTTGGATTAGAAATGGCTTTTATGTCTCTTGAGTCTGAATATAAGTTTGAATTATTTCCTTCAGAATTTACAAATGGAACAGACGATATTAATATCAATGGTTTGGTTTGGATGGGAGACGAAGACTTTATGCGAAAACAGATAATAGAAAAAATTGATGCTGGTTTCAACTGTATAAAACTAAAAATTGGAGCAATCGACTTTCAGACTGAGTTAGATATTTTAAAGTCCATTCGAAAAGAATTCTCAGTTTCAGATATAGAATTACGAGTAGATGTTAATGGTGCTTTTGCACCAAATATAGCTTTAGAAAAGTTAAAGAGACTATCAGAATACAGATTACATTCAATAGAACAGCCTATAAAGCCAAACCAGTTTGATGTTATGGCTAGTCTTTGTGAAGTGTCTCCGATAGATATTGCTTTAGACGAGGAGTTAATAGGTGTTTTTTCAATTAAAAAGAAAGAAGAAATATTATCAATCATAAAACCGCAATACATTATTTTAAAGCCAAGTCTTATCGGCGGTATATTAGGAAGTCAACAATGGATTACTACTGCCGAAAAGCATAACTTAAAATGGTGGATAACAAGTGCCTTGGAGAGTAATGTTGGGCTAAATGCCATTGCACAGTGGACTTATACTTTGGGTAACAAAATGCCTCAAGGTCTTGGTACAGGAAGTTTATTTACCAATAATTTTCCTTCGCCATTAACTGTAAAAAATGGTACTTTGCATTACGATAAAAAACAAAATTGGAATTTTAATATTTTATGATGAATTATATACAGCAAGCATTTTTAGGATTATTTGATTGGTGGCGTTACTTAATAGGTACCGTAATAATTTTTATTGCATGGCAGATAATAGGAATGATACCTCTATTAATATTCATTGGTATAGAAGTAGCTAATGGTGCTAGTTTGGCTATTACTACTGATATTGCTCAAATGGCTGAGCTATTAGGTAAAAATTTGTTTTTGTTCTTAATGCTTTTTTCATTTGCTATAGGCTTATTAGGCGTTGTATTTTGTTCTAAATACTTACACAATCAATCTTTTGTAAAACTTACAACGACAAGACCTTCAGTAGATTGGAAACGATTTTGGTTTATTTTCATAATCTGGGGATTATATTCTACTGCGACTACAGCTCTGTCCTTTAATATGGCTCCTGAAGATTATATTTATAATCTAAATCTAAAACCATTTTTAATTTTATTGGCCCTTGTTATTTTTTTAATGCCTTTACAAACCAGTTTCGAAGAATATTTTTTTAGAGGATATCTTATGCAAGGACTTGGAGTCGTTTTTAAAAATAAATGGATGCCATTAATACTCACATCAGTTGGTTTTGGATTGCTACATGGCTTAAATCCAGAAGTAGATAAATTAGGTCCAATTATGATGGTATTTTACATAGGTACTGGATTAGTTTTAGGAATAATGACTTTAATGGATGATGGTCTAGAATTAGCCCTAGGTTTTCATGCTGCTAATAATATGTTTACAGCATTTTTGGTAACAGCAGATTGGTCTGCATTACAGACGGATGCACTTTTAACGTACACAGCTGATCCTTCAAAAATGACAGTTTCAGAGATTGTATTACCTGTGTTGATAGTATATCCGATATTATTATTTATACTTTCAAAAAAATATGGTTGGACAAACTGGAAAGAAAAATTATTTGGGGAAGTAAAAGAGCTACCGAAAGACGATTATAAAGTCTTAGAATAATGTCAAATAGTTTTATAGAAGTTCACAAAGAATTTAAGTATAACGGCCAATCGTATAATACAGAAGAGCTTAAGATTAAAGCCTTAGATTTAAAAAAATCTAAAAATATTTTCGAATATAAAACAGGTCAATTTTTAACCGATTGGCTTAATCAAGATTATTTTATATTTGCCGAAACTTCTGGCTCTACAGGTACTCCAAAACGCATAAAGTTAAAGAAGCAAGCCATGGTTAACTCAGCCTTAGCAACAGGAGCGTATTTTGATTTAAAACCATCAAACACCGCTTTAAATTGTTTATCAAGCGATTACATTGCTGGTAAAATGATGCTTGTTAGAGCTATGGTTTTAGGTCTGCATATGGACTCTGTAATTCCGCATTCTAAGGTGTTTTTTGATACAAATAAAACATATGATTTTTGTGCCATGGTGCCAATACAAGTAGCTGGTTCTATCAAAAAATTAGATAATGTTAAAACAGTTATTGTAGGTGGTTCTAAAATTGTACCTTTTCTTTTAGATTGGATAAAAACGAGTCCTATAAAATTCTACGAAACTTATGGTATGACGGAGACAGTGACACACGTAGCGTTAAAACCATTACAATCATTAGTTCAAGATGGTGAAGATTTTTTTAAAGCATTACCGACAATTAGTTTCAGTCAAGACAAACGCGATTGTTTAATTATTGACGCTCCTAATTTAATGGAAGTACCACTAGTTACTAATGATGTTGTAGAATTAAAATCTAACAAAGAATTTAAATGGCTTGGTCGTTTTGATAATGTTATCAACTCTGGTGGTGTAAAATTATTTCCAGAGCAAATCGAACAAAAGTTATTGCCAATCATAAAAAAACGTATAATTGTCTGCTCTGAACCTGATGATAAATTTGGAGAAAAAGTTATTTTAATTATCGAGACTTCCAAGGATATATCTTCAGAGCTTCATAGTAAAATACAAGAATCTAAGTCACTCCATAAATACGAAAGGCCTAAGAAAATCTATGCTATTAATCAATTCGTTTTGACTTCTAATGGAAAAGTACAGCGTCAAAAAACTATCGATTTAGTTTTAGGATAGTTTACTCACCAAAAGTTACACTTCACTCATTCTGTGTTTTTTAAAAGTGGTAATGCATTTAGTTTTATCAAGAATTTTAAATACAGAACCAATGAAAAAGCTAATCCAATGTGTTGTTATACTATTTACAGTAGCGCAACTAAACAGTCAAGAGCAGAAGATTGAAACAGAATCTGTAACACTCGAAAATCTATTTACATTTATTGTAGATCATTTTGAAGAAGATGGTAATCCACAGAATGTCACTTTCTTATTAAAAACCCATTCAGCAGGTTTTTCTGATGAAGACAAGTTTATACTAAAACAGACTTTTAAGTTACTATCAAAACGCCTTACTGAGGATGATTATTTAAGTATAGCAACTTATAATCATTATAGTGGAATCGCACTCCAGAAGAGTAATGCTACAGATTTAAAAAAACTGCTTTACACAGTTGAGTATCCAAAAGAAAGTATCGAAGCCTTTGCAAAAGACGGTATCGAATTCGCTTACAAATATGCTAATGTAAATTTTGAAGAAGGCTATGATAATAAAGTTGTTATGGTGCGTCTACCAGAGCGAAAAGGTATTGCAAAGGCATCTACTGCAACTAATCCAAGTATTGCATCTAATGTTGTACCAACAAAAAATAAAGGTACTGGTGCTGCAGTAGTACTTTCGGCATTAGCCTTACTTCCTGAAATCATTCAGGTTATCAAAAATTAATAATCATAAAAACAGTCATATCATGAAACAATTATTACACGTATTCATCCTATTTTTTTGCATAAATACCATTTATTCTCAAACGTCCCCGTATGTAAAACTAAATGGTAATAGACATTTGAAATTAAGTAAATTAAAGGTACACGCAGATATTTCTAATCAATATGCAAAAGTAACTTATGACATGACCTTTTATAATGGGAAAGATAGAATTTTAGAAGGTGAATTAGCTTTTCCACTCGGTCAAGGGCAAACTGTATCTCATTTATCTATGGACTTAAATGGTTATTTAAGAGATGCCGTTATTGTTGAAAAAGAACTTGGTCGAGTTGCTTATGAGAACACAATAAAACAGAGAATTGACCCAGCCTAATTAGAACAAACAAAAGGAAATAATTATAAAGTAAGAGTTTATCCAATACCAGCAAAAGGCTATAAAAGAATTGTAATAAGCTATGAACAGAACCTATCTATTGAAAATGAGAATTACCAGTTTGAAATTCCTTTTGATTTTAAAAATAAACTAGACGATTTTCAACTAGAAATTATTCATAATTCTAGAGCTATAAAACCAATTGTTGAAGGCTTTTGCAGTAATGAACTCAATTTTAGAAAATCAAATGGAAAATTTATAGCAAAATTTAAAAGTAAAAATTTTAGTGCTAAGAAGAATTTACACCTAAAAATTCCGACAAGTCTAGAGAAAAATATATTAGTAAATGATGATTATTTTTTTGTAAATCTTAATATGCCATCAAAATCTAGACCTAAGGTAATACCAAAGTCTGTTACGCTTTTATGGGATGCGTCTTATTCTATGCTGTATAAAAATAAGGATAAAGAGTTTCAATTATTAGAATCTTACTTTAAGACGATTGGTAATCTTAAAGTTGATTTGATAGTATTTAGCAATACAATAATTCAAGAAAAAAGGTACATAATTGAAAATGGAAATTGGAATACGTTAAAAAATGAATTGAATAATGTTGTTTATGATGGCGGCACATCTTTTCAGAATTTACCAATAAATAATACAGATGAAATTATTTTAGTTTCTGATGGGATGCATAATCTAGGGGATTTGTATGAGAAGAATATCAATAAATTCTATGCTATAAACTCAGTAAAGTCTGCCAATCATCAGTTTTTAGAAAAGCAAGCTAATACTTTTGGAGGAAACTATATTAATCTAAACAGAGTGTCTCTAGATGCGAGCCTAGAAAAGTTGCTTAATGAGTCATATCAGTTTTTAGGTATCAGCAAAAATAATAGACTTTTTGAGGTATTTCCAAAAGCTAATGAAGTGGTTAATGGAAGTTTTACAATAGGTGGAAAGCGATTTAATACGGATGTAGTAGAATTGTTATTCGGTTATGATGGTAAAGTGTCAGATACTATTAGTGTTGATTTTAAGTTTGGAACAAATTCTCAGTTAGCAAAACGACTTTGGTCTAAAAGAAAGCTACAATCACTTTCTAAATCTCAAGAAAACAACAAAGATAAAATTATTGAACACGCTAAGGAAAATCATCTGATATCATCTTACACATCAATGATTGTGTTAGATAGAATTCAAGATTACGTCAGGTATAAAATCGAGCCACCAAAAGAATTATTACCACAATATAAGAGAATGATAACTCAAAATAAGCAACAAGAAGTCTCTAATGCAAAAATACTTAATAGTAGAAGACAAAGCTTAAATGATGATTATAAATCACTTTTAGAATGGTACACTAAAGATTATAGTACAAAGCCAGTCATTAAAAAAGATATAAAAAAGGGCATTGCAGTTTCAAACTCTATTGAACCTGATAATACATCATCACAAAATCAACAAAGAGTTAGTTCTAGACCCGAATTTGTTGATACAAAAAATAGTGTATCAGGTATAATAACTGATTCTAATAATATACCATTACCAGGTGTAAATGTTCTTGTAAAAGGAACTACTAGAGGTGTGCAAACAGATTTTGATGGAAATTATGCTATTAATGTTGAAATTGGAGAAACATTAGTTTTTTCATTTGTTAGTATGGAGACAGTTCAATTTACATTATCAAGCTTGAGTGAATTAAATGTAGTCATGAAAGACGACACTGCAAGCTTAGATGAAGTTGTGATTACAGGTTATAGAACTACAACCAAAGCCAAATCTTCAGTCTCATCGGTTAGAGTTAGCAGTGAAACCATTGAAAATAAACCAAACGCAAGTTTTGTACAGACATTATCAGGACAAGTTCCTGGTTTAAATATTACAACTTCTACAGGGCAACCTGGCGGGAATAGCCTTGTTCAGTTAAGAGGTGTTTCATCAATATCAGGTAACACAGAACCATTATTTATTATTGATGGTGCTCCAGTGTCTGAAAACGAATTTAGAAACCTTAAGCCAGAAGATATTGAAGCTATAACAGTTTTAAAAGATGCTGGAGCTACAGCGATATACGGAAATAGAGGAGCAAATGGTGTTATAGTTTTAACTACAAAAACAGGATTAGAAAACAAATCTGAAGCCATCGAAATGTTAGAAAATAAAATTGCAGAGCAATCAAAATTAAAGTCTTGGCAAAAAAATGCGCCTTACTTAGCTTTATTGAATGAACAAACTAATATTGATAGTGCTTATGAGTTGTATCTTGAATTAAGGTTAGAATATAGTAATATGCCATCTTTCTTTTTAGATGTTGCAGAATATTTTGAATCAAAGGATAAGTATGAATATGCATTGAGAATAGCAACTAATTTAATAGAGATTGAAATAGATAATCATGAATTAATTAGAGCTTTAGGATATAAGTTAAATCAATATAAAGAAGATGATTTAGCTGTTTATGTTTACAAAGAAGTATTGAATTTAAGACCTGAAGACCCTCAATCGTATAGAGATTTAGCATTAGCATATGAAGCCATAGGAGAAGATAAAAAAGCCTTTGACTTATTCAATAAAATTGTAGAAGGAGATCTATTAGAAAAAGGTCAAGCCAACAGATATTATGGAATCGAAAAAATAGCATACTTAGAATTAAGTAATCTTGTTAATAAAAGCGATGTTTTAAAGACGTATCGAAATGTGTTTCCAAAAATTGAGACAGATATAAGAGTTGTGATTGATTGGAATCACGCAAATACAGACCTAGACTTACATATCAAAAATCCAAATGGGGACGAATTGTATTATGGCAAAACGGAGTCTAAATTTGGAGGTGCTATATCAGAAGATTTTACCGACGGTTATGGTCCAGAAACTTATAAAATAAAGAAAGCTCAAAAAGGAAAATATGAGATTAGTGTAAAATATTTTTCAGATAGCGTCCAAAAGATTACGGGTCCAACCAGTTTAAAAGTAACTATATTTAAAAACTATGGGAAGTCTAACCAAACCAAGGAAATTAAAATTTTAAGACTTACAGATGAAGAAGGAAAGATTAAAGCTGATACGTTAAGTATCTAAAACTAAAAACCCCGATACAATGCATCGGGGTTTTATAATATCAAAAAACTAAAATTAATTGCCTGCAGAAAGATTTTTCATTTCTTCTTCTATCATTTCATAGAATTGGTCAATTTTAGGTAAAACAACTATTCTAGTTCTTCTGTTTTTTGCTCTGTTTTCAGCAGTATCGTTTTCTACTAACGGTACGTAAGAACTACGACCAGCAGCAATAAGTTGTTGAGAGTTAACACCTAGACTTTCTAAAACTCTTACTACAGATGTTGCACGTTTAACACTTAAGTCCCAGTTATCTAATAATGGTGGCTTACTGTAAGATACGTTGTCAGTATGAGACTCTACCATAGCTTCAAAGTTAGGCTTGCTATTAATAACCTTAGCAACTTTCCCTAAGACTTCGTTTGCTCTGTCAGTAACGTTGTAGCTTCCGCTTTTAAATAATAATTTATCAGCTATAGAAATAAAGACAACACCTTTTTCAACGTTTACTTCAATGTCAGGATCGTTAATTCCAACTTCTTTTTTCAAACTTGTAACGATTGCTAGAGTTACACTATCTTTTCTTGTTAAAGCATCTTGTAAACGTGTAATTTTTAAATCACGCTCTTTTAATGACTCTAATGACTTTTCAAGGTTTTCAGCTCCTTTGCTAGTCAATTCAGTTAAATCTTGTGAACTTTTAATTAATGCTTCGTTACTACGACGCATATCTGCTAATTGCTCTTTTAAGCCTTCAAGACGTGCATTTGCAGCCGCTTGGTCAGATAAACATGCATTTAATTTTACAGTAGCTGTATTTAATAAGTCTTGAGTTTCCTTTTGTTTTTCTTGTAATGCTAAATAATCTTTTTTAGACACACATGCCGTTAAAATTAGCATTGCGGCTATGCTTAGAAGAATTGATTTTTTCATAATGAATTATTTGTTTTAAATCATTACAAAACTATTGAAAAGAAAAGCGACTACGTCGTTGATTAACAAAAATTTTAACAGATTTATAAACAGTTAAAATTTTACCTTTTTTTAACGAAATAATCCCAAACAATTGATGTTCGATTACTATAATTCGGACGTTGATTTAGCTTTTTTCTTTGTTTAAATAATCGAGGTAGAGCGACATAAAAACTTCCATGAGCTTTTAATATGGCTACAAAATGCAGAGGCTTAAGTTGAGTCAAAAACCGAATACCTGCAATACCGTCTAAAATCATTCTTACAATGACTCGTCCAAATACATTCTTGTCAGTGTTTTTTACTAGTGTAGATAAACTGTTTCTAAAATTTAAATACGTTTTTTGTGGACTTGTACTTTGAAGTGTAGCACCACCAACATGATAAACTGTAGATCTTCCGACATATAACGACTTATAGTTATTATTGAAAGCTCGCCAACATAAGTCTATCTCTTCCATGTGAGCAAAATAGGTCTCGTCAAATCCGTCAAGTGACTTAAAAACCTTGTTTTTTATAAATAAACAAGCGCCTGAAGCCCAAAAAATTTCTATGATATCATCATATTGTCCTTTATCTTCTTCGATGGTATTAAAAATACGACCACGACAAAAAGGATAACCATATTTATCAATATAACCGCCAGCAGCACCAGCATATTCAAAATGTGTCTTCTGCTTTTGGTCTAATATTTTTGGCTGAATAATTGCAACCTCTTTCACTGAATTATATGTTTCCACGATGGGAACCAACCAATCTTTTGTGACTTCGATGTCACTATTCAAAAGACAAAGTATAGGCTCTTTGATATGTTCTAATGCTTCATTATATCCTTTTGCATAACCTCCATTCTCAGTATTCTGAATAATACTTACTTCAGGATAATTTGATTTTAAAAAATCGATAGAATCGTCAATAGAGCAATTATCAGCAACGTATACATTTGCTTCGTTTGAAAATGAAATTACGGAAGGTAAAAACCGCTCCAATAAGGCTTTTCCATTCCAATTAAGGATTACAACGGCTATGTCTTTTGTTGTATATTTCATTTCGTATAATCCGGAATATCTTGTAAGAAAGTATATTGCTCTTTTTCCATGTCCATCTGACAATAATAATGATTAATTCCGTTAGTAACCATCAAAAATGTGGCGTTTAACTTTAAGTTATAGCGTGCGATTTGGTCAAATGTTGTTTGATTGATTGTAATTTTTGGTGCTTTGCATTCAATCATTAAAAAGACTGAGCCGTCAGGATTAAAAATTACAATATCATAACGCTTTTTTAAACCGTTGATAGTAAGCTCTTTTTCGACATTAATTAGAGATTTCGGATAATTTTTATTAGAAATGAGGTAATGTACGCAATGTTGACGTACCCATTCTTCAGGCTGTAAAACGACAAATTTTTTGCGGATGATATCAAAAATAGAAACTTTATTTTCTGTACTTTTGAAACGGTAGTCGAACTTTGGAAAATTAAGGTCTTGCACTACACAAAATTAAAATTTTAACGTCACTTCGAGTGATTTTCTTAGAAAATTTTATCGAGAAGTATTAGCGCAATCAATTAGTTTTTGGAAGAAGCAAAGCAAATAGTCACTGCCATACAAAAAGGTAATATAAAACCTATCTATTTTTTAATGGGTGAAGAGGCTTATTATATTGATAAGATTTCTAACTACATAGAAAATAGTATTTTGGATGAAGCTGAAAAAGGGTTTAACCAAATGGTGCTTTATGGACGCGACATTTCAATTGATGATATTGTAAGTAATGCTAAGCGTTATCCAATGATGGCGGATCGCCAAGTTGTTATTGTAAAAGAAGCTCAAGACTTAAGCCGTACTATCGAAAAGCTTGTTGATTACGTCAATAATCCACAACCCACTACAGTGCTTGTTATTAATTACAAATACAAAAAGATTGATAAGCGCAAAGGATTATACAAAGCATTAAATAAAATTGAAGCGGTTTTTGAAAGTAAAAAATTGTACGACAATCAAGTGCCTGATTGGATTCGTCGCGTTTTAGCTGGTCAAGGTTATACGATAACACCAAAGGCATCACAGATGCTCGTTGAATTTTTGGGAACAGACCTGTCCAAGATTGAAAACGAACTCAATAAGTTAAAAATAGTATTACCAAAAGAATCTCAAATTACACCTGAGGCTATTGAGGAAAATATTGGTATCAGTAAAGATTACAATAATTTTGAATTGCGTAAGGCTGTTGGCGAACGAAATATGACTAAAGCCTTTAAAATAGTAAAGTACTTTGGGGATAACCCAAAGGATAATCCTATGGTAGTAACAGTTTCGTTATTATTTAATTTCTTTTCTCAACTTTTGCAATACCATGGGTTGAATGATAAATCGCCTAGAAGTGTAGCGTCTGCATTAAAAATCAATCCTTATTTTGTAAATGAATATACTAGTGCTGCTCGTAATTATCCAATGAAAAATGTCAGTAGAGCAGTAGCTTTACTGCGTCAGTTTGATGTTAAAGGTAAAGGTGTAGGTGCCAATGCAACACCGCAAGGCGATTTACTTAAAGAATTATTGGTAAAGATTTTTGGTTAATTTTCTTTTTGTCATTCCGAAATAAGGTACGATTGAGGAATCTTAGAGTTTGCTCAAATATGTCATTCAAGATGAGATTCCTCACATGCGTTCGAAATGACAGTTTGTAATATTACTTTATTATCTAACTAACTTTTAAAAATAAATTGAAACTAGTTTTCTTTGATTTCTTCTTTTTCTTCTACTTTCTTAGCAGGTTTCGCTTTTTTATAAATTGGAATCAAATAAGAAATATCATATCCAAATCCTGCGCCAATAATACCACTATCGTAAGTACGGTTAAATCCGGGAATATAAAGGTTTTCAAAGTTATCAGGACTGTTTTCTGAGACCAAGAACTTTAATTGTAGGTTCAACCCCATAAAAAGATTATTTAGCACTTCGGCTTTGATACCTAAAATAATTTCACCCCAAATAGCGGAAAGCCCATCAAAATCCTGAGGAGCAGTAATAGGTTGTTGGTTTCCAAAGTATTGATTATTTACGTCGTAAATAGTACCACTATTCAAAGTTTGACTAAACGTACTTGCGCCAATCCTAAAACCTGAATAAATCATGTTTTCCATATCCAGCCAGTTTTGATATAAATTGTAGTCTACGCCGGCTTTAAAATAGCTTCCTTTTGATGTTACATTTAGAGCTTCATTACTTAGAGTACGTTCTTCGTTACCTAATTCCCCAGCAATATATAGGCGTTGTGTCAGACGATAATCACCATTTATTTCAAATCCTTGATAATCATCATCAAAAAATGAGCGTGCCAATTTCGAAATATCTGCACCAAGCCTAAGACCATATTTTTGTTTGTAAACAATGGTGTCTGATGTGGTCTCTTGTTCTTCTTCTTGAGCAAATACAGTCGAAGAACATAACAATAAAATAACTAAACTCTTAATGAAATATTTGTACATGTGTTGCTTCTTCGTTTTCAACGGTTATTGATGTTTCAGTTGTATTGGCTAGAACTGTATTTTGAATCCAATCTATAGAATCGTCACCAGGATTATCTGTAGCTGTTAGCATATTAAAAATACTTTTAAAACCACAAGCTCTTGACACATAAATAAAATCATGAGTATATTTTATTTCTAAAATATCAATATTAGAATTAGTTGATGTGTCTCCATCAATTCTTAGATTGGTGTCTGTCTCAAAAAAATAGCGTGTTGTAATTTCTTCACCTTCATTGCCTATTATTAAAGGTAGCTCTATAGCATCTGTATTAGAATTGAATACAAGAGTAGTTTCATTTGCTACTTCAGGAAAAGAGATAACACCTGTGTTTTCGTCAGTAACTAAATTTACTGCATAGACTGATAGTCTAACCGCTGTTTTAGGTATATCTGTATCAGTAGCATCAAAAAAATCAACTAAAAGTCTAGGTGTAGTAGGTGTGCCTTCGGCGCAAATATCATCACGTTCACAACCTAAAAATAAAATGGCTAAAAATAAAATCGAAAATTTATAAAATCTCATTAGGCTTTTTCAAATAAAACTACAGTTTCAATATGTGCTGTATGTGGAAATTGATCTACTAAACTAAACTTTTTAATCGTATAACCTGCTTGCATTAATTGCTCCGTATCTCTTGCTTGTGTTGCAGGATTACAAGATACATAAACCAAACGTTCTGCATTAAGGTTTATTATTTTTTTAAGAGTCTTAGGCGCAATACCAGCACGTGCTGGATCTAAGATAATTGTACGTATTTTGTTTGCATATTCTGGGTGCTCATTCAAAAATTTACCAACATCTGCAGCATAAAATTTAAGACCTTCAATACCGTTACGCTTAGCATTTTTCTTTGCATCTTCGATAGCTGATGCTACAATATCTACACCAACAATTTTAGTGTTTTTACTTCGTGATGCTAAAATTTGCCCAATCGTTCCCGTGCCACAAAATAAATCCATTACGACTGTATTATCAATAGCTTCTTTCTTTTCTAAAGCGAAGTCGATAACTTTTTTGTAAAGCTTTTCGGCAGATTTTGGATTGGTTTGAAAGAAGCTTTTCATACTAATTTCAAAATTTAAATCTAATAGTTCTTCAACTATTTTGTCTTTACCATACACTAAATTAATACTTCCAGATGTCGCAATAGTTCTATCTCCAATTTCATCATTGATGGTATGTAATAAACCAGCAACTCGATTTCCAAAAAGTTCAACTAAAAATTTGGCAAATTTATCTAAATCAAATTTTGGCAAATCATAAGACGTAGTTACTAAGTTAAATAACAACTTATTTGTCTTATAAGATTTGCGGACTACAAAATATCTAAAAAAGCCAACTTTTTGAGGCGCATGCCAAGGCGCTAAACCTGTAGCATCACAATATATACGTATATCCTTCAATTGACTTTCAAACTCTGCATCAAACAAGCCAGAATCATCATTTAGATTATCGCCACACCACCAAGTACCTCGTTTTTTGAATCCCAGAGTAAACTCATCTACATCAGTTTTTAATTCATGATTGTAACCTATAGCAGAGAAGCCGTATTCCATTTTATTTCTATAATGAAAGGTATTTGGTGAGGTCACAAACTCATCAAACTTATCTTCTATATCGGCAACTTTTCCGATACGTTTAAAAAGTTCTAATGTGCTTTGCTTTTTGTAGGCATGTTGTTTTTCGATAGGTAATTTTATGTATGGCGCACCTGGAATTGTCTGGTAAGGCATATCTACTTCATCATCAGAATATTTCAGAACTTCAAACAACTTGCACTCAGCATAAGTCTTGCTTGATTTTTTTACCTGTGCTTTAACTAGTTGCCCAGGTAAAGTATTGGGTACAAAAACTACAAACTCGCCATGTTCGTTTCTTATACGCGCGATTCCTTTTCCGCCATACGCATAATCTTCGATTAAAAGTTCGAGGATTTGTCCGCGTTTTACAAATTTATTCCGTTCTCTTTTTGGCATGCTCTAAAATTAGATTGCAAAGATATCTTTATTTGTGAAATTGAATTATAGAAGACTTTTATAATTTCTATTTAATTATTAATTTGCAAATTCTAGGGATGATTTCTTTCCCACGCTGAATTTTCAAACTTTTTGAAAGGATAAAGGTAGATAAGAAACAGTATTTTATTCACTTTAAAAACTATTAAAATGGCTGTTTTAGACCAATTAACATCGCAACAAGCGATAGATTTAGAAGACAAGTACGGAGCACACAATTATCATCCGTTGCCTGTAGTATTAAGCAAAGGCGAAGGTGTTTATGTATGGGATGTCGAAGGAAAGAAGTATTACGATTTCCTTTCTGCATACTCTGCAGTAAACCAAGGACATTGTCACCCAAAAATTGTAGGCGCAATGACAAGTCAAGCGCAAACATTAACCTTAACCTCTCGAGCATTTTATAATGATATGCTCGGTAAGTTTGAAAAGTTTGCAACTGAAACTTTTAATTACGATAAGTTATTACCAATGAATACTGGTGCCGAAGCCGTTGAGACTGCTTTGAAAATTTGTCGCAAATGGGCTTATGAAGTCAAAGGCATTAATGAAAATGAAGCACAAATCATTGTCTGTGAAAATAATTTTCATGGACGTACAACTACGATTATTTCTTTTTCAAATGACCCAGTTGCTCGAAAGAATTTTGGACCGTATACAGATGGATTTATTAAAATTGAATATGACAATCTTCAAGCTTTAGAAGATGCTCTAAGTATCAATAGTAACGTTGCAGGTTTTTTAGTTGAGCCAATACAAGGTGAAGCTGGAGTTTATGTACCGAGTGAAGGTTATTTAGCTGCTGCAAAAGCTTTATGTGAAAAGCATAATGTATTGTTTATCGCTGACGAAGTACAAACTGGTATTGCACGTACAGGACGTTTGTTAGCAACTTGCGGAAATTGTTCGTGTTCGGATAAACATTGTTCAGGTACACCAGAGGTTAAAGCTGATATATTAATTTTAGGTAAAGCTTTATCTGGTGGAGCATATCCGGTTTCTGCAGTTTTGGCTAATGATAATATTATGAATGTCATTCGCCCTGGAAACCACGGAAGTACGTTTGGAGGTAATCCAGTTGCTGCTGCTATAGGTATTGCTGCTCTAGAAGTTATAAAAGATGAAGAATTAGCTGATAATGCTGAAGTATTAGGACAAATATTTCGAAATGAATTATCAAAATATATTGATAACAGCAATATTGTTAATGGTGTTAGAGGAAAAGGCTTACTAAATGCTATCTTAATCAACGACACAGAAGAGAGTGATACCGCTTGGAATATCTGTATGAAATTAAGAGATAATGGTCTACTTGCTAAACCTACACACGGAAATATCATTCGTTTTGCACCACCTTTAGTTATGACCGAAGCGCAATTACTAGACTGTATTGGTATTATTATTAAGACACTTCAAGAATTTGAAGCTTAGATACAAATTGTCGTCAAATAAAAAAGCCTTTTCTACTTTAGAAAAGGCTTTTTTATGTAATAAGGTATAGTTTTTATTGACCTTGTGCTTTTTGTGCTTCTTCAATAGCTTTCATCATCTGCTCAGACATTTCATCCCAACCAACAGTAGATATTACATAAATAGTTCTGATTAACATCAGTATATTAATTATTAATATAACAAGAGCTACAATTTTAGCCGTATTCATAGCTTTTACTGAAGTCAAATCATAAGCTTCTGGATTATCGGTCGCTTTTTTAATTTGAGTTTGAGCAATAAAAAATGCTGCTCCTGCGAGTACAAAACCTATACCACCAATACAGCAGCATAGTAGTCCTATTATTGCTAATACATATACTAATGCGGGATTCAATCTTTCTTTTTCCATTTTATTTTATTTAGTTGATAAAGGTTTTTATTACAAACGATACTATAATAGTCGAAACTGTAATTACGCCCAAAATAGTAATAATTTTATTGAAATTTTTTATTTTTTTGAAAATGTTAATTCCTATAATCACAAACAATCCTATCAATGGATAAATTGCTGGATACATAAAAAATGCCGCGACAAACTCTCCATGTATTAATAGATTTATTGATCTTTGAATACCACAACCCATACAGTCAAAACCAAATAGTGTTTTGTTAACGCATGGTAACATATAATCTTCAAGTTGAAGTGAGAATAGCTTCATTTTTCAAATATAAATGTTTTAATAATAGATTACTTTTGTAATATGAATTTATCTAGAATAATCAATATCATTTGCATTGTTATTGGTGGTATAATAGCCATTTATGCACAAGCTGAAGAAAAACAAAATGTATATCTATTAGTAGGCGGTATTGTTCTTTTAATGTTTGGTATTTACAGAATATCTAGAAACGTACCAAGTAAATTTGATAATCAAGAAGAAGAAGCTTTTATTAAAACAGAAAAAGATGATGATTAAGGTTGGTGATACTGTCGAAACTATTGATGATGCCATAAAAGGCGTTGTTGTAAAAGTTAAAGGCGACATGATTTTAATAGAAGTAGAAGATGGTTTTGAATTTGAATTTACTTCGAACGAATTGATAAAAATCAGCACCGATACCTCTGTAAATTTAGGCTCTCTTTCTAATCAATCCATCGCTGAAATCACAAGAGAAAAAGAAGGTTCCAAAAAACGAAAAACACCTATAAGTAATACAAAAAAGCGTCATAGGCCTACATTTGTAGTGGATTTGCACATACACCAACTGACAGATTCTACTCGTGGTATGACAAATTTTGATATGCTAAATAAGCAGTTAGATACTGCTCGTGGACAATTAGAATTTGCAATTAAACAACGTATGCCAAAAATGGTATTTATACATGGTGTTGGCGAAGGTGTACTGAGACAAGAGCTATATACAGTCTTAAGACGTTATAATAATATTACATTTTATGACGCAGATTATAAGGAATATGGCTTAGGTGCTACTGAAGTTAAAATATTTCAGAATATAGCACCTTAATCCTCTTCAAATTCTTGTTGTACCGTAATTGTATTAATCAGTGTGCCAAAATCAATCAAGTCGCCACTCAGAATTTCTAAATTGTAATCTTTTATGAAGATACGAGAAGTAGTTACCCTTGTATATTCGTTGATAAGTACCTTGCCAGGTGATTCATGATTTATGCTAACTTCATCACTTAAGTAATCTGCAATTAGAATACCATTGGAGTTGATAGACGTGTCATTTCTAGGGTTTTTATCTCCATTAGCATCTTCATTGATTGTTGGTATATCATCTCCATCATCATCTTCATCTAAATAGTCAGGAATAGTATCACCATCAGTATCAAGAAAGTTGGTTGTAGGATTATCATCGCCATCTGCATTCTCTGTATCTATTTCAAATAGTGTCGGGACATTATCATCGTCATCATCTTGGTCTAAATAATTTGGAACACCATCACCATCAAAATCTTCAGCATCAGGAAAATTACCATTGGCATCAGCTTCACCGCGACCTTCAAATTCAGAAGGAATACCATCGTTATCATCGTCAACTATAGTTGTTGTGATTTCTGCAGTGCCGCCTGTAGCTTCGTAACTTTCTTGGATAATTAAATCCGAAGGAATTACAGCAGAGCAGAGTTCTTGATTACTGCCTGAATCTAGTAAATCTCTATTATATGTACGGTATAAAAATCGATTAGAAGCATTATCTATTGTGATACTCTCTGGATTATCTAAAGGTGTTGGATTAAAAAATGGTACAACCTCACTAGTTGACCTTGGTATCACCAGAGAAAGTGATTCTGAAGGGTCATTTCTTAAATCGTAAATAATGAAGGAATCCGTATTATTTGAAC
This sequence comes from Winogradskyella sp. PC-19, assembly GCF_002163855.1. Lineage (NCBI taxonomy): Bacteria > Pseudomonadati > Bacteroidota > Flavobacteriia > Flavobacteriales > Flavobacteriaceae > Winogradskyella > Winogradskyella sp. PC-19. The sequence goes on along the minus strand of NZ_CP019332.1, from coordinate 767,558 downwards.
ATAAACTTAATTCTTGGTCAAAATCTAAATCTATAGTAATGACGTCTCCATCATCGCAAGACGACATTAAAAATAAAGCTACTAAAACCACAAAAATATTACGCATAAGCTTTTCAGTTTTTAACAAAAATAATCCATTTGTCAAATTATAACGCGGCTTAGATAAAATAATTTTATGACTTACTTTTGTAACATGAAAAATATTTATCTCGATAACGCAGCAACTACAGCTTTGCGTCCCGAAGTGATTGAAAAAATGACTGACGTTTTGCAAAATAATTACGGTAATGCATCGTCAACTCATAGTTTTGGACGTTCGTCAAAATCTATTATGGAGAAATGCAGAAAAAACATTGCTTCATATTTTAATGTTTCAACAGCCGAAATCATATTTACGTCTGGCGGAACAGAAGCTGATAATTTGGCGTTAAGAAGTGCAGTTAGAGATTTGGGAGTTAACGAGATTATTACATCAAAAATTGAGCATCACGCTGTTTTACATACTGCAACACAACTACAAACCGAGTATAATATCAAAGTATCATATGTTCAATTAGATAAAAATGGAACAGTAGATTATAATCATCTTGAGACGTTGTTGAGTAGTGACTCTAAAAAGTTAGTTAGTCTAATGCATATCAATAATGAGATAGGAAATATTTTAGATATTAAACGTGTAGGTGATATGTGTAAGGCTAATAATGCACTGTTTCACACAGACACTGTACAATCCGTTGGACATTACCATTTGGATTTGCAAGACATCCAAGTTGATTTTTTAGCTGCAAGTGCTCATAAATTTCATGGTCCAAAAGGTGTTGGTTTTTGTTTTGTAAGGGCAGCATCTGGACTTAAACCTTTAATTTTTGGTGGAGAGCAGGAGCGAGGCTATCGTGCAGGAACAGAGAGTTTGCATAATATTGTTGGTATGGATGAAGCTTTAAAATTCGCCTATCAAAACCTTGAAGTTGAAAGTAAACATATTAAGAGTCTTAAGCGATATTTTATAGATAGCTTAAATAAAAAATTAGTGGGTTGCCATTTTAATGGGACGTCAGGCGATATAGAAAAAAGCACCTATACTTTGATAAACGTTTGCTTGCCTTTACCACCAGAAAAAGCAGCAATGTTACAGTTTCAATTAGATTTAAAAGGTATTGCGTGTTCTAAAGGTAGTGCTTGTCAAAGCGGCAGTTCAATGGCATCACATGTCTTATCTGCATTTTTACCAGAAGATAGATTGCAAAGACCATCAGTACGTTTTTCTCTAAGTAAATACAATACTAAAGACGAGATTGATTATGTAGTGGATACGCTTTGCGAGTTTGCGAAGTCTTAGAATTATTTTTGAGCGAATTTATTTAAAGCTTCTACAACACTAGAATCCGCATACTCACCGTAATATGAATAATATTCTTTTGACTCATTATTAATAATAACAAAGCTGCAACACGCATATGGATGTCTGAAAAACATTTTTTCAATAACCTGATTTGTATCTATTAAAGACTTAAAATTTTTGGTTTTATTAAGAGTTACTTTAATATCTTTTTTAAAAACAAAATAATTAGTAAAACTAAAGTCTCTCTTTAAGTTTGCTAAATATTTTTCATCAAATCTATTTCCATAAAAATTACTTTTATTACTAAATTGAATTAGGGTGTATTTTCCTAAAGGTTTAAAAGATTCTTTATTTAAAGTGGTAATTATAGTATCATATTCCTCAATTGATAAAACTCCATGGTCTTTATCTATAACTAGTTTTCGTATTAAAACTTTTTTGCTTGGATAAGATATTACCTGATATGGTTTAACATCAGATTTACTTTTTAAGAATTTTGAAAATTGCTTTTTTGATATTTCATTACTATCAATATCAAAATATTTCAATTCTCTATTTAGGAAATGTTTTTTCTGGCCATGTGTAAATAAAAAAAATAGTATAAATAATATGAATAATGTTTTTTTCATATTCAATGTTATAATCTAGCAGACAACCTCACATTAAAAACCCTAGGCGTCAAAAAGTTTGGAATCGCAAACTGACGTTTACTATTGACGTCACGTACCCAAGTATTTGTAATTGCATTTTGGTTGTTAAACATGTTGTAAATTTCGATACCTAATGACAAGCTTCTGAAGGATTTTTTCCATTTAGAAGTGTATTGTTTTTCAGGATTTACAATCTCATAAGAAATTCCTAAATCAGCACGACGATAGTCACGTAATCTAAACTGAAAATCGTATGGGTCGGCATAACTTGGGGATCCTCCAGGCAATCCTGTATTATAAACTAAATTTAAATACATTTTTAAATCTGGCATGTTTGGTACATAATCCTGAAACAACACACCAAACTTGAGTCTTTGGTCTGTTGGTCTAGAAATAAAACCACGATTATCAATATTCTCTTCAGTTTTAAGGTAGCCAAAACTAAACCATGATTCTGTTCCTGGAACAAACTCGCCATTCAAGCGCATATCCAAACCATATGCATAGGCTTTTGCATTATTATTGGCACGATAACGAATACGAACGTTTTCTAAAGTATATGGATTAACATCAGACAAACCTTTGTAATACGCTTCAGTAACCAATTTAAATGGTCTATCCCACATTTTGAAACTATATTCATTACCTACGACAACATGAAATGATTTTTGCGCCTTCACATTTGGTTGTACAACGCCAGAAGAATCTCTTAACTCGCGATAAAATGGTGGTTGGTAATACAGACCACCGGCAACTCTAAACAGCATATCACTATCCCAATTAGGTTTTATAGCAAATTGCGCACGAGGACTAAAAACTGTTTGATTATTACTTTCTATACCATCGCCGCTGACATTCCAGTTGTGTGCTCTAACACCAATATTGTAATAGGCGTCATGTTCTCCAATTTTTGTACTCTTTTTATATTGAACAAAAGCTTGGAGTCTATCAATCTTTACTTGATTAAACGCTCTTATATTTTGAAAGGCGGTTAATGGACCATTAAAAGGTGTTTCTGGCTGAAAATTAGGCTGTGTTAAAAAAGGAGGTCTTATTGAAAACCCTGCAGAATCAATAACTTCTGATTCTACCAAACGGTCTCGGATATCTTCTCTAGTATATTTGACTGACCATTCTAGATTACTGTCTTCATTGATGTTATAGTCACCACGATGTTCTAAATTAAATATTAGTGCGTCTAAATCGTTACGTGCTCTTGTTAACTGTGAGCCAATACCTTCACTAAATTCGACTTCACCTAAATTATCATCACCAATATTGGTGTTGACTTCTCCTAATCTATATTGAGCGAAAATGTCAAAATGTTCTTGCTCTGTTGCATGATATGCAGAACCAATTAATTTTAAAGTGGTTTTATCATTCAAAAAATAATTGGCTTTAAACGCTCCAAAATAGGTTTGATATTCGGTTTGTTCTTGCCCATCATAGAATACCAAAAGGGCAACAGGGTCGTCAATAGTACCGAAATTGGTTTGTCTATTTTCTGGTTCAAAATTGTATTGATTTAAAGAAATGTTTCCAAGAAAATTTAAATGAAATTTATCTGAAAAACGATAAGTCAAATAGGTTTGTACATCAGCAAAAACAGGCTCTACATTACCGTTTGTTTCTAAACTATTTAAGACCAGACTATTGTCTCTGTAACGTACTCCTGAGATGCTAGAAAATTTACCATTTTCTGAAGCCGTTTCAACAGCAAGGCTACCACCTAAGAGACTTAAATCTGCACTTGCAGCAAACTTTGAAGGTTTCTTGTATGTAATATCTAATACAGAAGAAAGTTTATCTCCATATCGAGCTTGAAATCCACCAGCCGAAAAATCGACATTTGATACCAAATCGGTATTAACAAAACTTAATCCTTCTTGATTTCCAGAGCGTATTAAAAAAGGTCTGTAAACCTCAATCTCGTTGACGTATACTAAATTTTCATCAAAATTTCCGCCACGAACCGAGTATTGCGTACTTAACTCATTAGAAATATTTACACCTGGTAATGTTTTTAATATATTTTCGACACCAGGTTGAGCACCTTTTATTGTTCGAATAACTTTTGGAGAAATGGTTACTACACCATCACGACTTTGTCTTGTATTACTATTTATGACTACAACCGCGATTTGTTCTACATCAGTTTTTAAAACAGGATTGTATTCAATTTCGCTACCGTTTTTCAGATTAAATTTTGCTTCAACACGCTTATGAGACAAGTGCGTGAATATTACTACAACTTCAGTATTTGCTGTTATTTTTAGCTCGTAGAAACCGTTTGCATTGGTTGTAGTACCTTGGCCAGTACTTGCTTTTATATTTACGCTTTCTATAGGCGTGTTGTTTTCATCTAGTATAATACCTCTTATCGTAGCTGATTGTGATATTGCTGTAAATGAAGTAAATAAAAAGAATATTAAAAGTAAGTGTTGTAGCGGTTTCAAATAATTAGGTTTTATTTTCTGAAAAATGTTGCTTCAAATGTAGAACTATTTCCCACATTATCAGTTACAATAATTTTTAAATTGTTTTCTGTATCTGTAACGACAGCATCGTTAAAATCGTGTATTAATGTATTGGTTTTATAATCATACTCCATTAGAATCCACTTGCCATTAACAGTCGCTCTATATTTTGAAATTCCTGATAAGTCATCGCTAATTTTCACTTTTAAGTAGCGATACTTACTTAACCATTTTTTATTTGTAAAGTTTATAGGCTTAATTTTAGGAGCTTCAGTATCTGACGCTAATGTATATAAACCAAGTGTTTTGCTTCTAGCTGTAAGTGTATCGCCTTTTCGTTTTGTATTGACATAGCTAGGCTTTTTGTAATAACCGTAAAGTCTAGCGATAAACAATTTACTTTTGTCAACGTCTTTATAATTACCAATATCATAATTGATTACAAAGTTTTTTTGAAGAGGAACAACATCTTTATGAAGATGAATGGTGTCGCCACTAACTTTAAAATCTACTAAAATATCGTCATAAACTGTATTTGGATAAAAAGTTACTTGAGTGTTACGTTCTTTTAAAGTCGTAGTCTCTTGATTTTTTATTAAGCGCTTTTCTGTAGCTGAAGAATCTACTTCTATTTCTAACACTTTAGCTTTTCCTATAATTGGTATTTCTAATTCTGAGGTATTACCTTTAAAATCTTTAATATCTACTCTGTAGACTGAAGATGTGCTATCTTCAACTTTTATGTAGCCGTCGTCAACTACATTTTTGTACATGCTTAGAGGATTATTTTCTTCAACGAAAAGTTTTTGACTTCTTGTTTTTTTAGTTTTCCAGAGTTCAAAATCAACATAGCGATTTAGATGTTTGGTTTCGCTAAAGCTGAAGCGTTTAAAATCCATTTCAAAAACTTTATTTCCGTTTAAGTAAGACGAAATATTACTAACACCATTATTATTAGGAGCCAAATCTTGTTTATCATAGCTTACAACTCCAAAACCAATATTACCATAAGCAGTTATTTTTTCAACTTTATAGTCTCCGTTTTTTTTGGGAATAAGTCGTAAGGGAATTCTTTTATTTTTTCCGTTTATAAAAGAATTTTTATCTTTTGGATAGGCATAGACTGACGAAATAAATGGCTTTTTACTATCCTTGATATTAATACCAAAAAGCATTGGATTGATTGGGCGTTCTGCATTGTCTCTAATTTCGAAATGTAAATGTGGACCACCAGAGCCACCAGTATTTCCTGAGTATGCAATGATTTCATTCGTATCAACTAAGAGCTCAGTATTATTTGGAAACATCTCGACTTCATAACTCTCTTTTTCGTATTGACAGTCTTTAATGTAGGCTTCGATTTTTGGAGAAAACTTCTTTAAGTGCCCATAGACAGTAGTGTAGCCATTTGGGTGTGTTATGTATAATGCTTTTCCATAACCATAATGCGACACCTTAATTCTACTGATATAACCCATTGCTGCTGTGTATACTTTAAGACCAGTTTTACGCTGAGTTTTTATATCTAATCCAGAATGAAAATGATTTGAACGTAACTCGGCAAAAGTTCCGGACAATACTAAAGTAATATCTAATGGTTCTCTAAAATAATCTTGTGGATATTCCGATTGGGAATATAAACTTGTAGATAATAAAAAACAGAGAAGGATTTTTTTCATTTATGAATCAATTGTAGCTAAAATATTAATTTGAGTTAGAAAAGCAAACGCTAAATGCGTAATATTTTGCTAACGATTTAATCTTATTGATGTTATATTAATCAAAAATAATTGTAAAAGAATTGGGTTTTTTAATTAGGTATGTTAACTTTGTTATATAGTGTTGAATAACGCAAATGAGTAAAATTGAAGACATTGTTGATACGCTTGAAAACCGAATTTCAAAGGTTTTACACAAGCAAGAAGTCCTAAAGCAAACTAATGTAAGGCTTTCGGAACAATTAGAAAATCAACAAAAACAAATCTTAGAATATCAAGAGCAAATAAGCGAATGGTCCGATAGGTATGAAACACTCAAAACAGCAAATGCAATGCTTGGTAGTGACGAAAATAAACGAGAAACAAAGCTCAAAATAAATTCACTAATCAGAGATATTGACCATTGTATAGCGCAATTGTCTGAATAGTGTAAAACATAGTGGATGTCAAATCAGCTTAAAATAAAAATTTCTATAGCTAATCGTGTATATCCATTAACTATCAATCCTAGCCAGGAAGAAGGTTTGCGAAAAGCAGCAAAGAAGATAGAGGCTATGATTGGACAGTTTGAGCAAAGCTACTCTGTTAGAGATAAGCAAGATGTTTTGGCGATGTGTGCCTTACAATTTGCAGCTCAAGTAGAGCAAAAAACAATAGATAAAGAGTATGTGAATGAAGAAGTTCAGGAAAAGTTAGTAGCTTTAAACGAACTTTTGCATAACCATATTTAACTCGTACGTTCTTTACATAAACAATAAGGTTACTGCCTACATTAGTTATATTTTTTGATAAACTCAACGTTAATTCTTTAAAAAGGGTGAGTTGAAGTTGTAAAACCGTGCTGCTGTTTCTATGTATTTAGAATCTGGGCAGATTTTTGAGCAGCTTGTTAGCCCTAAACTTGTTTTTAAGGAGTTTATACAAAACTACGTACTTATGTAGGCTTTTTTTATAGACATACATCAACTAAACTAAACATATGGATACTAATACAATTTTATATATCGCAGGAGCTGTAGTTTTAGGATTAGTCATTGGATTTGTTATCGCAAAATCACTAGAAAAAGGAAAAGCATCTAAGCTTATTTCTGATGCGCAGAGCGAATCTAAAGCTATCTTAAAAGGTGCAAAAGCAGATGCGGAAGCACTCAAAAAAGAGAAAATTCTTCAAGCCAAAGAAAAATTTATTGAGCTCAAAGCAGAACACGAGAAGGTAATACTATCTCGTGATAAAAAAATGGCTGAAGCAGAAAAGCGTATAAGAGATAAAGAATCTCAGGCTTCTAATGAGTTGTCAAAAGCTAAGAAGTCAAATCAATCGTTAGAAGATAAAATAAAGGATTACGATTTTAGATTGCAATTTGTAGAAAAGAAGAGTGAAGAGTTAGATAAAGCTCATAAAAGCCAAATCAAGCAATTAGAGGTGATTTCAGGACTTTCTGCCGACGATGCAAAAGAACAATTGGTAGAATCTTTAAAAGAAGAAGCAAAGACAGATGCTATGGCATTTGTTCAAGATAGAGTAGAAGAAGCTAAGCTAACTGCGCAGCAAGAAGCTAAAAAGATAATTATAAACACGATTCAACGCATAGGAACTGAAGAAGCTGTTGATAATTGTGTTTCCGTATTTAATATCGAATCTGACGATGTAAAGGGTCGAATAATTGGTCGTGAAGGTCGTAATATTCGTGCTATTGAAGCTGCAACAGGTGTCGAGATTATTGTAGACGATACTCCAGAAGCAATTATTTTATCTTGTTTTGATTCAGTTAGACGTGAAATTGCACGTTTATCTTTACACAAATTAGTAACAGACGGTCGTATTCACCCAGCTAGAATTGAAGAGGTTGTTCGCAAGACACAAAAGCAAATAGAGCAAGAAATTATTGAAGTTGGTAAACGTACCGTTATTGATTTAGGAATTCATGGATTACATCCAGAATTAATTAAAATGGTAGGTCGTATGAAGTATCGTTCTTCTTACGGTCAAAACTTATTGCAGCACTCTAGAGAAGTCGCAAAGTTATGTGGGGTTATGGCAGCAGAATTAGGGTTAAATCCAAAGCTGGCAAAACGAGCAGGTCTTTTGCACGATATAGGAAAAGTTCCAGATGCTGAAGCTGATGTTGAAACACCTCACGCAATTTTAGGTATGAAATGGGCTGAAAAGCATGGTGAAAAACCTGAGGTTTGTAATGCTATTGGAGCTCACCATGATGAGATAGAGATGACTACTTTGTTATCACCTATAATTCAAGTATGTGATGCGATATCAGGTGCAAGACCTGGAGCAAGACGTCAAGTATTAGATTCTTACATACAACGTTTAAAAGATTTAGAAGCGGTAGCTTTTGGTTTCCCTGGTGTTAAGAAGGCTTACGCTATACAAGCAGGTAGAGAGCTGCGTGTTATTGTAGAAAGCGAAAAAGTAACAGATGATAAAGCAGCAAGTTTGTCTTTTGAGATTTCACAGAAAATACAAACAGATATGACTTATCCAGGACAAGTAAAAGTTACTGTAATCAGAGAGACGAGAGCAGTTAATATAGCCAAGTAACTTCTAATTAAATATATACTAAAAGAGCACTTATTATTTAAGTGCTTTTTTATTTTCTAGGATGAAATTTATTAATTACTTTGTTTAAATGAGATTTATCAATATGTGTGTAAATTTCTGTAGTTGTTATACTCTCATGCCCAAGCATCATTTGTATAGCTCTCAAATCTGCACCATTTTCTAATAAATGTGTAGCAAAAGAGTGTCTAAAGGTATGAGGCGACACTGTTTTTTGAAGTCCTATTTTTTCCACAAGCTTCTTAATAATTGTAAAAACCATAGCTCTTGTCAGTTTATTACCTTTATAGTTAAGAAATAAAATATCTTTGGCTTCAGGGATTATTTCAATATGTTTTCTGACATCAAGCCAAATATATATTAATTTTTTAGTTATTTTTCCTATCGGTACAAAACGCTCTTTGTTGCCCTTACCACTAACTTTAATAAAGCCTTCATCGAAGAATAAATCAGAAATTTTAAGACCAGTAAGTTCACTAACACGCAAACCACAACTGTAAAGTGTTTCGAGGATTGCTTTGTTTCTGTGTCCAAGGTTAACGCCTCTAAATTGATAATTTAAGTCAATAGCATCTATAATATTGTCTATATCTTTTATTGAAAGCGTATCTGGAAGCTTACGTCCTAAACGTGGTGACTCTATTTGGTCAACAGGATTTGTTTCTCTATAATTCTCAAACACTAAGTAATCAAAGAAATTTCTGAGTCCTGAAATAATTCGAGCTTGGGTTCTTGGACTTAACTCTTTGGATATTTTATATATAAATTGCTGAATATCATCGTCATTTGTAGCTATTGGAGACTTAGGGTTAGAGTTATTATTTAAAAAAGAAATGAAACGCTTTATGTCATACTCATAATTGGCAATAGTATTATTTGACAAGCCTCTTTCTAGCTTTAGATAGTTTTTAAAATCTATTATAAATGTGTTCCAATTCATCGTTTAACTACGTAAAAATATCGATAAAAATCATGATTTTACCACAATTTTAACAATTTTAAGTAAAAATTGTTAATAACCGATATTTTAAGTATTTGATTTTCAAATACTTAATATTAATTGTGTATAAAATTGTTAATAAAGCCAAATATAGTCTTTAATATATCAAAAAAATGTGTTTAGTTTGCATTATCAATTTTAAAAACTTTTAATTATGAAAAAATTATTTTTTGCAGTTTTAACTGTATTTGCATTCAGTTTTTCTAATGCACAAGACGATGATTCTTCAGGAGCAACTTCTCAAGGAAAATGGTTAATTGAAGCTAATACTGGTAATGCTATGTTAGGTTCTACTTCATTTATGTTTAGTTCTCAAGATGGTAACACAACTTACAACTTAGGTTTAGATGGTGGTTATTTTGTTTCTGATAATTTAGCTATCAAAGCTGGTTTAGGTTTTGGTGGAGCTGATATTGGAGGTTCTAGTGCTAGTTCTTTTTCTTACAGATTAGGTGCTAAGTATTATTTATCTGGACAATTCCCTATTACTGTTGATTTAACAGGTGCTTCAGGAGACGCTGTAGAAAACATAACTGGTGATACACCATTTTGGTTAGGTTTAGGTGCTGGTTATGCATGGTTTGTTGCAGACAACATTTCTATTGAGCCAGGTTTAAGATATAACTTGTCTTTAAACGAAGACTTTACAGATGAAGGTGTTTTCCAATTTAATATTGGATTTGCTTTACATTTCTAAGAAAGCTAAAAACTCATACTAAAGCCGGAGCAATTGCTCCGGTTTTTTTATACCCAAATTTAATATCTTTACTACATGAAAAAAATCATCATCATCAATGGGCCTAACTTAAACCTTTTGGGAAAGCGCGAGCCAGAAGTTTATGGCAAACAAACGTTTCTAGATTATTTTGATACATTAAAAAGTGAATTTCAAAATATAGAACTAGAGTACTATCAAACAAACATAGAAGGTGAGTTAATTGATAAACTCCATGAAGTTGGATTCTCTTATGATGGTATAGTCTTAAACGCAGGAGCCTATACACATACTTCTGTAGGTGTTGGTGATGCTGTAGCAGGAATTGAAACTTCTGTTGTAGAAGTTCATATATCTAATACGTATTCTAGAGAGGAATTTAGACACCAATCATATATAGCTCCAAATGCAAAGGGTATTATTATTGGCTTTGGGCTAAAGAGTTATGAATTGGGCATAAATAGTTTTTTATAACTATTATTAAGAATATTAAAACAAAAAAGCGATTCTAAAAGAACCGCTTTTTTATATTATATATACTATTTGTCTTACAAATGAATCACTTCATCATAAGCATCAGCAACGGCTTCCATAACTGCTTCACTCATGGTTGGGTGAGGATGAACAGCTTTTAACACTTCGTGACCTGTAGTTTCTAATTTACGTCCTAAAACAGCTTCGGCAATCATATCTGTAACACCAGCACCAATCATATGGCAGCCAAGCCATTCGCCATACTTGGCATCAAAAATTACTTTTACAAAGCCATCTTTAGTACCACCAGCACTTGCTTTACCAGAAGCTGAGAAAGGGAATTTTCCAATCTTAACATCTAAGCCTTGTTCCTTTGCTTGTGCTTCGGTCAAACCTACACTAGCGATTTCTGGAGACGCATATGTACAGCCAGGAATATTTCCGTAATCTAAAGCTTCTACGTTGTGTCCTGCTATTTTTTCTACACAAAGAATACCTTCGGCAGAAGCAACGTGAGCTAAAGCTTGACCAGGTGTTACATCGCCAATTGCATAATAACCAGGAATATTTGTTTGATAATAATCATTTACTAAAATTTTATCTCTGTCTACTGCAATACCAACATCTTCTAAACCAATATTTTCAATATTTGATTTAATACCTACTGCAGATAATACGATATCTGCTTCTAGTACTTCTTCACCTTTTTTCGTTTTTACAGTAGCTTTAACACCTTTGCCAGATGTATCTACAGATGTGACCTCTGCAGAAGTCATAATCTTAATGCCAGACTTCTTAAAGCTACGTTCTAATTGCTTTGATACTTCATCATCCTCTAATGGCACAATTTTTGGCAAATATTCTACAATAGTTACTTCTGTACCCATTGAATTATAAAAATACGCAAACTCAACTCCAATAGCACCAGAGCCAACAACAATCATTTTCTTAGGTTGTGTTTCTAAGGTCATAGCTTGTCTGTAGCCAATCACTTTTTTACCATCTTGTGGTAAGCTAGGTAACTCACGAGAACGTGCGCCGGTGGCAACTATTATATGATCTGCAGAATATTCAGTACCATTAACATCAATCTTTTTTCCGGGCTTTAATTTTCCAAAACCTTCAATAACATCAATTTTATTTTTTTTCATTAAAAATTTTACACCATTACTCATGCCTTCTGCAACACCACGGCTTCGTTTAACAACAGCATCAAAATCGTGTTCAGCATTTTCAACTTTAAGACCGTAATCTTCAGCATGTTTGAGATATTCAAAAACCTGAGCAGATTTTAAAAGCGCTTTCGTTGGAATACAACCCCAGTTAAGGCATACACCACCCAAACTTTCCTTTTCTACAACAGCGGTTTTAAAACCAAGTTGAGAAGCTCTAATTGCAGTGACATATCCGCCTGGGCCACTTCCTAAAACTATAATATCGTATTTACTCATGAGATGAATTTTTAATTGAAAATTTAATAAAGCAAAAGTAATAAATTAAGCTATAAAAGAGTTAGATATAAATGTAATAAAAAAGCTTCTACAGGAGAAGCTTAATTTTTTTTTTAAAATGAATTATTTTATTTTTCTGCTGGTACAAATTTTAGTGCTACACCATTGATACAGTGTCTTTTACCAGTAGTAGCTCTGGGTCCGTCATTAAAAATATGACCAAGGTGTCCACCACAATTTGCACAGTGCTCTTCATTTCTAGTATATCCTAACTTATTATCTGTACCGTAAGCAACATTTCCTTTAATCTCACGATCAAAACTAGGCCACCCTGTTCCAGAATCGAACTTATGCTCGCTTTTAAAAAGCGGTGTATCACAGGCCGTACAATGATAAACACCTTCTTTATAATTTTTGTTTAGCGGACTCGTAAAAGGACGTTCTGTACCTTCTTTTCTGAGGACGTAATAGGCTTCATTAGAAAGTTGGGCTTTCCATTCTGAATCAGTTTTGGTAATAGGAAACTCTGTCTTCTTTTCTTTTTTTTGGGCTGAAGTATTACATGATAATGCAAAGCTTAACACAAGTAGTAAAATTATCTTTTTCATATTCAAATTTATAGAATTTATAATAAAAAATAGGTCGTATTAACGTTTCATTAATTACAAAAGAATTGTAATTTTTTTTCAACTAATTAATATTCTTGCCAGTTTAGTAAGAATTCACCTGAAATTAATATTCCAACATTGGATTGGTAGTTTTTAAATTTTTATAAAACTTCATTTATAGTTTATTTGATCACTCTAAAATGAATATACTTTAATAAAATATAACTAAATCGTTGTAGTTGATAATTCATTATAAATAGCCTTAAGAGACTTTCATAAAGTTGCTTTTTTTGCTTTCATTTACAAAAAACATACAGTTTAATCAATTATGATAACGAATACAGAATCAGAAAATAAAGGAAATCTTTTTCCTTCAAAAATAGTAGAGTTTAGGAAAGACGTTGATACTTTATATTTTTCTACGGATAATGATGTGATTTTGCAAATTACTGTTGTTAGAGATAGTTTATTACGATTTAGATATACTACAGTAGGTAATTTTGATAAGGACTTTTCCTATGCGATTACAAAGTATGCGAGTACTGGTTACAATAAACTTGAGATAGAAGAAAAAAAAGATAATTACATTATTACAACTTCAAAGTTATGTTGTGAAATTTCTAAAGAAAGTCTACGCATTAGCATTTTTGATGCAAAAGACAATACACTTATAAATCAAGACGAAATAGGCTTTCATTGGGAAGAGAGTTACCAATATGGTGGTAATATTGTAAAGATGAGCAAGATTTCTAATGATGGCGAAAGCTACTACGGCTTAGGGGATAAGCCTAATCATCTAAATCTAAAAGGTAAGCGATTCACCAATTGGGTTACAGATTCTTACGCATATGGAAAGGATACAGATCCAATTTATAAATCAATACCATTTTACACAGGACTTCACCACGGAAAAGCTTATGGAGTCTTTTTTGATAACACTTTTCAAAGTTTTTTTGACTTTGCAAATGAGCGCAGAAACGTAACTAGTTTTTGGGCGCAAGGCGGAGAAATGAATTATTATTTTTTTTACGGTCCTAAAATGACTGATGTTGTTGAAAGCTATACTGACTTAACAGGTAAACCTCTCCAATTACCTCCAATGTGGGCTTTGGGTTTTCATCAGTGCAAATGGAGTTATTATCCAGAAACAAAAGTAAAAGAGATTACATCTACCTTCAGAAAATTAAAAATTCCATGTGATGCAATTTATCTAGATATTGATTACATGGAAGGTTTCCGCTGCTTTACTTGGAATAAAGAACATTTTCCTGATCCAAAACGTATGGTAAAAGAATTAGAAGAAGATGGTTTTAAAACGGTTGCTATTATAGACCCAGGAATTAAAATTGATAAACACTATTCAGTATTTAACGAAGGTCTTGATAAAGACTATTTCTGTAAGAGAGCAGATGGCGTTTATATGAAAGGAAAAGTATGGCCTGGAGAATGTTATTTCCCTGATTTTACAAAACCAGAAGTTAGAGAATGGTGGTCGGGTCTTTTTAAAGAATTAATTGAGGATATTGGCGTCAAAGGTGTTTGGAATGATATGAATGAGCCAGCTGTTATGGAAGTACCTAATAAAACATTCCCTGATGATGTCAGGCATGATTATGATGGTAACCCGTGTAGTCATAGAAAAGCGCATAATATTTACGGTATGCAAATGGCCAGAGCTACATATCAAGGACTCAAAAAGTTTAGATATCCAAAACGCCCTTTTGTAATTACAAGAGCTGCTTACTCAGGTACTCAGCGTTACACATCTACTTGGACAGGAGATAACGTTGCCACATGGGAGCATTTATGGATAGCGAATATTCAAGCTCAACGTATGGCAATGTCTGGTTTTGGTTTTGTAGGTAGCGATATCGGAGGTTTTACAGAACAGCCTCAAGGCGAGTTATTCACCAGGTGGATTCAATTAGGTATTTTCCATCCATTTTTTAGAGTACACTCTTCAGGAGATCATGGAGACCAAGAACCTTGGGCTTTTGATGAAGATGTTACTGATATTGTAAGAAAGTTTATTGAGATTCGATACCAACTTTTACCATATCTCTATACTGTTTTTTGGAATTATGTAGACCATGGCACACCTATGCTAAAGTCATTAGTTTTATATGACCAAAAAGATGTTCATACACATTACAGAACAGACGAATTTATTTTTGGAGAACATATATTAGCTTGTCCAGTTTTAGAACCTAACGCAAAAGGTAGGCGTATGTATATTCCAAATGGTAATTGGTATAACTACTGGACTGATGAGCTTGTTAAAGGAGGTAAAGAAATGTGGGTTGATGCAGATATAGATAGCATGCCAATATTTATTAAGGAAGGTGCTATTATACCAAAGTTCCCAGTCCAACAATATGTTGGAGAAAAAGAGATTAAAGAGATAACTCTAGATGTTTACTATATGAAAGGAAAAGAAAATAGTGAATTGTTTAGTGATGCTAATGATGGTTATGATTATACAAAAGGACGATTTAGTTTACGAAACTTTAAATTTACAGGAAGAGATAATGAAATCATAATTAACCAGCATAAAGAAGGAAAGTATATTACACAGTATAAAAGTTTTAAGATTAATGTTCATGGACTTCCGTTTGAGATTAAAGAAATTCAATTGGATAATGAAGCGGTTTCTTTGAAACACCTTAAAACCAATAGAGTTCATACAATTAGTGTAGATAAAAACTTTTCTGAACTACATTTAAAAGGATAGAAGTAGTGACTTTTAGTTTATTATGTGTCTTACGTTATATAAATGATATTTGTATCTTAGTATAATTAAATAATACCTTTAATCATGAATTTTAAAAAATCTATAGTCATAATAGGACTTTTACTAATATTTATTTCATGTGCGACTAACCCTTTTACAGGTAAAAAAACTATGGCGTTTGTATCTAATGCACAATTATTCCCATCATCTTTTGCACAATATAATCAGGTGAAAAGTGAAAATAAAATAATTACTGGCACCAAGGATTCAGATATGATTACACGTGTTGGTCAACGAATAGCTGTTGCAGCAGAACGTTGGTTAAATGCCAATGGTAACCAAGGTTATTTAAAAGATTATAAATGGGAATACACTTTAATAGAGTCAGAACAAATCAATGCGTGGTGTATGCCAGGTGGTAAAATCGCTTTTTACACAGGTATTTTACCAATTGCTGATAATGAGACAGGTGTAGCTACTATTATGGGGCACGAAGTTGCACATGCCCTAGCAAATCATGGACAGCAACGTATGAGTGCTGCTTATTTACAACAAGGTATAGCATTAGCTGGAAATGTTGCATTAGCAAATGATTCAAACGGACAAGCTATTTTTAATCAGTCTTATGGTGTAGTGACTACTGTTGGAGGTATGTTGCCATTTAGCCGTTCTCATGAGACTCAAGCCGACGAAATTGGATTGAGATTAATGGCACTTGCAGGGTATAATCCCGATGAGGCATCTCGACTATGGGAGCGTATGAAAGCAAAAAGTGGAGGACAAGCACCGCCTGAATTTATGAGTACTCACCCAAGTAATGATACGCGTATTACAAATTTGAAGCAATGGGCACCTGCTGCAAAAAAAGAAGCTGCAAAATTTGGGATTACATCGTTTAGACCAATAAATTAGTCTACAAATAACAATATATTGTTTACTTTAGAAGCCGTTCAATAAGAACGGCTTTTTATATAATATCATATGAGTACATTCGAAAAAGGAAGTAAAAAACTAATCAATGCATGGGCATTTTACGATTGGGCAAATTCAGTTTACACACTAACTATAGCATCTTCAATTTTCCCGATTTTTTATTCAACATTGTTTAAGGATAAAGACGAATTAGTTTCTGCTTTTGGTTTTGAAATGAAACAAACAGTACTAATTTCTATAATCACAGCATTTACGTTCTTAGTTGTTGCTATTTCATCTCCGATATTATCAGGTATATCTGATTACATTGGTAATAAGAAAAATTTCATGAAATTTTTCTGTTATATGGGAGGTATAGGTTGTTTTGGTTTGTATTGGTTTAATCTAGACTATATACACACCAGCTTGTTATTTTATTTCATGGGACTTTTAGGATATTGGGGAAGTTTAGTTTTTTACAACTCATACCTGCCAGACATTGCTTTTGAAGAGCAGCAAGATGCAGCAAGTGCAAAAGGGTTTTCATTGGGTTATATAGGTAGTGTACTCTTATTGCTTCTTAATTTAGGTATGGTCATGTTTCCTGAGTTTTTTGGTTTTGATATTAGTATTTCAGAAAAGATTGCAAATTCTGGTAACGAAATCGCTATAGCTGAAGCCACAGAAACTGCTAAAAATTTGGCATCAGTATCTGCCATGAAAATTTCGTTTATCATGGTAGGTTTATGGTGGGTAGGTTTTAGTCAATATACATTTTATATACTGCCAAAAGGAGCTTCAAGTGGTCATAAAGTCACTAAAGAAGTTCTGTTTAATGGATTTAGAGAATTAAAAGGGGTTTGGATTGAGCTTAAAGGAGATTTAAGATTAAAACGTTATCTCAATGCTTTCTTTGTATTTAGTATGGCCGTACAAACTATAATGTTAATGGCTGTATATTTTGGGGAGAAGGAAATAGAATGGGGTTCTGATAGTGAGAAAACAATGGGGCTTATCATAAGTATTTTAGTAATACAGTTAGTGGCAATACTTGGAGCAATTTTAACATCAAGAGCATCATCTAAATATGGTAATATAAAGACGCTTATCGCAGTAAACGCTATATGGATGCTTGTTTGTGTCTATGCTTATTTTATGGTAACACCAGTTCAATTTTACATTGCGGCTGGTATTGTTGGTATGGTAATGGGTGGCGTACAATCATTAGGACGTTCTACATATTCCAAGTTTTTACCAGAAACAGAAGACACTACATCTTATTTTAGCTTTTATGATGTAGCCGAAAAAATAGGAATTGTTATTGGTATGCTCATATTTGCGATTGTAGATCAAATAAGCTCTATGCGTTATGCTATTTTATTCTTATTTATTTTCTTTTTAGTGGGAATAATTCTTCTTTTCAGAGTTCCGGAAAATAAAAATATATAATTAATGTTATGTTTGTAACTCCAAATCATAATTATATCAATCATGAAAAAAATACTAGGATTACTATGTGTCTTTTTATTGTGTTCTGCATTTCAGTGTGATGACGAACCATTAGAAGGCGAATTTATTACCGATGAGGCTGCAGCTTGTGAGGCAGCAATAATTGATACTGCTGAAGCCGCGTTAGAATTTCTTGGTGCAGGAAACGATACATTTACAGACATTTGTTCAGCCTACAAAACAGCACTTGAAGCTCAAATAATAGCATGTGGTGACGAAGACGGCAGTCTACAAGCAATAATAGACCAATTAGGAGATTGTTCTGTTGATAACCTAGCAGAATGTCAAGAAGCTATTCTTTTGAAGAATGAAGCTGAAGAAATTTTTAATAACTCAACAGACACCGATTATACTGAAAATTGTAATGCTTTAAAAGAAGCCATTCAGAATGTTATTGATATTTGTGGTTCAACTCAAGAGTTAGAGGATCAATTAGAAGGTTTAGGAAATTGTATTTTAACTACGAGCCCAACGGCAAGCTTGGTTGGAACATGGCGTATAACATCTTTAACATCTAACGGTGTTGAAGAATTACAAGATGAGCTTGATGCTGCCAATATTTGTTTCTATGAAGAGATGTATACGGAAACAGATCTTACAGAAACAGATTTTTCTGGTACTGATTGTGATATAGAAACAGTAACAGATGAAACTGGTTATACTTTTGAGAATAATATTATATCCTTTGCAAATGGTAACGATTCTGTTGAGGTTATAGAGTTAACTGATGATATTTTAAGATACCAAGATGTTTATATGGAAGGTGGTGAGACTTTTACTGATATATATACTTTTGAAAGACAAGTTAATACAACTAATCCAGCTGGTCAGATTACTGTTACAGCTGGGACGCTAGATATTGTTTTTGACGAAATAAATGTTGAGGTAGTTGGTACGACTTTGCAAGTATCAGGATCTACCTCCGCAGCAAATAATTATACTATTTACTTTGAAGTTGAAGAAGGAGAAACAGGAGACGATATTATTAATGCTGAATTTGTAATATTCTTTACTTCGGAGTTCTTCCCTTATTTTGATGGTATTGAGCCTTTTAGATCTAACATTTCAGCAAATCCAGATGGTAGTCTTACGGGAACGTTTTGTTGTAATACTAGAAACGCTGATAATGGTGATTTAAATTTAACCTCAGGAATGATTAATATAACCTATTAACCATTTTAAAAAATATCAATAAAAAAGCCGCTATTTTAGCGGCTTTTATTTTTTAATAAATATTGATATTAGTTTTCAATAGATCCAGAACCAGCAACTTTAGTGTCTTCAGATGATGGATTACCACGATATTCAATATCTCCAGAACCTGCAACTCTTGCTTTAAGTTCTCCACCATTACAGTTAACAGAGATATCTCCAGAACCTGCAATAGATGCATCTACATTTTTAGAGTCTAGCTTAAATCCATGAATATCTCCAGAACCTGACACTCTTGCCTTAAAACTGGTAGCTTTTCCTTTTAAGGTTAAATCTCCAGAACCAGATACACTAGCTTTTGCATTTTCTACATCAATGCTTAGAATTAAGTCTCCAGAGCCCGCAACAGCAGAACTAAAGTCATTAAATCTAATTGTACCTTCGTTCCATACATCTCCAGAGCCTGCTAAAGAAACACCATCAATATCTTTATAAGGAATTGTAATTAATAAAGGCTTGTTGTTACTTGGATTAATGTTTTTTCCATTTCTAACTTTTACAACCAATGTTCCATTTTTTACTTCAGTAACAATGTATTCTAATAAGTTAGATTCGCCTTTTATGGTAATTTGACCTTCCTTACCCTCAACAAGTTTAAAGTCCATAGAACCAACGCATTTGATGTTGTCATACTCTCCAGTAGATCTTGTAATTGTGGTAACATCTCCATTTCCTTTTACACCTTTTCCACCCCACCATTGTGCTTGAGAAACTGTAATCGTTGATAATAGAGCTAAAGTGAATAATGTTTTTAGAGTTTTCATAATGTTTTGTTTTAGCGCTTATAATAAGCTGTTAGTTTTTTGATTGTTTATTGTTTTTTAAAAGTTACACTTCCGAATTCAGAATTAATTTTGACTAAGTTTTTAGTGCTATTTGAACCATAGCTTCCAGAATAGTATTTATCTGTAGATTCAATTCTTTTTTTAATAAAATTAAAATCATCACTATTTCTAAGTGAGGCATGTTCTAAACTAATATCAAAAGTGAAATTGTAAGCTGAGTCATAACCCATTGTAATGCCAGCATGTTCTGCGTCTATCTCTATATTTTGCGCATTTGATGCTACTTTTCCAATCTTTATACTTCCAAAATCAGATTTTATAGAGGCACTTTTATAAACATTTCCGATTCGTAATGTTAAGTGGTCTGCATTACCAGTGACATTGTTAACATTATCTATTACAAGAGATTTAAAATCACAGTTATACTCTACATTTTCAGCTACTTCAATATGGCTAGATGTATGGTCCGCATTGATAATCAGATTCTTTGCTTTTGCTACAGTGTAACTACTAAAATCAGCATTTATTTTTCCACTCTTTATATATTCAAAATAACTGTCTTTAGTGTGGTCAAAATTTAATTCGTTGCCATCTGCCATCAATTCTTTAGTGGTAATATTTCCATGGTCACAGCTAATTTTTGCTACACCTTTAAGAGTATCGATATTTACGCGTCCAAAATCATTATCAATATTTATACTATTGGTAATGGGTATTTTAATAACATAGTTAATCTCAATTTTTAAGTTCATCTTCTTTCCCCAATTCCACCAATTTGATTTGTTTTTATCAATTTTAGTAATGGCAGAGACTAAGGTGTTTGTTGCTGAAAAATCGACATCAATTCTATCTAAACGGTCTTCGACTTTTTCATCGTCATTACCACTAACACGAATTAAAATATCAAATTCTATAGTATTCTTATCCCATGTGATAATGTCAATATTACCGAATCGGTTATTTACTTTTAAAGTCGCATCATTATCAACGTTATAGGTTTTTTGAATAATACGTTCTTTAGACGTCTTATAGGTGTTAACGGGCATTGAATTTGCGAAAATTAATGCAGGTAACAGTAACAAAACTGTTAGTAATCTATAGTGTAATTTCTGTATCATTTTGAGTGTTTTTTAAATCGTCTATTTGGTCTAATATATTTTCAAGAATTTCAATTCGGCTTTGAAAGTTAGAAATCATAGCATATATAACACGCTTATCATTTCCACTTTCCTTAAGGTCATTTTTTAAAACAGTATAATCACTCTCTAATGTTTTTAGTTGACGTTCTGCTTCGTAGATAATATTTTCGGTTAAAGGAGAGCGCTCAGTATCTAATTTTTTTAATTCCTCTGTAATTGTTGCAGTAAAAAAATCTTGAGCTTCTGACAGTTCTGGAGACACACTAGCAAGACCTGTTGCCTCAGGCTGTTGGTTAATCCCTATAAAAACCGAAAGACCTATTAGTAAACTTGCAGCTATTGCTAAAAATGGTTTCCAGAAGGATTTAGAGTCACTTTCTTTTTTCGTACTAGAATTTGCTTCAAGCTTTTCTAAAAATCGTGCTTCATGACCATTATTTGGTGCTTCAAGGTCAAATTGCCCTTGTAGTTCTTCAAATAGATTATTAAAGTTGTCTTTTTTGCTCATAATTTATGCGCTTATACTTAATTTTTGTCTTAAACTTTCTTTGGCTCTTGAGATTAATGTTCTGCAATTGGCATAAGAAATATTCATGATTTCTGAAATCTCTTCATAATCATAGCCTTCAATCAAATGTAATGTTAAGCCAATGCTGTAATTGGATTTTAATTGTTTAATAGATTTTAGAATATGCTTTACTTTATCTTTTTGTAAATCATTCTCTTCAAGTCCAATTGGGTCTTCAACCTTATACAATACATCTTCTAAAGCAATAGTGTTTTCTTTTGTTGTTTTGTTGTAATCTGCAATACTGTTATTTACAACTATTCTTTTTAACCATGCTCCGAAAACAGAAGTGTCTTTCAGTGATTCTAGTTTCGAAAACGCAGTTAAAAATGATTCTTGCATAATATCTTCAGCCTTATAAGAATCTCTTACAATTCTCAAAGAGGTATTATACATAGCTTTGTAGTAACGGTTGTATACTTCTAATTGTGCACGTTGATTGCCAGAACTACAAAGCGTGAGTAACTGTTCTATATTTTGATTGGTTGTGAACAAAAAACTAATGCTTTTATTTATAGATGTTATTAAAAGATGAGTGTTACACTTTTTGAAAAAAAAGTTTTATAGTTTTTAAAACTGAATGGCATAACAATTGAATTTAGTATAGAGACAGGTGTGGTTTAAATACCATAAAACCTTGATATCTAGCATAAAGTTAGAAAATGTAGAACGAAAGATACATGCATTCTGTGAGTTTTAATGACAGAATGACTTAAAATATACTATGGGAAAACAAAAATTTTTAGGGCTTGACAGTTTGTCATTTCAGGATTTTGATGAAAATTCAGAATTAATTCCTTTAATGACACCAGAAGATGAAGAATTAATTAATAACGAAGTCTTACCAGAATCATTACCTATTTTACCATTGCGTAATACGGTTTTATTTCCAGGTGTTGTAATACCAATTACTGCTGGACGTGATGCTTCGATTAAATTAATTAACGATGCTAACAATGGCGGAAAAGTGATTGGTGTTGTTTCACAAAAAGATGAAGCTATAGAAAATCCTACTGAAAAAGATATTTATAGAACAGGAACAGTAGCTCGAATCTTGAAGGTGTTAAAAATGCCAGATGGTAATACAACAGTTATCATTCAAGGAAAAAAACGTTTTCAGATAAAAGAAGTTATTTCTGAGAATCCTTATCTAACTGCAACGATTTCAGATTTAGCAGAGGCAAAGCCAGCACTGGACAACGAAGAGTTTAAGGCTATAATAGAGTCAATAAAAGATTTGTCTTTAGAGATTATAAAGGAAAGTCCAAACATCCCTTCAGAAGCAAGTTTTGCTATCAAAAATATTGAGAGTAACTCTTTCCTTGTGAATTTTGTGTCTTCTAATATGAATCTTAAGGTAGAAGAGAAGCAAGAGCTATTGACAATTAATGATTTAAAAGAACGCGCATTAGCGACGCTTAAATACATGAATCTCGAATATCAAAAATTAGAACTTAAGAATGATATTCAAAACAAGGTTCAGAGTGATATGAACCAGCAGCAACGCGAATACTTCTTGCATCAACAGATGAAGACTATTCAAGAAGAATTAGGTGGTGGTGTATCTTCTGGTGAGGAAATTGAAGAAATGAAAACACGCGCTAAATCTAAGAAGTGGGATGAGAAAGTCGAGAAACACTTCAATAAAGAATTAGCGAAAATGCAACGAATGAATCCTCAGGTCGCAGAGTATTCTATACAGCGCAACTACTTAGATTTATTTTTAGATTTACCTTGGAATGAGTTTAGCGAAGATCAATTTGATTTAAAGCGAGCAATGAAAATCCTAGACCGAGACCATTTTGGTTTAGATGACGTTAAGAAGCGAATCATAGAATATCTTGCGGTATTGAAACTTCGTAATGATATGAAGTCACCAATACTTTGTCTATATGGACCTCCAGGAGTTGGTAAAACATCTTTAGGAAAATCTGTAGCAGAAGCACTAGGTAGAGAATATGTACGTATTTCTTTAGGTGGCTTACGTGACGAAGCTGAAATACGTGGTCATCGTAAAACATACATCGGTGCTATGCCAGGACGTATTATTCAGAGTTTAAAGAAGGCTAAAACATCTAACCCTGTTTTTGTTTTAGATGAAATAGATAAATTATCTGCAGGAAATCAAGGTGATCCATCTTCAGCAATGCTAGAGGTATTGGACCCAGAACAGAATAGCGAATTTTATGACAACTTTTTAGAAATGGGTTACGACCTTTCTAAGGTTATGTTTATTGCAACTTCTAATAGTTTAAATACCATACAACCAGCATTACGTGACCGTATGGAAATAATTAATGTTACAGGTTACACTATTGAAGAAAAAGTAGAGATTGCAAAGCGACATTTATTGCCAAAGCAATTAAAAGAGCATGGCCTTGATGATAAAGCTTTAAAAATAGCAAAACCACAATTAGAGAAAATTGTCGAAGGTTATACTCGTGAGTCTGGTGTTCGTGGTCTTGAGAAACAAGTCGCTAAGATGGTACGATATGCTGCCAAAAATATAGCTATGGAAGAAGCGTATAACATCAAAGTTTCTAACGAAGATGTTATTGAGATTTTAGGAAGCCCAAGATTAGAAAGAGACAAATACGAAAATAATAATGTTGCTGGTGTAGTTACAGGTTTAGCATGGACAAGAGTTGGAGGCGATATATTATTTATCGAATCTATTTTGTCAAAAGGAAAAGGAAGTCTTTCTATCACTGGTAATTTAGGTAAAGTCATGAAAGAGTCTGCGACTATAGCCATGGAATATATTAAGGCTAATGCAGATAAGTTTGGTATTAAGCATGAGATGTTTGAAAAATACAACGTCCATATTCATGTGCCAGAAGGCGCAACACCAAAAGATGGGCCAAGTGCAGGTGTGACGATGTTAACGTCTTTAGTATCATTATTTACACAACGTAAAGTAAAAAAGAGTATTGCTATGACTGGTGAAATTACGCTTAGAGGAAAAGTATTGCCTGTTGGAGGAATTAAAGAAAAGATTTTAGCAGCAAAGCGTGCCAAAATCAAAGAAATCCTTCTTTGTGAAGATAATAAAAGAGATATTGACGAGATTAAACCTGAATATCTAAAAGGTCTAACATTTCATTATGTAAAGGATATGGATGAAGTTTTAGATTTAGCAATAACTAAACAAAAGGTCAAGAATCCTAAAACATTATAATAATAAAAACCTCAGTAGAAATATTGAGGTTTTTACTTTTCAAAAAATAAAAGAATAACAACTACGTTCTAAGATAGATTTAGTTATTTTGCACGGTATGATTAGGAGAATTACCGCTCTGTTTTTTTTAGGCTTTGCGTCATTGAGTTTCGCCCAATTGGGAGGCGAATCTACGTACCAATTTCTTAATCTTGTTTCTTCACCAAGACAGGCCGCTTTAGGCGGAAAAATCATCACAAATTTCGATAAAGATGTTACTGAAGCGTTATATAATCCTGCTTCAATTAATAGTGATATGCACAACCAAGCTGCTCTGAATTTTTCAAATTATTTAGGTGGAATTACATACGGAACAGCCGCTTATGCTTACACTTGGGATAGGCGCATCCAGACTTTTCATTTTGGTGTGACTTACATTAATTATGGAGAGTTTGATGGTTATGATTTAAATGGTGTCTCTACAGGTTCTTTCAATGGAAATGAAGTTGCGCTTTCATTTGGTTACAACTATAATATTCCTTTTACAGATTTTTATGTTGGTGCTAATGCCAAAATCATAACATCACAGCTAGAACAGTATAATTCTATAGGTGGTGCTTTAGATATCGGTGCGATGTACATTAATGAAGATTTAGATTTTCATGCCGCACTTTCCGTAAGGAATATTGGTGCACAATTTAAAACTTATGCAGAGTTAAATGAACCACTACCATTCGAAGTTAATTTAGGATTGTCACAAACTTTACAATATATTCCACTTCGTTGGCATGTGACTTTCGAAAACTTGCAACAATGGCCAATTGGTGTTTCAAACCCAGCTAGGGCAACTACAGATCTAAGCGGAAATCAAACCGAAGAGAAAGTTGGTTTTTTAAACAACCTTATGCGCCATACTATTTTAGGTGCAGAATTGTGGCCTGATAGAGGTTTTAATTTAAGAATAGGTTATAACTTTAGACGTGCAGAAGAATTGAGAATTTTGGACCAACGAAACTTTTCTGGCCTATCTTTTGGTGTAGGATTAAAAATTAATAAGATGAAGTTTAGTTATACACACGCAAGATACACAGCTTCTGCAAATTCAAGCTTTTTTGGCTTGCAAATAGATTTAAATTAAAATGAACAAAATAGTAATTGCTATAGATGGATTTTCGTCAACAGGAAAAAGTACTGTTGCTAGATTATTAGCAAAAGAATTGAGTTACATCTATGTAGATACTGGTGCTATGTATCGGGCAGTAACCTATTTTGCACTTAAAAACGATTTAATTTGTAAAGGTGAGATAGACAGAGTAAAACTCAATGCTCAGTTAGAAGATATTCATATCAATTTTAAATTAAATAATAATTCTAATATAGCTGAGGTGTATTTAAATGGTATAAACATTGAAACCGATATCAGAACACTAAAAGTATCTCAGCATGTCAGCCATATTGCCGAAATTTCTGCAGTAAGACGTAAGTTGGTACAGCAACAACAACTTATGGGAAAAGATAAAGGTGTTGTTATGGATGGTAGAGATATTGCTACTGTAGTTTTTCCGGACGCAGAATTAAAGATTTTCATGACAGCTTCTGCCGAAACCAGAGCTACACGTCGCTATAAAGAATTACTAGAACGCGGTCATAATTTGAGTTATGATGAGGTGCTTCAAAATGTAGTTACACGAGATGAGATTGACTCTACAAGAGAAGATTCGCCTCTAAAAAAGGCAGATGATGCCATTGAGTTTGATAATTCTGACATGACAATTGAACAACAACTCGAAGCCATAAGAAAACTTGTAGAACAAAAACTAGCATAATAAAAAAGCGACTCAATTGAGTCGCTTTTTTATTGAAAAATATAATTTCTATAAGTTAGGAATAACTAACTCTTGGTCTGGATGAATTACGTCAGGATTCTTTAAAATTCCTGTGTTTGCAGCAAAAATTTCTTTATACTTCATGGCATCACCATAATAATGTTTTGCAATTTTTCCTAAAGTCTCTCCAGATGATACGGTATGTCTTGCATACACAGACTCATCTGCAACTTTAATATCTGCCATAATATCAGAAGGATTGTCACCACCGACTTCTTTGATTTTGTTCCACATCAAGTCTTTCTCATATTGAGTAGCTGCTGTTCCCCAAACTTTTAGTTTGTCGTTAGCTTCTTCAACTTTTCCGTCTGCGATGTTTAATTGTTCTCCTAAATCTAATACAGCTTGATATTTTGCTTTGTACATAGTGTTTTAATGTTTAATTGTTAGTACTATCGTAAATATATCAAAATAAATGCCAAACTTTAAATTTCATTTTATCTAATTGAAACACAATTATATCAAGATAGTTTTTTAAGTAAAAACAACGCGTTTATTAGCTTGTTTATAAAAATAAAAAACTGTATTTTTGCGCTCCTTTTAGCGGAGTTATAGAAAGACTACTAAGGGTAAACAAAAACAAACTAATAATCTTCTGTGAAGTTTCTCCAAAAAACTTTCAAGACTCACAGAATACAAATTTTTATCAGCAATGGCTGAAAACAAAACAAAAGAAGCAGAAGTAGCTGTAGAAGCAACTGAAGCAAAAGCAACCCAAGCACCTGTAGTATCTGAAGCTCAGGCAAATCCAGAAAAATTCTTAAAAGAATTCGATTGGCACAATTACGAAGAAGGTATTGAGCAAGTAGAAGACACTAAACTTGAAGAATTCGAGAAATTAGTATCAGAAAATTTTGTAGATACTTTAGATGATCAAGTTGTAGAAGGAACTGTAATTACTATTACAGACCGTGACGCAATTATTGACATTAACGCAAAGTCAGAAGGTGTAATCTCTCTTAACGAGTTCCGTTACAACCCTAACTTAGCTGTAGGTGATAAGGTTGAAGTATTAATTGACGTTCGTGAAGACGCAACAGGTCAATTGGTATTATCTCACAGAAAAGCACGTGTAATTAAAGCATGGGATCGTGTAAATAATGCACATGATACTGGCGAAATCGTTAACGGTTTTGTAAAATGCAGAACTAAAGGTGGTATGATTGTAGACGTATTTGGTATTGAAGCTTTTTTACCAGGTTCTCAAATCGATGTGAAGCCTATTAGAGATTACGATCAGTATGTAAACAAAACAATGGAATTCAAAGTTGTAAAAATCAACCACGAATTCAAAAATATTGTTGTTTCTCATAAAGCGCTTATCGAAGCAGATATCGAAGAACAGAAAAAAGAAATCATTGGCCAGTTAGAAAAAGGACAAGTATTAGAAGGTGTTGTTAAAAACATTACTTCTTACGGTGTGTTTATTGATCTTGGTGGTGTAGATGGTTTAGTTCATATTACTGACCTTTCTTGGTCTCGTATCAACCATCCAAATGAGATTGTTGAGTTAGATCAAAAATTAAATGTTGTAATCCTTGACTTTGATGAAAACAAGTCAAGAATACAATTAGGTCTTAAGCAATTATCTAAGCATCCTTGGGAAGCTTTAGGTGAAGGCGTAAAAGTTGGAGATAAAGTAAAAGGTAAAGTAGTTGTAATCGCAGATTACGGTGCATTTATCGAAGTAGAAGAAGGTGTTGAAGGATTAGTTCACGTATCTGAAATGTCTTGGTCTACGCACTTAAGATCAGCTCAAGATTTCGTATCGGTAGGAGATGAGATTGATGCAGTTATCTTAACTTTAGATAGAGAAGATCGCAAAATGTCTCTTGGTATTAAGCAATTAACACCAGACCCATGGACAGATATTACAACTAAGTATCCAGTAGGTTCTAAGCACACTGGTATTGTACGTAACTTTACAAACTTTGGTGTATTTGTTGAATTAGAAGAAGGTATTGATGGATTAATTTATATCTCTGATTTATCTTGGACTAAGAAAGTTAAGCATCCATCTGAGTTCTGTAACGTAGGTGATAAATTAGATGTTGTTGTATTAGAGTTAGATGTAGATGGACGTAAATTATCTTTAGGTCACAAACAAACTACAGAAAACCCTTGGGACAAGTACGAAACTGAATTTGCTTTAGAGTCTGTACACACAGCAGCGATTACTGAAATCGTTGACAAAGGTGCTACTATTGACTTTAACGAAGATATCGTGGCATTTGTACCACAACGTCACTTAGAAAAAGAAGACGGTTCTAAATTAAAGAAGGGTGAAGAAGCACAATTCAAAATTATTGAATTTAATAAAGAATTCAAGAGAGTTGTAGCATCTCACACTGCAGTATTTAGAGCAGAAGAAGCTAAGATTGTAAAGCAAGCTGTACGTAAAGCAGAAGCTCAAGCAGCAGAAGCGAAGCCTACTTTAGGTGATGCTAATGATGCATTACAAGCACTTAAAGATAAAATGGACGGTAAGAAATAATTCTTCCAAATTTTATAAAATTAAAAGCCTCACATTTTTGTGGGGCTTTTTTGTGTCAAAATATGAGTTTGATACTCAAATTATTTAGTTTAACTTTGCCAACCAAACACGTTTGGAAGTTATATGAGTCAAAAAGTATTACTTAATTCTAAAGAAGTAAACATTATCCTTCACAGATTGGCTTGTCAACTCATTGAAAATCATAACGACTTTTCTAACACTGTTTTAGTTGGATTACAGCCAAGAGGAAAATTTCTTGCTGCAAGACTTGCAAAAATTTTAAAAGTAGACTATAAGGTCAAGGATTTAAAATATGGCGATTTAGACATTACTTTTTTTAGAGATGATTTTCGCCGTGGTGAAAAACCATTAGAAGCTAATGCAACGTCAATAGATTTTATCGTTGAAGATAAAAACGTTGTTTTTGTAGATGATGTCTTATATACAGGAAGAAGTATACGAGCTGCTTTAACGGCTATACAATCTTTTGGAAGACCAAGTCATATAGAATTACTAACATTAATAGATAGGCGATTTAGCCGACATTTACCAATACAACCTGATTATAGAGGTCGTCAAGTAGATGCCATAAATAAAGAAAAAGTTATAGTAAACTGGGCAGAGAACGAAGGTGAAGATGTCGTTTACTTAATAAATAAATAAGAGCATGAGTCAATTAAGTGTCAATCACTTACTGGGAATTAAATATCTGAATAAAGCGGATATTCAACTTATTTTTGAAACCGCCGACCAATTTAAAGAGGTTATTAATCGTCCGATTAAAAAAGTACCTTCATTAAGAGATATTACCATTGCTAATTTATTTTTTGAAAACTCAACTAGAACAAAACTCTCATTTGAGCTTGCGGAAAAAAGACTTTCTGCTGATGTTATTAACTTTTCAGCTTCGCAATCATCAGTCAAAAAAGGAGAAACACTTATCGATACCGTAAATAATATTTTATCTATGAAAGTCGATATGGTGGTGATGCGTCATCCTAGTCCAGGTGCAGGTGTGTTTCTTTCAAAACATATTAATGCAAGTATCGTTAATGCAGGTGATGGTGCACATGAACATCCTACACAAGCACTTTTAGATTCTTATTCTATTCGTGAAGATTTGGGAAGTGTAAAAGGAAAAAATGTAGTTATCGTAGGTGATATATTGCATAGTCGAGTGGCTTTATCAAACATTTATGCACTACAATTACAAGGTGCTAATGTTATGGTTTGTGGACCAAAAACATTATTGCCTAAGTATATAAAGGATTTAGGTGTCAAAGTTGAAACCAATTTAAGAAAAGCTCTAGAATGGTGTGATGTAGCCAATATGTTACGTGTACAAAACGAGCGAATGGATATTAGTTACTTCCCTTCAACACGAGAGTATGCACAGCAATACGGTGTTACTAAAGCTTTATTGAATAGTTTAGACAAAGAAATAACAATCATGCACCCAGGACCAATTAACCGTGGCGTGGAGATTACGAGCGATGTAGCAGATTCTAACCAATCAATTATACTAAATCAAGTTGAAAACGGAGTTGCAATTAGGATGGCAGTTATTTATCTTTTAGCGTCTAATATAAAACAGTAGTTATGATATTCGATAAAGACGGAAATATTACTATTATCACTCAGGAAAAAGCGTCCGTAAAGACTTTAGTTAATAATATAGAGCAAGTCTACGACAAATATCAAAATGACCATATTATTGTTAATCTATCGAGTTTAGACGATATTTCACTTGAGGATATTATTGAATTTCTTAGAGTAAGTAATATGCATCGAGCCGATAAAAAATCTTTTGTAGTTGTATCTGATAAAGTAGATTTGGATATGATGCCAGACGAAATTTGTGTTGTACCAACAATGCACGAAGCCTATGATATTATTGAAATGGAGGATATTGAACGTGATTTAGGCTTTTAAAATATGAAGTTAAACATTCTTGGTTGCTATAGTGCTACACCGCGAACATTCACAAATCCCACATCTCAAGTTTTAGAAATAAAAAACCATCTTTTTTTAATAGATTGCGGCGAAGGTACCCAAGTACAACTCAGAAAAAATAAAATTAAATTTTCTAGAATAAAGCACATCTTTATTTCTCACCTTCATGGAGACCACTATTTTGGTTTGGTTGGATTGATATCTACATTTAGACTTCTAAAGCGCGAAGCTGACCTTCATGTTTATGGGCCAAAAGGTTTAAAAGAAGTTATTACACTTCAGATGAAATTGTCTGACTCTTGGACCAATTATAACTTATACTTTCATGTATTAGAATCTAAAGAATCTGAACTTATTTTTGAAGATGATAAAGTTGAAGTACATACAATACCTCTTATACATCGTGTTTACACCAACGGTTTCTTGTTTAAGGAAAAAGACGGAGAGCGTAAATTAAATATGAATGCAGTACTTAATAATAATATTGATATTTCCTATTATAGAAAACTCAAACAAGGCGCAGATATCACCAATGAAGATGGAGTGTTAGTCAAAAACGAAACTGTAACATTACCACCGCCAAAAGCAAAATCATACGCATTTTGTAGTGATACAGCATATAATGAAGCAATTGTGCCAATTATAAAAGAAGTAGACGCTTTGTATCACGAATCTACATTTTTAGAAAAAAATGCAAGCCTCTGCGAGCTTACAAGGCACAGTTCGGCAAAACAAGCTGCTACTATTGCAAAATTAGCTAATGTTGGTAAACTTATACTTGGACACTACTCAACACGCTACGATGACTTATCTTTGTTTAAAACTGAAGCCGAACCTATTTTTAGTAATGTAGAGTTAGCAGACGACGGTAAAGTTTTTGAAATTTAATAAACTTAAGCAATGGAAAAAGATTTAGGAGATTACAGAAAGTCTTATGAAAAAGGAGAGTTGTTATTGACTAACGCTCCTGAAAATCCTATTGAACTATTTAGAGATTGGTTTATAGAAGTAGATACTCATTTTAATGTAGGAGAGACAAATGCCATGACAATTTCTACTTTAGGTTTAGATGGTTTTCCAAAGAGTAGAGTAGTGCTACTCAAAAAATATACTCACGAAGGTTTTATTTTTTACACCAATTATGATAGTGAAAAAGGAAAAGCCATACTTAATAATGCGAATGTCTGTTTATCTTTTTTTTGGCCAGCTGCCGAGCGTCAAATTATTATTAAAGGAAAAGCTGAGAAGATTGCTGAAAACCTTAGTGATGGTTATTTTGAATCTAGACCAAGAGGAAGTCAATTAGGAGCGATAGCATCTAATCAAAGTCAGGTGGTAAAAGACAGAACAGAATTAGAAAATAGATTAAAAGATTTGGAACGTCAGTTTGAAGGCAAGGAGATTGAACGTCCTCTAAATTGGGGTGGCTTTATAGTAAAGCCAGTAGAGTTTGAGTTTTGGCAAGGTAGACCTAATCGCCTTCATGACAGGATACGGTATAAACTTCAGAATAATTATAATTGGAAGATTAATCGTTTAGCTCCTTAATTTTGACTTGCCAAATCGATAAAAAGCTAAATTTATTAGATTAAATACAGTATTTAAACTTAAAAACACGATTAAAAACATAAATAATCGATTAAATGTATGTATTTCATCGATTTTAACATTTCATTAACATATATAGTCTTAGTGTAGGTATACTTTAGTAATCCCAAACAAAAATACCTACTTATGAAACTATCTAGACTCATGCCAATTTTGGCAATTTGTGCTTTAATCTCGTTCTCATCTTGTTCTTCAGAAAGTCTGAATGAAGAAGAATCAATAAATTTAGATTTAGTCGTAGCACCTCAAGCAAAACCACTTGAATTAGAAATTCTAGAACTTATAAATTACCACCGCATTACTAATGGTATGAATGCTTTAAATAGTAATGATACAGTAAAAGCTGTTGCTTATACACATACTGACTATATGGTAGAAGTTGACGATGTTTCACACGCAAACTTTTTTGAACGTAAGCAGAGTCTACAAAACAATGAAAATGCACAAATAGTATCTGAGAATGTAGCCTATGGCTTTACATCAGCAGAATCTGTTGTTAACGCTTGGATTAATAGTCCATCACACAGAAGTAATATCGAAGGTAACTATACACATTTTGATATATCAGCTGAAAAAAACGAAGAAGGTGATTGGTATTTTACCAACATATTTATAAAAAAATAAACACAAATTATATATATAATAATAAAAGACCGCAATTGCGGTCTTTTTTAGTTGATATATTACTGTATGTGTTGTAATTACTCACAAACGCTTATATTATGAAGCGTAGCATGCTATAGGCGGCTATGATTTGATATACTTTGTTGTAGCCAATTTATTTTATTTCATCTGTAAAGTGCCCTTTGTGTTTTCCCTGAGAAAACTTTCTATCGTTAAAGTCCTTTGATTTTCCTTTTGGTATTGATAAACTATTCCATTCTTTTCCTTTAATCATACGACCTACATATACTATTTGTCCAATATGATAAGAATAATGCATCATTTGTCTATTAACGGCCTCTACTATTGAGTGACTTTGATTACGTATAAAAATTTCAGAATCAAAATTGGATTCACATACTGAATTCAGAGCATCAAAAAGACAATTCCACCCATCAGCCCATTTTTCGAGCATTTCAGTTCTTGTCTTTATTATTGATTCAAATTCCATATCTCGATTTCTCCATTCTTTTTCTCCGTCTGAAATCAAAAAATCTGTCCATCTTGATTTCATATTTCCCCAAAGGTGATTTACAGTAATCGCTATTGAATTTGATTCTTCATTGAACTGCCAAAACAATTCTTTTTTATTCAATTGGTCGAAAGTCTTTTCTCCAAGTATTTTATAATACTCAAATTGTTTTTTGACACTATTTATGTAATTTCTTTCCATTTGTCAAATTAGCTACAACGTCCACTGTGTATGGCGAGTGAGGCGCGCCTCACGGGAAGCCATAATTGCGCCTCATTTGTTATACATACAGTTGTGTGTAGTTTTGTGAGGAGTTCTCGTAGACTTGACTAAATATACAACAAATTAGGGAGGCGTGATTAACAGTGGACGTTGGTATGTAATTAGTAGAAAAGGAGCGTTTGCAAAACGCGATTCTACGTGCCGCAGGCAATTACATACCAACTAGTTATATAATAACTTTTATTACTGTTATCCCGCATATAAATCAGGATATAGAAGTATTATTATTGTTGTTATAGGGTAAAGTTAACATTTTTACTTTAAGTATTTATTACCATTTTGCTTCTAATCATTAAACAAAAAAAGCCCAGCATTTGCTGGGCTTTTTAATTAGCGATATTTATTAGTTTAGTTAATCTTTTAAGATATAGAAATAAGAACGTCTATTTAGTTGATGCTCTTCTTTTGTACATGGTACACCATTAGAACATCTGTTGAGTAACTGTGACTCACCATATCCAATAGCACTCTCAATTCTATTCGCATCAATACCACGAGAGATTATATAATCTCTAGTAGATTTGGCACGTCTATCAGAAAGTCTCATGTTATAGCGTTCGCCACCACGACTATCTGTGTGTGATTCTAATTTTATAACCATTGTAGGATGCTTACGCATAACGTCTACTATGTTTTCTAATTCAAACTGTGCATCTGTTCTAATATTTGCTTTGTCAAAATCAAAGAAAATTGGGTTAATCACAATCTGATTATCTATGATTAATGGTGTTAATACTAAGTCTGCTACATTTACCTTATCGTTTACGTCAGAAGTGACAACTGTTTTTTGGTCGTCTTTGTAATCTTCTTTACTACCAACAACTGTATACGTTTTTTCGCAAGTCAAATCTACAAACTCATAAGCACCTTCAGTATTTGTTGTTTGCTCAGTTAGTACTTTACCAGACTCATCAATAAGTCTAACAGTTGCTCCAGGAATAACTTCGTTTGTAAGCTCGTCTCTTACAAAACCTGCAATGCTTTGTTCGCACAGGTATGTGTTAAAACTGTAAATATCATCACCACCTTTTCCGCCTTCACGGTTAGAGGATAGGTATCCTTCTTCTGTTTCGTTATCAAAAATGTATGCAAAATCATCAAAACCAGAGTTAAAAGGTTCTCCAAGATTCTCACTTTTTGCATTAGCATCGTTAATAATATTTGACTTATAAATATCTAAAAGTCCATAATTTACTAATCCATCTGATGAGTAATAAAAGGTTCCATCTTTAGAAATAGATGGGAATAATTCTCTACCAGGAGTATTAATATTTTCTCCAAGATTACGTGGTTCTGAGTATGTACCGTTATCGTTGATATCTACAACGTATATATCGGCTTGACCAAAACCACCTTCGCGGTCAGAAACAAAGTATAATTGTTTGTTATCTGGGCTTAGTGCCGGATGACCAGTAGAGTAGACCTCTACATTAAAAGGTAATATCTCTAAATTAGTCCATGAGTTAGATGCTTCATCTTTAGTAGCTTTAAAAAGCTCTAAGTGAGTAGTTCCTTTTTTGTCATAATCTAAACGATCTCCTTTTGTCAAATTATCTCTAGTGAAATAAATTGTTTTGCCATCATTTGTTATAGCTACTGAAGATTCATGAAATTTAGAGTTAATTCTTTCTCCTGAGACTTTATTAGGCTCATTGAAGGATAGAGTTTTATTTCCTCTTTTAATTTCAACTTGATAAATATCTAAGAAAGGTTCTTTATTCCAATCATAAACTTTTGATGATTCATCTCTAGATGAAGCAAAATAGAGGATGTCGTCCTTTACATAAGCTCCAAAGTCTGAATATTTAGTGTTGAAATCTACGTTGTATAAATTGACAATACGTTTTTCGTCCGTAGTTTCTGAAAGCTTGTAGATATCAAAATTATCTTGAATATATTTCTTTGCATCAGAGTCTTCGTCTTGTCGACCTTTGAGTTTTTGAACCCAAATTTCAGCCTTTTCGTAGTCTTTAATACTAACAAGTGATTGTATGTATTTGAAAAGGTATTCTGAATCTAATTTCTTTTCATATTTATCGACCGCTAAGCCATACCATAAGGCAGACTCTTCAGTTTGTGAGTTGTTATAATATGCATCTCCTATTCTAGTAAGTACATGCATTGAGCTATCACCATCTTTTACTACTTCTTTATAAAGTTCTACAGCTTTTACATAGCCGTAACTTTTAAAGAATTTGTCTGCTAACTTCAACTGTGCAAAGCTTGAAGAAAAACAAAGGGTGAATACGATAAGAATTAATCTTGTTTTCATATTAAACTGCATATTTTAGAAGTATCTAGGGGATTTGATTCTACGACTTTTAAAGATTTCAAACATTAATAAAACTTCATGAGTTCCACTTGTGAAAGGTCTAATATCAGAAAGTGGATATTCGTAAGCATATCCTATACGAAGTTGCTTTGAGACTTGGAAATCTACAATTCCACCGAGTGCTGCTGCTTGCTCGTTAATTCTGTATCCACCACCTATCCAAAACTTTTCATTAAATAGAAAGTTTGCAGAAATATCAAATGATAATGGTGCACCATTTGTAGCTTTAAGTAAAGCAGATGGCTTTAATTTTATGTTATCACTTAAATCAAATACATAACCACCAGTGAAGTAGTAACTCACACGGTCAAGAGCTTCGAAACCATTGGCCTCTATTTTGTCATTATTCAATATTCTTGGCGCAGACAAACCTAAATACCATCTATCACTATGCCAATATACTCCGGCGCCAACATTAAAATCTAAACGATCCTCAAAACCAAAAATTACTGGGTCATTAGCTTCTGATAGGACAAAATCACCATCTAAGTTATAAGCAGTTACTCCACCTTTAATACCAAAAGCTAATTTAGAATTTAAACCAGTTGTTATTGTATAAGAGAAATCACCATAGACATATTGAAAATTTTCAAATCCAAGCTCGTCATTAATTACGGATAGTCCAAGTCCAACTTTTTCATTTCTCAAAGGTGCATGTATAGATAGTGTCTGAGTTTGGGGACCACCTTCTAGACCTACCCATTGGCTTCTGTGCAATCCAATTACGCTTAATGTTTCCCTTGATCCAGCATAAGCAGGATTAATAGAAATGGTATTAAACATGTATTGCGTAAACTGCGGAAGCTGCTGGGCAAACGTTACTGAGGTTAACAGTAACATGAATACAATGCCGTAAAATTTATTTAACTTCATAGGTATCAGTTTTTACTTTCTTTTTTATTAGTTGCCAGTTACTACGTAAAGTGGACCAGCAAATGGCTCTAAACCACTGTTTCTTAATGTTACTACATAGTAGTAAGTTCCTGTTGGGACATTATTTGAATCACCGACTGAAGAGCTAATTGTTTGTCCACCCCAATCATTTTGGTAATTATTGTTTTTATAAACTACTGCACCCCAACGGTTAAATATTTGAACTTCTGTTACAAAACCACAAGTTTCAACTCCAGTAATTTCGAAGAACTCATTTATTCCATCACCGTTATGTGTAATCGTTTTAGAAATATTTACATCTTCTTGACCACAAGGTAGTACTATACAATCACCGTTTAATGTAATGTTTACATCTACTTCTACTGGACATGTATCACCTAGAGAATATCTAAATGTGTATATCTCTCCAACTTCTCCACCGTTTTGTGGGTCAAATAAGTTATCATTTATTGTAATGGTATTACCTATTACTATAGACCAAGTACCACTCGTATCTACATCTGATTGTAAGAAGTCAAATAAATTGATTATTCCATCATCTATACATCTATCACCATCGTTAGCAGTAATTGTTGGTGTAGTTACCATAATTACTTGAGTAATAGCAGTAATATTACCACAACCATCATCAGCTGTCCAATCTCTAATAATTTCGTAATCATCAACATTAGGGAAGAAGTTAATGTCTTCATTAAATGTTACAGTTACATTAGAAGAACAATTGTCTTCAAATACTAATTCAGGAATTTCTGGTATAGCATCACACTCTACAGTAATATTGAGGTCTAAGTCAGTGATTAATACTGGAGCAGTAGTATCTATAATGCTTATTGTTTGAGTGAAAGATTCAGAAATATTACCACAACCATCATCAAAAGTCCATATTCTAGTTCTTACAGAAGCATTAGGACAATCTGGGTCTTGAACTGTATCGTCACTAACTAATGTAGTTATTAAAGTCGTTGAACAATTATCAGTTACTGTAGGCTCAAGAGCTAAAGCATCATCCAAAGCAGTTGTATCAGAACATTCTATTGTTACATCTAAATCTCCTTGAGTAGTAGTAATTACTGGAGCAGTAGTGTCAACAACATTAATAGTTTGTACTGCCGTTGCTGGGTTACCACAAGAATCTGTAGCTGTCCAAGTCCTAGTAATAGTAAATGCATTATCACAAGCCCCAGGAGTTGTAACATCAGAGAATGCTATATCTATTGTATTACTACATAAATCTGTCGCTGTTGCTCCTCCTGTAGCAGCTGTTGATGTGTCATCAGAACACTCTACTGTAACATCTGCAGGAATCGTTAATTCTGGAGCAGTAGTATCTACGACACTAATAGTTTGAATTTCGGTAGCAACATTGCCACACTCATCAGTAGCAGTCCAAGTACGTGTTATCGTAAATTCTCCATCACATGTTCCAGGAGTTGTAACATCAGAAGAAACAATATCTATAGTTGTACTACAAGTATCCGTTGCAGTTGCAACACCAGTAGCAGTTGTAGAAGTGTCGTCAGAACACTCAACTGTTACATCAGCAGGAATAGTTAATTCTGGTGCAGTCTCATCGATTATATTAATAGTTTGTGTAGCAGTAGATGCGTTACCACAAGCATCCGTAGCCGTCCAAGTACGAGTTATGCTGTATTCACCAGCACAATCACCGTTAGTTGTTACATCTTCGAATGTTAATGTAAAGTCAGAACCACAAGCATCCGTAGCAGTAGCTTGCTCGAAGCTAGGCGTATCAGGACAGTTTATAGTTGAATCAGCAGGAAGTGCAGCAATAACTGGTGCATCCGTATCAATTACATTAATAGTTTGTGTAGCAGTAGATGCGTTACCACAAGCATCCGTAGCCGTCCAAGTACGAGTTACGCTGTATTCACCAGCACAATCACCGTTAGTTGTTACATCTTCGAATGTTAATGTAAAGTCAGAACCACAAGCATCCGTAGCAGTAGCTTGCTCGAAGCTAGGCGTATCAGGACAGTTTATAGTTGAATCAGCAGGAAGTGCAGCAATAACTGGTGCATCCGTATCAATTACATTAATAGTTTGTGTAGCAGTAGATGCGTTACCACAAGCATCCGTAGCCGTCCAAGTACGAGTTACGCTGTATTCACCAGCACAATCACCGTTAGTTGTTACATCTTCGAATGTTAATGTAAAGTCAGAACCACAAGCATCCGTAGCAGTAGCTTGCTCGAAGCTAGGCGTATCAGGACAGTTTATAGTTGAATCAGCAGGAAGTGCAGCAATAACTGGTGCATCCGTATCAATTACATTAATAGTTTGTGTAGCAGTAGATGCGTTACCACAAGCATCCGTAGCCGTCCAAGTACGAGTTATGCTGTATTCACCAACACAATCACCGTTAGTTGTTACATCTTCGAATGTTAATGTAAAGTCAGAACCACAAGCATCCGTAGCAGTAGCTTGCTCGAAGCTAGGCGTATCAGGACAGTTTATAGTTGAATCAGCAGGAAGTGCAGCAATAACTGGTGCATCCGTATCAATTACATTAATAGTTTGTGTAGCAGTAGATGCGTTACCACAAGCATCCGTAGCCGTCCAAGTACGAGTTATGCTGTATTCACCAGCACAATCACCGTTAGTTGTTACATCTTCGAATGTTAATGTAAAGTCAGAACCACAAGCATCCGTAGCAGTAGCTTGCTCGAAGCTAGGCGTATCAGGACAGTTTATAGTTGAATCAGCAGGAAGTGCAGCAATAACTGGTGCATCCGTATCAATTACATTAATAGTTTGTGTAGCAGTAGATGCGTTACCACAAGCATCCGTAGCCGTCCAAGTACGAGTTATGCTGTATTCACCAGCACAATCACCGTTAGTTGTTACATCTTCGAATGTTAATGTAAAGTCAGAACCACAAGCATCCGTAGCAGTAGCTTGCTCGAAGCTAGGCGTATCAGGACAGTTTATAGTTGAATCAGCAGGTAATGTATCTATTACTGGAGCTGTATTATCTTCTATAGTAAACTTTGCTGAATAAGTACTCACGTTATCAGAACTATCTGTTAAAGTGTATATTACATCTATTATTCCAGAAGCTCCGCATGTAATTACTAAATTACTGTAAGAGTAATTAGAAGTTACAGTGAAGTTATTATCACAATTATCTGTAGCACAATCCAACAATGCTTGTATATTAGCGGCATCCCATGCGTTTGCTAACATCTCATTATTATCGCCATCACATTCAATAGTTTCATCTAATGGTTCACATTGTGACGAATCTGGTGGAGTAGTATCAGCGACTAGATCAGTTGTAATTTCATCAAAATCAGTTACAGTACTTCCATTTGTTACATCAGTTGCTGTAACTACTGCAGTATTGTCAACTTCAAGTTCAATTATATCAGTTTCATTTATTGGATAATTTGCATTATAAACCCAAATTTCGTCAGTGTCTAATTCTGAATCATTATCTGTATCACCTGAAGTAAGTACAAGTGGAATAGCAGGAATTGAATTATCTAATAAGGTATCTTCAATTGAAACATTTTCAAGACTAGTATTACCTGTATTAGTTAATGTAATAGTATAGGTAATTGTTTCTCCAATTTCAGAACATTGATTTACATTTTCATTATTGAAGACACCGGTCTTCACTAAATCAATAGAAGCTGTATTACATAAAGTTGTTATTGTA
This sequence comes from Winogradskyella sp. PC-19, assembly GCF_002163855.1. NCBI lineage: Bacteria > Pseudomonadati > Bacteroidota > Flavobacteriia > Flavobacteriales > Flavobacteriaceae > Winogradskyella > Winogradskyella sp. PC-19. The sequence continues at coordinate 726,272 of NZ_CP019332.1, read as the reverse complement.
GCATCATTTTCTGTAACTACGTTATTATCAGATAAATCAGTAACAACATCTTGATTAGGTCCAGTTGATGTCCCCTCAACTGTTGCTTGATTTGTTATACTTCCTGTATCTATATCATTTTGAGTTATAGAATATGTTGCGTTAAAAACCCAAGTTTCATCTAAATCTAATAAATCATTAGAATTATCATCACCACTAGTTAATACAATATCCACTATTGGATTTGGAGCTTGGAACAACTCATCCGAAATAGTAACAGCGCTTAAAGGTACATTACCTTGATTTGTTACAGTGAAAGTATAAACTACTGTTTCATCAACATCAGAACATTGATCTTGATTACTGTCTACAAATATTCCAGTTTTGACTAATGCAATTCCAGGAGCAGGAGTTAATTGAATAGTGATATATACTGTAGCAGTATCTGTAGCTCCATTATCATCTGTAATGGTATATGTGAATGAGTCTGTACCACTAAAGCCAGAGTTAGGTGTGTAAGTAAACGTTCCATCAGGGTTCACCGTTACCGAACCATTAGCAGGGTTAGTATTACTAGTTACAGTAAAGTCATCACCTTCAGGGTCATTATCATTATCAGTAAGGTTACCAGTGATATTTGTATCAACTTCACCATTATATGTATCATCATTAGCCACTACGATGTTAGCATCGTCTGGTACAACTTGAATAGTTACCGTAGCAGTATCACAAGCGGCAGGATTTGCATCATCACAGATGGTGTATGTAAACGTATCTTCACCTTCAAAACTAGGGTTAGGCGTGTAGGTGTACGTTCCATCAGGGTTCACCACGACAGTACCGTTAGTCGGGTCTGTGTTTCCAGTCACGATTATCGTGTCTCCATCAGGGTCAAAGTCATTAGAAATAACAGTACCAGATACAGGCGTATCGACTTCCGTGGTATTGGTATCATCGTTAGCTACAGGCGGCTCATTACCAGAAGTAGGCATAGGCGCAACTTCAATAGTTACCGTTGCAGTATCACAAGCAATCGGGTTACCAGCATCACATACTTCATAAGTAAATGTATCAGTACCAGTAAAATCAGGGTTAGGCGTGTACGTATAAGTACCATCAGGGTTAAAGACTAGCGTACCATTATTAGGCTGAGTGGTTGCAGTAAACGTTTCCGTTCCAGCAGGTCCATCAGGATTTAAGTCATTCGTAGATACATCACCAGACACAGGTGTATCGATAAACGTATCGTTAATATCATTGATAGCTGTTATACAATTAGCAAGAATAGTAACTTCAACTGTAGTTGTACATAAGTTAGCGTCAATAACATTTACAGTATAGATTCCGGCCAATAAATCATTAAATGTTCCGTTGTTTTGGTTTGTTCCTCCATCAATATTATAAGTGTATGGTGCAGTTCCATTTTGACCTTCAACCGTTACGCTTCCTGTAGTAGAGCAAACAATATCAGTTTGAGAAGTAATATTGGCAGATAGAGCAACAAGAGGTTCTTCAACAGTAGCACTATCAGTAATAGTACATCCATTTGCATCTGTAATAGTTACAGAATAATTCCCTGCAGGAAGATTGGTAATATCTTCAGTAGTTTCTCCATTTGACCATAAAAAAGTATAATCTGTAGTTCCGCCATTGACTGTTAAATCTAAGGAACCAGTATTTTCTCCATGACAAGCTACATCGGTAACAGCAATTCCTGTACTCAAAGCAGTTGGTTCATTAATAGTTGTAGAACTTACTGAATCACAACCAGTATCAACATCACTAACAGTAACAGTATATGTTCCAGCTACCAAACCTGATATAGATTGTGTAGTTTCTCCATTACTCCACGAATATGTAAAATTACCTAAACCACCAGTTACGTTTACTGTTGCAGTTCCATCATCTCCTCCATTACATGAAACAGCAGTAGAAGAAGCAACAGCTGATAAATTTCTACAATCTCCATTGTTAACTGTGACAGTCGTTGTAGCTGTACAACCATTTTCATCAGTTACAGTAACTGTATAGTTTCCATCACTTAAACCATTTACAGTTTGCGTTGTTGCTCCACCAGGAGACCATAAGTAAGTATAATCTGGTGTACCTCCAGAAGGATTTGCAGTTACAGTACCATCATTGGTTGTAGGTCCAGTTTCATCAGTAGATGTAGCTGTAACACTTACACTAGTTGAAGGTTCTGTAATTGTAATACTTTCTTCGACTGGAGAACAGACCGTTCCGTCAATTGTTACACTCACAGTGTAAACTCCAGCTATTTGGTTGCTTATTGTACTTGAGGTAACACCGCTGTCAACCTGGACAGGTGTAGTGTTCCATACAAAAGTAAATGTGGCACTTGGATTTGCTATAGAACTTGCACTAACAGTAGCATTACCAGTACTATCACCTTTACATAATATATTGTCTATGTCTCCAACAGCTATAACTGCATCACAATCACTAACACAATTGATTACTACACTTTGTACTGCGGTACAACCATTAGCATCAGTAACTGTAACTGAGTATTGTGTACCACCAATGATATCTCCAGATAGGTTTGTAGCAGTTGCAGTCGTTTGACCATCACTCCATAGATAAGTATATGGCGCAGTACCTCCAGAAGGATTCGCAGTAGCGGTACCGTTGGCACATCCTGCTGTTGCATTCGCATTAATTTTTGTCAATTCTATACTTACTACCTCAGGCTGTGTAATTTGAATAGGAGTTGATAATGTTGCAGTACAACCATTAGCATCAGTAACTGTTACATTGTAATTGCCAGCAGCAAGACCAGAAATATCTTCTGTATTATCTCCATTAGTCCACGCGTAAGAGTAAGGTAAAGTACCTCCATCTACTGTTAAGTTAATGGATCCTGAATTATCTCCATTACATGATAAGTTTGTACCAGTAGCTTGTGCGGTAAGCTCAGCGTCAGGTTGAGCAATAGTAGTGCTAGCAGTTTCTGTACATCCGTTAGCATCAGTAATCGTATAGTTATAAGTTCCAGCAGCAAGACCAGTATGTGATTGGTCAGTAGTTACATCAGTAGCCGTAAAGTCACCAGAAATATCATAAGGACTCGTTCCACCAGCAAAGCTAATCGTAATAGCACCATCAGAAAAACCGAAGCAAGAAACATT